>CAVRSO010000022.1:0-40309 GCA_963723845.1 uncultured Acidobacteriota bacterium
ATGTTCCTGAACGATCAGCCACTTTCCCTTGATCTTGCGGTAGACATCCGTCACGCGAATAACAACGTTCGTGTGCGAACCGTCTTTCGCCGTGAGATGAGTGTTCTGGATGTTATGTCCGTAAGCAACTGGCCCGACGACGGTGATGCTTTGCTCCGAGATGGCATTGGAAACGGGACCCGGGTAAGCGGCAAGCAGGCCCTCCCAGTCCCTCTTGTAAGCATCCCAACTGGGGTATTCGCGCGGAGGTACGGCGTCGAAAACAAACAAGCCCTTGCCTGGCGCGTAGCACGCCATGATAGCGTTCACGTTCTTCGAGTTGAATGCATCGTTGTAGCTCTGTTCGAGCGCTTCGATGGCTGCTTTGTCGGTCGCGGCGGTGCTGGCCTGAGCGTGTGCGGTAAGAACGGCGCCGGACACGGACAATGAGGCGAGCAACGCGCCCACCAGAATCACGGGCTTCATCATGCGGAGTCTCCTTTACATCGGAAAGTGTTCGGGGGTCACGGATTGTGGGCGAAACTACCTCTGTCAGTGGCGTGGTGTCAAGACTTTCAGGCATTGCGCGGATGCATGTCTCCTACCAGTGACCCTGCGCGGTCCGGTGGAGATAGCGGCGGAGGTACACAGAGAGGATGGCCACGCAAACAAGGACCGCGCCGCCAACGACGAGCCATTCGGGCAGATTGGGATACACGACTGCGTCGAGAATCCGCAGGAGAAACGGGCCGCGCGCGGGTTCGACGCCTGCGCGAGCTTCAAGCCAGGATTCGGCGACGGTGAGAGGGCATGGCGGCCAAGGAACCAATTCGATCACGATGGCGTAGGCGAGTGAAGCGATGTGAAGAGTGCGCAGAAGGCGGCGGCCGCGCGTCGCTACCCAGCCCAGCAAAATCCAGGCGCACCAAAGCACGTGCAAGAACAGGACGATTTCGGCGAGAAAAGATGCTACAGCAATAGAATAATTACTCTGCGTCGCCGGCCACTGGCGAATCTATTTTTTCGGCGGCGCTGCGCACGCGAAGTTCGCGGCGTCTTTGGTGTCTCCGGTCCCCTTGTAATGCGCAATTTGCGGATATGGGCACACGGGGTGCGTCATATTGACGCCTTTCGCGGGACTGTTGCCGACGAATCCGGTGGCGATGATGTGATCAGGCGCCACGCCTTTTTCAACCCACCGATCAAGCGCCAGCACGACATCATGGTCGGCATCTTCTTCCGGCGGTTCCATTCCGCCAGCGTTTCCGAATATCGTGGCACCGGGACCGCCCGCGCAGTGCGACATCGACGGCACCATGAACAGACGATAAAAGCCTTTTGTGTTGCCTATCGTTTTTTGCACTGCTTCGAAATAATCGACGCTGCCCTGCGGCGGAATGGCCGCATCACCCCAGCCGTGATATTGGATCAGCTTGCCTCCCTGGGCCTTAAAGGCACGAAGATTCGGACTGTCCGAATTCAGAGTGGCGCCGAACTTATCGTCTGCCGCCTTTATATCTTTATCGAGACTCAATGACTGAACGTCCCATTTGGGGTTCTCGTACACCATGTCGCGGAAAAAGAAAGTCGCGAATAGATTGCCAATTCCCAACTGCGGCGCCCTCGACCCGGTGATCCATACGGGCCAATTCGCAGGAAACGCTTCGACGCCGGGCGAGAAACCTGGGCCGATGACCGCTCCGGTTTGCGAATTCTTCATCGGATCGTAAATCTTTTCCGCGGCCTGGACTTGGCCCGAGGTCAAACAGTTCGATGCGTCGTCGCCTTTGCACTGAATCACTGCCGGATCGAAATGGCATAGCTCGGGATTTTCAATAAAGCCGTCTTTCGCGCCGTCAATGGAATCGCAAGCAGTGATCGCAGCATTTTGGAGAATGGGCAATTTGGCCGGTGGAATGTAGCTGGCCGGAGTCTCTAAGAGGGCGAGCGCATCCCAGGCTCCTCGAAGCTGCAGCGTATCCCAGTGAATCGCCGGCGCGCCGGCAACGATTCCATGAAAATCTTTCGGATATCGTTGCGCCTCGGTTAGCCCTTCACGCCCGCCCTCCGAGCAGCCGACGAAATAATTGCGGCGCGCATCCTTGCCGTAAAACGCGCGCACGATGGCTTTGGCTTGAACCGCAGTTTCGTGCACGGCCCGATAGCCGAAGTCGGCGACTTTCTCCGGATGCCCTATAGCCCAAGTCTGGTTGGGGCCGTTGAGGTGGCCATCGTCCGTGGCTGCTGTGGCGTATCCATGAAGCAGCGGTACTGCCATGCTGGCAAACGGGATCATGCCTGCAAATCCGCCGTTGCCCACCTGCTCGAATTTTCCGTTCCAGCCTGAGGCTGGAAGCCAAACCTCGAAATGGATTTCGGAGTCGCTGGTCGGTTTCGCGATGCCCGCTACGCGGCAGAAGTCCGGCAGAGGTTTCGTGGGCGGCGGCAGACCCGGCGTTGCAGGAGGTTTGTAGCTTCCTGTGGCCACGGACGCTGCCGAAGTGATGGTCGCGTTCGTCAGCGTGAGATTCGCCAGAGATTCACAAGATGTTTGAGCGGAGGTGGCGACTGGAAGAAATGCCGCGATGAGCAACGCGAGGCAAACCGATAGCGCGATTCGAAGGTTCACGGACTCCCCCTGTGCGAGAAGGTTGACCGCGGCATGATTGCATGCCGAATCGGTGTGCGCAAGCATACGCTGCTTGACACGGCTACTTTTGGGTGTGGCTTACCAGTTGCCTCGAGTTACCCAGCACAGGCAAGAGTGCCTGTGCCACGTGCTATCATCCGCAGCAAAGGAGGGAGCCGTGCGCTGGTATTTCTACGTCGCTTACTTTTTCGGCGGCGCTTTCCTGGTCAATGCCGTTCCGCACTTTGTCAGCGGCGTATCCGGCCGGTCATTTCCCAGTCCATTCGCTTCTCCTCCGGGCAAGGGATTGTCGTCGCCGATGGTGAACGTGCTCTGGGGCACGCTGAATGCGGTAGTCGGATATTTTCTTGTAGCCCATGTCGGGGAGTTCCACATCCGCAGCATCTGCGATGCGCTCGTTTTGGGAGCTGGAGGTTTGCTGATGGCGGTCATGCTGGCTCGGGCTTTCGGGCCGCTCTACGCCAAGCAGTAGCGGCAGAGTTCTTCTTGTCTTTTTCTAATTAGGATTTTCAGCAGGAGGTAAGCATCATGGCAACACAGTCGGAAGCATTCGTCGCCAAGCACGAGTCGCTCGTCGTTCGGCGTGCAAAACCAGCCGACGCCGAGGTGTGCGGAAGGATCTGTTACGAAGCGTTTGGCAGTCTGTCCGCCCGGCACAATTTCCCTAGCGATTTTCCGTCTCCAGAGCGTCCTATCGGCGCCCTTTCGGCGATGTTCTCGCATCCGGGATTTTTCTGCGTGGTCGCTGAAGTGAATGGAAAGGTGATCGGAAGCAACTGTTTGGACGAGCGCACAACAATTGCGGGGGTCGGGCCGATTTCGATTGACCCCGCGGAGCAGAATCGGGCGGCGGGCCGACAACTGATGGAAGCGGTTATGGCGCGTGCAGTCGAGCGAAAGTTCGCGGGAATCCGGCTGGTGCAAGCGGCGTACCACAATCGCTCGCTCTCGCTCTATGCGAAGCTTGGCTTCGCGGTGCGAGAGCCGCTGGCTTGCATGCAGGGCTCTGCGATTGAGAAAATCCCGCCCGGTTATCGCATTCGTGCAGCGCAGGCGGGAGACCTCGCTGCTTGCGATGATCTGTGTCTGCGAGTCCACGGGCACGATCGGGGAGGCGAATTAAGTGATGCAATTCAACAGGGAACGGCCGTGGTCGCCGAGTCGGAAGGGCGTGTGAGAGCCTACGCTTCTTCGGCAGGCTTTTTCGGCCACGCAGTGGGCGAGAGCAATGAAGACTTGCAAGCGTTGACTGCCGCTGCCAGCCAGTTTCAGGGGCCGGGAATTCTTGTCCCCACTCGCAACGCCGCACTGTTTCGCTGGTGCCTTGATAACGGATTACGCGTTATCCAGCCGCTGACGTTGATGACCATGGGCCTTTACAACGAACCGGCTGGCGCATACCTGCCTTCCGTTTTGTTCTGATCGCCGCTTCAGTGTTTCGCAGAACACACTGACGGGTCGTAGCAACTAGTAAGCAGTACAGCACCTCTGCGTAGTTGCCGCATTACGGTGCGGAGCAGTTCGTGCGATAAGGGTACGGGGACTTGGGCGGGCCACAGGAAATCACAGAGTAATTTCTATTGTAGGGAACCCCTTCCGGAAAAATTGCTATGAAGAACGCCGTGACACTCGGCGGTGGTGTGGGGGTGTGAATCCCCGAACTCCGGAAAGAGGAATCTGATGATCAAGTTGCTGAGCAGCGCGAGCAGAATGTCTCTCAGGATATTAGTGATTGTGTTTCTGGGTATGTCTGCATCCGTTGCGCGGGCCACTCCGCCTAACCCGGTTCCATTTATCGGGACTCTCTCTCCAATTTCTGTGGCGCCTGGCGGGGCAGATTTGGTGCTCACCGTGAATGGCGACAACTTTGTCGCTGCTTCCGTCGTCAAGTGGGGCAGTACGGCTCTTGTGACCACCTATGTTTCCGCGACACGGCTTACAGCCGTGGTTCCCGCAGCCTTGACCGCCAGCAGCGGCACGGGATGGGTGACGGTTTCAAGCGCCGGCCCAACGGGCATCGTTTCCAATATTGCGTTTCTACCGGTGGGGACAACCACCGCTTCGTTGAATTTTTCTACCTCGACATTAACTCCTGGGTCGAATCCCTATCGTATGGCGCAAGGCGACTTTAACTTGGATGGGAAGACCGATTTGGCAGTTGCGAACTACGGTAGCAACACCATTTCCATCTTCATGGGCAACGGAGATGGAACCTTCCAAGCGGCTCAAAACATCTCGGTTTCCAATTCTCCGTTCAGCGTCTCAGTGGGTGATTTCAATGGCGACGGCAAGCCCGACCTGGCCGTGGGATTCGAATCGAACGTCGGGATTTCCATACTGCTAGGCAATGGAGATGGAACATTTCAAGCTCCCATATCAACCGCCGCAGGGTTCGGTAACTACGGATCGGTGGCCGGAGACTTCAATAGGGACGGCAAATTGGATCTCGCAGTTGCAGATTACTTCTCCGGCCAAATATTCGTTTTGCTGGGGAATGGAGACGGAACATTTCAACCAGCCGTTTCGTATGGTGTGAATAGCAATCCGATCTTTATCCGCACAGCGGACTTGGACGGAGATGGCAATCTCGATCTCGTGGCAGGTGATTGGTTTGGTCCGAGCATTTCGGTATTGCTGGGAGTGGGCGATGGCACGTTCCAGCCCGTGCAAAACTATACGGCAGGCAGTAGGGGATCGGATGTCGCGATCGCTGACTTCAATAACGATGGCAAGCTTGACCTGATCGCCACAAGCCAAGTAGACAACAATCTCTACTTTCTGGCTGGGGTCGGAGACGGAACTTTTCTTCCAGCCCAAGCGATCCCAGTAGGGCTAAGGTCAATCACAGTTGGTGCGGGAGATTTCAACGCGGACGGAAAGATGGATTTGGCTATTGCGTCGGACACGGCCGAGATAGGAATTATTTTGGGCAATGGCGACGGGACTTTCCAGGCAACGCAACAGGTAGCATTTCCTCACGCGAATTTCCCCTTCGAAGTGGCGGTTGGCAACTTCAACACCGGCGGCGGATTGGGAATCGCGGTGTCCGACAATTCTTCCAGCACTGTGGAAATCCTCATTCCAACCTTGTCGATCTCTCCTGGCAGCTTCGACTTTGGAAACCAGGCGGTTGGGGCGGCCTCCGCTGCACAGGATTTCACGATCACGAATTCCACTTCGCAGACTGTGACGTTCACAACGATTGGTTTCGCGGGCACGAACAGCGGCGATTTTTCGGACACAACGGACTGCGGGACCACTTTGGCCTCAAGCGCGGTCTGCACGGTGCATGTGACTTTCACGGCGGGCGCTGTAGGGGCTCGTAGCGGCACGCTGAGCTTGTCCGACGATGCTCCTGGCAGCCCGCAGGCGGTCGGATTGACGGGCACCGGCGTGAATGCGCCAGCCGTTAGGCTTTCCGCTACGACAATTACGTTCCCCGGCGAGACACAAGGGACGGCTAGCACGCCTCAATCCGTAACGCTTACAAACACCGGAAATGTAACGCTGAATATTGCCAGCATCGTTGTGACGGGGACAAACGCCGGGGATTTCACTTTAGCTCCCGCGAGCTCGTGCGGTGCAACGGTAGTCGTTCACGATACATGCACGATCAATGTGACGTTCACTCCCGGTGCGGTAGGGGTCCGAAACGCCGCTGTCACACTGACGGATGACGCGCTGGATAGTCCCGAATCCATTACTTTATCGGGGCAGGGACTGCTGCAACCGACCGCTGATCTCTCAGCGACGAACTTGACGTATTCCGGAGCGGGAGTGGGCTCAACCAGCGCCTCGCAAACGGTGACGCTGACAAACAACGGCAACGCGCCGCTAACCATTAGTGGCATTGTCGCGGGTGGCGCCGACAGCGGCGACTTTACGGCTTCCAATACGTGTACCTCTCCTATCGCTGCCGGGGCGCACTGCTCGATCAGCGCGACATTTACACCAACGGCGAGCGGCGCGCGCACGGCCACCGTTACGATCTCGGACAACGCGGCATCAAGTCCTCAAGTGATTACATTGCAGGGGGCCGGGCAAGACTTCTCGCTCAGTCTATCGGCGGTTTCACCCATCGAACCGGGAAGTTCAGCGAATTCGCAGCTGACGGTGACATCGGTTGGAGGCTACAACCAGCTGATTTCCCTTACGTGCTCGGGCGCGCCCGACTTATCGACTTGCACCGTGACTCCGAGCTCGATCACGCCCTCAGCTACCACGACGACTGTAGCCCTTACTCTGACAACAACCGGAAAGGCGATGGCGGGTCCTGTGAGGTATCCGTCGACTCGGTCTCCGGCAGATTTGCGGTTGTTCGCGCTGGTGGCGTCTTTCGCCACGCTCATGCTGATGGCCGTAGGGTTGCTTGCTCCCGGATTGCGCAAGCTGCGCCCAATCGGTTTGACGCTTGCTGCAGTTCTGTTGCTAAGTGCGATCGGCTTAGCCGCGTGCGGATCATCAACAAAAGGATCGTCAACACCGGCGGGCAACTATACACTGACGGTTACGGCGACATCCGGAACACTGACGCGCTCTGCGACCGTTCAGGTTACCGTGCAATAAGGGTGGTTAACGTCAGCAGAACGATGAGGAGATTGGCTGGGAGGCCTGGACTCGAACCAGGATAATCAGATCCAGAATCTGATGTACTGCCAATTGTACGACCTCCCAGCCGGTTTACGATGTTCCGATTAGTTTATCACGGCTGGTTTTGGATTCTGAGCGGCTCGACGGCATGAAACTGAACGTCATCTCGCTTCTTGTGGCTCTTTTTGCGTTCGGCGGCGGCGCCTACTTCATCGCTACATCGCATCAGACTTGGACGCCGCTAAAGATCGCCGGCACCGCCATCGCCATTCCGTCGTTGGTGTTGTTTGTGATCGCGCGCATTCAGCTTGGCGGGGCATTCTCCATCAGGGCCAAGGCGCAAAAACTTGTCACTACCGGCCTTTACTCGCGCATCCGGAACCCAATCTACGTCTTCGGCGGACTCTTTGTCGCGGGAGTTTTGCTCTACCTTCAGCCGATATGGCTGCTAGTTTTTATCGTTCTGATTCCCCTGCAGATAGCCCGCACGCGCCAAGAAGAGAAAGTGCTCGCTGAAAAATTTGGCGACGACTATCAGCGCTACAAGGCCAAAACCTGGTTCTGAAAACTTGGATCGTGGGCCGCGGCGTTCTTAAAGACGTCAGATTCGAATTGGGAGGATTGTTGGAGAGAGGCCGCTTAATTTATTGTACCCATCGATTTGGGCAAAGCTAAGAAGTTCAGATAGATACGTGAGCGGTGAAACGCCTACAGGATATTCCCCATTGCAGTCCGCGCTCTGCGTGCTTAGCGTTTCAGTAAGGAGGTGGACCATGAAAATCGTTTCGTTCGTCACAGGTCTTGGAGTAGGAGCGGTGGTTGCTATGCTTCTGACGCCGAGGTCAGGCGATGAGGTGCGAGAAATGCTCTCCGAAAAAGCGGAAGATGGACGCCGCTATGCGAAGAAGCGCGTACGAGAGCTGAGCAACGTTGCGAACGAAGTGGCCGAACGCGGCAGAGAAGCAATGGACCACCAGAAGCACGCCATTACTGCCGCCGCGCAAGTGGCCAAGGATACGTATAATCGCGAATCACAGATGAGAGCTTCTTAGCTGTGTATCGCACTCGCGACCCAGCCCCGCGAGAAACCAGCGCGACCCCAAGGGTGATTTCAGCGGTCGGATAATTGGATAGGATTTCCGTCCGGGTCCTTGCCGTCGCAAAGGCAAAACACTTCCCCTTGCCGGACTTGCCCCAGCTTGGCGCCTCGCGCCACCAAGGTTTCGCGCAGGGCGGCAACATCCTTAGCGTAGAACACAATTTTCGGACCCTTGCGTCCCGGCGATGACGGACCGGAATGCAACGCGATTCGCGCTCCGCCTGCCGCAAACTCCCGCCAACCTTTCTCATTTGTAACGTGCTTTAAGCCGAGCACTCGTCCGTAGAACTCCGCCATCGCATCCATCTGCGCGGTGAACAGGATCACTCGCGCCAATTTCATTGAAGGCATGTCCATGGACGTCCTCTCAGGTGGCTCTTCACGTTTATTTGGGACGGCCTTTGTAGCCCTGGGCGATCATGTGAATTGAGTAGACCTGGGCGGCGTTGCCGATTTGTTTGCCGCTGGAATCGACGGCGCCGCGGGCCAGAACGAAGAGTGTTTTCCTGTCGGCGCCCCCGAAGGAGAGGCTGATTACCTCGCGCGGAGTGGGGATCAATCCGAGCCACTTGCCATCCGCACTAATGACCTGCACGCCGGGGTCTGTGGTGACGTAGACGCGTCCCTCAGAATCGACGGTGCTGCCATCACCATTCGTTTTCTCCTGGAGCTTGGCGAAATCCCGCTGATTGGTGAGCGAGCCATCCGGCTGGACATCGAAGACGACGACGGTATTTCTATTGGTTACGTAAAGCTTCGTTTCATCGGGACTGAGGATGATGCCGTTGGTGAAAAGATTTTCTCCGTATTTGGTGACCACGCCGGAAGGACTGGCGTAAAAAAGCCCGCCCATGGTGAAGTAGGCGCCGCCTTTTTTGTCAGCCGAAAGATCGTTGAGGACTCCGCCGATACAATCCCACGAATCGCCCTGATACTTGTCGGCGAGGAGCTGGTGCTTGGGCGAAAGCTCCCAAATGGCAGGATGCAATCCGCGTTCGACAATGAAGAGCGCGCCGTTCGCGTTCATGGAAAGGGAGCCGCCAGTGTGGGTATTGGTGTAGACGACTGAAGGCTTGCCGTTGCGATCAAGTTTCACGACGTCGGCTTTATCGTTCTGTGCGATCAGTAGGCCGCCGTCTTTGGTGCCGACGATGCCATCGCCATTGTTACCCGCGTCTTGCCAGAGGAATTTCCATTGCTCGTCTGCGGCGATGACGCCCGGAATTGCGGTGATGGTTACGTCACGCGGAGGCGGCCCGGAGGCGGGGAAATGGATCGGGGGCATCTTGCGCGGGGGATTTTTGCAGGCGGCAATAACAGCGTCATAGCCGGGATCGGCGTTGGCTTGCAGCGAGGGCGGAGGGGCGTTTGCGGGAGCCGGCGGCAACGGCGGCGCCTGCGTTTGTCCGCATGTGGCGACGGCAGCGAGCAAGCTTAGAGCAACCGTGAGGATCCCTTTGGATTCCATAAAGCCTCCCATGGACCGGAAAGAACGGTAGCAGCCTAAGCGCGGAAGAGACGTTAGTCAACCAAGTATGACGGCGGGAAAGAGAATCGTGATTACGTAGTCCGAGGGTACGGAGAAAATCTTTACACCGGGGGGTGGTTTCGCGCAAGTACCTGTTGGTGTAAAGAAAAATCGTCTACGGTGAACCCTCCGGAAGGACGATAAATCGTCGAAAAGTACGATCCGAACCGCCCGACTGCAAAACCGGAGCTACAGCCGCCGAGCCGACGGAACTGCAACGAGGCGCTTGTTGCGAACGAGGAACTCCTGGTCGCGCCAGTGAATGCGCTGCGGGAAAAAGCTGGCGAGCCAGACGATGAAGGCAAAGGCATCACGCACAGGAAGGGCCCAGAATCCGCGGCGCACAAGACGATCATGCATTCCCCACGCGCCGACGACCCAGGCCACCGCTCCGCGGAGAAGCACATAGGCAGCAACATACGCGGCGGCAATGGCCGCTGAAGGCGCCAAGATGGCGGCGAGCACGGTCCACGCCAAACCTTGCGAGAAAAGAAGGCCGAAATGTCCCCAGGGGCGCGAGTAACGAATGCTGAGATTCCAGCGAACTTGGTGGCGAAAGGCAGCAGGCAAGCTCTCGCAAGGATAGACGATGGAAACGGGGAATCTGCTGAGCTTGATGCGATGGCCGCGGGCTGCGAGGCGATTGCCGAGTTCGTAGTCGTCACAGAAATAATCAACCAAGGATTCGAAACCGCCGATTTCGGCAAGATGCTTTTTGGTGGTAGCCATCACGGCACCGAGCATGAAATCGAGCGCGCGATTGCCGAGGAGCCACGCGACCAGCACGCCCGGCGCGAAGTCGGCGCTGTTGCCTAGAGCTTCGAGTGTGGCGGCGAAGCATTCTTCGACCAAGCCGCGATAAAGACAGGTGACTCCGCCGATCTTGTGGTCGGCAAAAGACGCGGCGATGGCCCGCAGGAAATTCGGTCCGACGCGGACGTCACTATCGCTGACGATTAGGATTTCATGCTTGGCCTCGCGGGCCATGCGCACCAGCTTATTGACTTTGTCGCTCGCGCCCAAAGGCTCGGAGCCAATGAGCAGGCGAATGGAGCGCTTGGGAAAATCGCGGATCAGGTTTTCGATCACTCGGATCGCGGGATCCCCGGCATCCGACACGCAGAACAGGATTTCGAATTGGGGATAATCCTGCCGGCAAAAGCTGGCGTAGTTTTCGTATGTTTCGCGGTCCAGTCCGTAAATGGGCTTCAGGATACTGACAGCCGGAGGGGGGTTGGGAAGAGTGACGGCGGGTGCGAAACCTGCGCCGGGAAAGAATCGCCACGCGGCGAAAATGGCGAGCAGGTAGTAGGCGAAAGGCGCGAGAGAAAGAAGGAGAAAAACATCGCGAATCGCCGTCCAAAGCGTCATCAGGCAACCCTTCGCGCTCTATCCGTTGCCGATAAACACGAGCGCTACACCGACGCAGACCAGCAAGACGCCGAACCAGCGCTGCGGGGTCACTCGCTCGTTGAGAAAAAACCTTCCCCCGAGCGCACCCGCAGCGTAACTGAGGGCCGTCGACGGAAACACGAAGCTGACTTTGGCGAGCGACAGCATCCCGAGCAGCGCGAAAAACGCAACTGCCATCAGGGCAATTCCGGTCCACATTCGCGGGAGCGCCATAGCGCGCCCTACCACGCGTGCGACCGCATGAGGACGAAAGTCCGTCACTTCGCCGATGGTTTTCATTGCGCGCGAAACGTAAAGCTCGCCGCCGGTGCCGACGAAAACGATGAGGATATAGAGAATGGCCTGGGTCACCACGAATGGTGCTCCGGCGTTTGCGGATGCGTGTGGCCGACGACGAACACTCCGGTGCAGATGACCGCAACTCCGAGCCAGCGCACGGGCGAAATGGTCTCGCGCAAGACGAAGTGCGCCAGCAGGGCGATCAGCACGTAGGATGCGGAGGAAGCGGGCTGGACATAGCTATAGTCCGCCCAGGAAAGGACCAGAAGGTAGGCGATAAAATAGGCGAGGAGGAGTCCGATTCCAATCCAGACGGTGCCGGTTGTGAACGCGCGGAAGAAAAAACGAAAAAGGTGATCCGGCGCCCAGCTGACCATCGCGGGAAGACGCCTCATGCCCTTGCCGAGAAAAATGTCGCCGAGAGGGGCGACGGAGATCATGATGACGATCAGAGCGATGGTTTTGAGATGGAGGCCCTGCGCCGACGTCATGCGCCTTGCGACTCACCAACTCCGGAGGCCCTATCCATCGGCGGAACCGTGACAAGAGCCTTTTTGTCGACGCCCTTGCGGGCGCGCGCCACTTTGATGCGGTCAGCGCGGAGCTTCATGAAATCTACGGCCTCATGATAGAGGCGCTTGCGCTCGTGCCCGTCCCACAGTGCGTCGCGAACGATGCGCCAAGCGACCTTGGGCCGGAAATAGTAGCTGTCGTAGAAGCGGTTGACGGACTCGACCATGTACTCCTTGGAAAGGCCGGGATATTCGAGGTGAGGAAGCTGGTGACCGCCAATATCGGTGATGGCTTCGCCGGCCAGGAAGCCTTCGCGAGTTCCCTGATCGTACAGCTCGGTGCCGGGATAGGCGTGGGCCATGGAAACTTGAATTGTTTCGCAGTCGAGATCTTTCGCGAAATTGATGGTTTTCTCGATGGTTTCTTTCGTCTCGCCGGGAAGGCCGATGATGAAATCACCGTGGACGCGAATGCCGACCTTTTTGCAGTTCTTCACGAAGTTGCGGCCCATCTCGAGCGTCTGGCCCTTCTTGATATTTTTCAGAATTTGAGCATCGCCGGATTCGAAGCCGACGATGAGGAGGCGGCAACCAGCGTCGGCCATGGCTTTCAGCGTGTCGTAATCACCGTGCACGCGGGCCGTGCAGGACCATTGAAACCCGACAGGCTCGAATTCCTTGCAGAGCGCCACAACGCGATCTTTGCGAATATTGAACGTATCGTCGTCAAAGAAGAATTCCTTTGCTTGAGGGAACATCTTGTGCGCCTGCTTGAACTCGCGCGCAACGCTTTCGACCGACCGCGTGCGCCAGGCGTGGCCCGAAAGCGTTTGCGGCCACAGGCAGAACGTACACAAGGCCGGACAACCGCGCGCCGTGTAGAAGGAAACGAACGGATGCAGCAGGAACGGCACGTTGTATTTCTCAATCGTCAAATTGTTCTGATAGACGTCGGTGGCGAATGGCAGGGCGTCAAGCTCTTCCGTCTGCATCAGCGGGCGCGACGGATTGTGGATTACCTTGCCGTCTTTTACGTAGCTGGCGTTGCCAATCTCTGAGATGGGTTTGCCTTGCGCAAATTCCACTACGGCGTGGTCAAATTCGCCCCGCACCACAAAGTCGAGATCGGAGCTGGCCAGCAGGCTTTCGGCAGGCTTGATCTGCACGTGCGGACCAACAAAAGCGATTTTGATATCGGGCTTCTGCTCTTTCATGGCGCGGGCCATGCGCAGATCGCTGTAAAAACCAACGGTGGAGGTGAACAGCACGACGAAATCGTAGTCTTTCGAGGTGGTCACAACCTCAGACGGAGTGATGTGATGAGGGGGGCCATCGAGCAAACGGCTCCCGGGCAGCATGCCAGCGGGATAAGAGAGCCAGACCGGGTACCAGTAAGACTCTATCTCCCGGGTCGCGGGCCAGCGAGAACCGGCGCCGCCATCAAACTTCTCAAAGCTCGGCGGATTCAGGAACAGCGTTTTCATTACCGAGGACATCTTTTCACCACCCTCAGAGCCGGGAATGCAACAGTTCGAACATCCAGTTAATTCTACTCGATTTCAAGAATGCGCCCAATATTTCTCTGGATTTGTTGCTACGGAAGGACTTTTGCCAATTGGCCGGTGGCCTCCAGTAGGGTGAGCTGAGCCTGCTGGCGAGCGAAATCGGCATCCAGGAAAGCGACCCATTTATCGTTCTCGTCCAGCCGAGCCTGCTCGATCTCCTGGAGCGTGATCCGCTGCTGATCAAACTTAGCTTGTTCGACCTGCACGGTTTCCTGGGCCAATTGGAGGTCGAGGCGGGCCACTTCATGTGTGGCGTCGAGCTCGCGCACGCTGCGGGCTTTCTGTTGAACGTCCGAGCGAACTTCCTGCCGCTTGTTGCCAAGGTTGAGCTGGGCCTCGGCGAGCTGGTTTTTTGCAAGCGCGACCTCGGCGGAAGTCTTGGCCGCGAAGATCGGAATCGTGATCTGAACGCCGACGTTGACATTGTTGCGCTCAAAGGTTTTATAGAACTCGCCGTAGTTATTGAACTTGCTCAGAATGTCGTATTGGCCGACCAATTCGACGGTGGGCCAGTAACTCAAGCGCGCGCCGTGGAAAATGTCCTCTCGCGCCTTGCGCTCGTGCTCGGCCTCGGCCACGGTGCGGTCATTCTGCACGGCAAGGCTAACCATTTGCGATTCGGACTGGACGGCTGCCACGTCGGTGGCAAGCTGCGCAGTAAATCCTGGGTCTTCGGCTGCGACCTGAAGAGACTGACTGTCTGGAATGCCAGTGAGGTCGCGGATCTGTTGGTCGAGTATCTCTTCCCGATCTTCCAGCTTGACGATGCGTTCCTGGATGCGAGCAAGGGCCAATTGGCTTCGCGTTCCCTCCATTGGCAACTCCTGGTTCGCGGCGACTCTTTCGCGGACGACCTCGAGAATTTTTTCTCCGCTGGCTTCTTCGGAGCGCATCAGACCGACGGAATGCCGCACTTTGGCAAGCTCGAGATACGCAGTTGCGGTGCGGACCATGACATCATCGCGTGTACGATCAAGCTCGATCTTCTGGTTTTCGGCCCTTTCTTCCGCGGCGCGCTGCTGAGCCTTGAGCACCGGATCGAACACGCTCTGCGTGTAGTCCAGTTCAAAGACGGCAGGGGCGTGCCCTCCCGGCAACGATGGAAAGCCGTGGGTGTATGCCGCCCCTGAACCTGTGTAGAGATTCGGCAAGAATGCAGCGCGGTTCACCCGGACCTCGCCTAAAGCCACGTTGTACTGCACCTGTGCGAGTTTCACGTCGCGGCTATTTTGAAGCGCCAGCGTCACTGCTTGACGGAGGGTCAAAGTAGAAGCATCCTGGCCGCGGGAGGGGGCCGCAAAAAAGAGGGCGAGGCAAGCGGCCAACACAAGCCCGCAGTTTGTGCGACAACTGATTCGATCCTCACTGCGATTCCCAAAGCTATTCATGGCGCAGTGCCTCCGTCGGCTGAAGTCTCGCCGCCCGATTCGCGGGCAGATAGCCAAAGATCAAGCCCGTAGAGCAAGATACTACGAACGCTAGAACCACGGAGAGCCATGATATGGGCACTCTGATATCCTGGGTATCCGGAAAGAATCCCAACAACAGGCGAAGCAGGACGGGAATCAGAACGGCGATCAGTATTCCAGCAAGCGCTCCGGTCCCGCTGATGGCCATCGCTTCCATCAGGAACTGGTAGCGAATGGCGTCACCCGACGCGCCGATGGCTTTGCGAATCCCGATTTCGCGGGTTCGCTCAGTAACCGTTACAAGCATGATGTTCATGATTCCAACTCCGCCAATCGCCAGAGCGATCAGCGCAATTAAAACGAGAATAACGGTGAGCGCCAGAGCGATCGCTGTTGCAGTCTCCAGTATGCCGCTGAGGTTTTGCACTCGATATTGGGCTCCAGGACGATGGCGACTTTGGATGATCTCCTTCATTTGCTGCGTGAGGGTCGGCACATCGTCTGGCCGGACGGCTTTGGCGTAGAGCGTCGCAAAATAATCGGTGCCCGTGTAATAACGCAGCAAAGAGAAGGGGACGATGGCCGAGTCCCTGGTAATTTCCGTCGGGCCCAGGACGGCGAGACGCTCTCGGAATACTCCGATCACGGTGAAGTGGAGTTCGCCGGCGCTAATCTGCTTTCCATCGGGATCTTCGAAGGGAAAAACGCGGCGCGCGAGATCTTCCGTAATCAAGCAAACCTTGCTGCGCGCCGCCAAATCGGATTCGTCGAAATAGCGGCCGCGTACGATTGCAAGGTTGTGGATCGCCTGATAACCCTGCGTAACGCCCACCAAATCTATGGGCCGTTCCTGGCCGTTCATCGACACCGTCAACTGCTGGGCGTTGGTTCCCGCGACCTCCGTCACTAGTTGTGACAAACCTTCCTTCACAGCTTCTAAATCCGCAGGTGTAATTTGGTCGGTAAGGTTCATGCCACCGGGTTCAGCGGAATCGATCACATTGGCGTAGACCAGGTTTGCGCCCACGCCCTCGATCTGCGCGAGGGCGTATTGCTTTCCGGTGAGGGCTATTGTCACTACCAGGACGATCGACGCACTTCCGATCACTACGCCGAGCATGGTGAGGATTGCACGCATTCTGTTGGCGCGGAGAGCTTGCATGGCGAGCTTCCACGTCTCGCCCCAGAATGCCGATGCGTTGCGCGCGATGGCCATCTAACGTGGGAATTCAATTTCCAAGGAACTGGGCCGCCGCCAAAGAGGCGGCTTAAGGTGAAGACTTTTCAAGCCGCTCGAGCCGCGCTCGCGCATCTTTGTTTTTTGGTTCTAGCCGGAGCGCAGCGCGATACTGTTCGGCCGCCTCGGCGGGTTTGCCCTGAGCTTCATAGAGCCTGCCCAGCCACTTGCGAGCCGCCCCGTGCGAAGGCCAATCGCTGCGTTCCGGTGTGGTTGCGAGGTAAGCCTTTAAATCCTCGTCTGCAACGGGCAAATTCGCACTGGCGAGCACACCAGCGACGCCTCGATAGAACGCAAGCCGCGGATCATTGGGCGCCGCCTCGGAAGCTGACTGGAGAGCAGTTTGTATGTCCGCCGGTTTATTCTGAGTTTCGAAGAAATTGGCTACTTCAAAATACGGATCGGCTGTCTTTGGCTTGGCACTCAGAACTTGGCGAATCTCGCTTTCCGCGTCAGCAAGCTTCTTGAGGCCCTCGCGATAGTAGAGGGCGCGAGCCAAGTGGCCTTGGATGGGATCGAGCGCCGCAATCGCGTCCACCTGATCGAGCGCCTCGGACTTGCTGCCTCCGGCGATCCAAGGGGCGTCGAGGCAGTATTCTTCCAGGTCGCGCCGAGCAGGCACATTCGAAGGGTCAAGAGTGACAGCTTGCTGAAACTCCTTTTTCACTTTCTTTGCGAGAGAGAAACTGCGGTCACGGTCCGCCTTGCCACCATCGGCGCGTCCGAGCCATTGGTGATAAAGGGAATTCTTGGGTTCGAGGGACACTGCCCTCTCCAACTGGGTGATCGCACTATCGTAGTCAAAGATTTCGTAGTAGCTGCGTCCCAGCCAATACGCCGCCGCGGCGTTCGAAGCGTTCTGCGATGCGGTTGCTTGCAGCGTTGCAATCGCGGCCGCGTAGTTACCGGCGTTGAACTGATGTTGTGCCGATTCGATCGCGCCGGGTGCGTCGGCTTCCACTTGTGGCACGTGGAAACCGGCTAGAGCAAGTAGAACGGCTGACAGTGTTAGCTTGGCAATCCCGCTTGGTGCTTTCAATAGGCTTCCCCCGGCCGCACTTCCATGCCGTTCTTCAGGTTCTGATCGATTGGCTCCGCTACGCGATCGCCCACCATCAATCCGGACTTCACCTCGTATTTCGAAGTGCTGGCAACACCCACAGAGATGTTGCGCCGGCGCACTTTGTTGCCATTGAAAATGAAGACATAGTGCCCGCCCTTGTCGTCCCGCACGGCCGCACGGGGCACAACTATGACTCCCCGCCGTTCGTGGACCAGAATCTTGACTTGCACATTGGTGTTCGGCAATAACTCCAACTTGTCATTATTGATCGAGCACAGGACTTCGCCCACACTGCGCATCCCCCGGGAGACCACCTGCTTTGGTACTTGCTCGGTGTGACCGGTCCAAACCGTCCCAGACTTGGCATCCCAAGTGACTTCGACGTCTTGGCTAGGCTCGAGAAGCCCTAAATCCGGCTCATCGACGAAGGCCCGTACGCGGACGTGCCGCAGGTCCGCCATCTCGGCCAGCGCGTCGCCCACCTTGACGTAATCGCCGGCGTGCACGGCTAGCGAATATAGCGTGCCGTCGAGAGGGGAGACCACGGTGGCCGAGCGCGCCTTCTCGTCAAGGGACTGCACCTCGTCTTGAGACTTGCTAAATCGCAGAGTCGCCGCTTCAATACTTGCCGACGACCTTTGCGCTAAATCCTGCTTTCGAGCCTCAAGCGCGTCCAGATTTGCGCGCGCCTTGGCCAAACTAGCCTCATTCTCTGCGAGTTCGTCTCCGGTGGCTGCCTGCTTGGCGACGAGACCCCGCAGCGCTTTTTCGGCATTTTCGAGATTCCTTACTTGCACGCGCGCGGCGGCGAGATCACCTCGGAGCTGCGCTACTTGGTCCGGGGGACCTCCGGCTCGTGCATTGCGAAGATCGGTTTGCGCCGCTAGGCTATCTGCGCGTGCCTGGGCCAGCTGGGAGCGAATATCGACCGCATCGAGCGTCAAGATTACTTCGCCGCGATGGACCGCCTGGCCTTCGGCGGCCATTACCTTTTTAACGAACGTAGGGAATTCCGCATGGGCCACGGCCGGCGAAATAGGCTCTACTTTGCCATTGCTCGTGATATCCACGGTCAAATCCTCACGCGTCACCGTTACAACGGGAACTACGGGCGGCTGGCTGCGTAACCCCCCGACGATCACAATAAGCAAAACCAGGCACGCAATCAGAGCCGCGATGATCGTTCTATTCCGCTTTTTGCTTTGGGCCATTTAATCGACCGCATACGCGAGCGACCCGACTATCCGAGTCATAAAATTGTAACAGACCGCTCTCAGGCTTGCTCATTTCAAAGGGGCGCGGTGCACAAGACCGCGGCCTCCCTCTGTCACTTTGTCTAAGATGCAGCATCCGGGAGTAACGGCGCCCGCAAACCGTCGCTTCCCGTCCGCCGCCATTGCCACGGCCACAGAGGGCATGTGATATTCTGTGGCGCCGAAAGAGGCTATCGAATGAGCTATATGGAACGTATCCAGAACGATCTTACCGCAGCCATGAAGGGAAAGGACGAGTTGCGGCTGAGCGTGTTACGCATGGTAAAGAGCGCGCTGAAGAACAAGGAAATCGAAAAGATGCGCCCGCTCGAGGACATGGAGTCCCTCCAGATTCTCCAAACGCTCGTCAAGCAACGGCGTGAGTCCATCGATCAGTTCAGGCAGGGTGGGCGAAAGGATCTGGCTGAGAAAGAAGCCAAGGAAATCACGATCATCGAGGAGTATCTACCCGCTGCGCCGAGCGACGAAGAGATTCGCCGCGCGGTCGAGCAGGCTATTTCCGAAACCAGCGCCGGCTCCCTAAAGCAAATGGGCGCGGTGATCAAGGCAGCGCGAGCGAAGCTCGAAGGCAAAGCTGTGGATGGCAAGGTACTCAGCGACCATGTCCGCGAACGTCTCTCCGAGAAATCCTGAGAGCCTCCACGTGAGTTCGCATCGCCCACCTGCTCTAAGCTTGCTTGAAACCTCGGGTGATGCTAACTTCCGCGCCTTCTGCGGGGGGCGGTGACCAGCACGAAGGCCCTGTAGGGTAAGATGCCAGCGGAGGCGCCACGTGGAGACCAAGATTTGGAGCTCGACTGCATCCGTCGCCGAGTTCAGTCCCTACACGGAAGCGGAAGGCGTCAGAGAGTTTAGTTTCCGCGCAGTGATGCTTGGCGCGCTCTTCGGCGTTCTATTCGGCGCCGTTTCGGTTTATGTGGGCCTGCGAGCTGGCCTCACGGTTTCCGCCTCCATACCGATCGCGGTCCTCTCAATCAGCATTCTGCGCGCGTTCGGGCGTTCCACAATTCTTGAAAATAATATCGTGCAGACTACCGGTTCGGCCGGCGAGTCGGCTGCCGCGGGCGTAATTTTCACCATGCCCGCTTTGATCTTCTTGGGATTTTCCCTCAACGCTGAATACTGGCGAGTGTTTTTCCTGGCGCTGCTCGGCGGAACCCTCGGCGTGCTCTTCATGATTCCGCTGAGGCGGCAGCTGATCGTCAAAGAGCACGGCAACCTGACTTTTCCCGAGGGCACCGCATGCGCGGATGTGCTGGTCGCTGGAGAGCGCGGAGGCTCCTTCGCGGGCCGCGTCTTCTGGGGTTTAGGCCTCGGCGGCGTTTATACAGTTTTGATGAACACTTTTGGACTCTGGCCATCCCAACCGGATTACCAGCCACAGTGGCTTCCGGGCGCTTCGATGCGATGCACGATCACCTCCGAGTACCTCGGTGTCGGCTACATCATCGGACCCCGCGTGGCAGGGACGCTATTCGCCGGGGGTGTGATTTCCTGGCTCGTGCTCATGCCGGCTATTCGCTTCTTCGGCTCGCTCGCTCCCGGAGTGGCACTGTATCCCAGCACGATTCCCATCCCGCAAATGAGTCCCGATCAGCTTTGGGGAACCTACATTCGCCCGATAGGCGCCGGCGCGGTAGCCGCGTCAGGGCTAATCACGCTGATCAAGACCATGCCCACAATTTTCGCGGCGCTCGGCGCGGGGATGAAGGATATGCGCGCCAAACAAGCTGACTTACCGGTCGCACGGCGCACGGAACGCGATCTCTCGATGCGCGTTGTTATCGTCGGCTCCATCGTGATCCTGGCGATGATCTGGGCGCTGCTGAGATTCAAGCCTATCCCAGGGGCGCAGACCGGAGCGTTGGCCAACTTGGTCGCGGCGCTATTCGTTATCGTGTTCGGATTTCTCTTCGTCACCGTCGCTTCCCGCATCAGCGGCCTCATTGGGAATTCTTCGAATCCCATCAGCGGCATGACTATTGCAACTCTAATGGCCACTTGCGCCGTGTTTTTAGTCGTGCACTGGACGGCCAATTCGTATGCAGTGCTCGCGCTTACGATTGGTGGCGTCGTTTGCATCGCTTCTGCCATCGCCGGCGCCACTTCGCAAGACCTGAAAACCGGTTATCTGGTAGGCGCTACGCCCGCGAAGCAGCAAATTGCCCTTGTGATTGGCGTGTTGGTCTCATCGTTCGCCATTGGGGGCACGTTGATCTTGATGAATTACGGCCTCGCGCAATACAAGCCGGTTCAGATCCCGCTGGATGTGAACCATCTGCCGGTGGGAGTGCAGCGGCAACAGGATAACTATCTGCACGAAGGAAAATCGTACGTGCTGGTCAACGCCATCGGCTCCTCGGAGATTCCCGACGGCAAGTATCTTTACGATCCCGCCACGCGGGAGATTGAAATTCAGTGGGAGCAGGGAATCGGTAGCGCCAGGGCTGCCGCGCCGCAAGCGCGTCTGATGGCCACGGTGATCAATGGAATTCTGAACCGGCGGCTGCCGTGGCGCCTCGTGTTCCTGGGAGTATTTCTGGTTATTGCCGTCGAGCTGCTCGGGATTCGCTCGCTGCCGTTTGCGGTTGGTTCCTACATTTCCATCGGCACGACCATGGCGATGTTTGCCGGAGGACTCGTGCGGTTCCTCGCCGAGCAGACCATGGAGAAAAAAGACCAAACCCAAAGCGAAGTAAGCCCAGGATCGCTGTACGCCAGCGGCCTCATCGCCGCTGGTGGAGTCTTCGGGCTGCTGGCGATCGCGATTAATCTGCTGCAGGATCCCGAGCTGACGGCGCACGTGCCCCACTGGCTTGCTCGATCGCTGCGCCTTCCTTGGTCTGAGACTCTCTTCACCGCCTGGGGAGGAAAGTACATGCCGCACCTGCGCGAAGCGCAGTGGTTTGGGGTCCTGCTGTTCACGGCGCTGGCCGTGAGCTTGTTTATTTCCGCGCGCAAGAAACTCGATCAGTCCTGAGTGGCTATCGCGCTCCGCGCAGAAACCGAGCTGCTTCTTCCGGCGGTGTGGGATTGATGTAGAAGCCTGTGCCCCATTCGAAGCCCGCCACCCGCGTGAGCTTGGGCATCATTTCGATGTGCCAATGGTAATGGTCGTTGATCTCTTCGCCGATGGGCGAAGTGTGGATCACGTAGTTATACGAGGGGAATGACAACGCCGCATCGAGGCGCCCCAGAAAATCCCGCAGAATCTTGGCCAGATACCCGTAGTAGGGCGTTGGCATATTTTCGAATGCCGAGCTGTGCAGCCGCGGCAGAATCCAGGTCTCGAACGGGAAGCGCGGCGCGTAGGGAGCGAGAGCGATGAAGTGATCGTCGTTTAGGATCACGCGCGCGTCCGTTTCGATTTCCTGCCGGATCATGTCGCAGAAGATGCATCGTTCTTTCTCGTCGTAGTAGTGCTTGGAACTATCCACTTCCTCACGCACGCGCTTCGGCACGATGGGCATCGCGATCAATTGCGAGTGCGTGTGTTCCAGCGTGGCGCCGGCCACTTCGCCGTGGTTCTTGAAAATCAGGATGTACCGGAACCGGCGGTCGTTCTTGAGATCCAGCATGCGGTCGCGATACGCCCACAGCGTTTCCTCGACGGCCCTCTCGGGCATCGATGCGGGTGTCAATTTGTGTTCGGGGGTCTCGATGATCACTTCGTGCGCCCCCACTCCGTTCATGCGATCGAATAGCCCCTCGCCCTCGCGGTCCAGGCCGCCTTCGATCCCCAGCGCCGGAAACATGTTCGGCACCACGCGTAGGGACCATCCTGGCGTGTCTTTGCCGCTACCGTTTCGCCCGTACGCAAGAATCTCCGATGGCGTTTTCCCTTCGTTCCCAGGGCAGAACGGGCACATCCCCACGCCCTTGATTTGCACGCTCTCGCGGATGAAATCCGAGGGACGCTTGGCCCGATCCGTCGAAATGATTACCCATCGTCCCGTGATCGGGTCCTTGCGAAGCTCAGGCAAACGACCTCCTTATTTTGTTCGCTTGTAGCATAGGGCGGCTACGCAGCGAAATAAACAGCGGGCACGGCCATTCTGCCACAACCGTCACACCACCTCGCACTCAAGCACGCCAACCCGCCCGCGGAAGAAATGCTCCCTTGTGCAGCCGCACCTCAGGCCGCCGGCCGGCGACTCCTTCAATCGCCAGCACGTCAAAACGCCAAGAGCCTGTATCGATGTGTCTCGCGCGAAGAAATTGGCGCGCGATTCTTGTCAGATGGCCCTGTTTTACTCCAGTTACGGCTTCCTCGGGTGTCGGCCGGTCTCCGTCGCCGGCCTTGCGCGTTTTCACTTCCACGAACGCAAGCACGGCCCCATCGTAGCCGATGAGATCGATCTCGCCTTTCATTCCTGTCGAGACATAATTCCGCGCCACCATCGTGTATCCGTGGCGTCTCAAGTACCAATACGCGTAGGTCTCGCCACGAATGCCGGTGCGACGCGCTTGCTGTTTCCGTGTAATGTCCCGGGAATTTGCCTCGCTCGATTCGCTGACGCCTTTGCGCGCGGCAAAGTTCACGATTGCAAACATCAGGCGCGCAATCATGGCGAAATCCTTGAACCTAACTTGCTCGCTCCGCTTCACTGATGCAGGCATCGAGCGTTTCGATCGCGAACTCGACTTGCTCCTCGTCGATGATCAGAGCAGGCGCGAGTCGCAGCGAATTTTCCCCCGCTCCAAGGACGAGCAATCCCTTGTGGAACGCCTCCTGAATCACCCGGTTCCGCAACTCGGGCGCTCTTTCCTTGGTTTTCTGGTCGCGGACGAACTCGATTCCGATCATCAGTCCCTTGCCGCGAATATCGCCCACGCTCTTGTGCCGCTCGCGCCAATCGGCGGTCTGGCGAAAAATGAATTCGCCGATTCGCGCCGCATTCGCTATGGCTTCCCGTTCCAGCACTCCGACAGTCGCCAACGAAGCGGCGACCGCGACGGGATTGCCTCCGAAAGTGGACGCATGCGCGCCGGGCTTCCAATCCATTACCTCCGCCTTGGCGATCACTGCGCTCAGCGGCATCCCGGACGCGATTCCCTTCGCCACGCAGATCATATCCGGCTCAACACCAGCGTGGTCCACGGCCCACCATTTTCCCGTGCGTCCCATGCCCGATTGCACTTCGTCCGCGACCAGCAAAATACCGTGCTTGCGGCACAAACGTTCGAGCCCTTGCAAAAATTCCGCCGGGGCCGGAACGTATCCGCCTTCTCCCTGAATTGGCTCGATGAAGATTGCAGCAACTTCTTCCGGATCAACCAGCTTCTTGAAAAGTTCGTTCTCGATCTGCGCCAGTGCATCGCTCGCCGCGTGCTCCGGGCGCACGCCGTAAGCTCCGCGGTAGCGTATTTGGATACGGCGCATGAAATACGCCCGCCACCAGCCCGCCGAAGTGCTTCCGCTGGATGGCCTTACTGGCCGTCAGCGACAGTGACCCCATGGTCCGCCCATGAAAACAGCCGTAAAACGCGATGAACTTGTCTCGCTTAGTGTGATACCGCGCGAGCTTCATCGCCGCTTCAATCGCTTCCGTCCCCGAATTCCCGAAATAGACTCGTTTGGCGCTCTTGCCTGGCGCAATTGAAGCCAACTTCTCCGCAAGCTGAAGCATGCCCTCGTAGTAAAAATCCGTGCAGGACATATGAATCAGCTGCCCGGCTTGCTTCTGGATCGCGGCCACCACCTCGGGATGGCAATGCCCCGTTGCGACCACGGCGATCCCCGCCGCGAAATCGAGGAACTCATTTCCATCGACGTCGGAAATGATGGCGCCCCTTCCGCTTTTCGCCACCAGCGGATAGTCGCGCGTATACGAAGGCGAAACCACCCTGTGATCTCGCTCCACAATCTCGCGTGCTTTCGGGCCGGGCAAATCGGTGATGATGTGTGGCAATTTCACTTTCTTCGCGGCAACTTGCATGTCTTCCTCCCGGAGTTGGTTCTCTCCGGCGCTCGCTAAACGTTCGTTCCGCAAGCTGCCGGATGCATCGTCGGGAAAAAGCCGTATTAATCTACGCCGAAAAGATTCGGGCGCGCGTGGGAAGGTTGGTCATGGAGGGGATTCGCGTATTGTGGGGAAATTCTCATTTGTACTTCCAGCGGATGCTACCGTCCTTCATGTCTTCCATCAGAATACCAGAATCCGCGAGCTTTTGCCGTATTTCATCGGACCGAGCGAAGTCCCGCCGCTTCTTGGCTGCGATACGCTCTTCGATCAAGTGTTCGATTTCCTCGGAACTCATGCGCGCCTTCGCCGCTCCAAACCCCAGCTTGCGCAGCTTCTCCTCGTCGTCGTCCGCTAGCAACGCCAGCACGCCGTCGAATTTTTCCATCGCCGCAACCGCGCGTGGAGCATTCTGCTGACGGAACGCGCCGCGGTCCATCGCGGTGTTGGCTTCGCGGACCAAATCGAACACCGCCGCCAACGCCATCGCCGTATTGATATCGTCTGATAGGCCCGCGTCGAAATCGTTTTCCGCAGTCGCAATCTTCTCTTCGATCTCCGGATTGGAACCTGCCGGAAATTGCTCTGCCTTTAGCCGTGTGACGAAATTGCGCAGCCGCTCCGTGGAATTCCGCGCCTGCAACAGCCCTTCCTCCGTGAAATTCAGTTGCCTCCTGTAAGGCACCGAAAGCAGCAGGAAGCGGATCGTGGAAGGCTTGTGTCCCTTCGCGAAAAGATCGCGCAATGTATAAAAATTGCCCAGCGATTTCGACATCTTCTGGCCTTCGATAATCAAGTGCTCGGCGTGAAGCCAGGTGTTCACAAACGTTTTTCCTGTGGCCGCCTCGCTTTGCGCGATTTCATTCTCGTGGTGCGGGAAGGCAAGGTCCACGCCCCCGGTATGGATGTCCAACGTGTCCCCCAGGTACTTCATGGCCATCGCCGAGCACTCGATGTGCCAGCCAGGACGTCCCGGACCGATCCTGGTTTCCCAGAAATGTTCCCCGGGCTTGGGTGCCTTCCATAACGCGAAATCGCGCGCATTCTCCTTCTCGTATTGATCCACGTCCACGCGCGCTCCGGCTTGCATTCCGCTCACATCGATTTTCGAAAGCTTGCCGTACGCAGGAAACTTCGAAATACGGAAGTAGATCGATCCGTCGCTCGTGTAGGTCATGCCCTTCTGTTGAAGCTTCTCGATCAATGCCACCATGTCCTCGATATGGTCCGTGGCGCGAACGAGTTCCTCCGGCATCTCGATGTGCAGCGCATCGATATCCTCTAGAAAAGCGTGAATGTATTTGTCGGTGTACTCGCGAATTCCCACCCCGGCCGCCGCCGCCGACTGGATGATCCGGTCGTCCACGTCGGTCACGTTCATCACCTGCAGCACGCTATATCCCCGCGTACGCAGGAAACGTCGCAAAATGTCCTGAAACATAAAGGTTCGAAAATTCCCGATATGCGCGGAGGCATAGACCGTCGGACCGCAGGTATAAATGCGAACCTCACCCGGATGCACCGGATTCAGCGGCTTGAGATCGTTCGTAAAGGTGTTGTGAAGCCGTATCTCGTTCATTTTATGGCCTATGCAAAACGGGTATTGTAGCCGACACCCTCCTCAGCGGCAAACCGCCGGTTTGATATGCGGGGCCCAGCGCTTTGTCAGGAAACCAGCCCCAGTTTCGAGGACGCCGGGATGGTACAAAAGAGCAGTAACGACTAGGCTTCGCGTACTATTTGACCGGGCCGGAATGGGACCTATTCTACCAGGCGATGAGTAGCGACTTCGAGCGACCCGAACAAGAAATCGCCGATCCTCGGGAGATCCGGCAGAGCCTGGTCCATCTGGACCGGAGCACTCTCTGGTTCCGATGGAATACCGTCGGGGCGTTGATTTTGCTCTTCGCCTCGCTGGTTACGCTCTCTTGGCCAGACGCCGTGGGGCACTACGCAACCGTGATTGTACAAGCAATGGTCGCCCTGATGCTGATCTCCAATGGCTACATGCTGTACCAGCACCGCCAGTTCAAGCTCTTTCGCCAGCGGCTCGGACAACAGCTGCAGACCGCCATCACGCAGCGCCAGCGAGCGGACAAATTCTACGGCTTGGCCATCCTCGATCCCCTCACCGGCCTATACAACCGCCGGTACGGAGAAGAGTGTCTCCGGAAAGAGATCGCACGAGCGGAGAGGCAGAACTATGACCTTGCAGTCATCGTTTTGGATCTCGACCACTTCAAAGAGATAAATGACCAGTTTGGGCATGCCGCCGGCGACTTGGTGTTAAGGGAATTTGCCAGCCGCTTGAAAAGGGCGATTCGTGCTTGCGATGTGCCTGTGCGCATTGGCGGCGATGAGTTCCTTGTCGTTTTGCCCGAATGCCCCAGAGAGAACGTCCACATCATCCTGTCGCGTCTCGGACCCTTCGAGGTCATCCTGAACCGCCAGAAGGTCGTCGTTTCCTACTCTCGGGGACGCGCGCAGTACCAGGTGGCTGATACACCCCACACGCTTCTTCAACGGGCTGATGAGACTCTGTACGCTGAAAAGGCGGCTCGCCCAGCCGCTAAGGAACCATCACCTGGCGATCAATCGGTTCTGTCAGTCTAGCAGTTTCCTGTGGTCTTTCGTCCTCTTTCTCGCCCTGGAAAGAGCTGCAAAGTTTTCCTGTGCGGCGGCTCCCGCGCCTTCCGCTATTTCGAAGCGTCGGCCCCCACCACCGTGAATCGGTACCATGAGGTGTTGTCGGGATACAGCACGTCGCGAAATTGCGTGCTCTGCTCATCACCTGGGGCTAGGCTCAGCGAGATGTTCCCTTTGTTTTGAACCAGAGCGCTGTTGTCTCCGCCAAAGTAGTTGGTCTGGTAGCCAATGTTGCTGTACGTGTACACCTTGGATTGATTCCTGATATCCACCGACCACACCGCCAAATTCCCCGTGTAATCCTTCTCCATTTTGTAGCTCACGATGTGCAGATCCTTAACCGGATCCCCCTTTACCTGCTGCCCGGGCGCGGCGCCGGTCGCGGAGGAGGCGGACCCTTCGGAGCCTTTCGCCGACCCTTTATTCATATAGGCCAGCGTTCCCACCACCGCCAATACCACAACGATGCAGATACCAATCAGCAGCCCTGATCCGCCCGATTTTTCCTTCGTTTGAGCTTCAAACATTTGGTCCCTCCTTGCCTGGCATTGCCCCCTTCGTAATGGCTTGAGTGGTAAGCGGCTGGTTCGGTCTAATAGTGGGTTCGCGGAATCGCATTACCACTCCCCCTGTTTTTGCACGTCGATGCGCGGAACTTAGCATGATGAGCCTTGCCGATTCAATAAAATCTATTTCGCCAAATCCGGTCACGCTGGGCTCCGCGCGGGCCGCTCCTCGCTTCGCATATGAAACGATAGCCTGCTATTATCGAACGCCGAAAAACGGTTCCAAGAGAACGAATCGATCCACTCGAGCGAAGGAGATTGCTGATGGCAATGATGAAAGCGGTTCGCATTCATGAATACGGCGGCCCTGAGGTTCTTCGCTACGAGGATGCTCCGCGCCCGGAGCCCGGCCCCGGCGAAGTGCTGATCCGCGTGCATGCCTCTAGTGTGAATCCCGTGGACTGGAAGATTCGCCAGGGCTTCGCAAAAGAGCGTCTCAAATACAAGATGCCTTTCATTCCCGGTTGGGACGTTTCCGGCGTAATCGAAGCCGCCGGCTCTGGTGCGACCCGCCTCAAGCCGGGCGATCAGGTTTATAGCCGCCCCGACCTTTCCCGTGACGGCTCCTATGCCGAATACATCGTCGTGAAGGAATCGGAAGTCGCGCTGAAGCCGAAATCCATTGACCATGTAAACGCCGCCGCTATCCCTCTCGCCGCTTTAACAGCCTGGCAATCGCTGTTTGACGCCGCGAAGCTCGTTGCTGGTCAGACGGTCCTGATCCATGGCGCGGCTGGCGGCGTAGGCACCTTCGCTGTCCAATTCGCAAAGCTAAAGGGCGCGCGCGTGATTGGCACCGCCTCGAAGAAAAATCACGATTTTCTGCGCTCGCTTGGCGCGGACGAACTCATCGACTACAACGCCGTAAAATTCGAGGACGTGGTTCACGATGTCGATGTTGTTCTCGATACGATCACCGGAGCAACGGAGGTTCCGTCTTATAAGACGATGAAAAAGGGTGGGGTTTACGTCTCCATTCTCACGCCTCCGTCACCCGAAAAGGCTGCCGAGCACGGGGTGCGCTGCGTTCATACCTTCGTCCAGGCGAATCCGGAGCAGCTGGGCGAAATCGCCAAGCTCGTCGATTCGGGCAAAGTGAAGCCAGTCATCGAGAAGGTTTTCCCTCTCGCCGAAGCTCGCGCCGCCCAGGAGTCCAACGCCACCGGCCACACCCGCGGCAAAATCGTCCTCCGCGTCGTCTAGAATTGTGGCCTTCTCTGCGCCTTTGCCATTGTCTTTGTAGCGGCCGCCTCGCCTTCCAGGCGGGCGCCTTTCGGTTCTGCGCCGTTGCCGTTGTTTTTTCGGCCCGCTTTGTGCCGTGATTCTGCCTGCCCTGACGCGGGAAGGGAGCGAAGTGTCCCGCGCCTTTGGTTGTTAATGTAGCTCAGGCGTTCCCGGCGACGTTTCCGGGAAGGCCTGAGGCTTTTCGGCCCGCTTTTACGCCGTCATTCTGAGCGGAGTGTCCCGCGCTTTTGCCTTTGCGCGAAGCGCCGGGACACGCAGTCGAAGAACCTCTCTTGGATGTCAGCACGCGAGGAACCCTAGCAGGGCGAACCGTGATACCGAACACTGGAGGACAAAATGAAAATTACCTGCTTCATTCGCTACCAGATTGACCCGTTCCAGCGGGACGAGTTCAAAAAATACGCTGAGAACTGGGGCCGCATCATTCCTCGATGCGGCGGCCAGCTCGTGGGCTACTTCCTTCCTCTCGAAGGCACAAACGATGTGGCCTGGGGCTTGATTTCATTCGATAGTCTCGCCTCTTACGAAGCCTACCGAACTCGCCTAAGGTCCGATCGAGAGGCGCGGGATAACTTCGCCATGGCACAAAGCAAGCGCCTGATCCTCCGTGAGGAGAGAAACTTCGTGGAAGTTGTAGATGGAACCTACAACCTGCCCTCGACACTCGCCTAACGGCCTGCCGCCACACTGTCTCACATTGTCATCCCGAGCGAAGTGCGCCGGTTTTGCTTTTCGTGCTCGCGCCGTGTGCGAACACGCGGCGCACGCAGTTCGAGGGATCTGCTTTTGCCTTGCTGTTTTCAGGGCGGGGAATTCGCCCTCGTTGTTTCGTCGTTGGGACGCGATCCGCCGCCGCGGATGACCGGCAAACATGCTTGGCTGCTTGCCTGCTACACGCCCCACATTTCTTGTAGCGCCGGAGGATCACCTCGCGCCGTCATCTTGGCATTGCGCACGAAAATGTAGCTCAGGCGTTCCCGGCGACGTTTCCGGGAAGGCCTGAGGCCTTTCGGCCCGCTTTACGCCGTCATTCCGAGCGAAGTGTCCCGCGCTTTTGGTTTTGCGCGAAGCGCCGGGACACCCAGTCGAGGAATCTCTCTTCGATCTACCACTCACCACCGCTTCACATCAAAGAGAGATCTGTTTGAATGGATCCTTGCTTCACTTCACCAACCCGTCCGCATAGCGCACCGGGACCGCCAAGTTCGATCCGCCAAAATCCGTCAGAATCGCGAAGTTCACGCCGATCACTTTGCCCTGGCGATTGAAGAGCGGCCCGCCGGAACCACCCGAGGTTGTCGCCGCATCGTAAACAATCTTGTCCTTCAGCACATCTCCGATGTGTCCCTGCGTGGTCGTTGGACGAATCAGGTGTTGCGCCGCCAGTTGCGTAACGATCTGGGTCACGTTCTGGGCGTCTTCCGCCAATTTTCGTGTGACGTCCCCTCCCGCGCGCGCCAGGATGCCATCGATTCCCGTAGGGTACCCAATCAGCACCACTGCATCACCCGTCACACTAGCTTGGCTCCGATCATCGAGCAGCAAGAGCGCCGCGTGCGTCGGCGCCGGCGCTTGCAGCTTGAGGGTTGCCAGATCGGCATCCGGCGAAATGTGTTCCACCTCCGCCGCGATGCCCTCCGTGGCCTCGGGGAAGTACGCCATGTAAGACACCACGAACGCCACAGCGCCACGGTCGAGAAGCGGCTTTAATTCCTGATTGCCCCACCACGGCTCCGCAACGTGATGATTCGTGAGCAGCCGGCCATCGCGTCCTGCTAGAAACCCTGTCCCGAAGACGTCCAGCTGCAGCGGCGGTCCCGTTCCCGTTGTTTCGAGAGACATCATCCCCTTGTCGTCCACTTGCGGCTTGCCGTTGGCGTCCGTGGAGACGCGAAGCACCTGTCCAGAGTTTTTGTCGCGAAACGCCACCACCACGTGCAGCAAGCACACACTCGGTCCATACGTGTGAACGATCGTTTCCGCTATTCGTCCCTCGTTCTCCAGCCGGTTCAGGCGATTCTCCGTTACCTGAAGCTGCTTCTGCAGGGATCGGTCATCCGCATCGCCGTTCGCGGCTATCTTCTTGCGGATCGCTTCGGTCTGCGCCTTCAAAGACTCGCGAGTTCCCTCGGCCGTGTTTGCGCTCAATGACGCGCGCTCCTGTTCCACCCGTTGTAGGAGTTCTCCCTGTTGCATGAGTCCGCCGTTCAGCCGCGCAATTTCCGCCCTGAGTTGCAGCGTATCTTTCCGGCTGTGCCGGTTCGAAATCACCGTCGAGACCCCAGCTACAACGGCAGCCGCACCCAGTACAAGAATCGCCGGAATCAGCCAATAGCGCCGCTTCCCGGCCACGCCGCCGCTTAGCGCTTCCACGGCAGCCTCAGCGGCTTGCCGTCTTTGCATGGCCTCTCTTAACTTTGATTCCAGCTCCAGCCCCGGTTGTCTCTCGCGAAACTGCGCCCGAATCCTCGCCGCGAATTCTAGCCGTTCAAACGGAAAGGAAATCACGTCGTCCGCGCCCAAGTCCAGCGCGCGGGCGCGTGCCAGCGCCCCACCGTGAACGACCATCACAATCTTCAGAGTTTGCGGGTTCGCTTTGATCTGGCTGATCAAACCGCAGCAGCTAAGGTCGGAGGGCGTCGCCTCTGTGATCACGACTTCTGGAGAAAGGGCGAGGACCTTATCCACCGCCTGCGTCTCGATCGTTGCAATTTCATAGCCTTGATCGGATAACGCCTGCTGCACCGCCTCAGTGGATTCGGCGCCCAAATTGAGAAGAATAATCCGCATCGCTGTCAATCTGTCACCTGCAATTTCGGTTTTCCGTTGGGATGTCGAGCTTCGGCGACACTAAACGGGGTTCACGATTTGGACTGCTCATTCATCGTAAGCCTCTCGCGCCCCGGACACAAGATTTGGCTAATGTAGCTCAGGCGTTCCCGGCGACGTCTCCGGGAACGCCTAAGGCTTTTCGGCCCGCCTTGTGCCGTCATTCTGCCGCCCTGACGCAGGAAGGGAGCGGAGTGTCCCGCGCGCCTTTGCCGTTGCCTCTGTAGCGGCCGCCTCGCTTTTCAGGCGGGCGCCTTTTCTTTTGCGCGAAGCTCCGGGACACAGGACAGGGCTCCCAGGTCGACGGTTAGTCGAGCCTGGGAGATGAGTCGAAGAACCTCTCTTGGATTGAACCCTCTGCAACGTTTAGCCCCCAAAGTCCACAGGCACCCGTTGACAAACTCGAATCCCCCCGATGCTAGTCTCGTCCAGGCGCGCTTTGTGCGCCGGGAAGGACGCAAATGCAAAACGATTCAGACTCGACAGCAATCGGCGCGCGAAAGAACCTCCGTCGCCACGCCCGAAAGTGCAGCGTATGCCGCCACCCGAACCGCAAGGAAATCGAGCAGGATTTCCTCTCCTGGCAAAGCCCCGATGTCATCGCCAAGGCGCACGGCATCGCCGACCACTCTTCCGTCTATCGTCACGCCCACGCAGTGGGACTCTTTGAGCGCCGCAACCAGACGCTTCGCCTCGCCCTCGGCCCCATCATCGAAAGAGCGATGACGGTTCGCGTAACTGCCGATGCCGTCATTCGCGCCGCCATCGTCTGCGCAAACCTGAATAGCGGCATCCAGCCGATCACCGTGTCCAGCCCGAGAATAAGGAAGCTAATCGCCAAAGTTGGCGAATAGAGCATGGTCCATCTCATTGAAAGCAAAGAGCGACAGACGAGCCTAATCGCCAAAAACCCCGGGGTGCCTTTTCCCGGGCGCGCACCGTTTTCGGGACGCCGCGCTCATCGCATCCTCGCCTTGCACGGGCTAGCGCGATGGGATATAAACGCGCGGCGGCTGGTCGCAAAGCTGCACCGCAAACAAAAGGGAAACGGCAATTATTTCGGGCGCGTCACATTAGGGCGAAATCGTTAGCTCCAATCCGTCGGGGGAAAATCGGAATGAATAAAGGCTGCTGTCTCTTCGTAGCATTGTTACTCGCATTAGCGGTCGCGCCCGCCACTCTGGCGCAGGACGAAGCGCCGCCCGCGCAAGCTCCCGCAGGAGCCGCGCCACCTGCAGGACAAGCCGGCGCCCCGGCGCGTCCGCCGCAGCAGAGGCCGCCCGGAATGTTCATGGCTGGCCCGCCGCCGCACGGCACCGTGGAAAATTACAAGCCAGTCACCGAGCAGGACCTTCTGAATCCGAGCCCCAACGACTGGCTGCAGTACAGCCGCACCTACGACGCGTGGCGCTATAGCCCGCTGAAGCAGATCAACACCAAGAACGTCAGCAAGCTTCACATCGCCTGGGTGCAAGGTTTGCCCGCCGGCACCACCGAAACAATCCCCATCGTGCACGACGGCACCATCTACACCATCGCTCCCGGCGCGGACGTGATGGCCATCAACGGTGCCGATGGCGACATCATCTGGGAATACAAGCGCGAGTTCAAGAATCCGCAGGTTGCGGGGATGGAGCGCACCAAGGCTCTCGCCATCTACAAGGACATGGTTTACTACACCGCGCCCGATGGCTACGTCGTCGCGCTCGACGCTGCCACCGGCAAGGTCAAGTGGGAGACGTTCAAGACTGATACCCAAAATACTTCCGGCGCAATCGTGGTCAATAACGAAGTGATTTCCGGCGGCACCTGCGGCAAAGGACGCGAAAGCTGCTTCATCGAAGCGGACGACGCCGACACCGGCAAAAAGCTCTGGCGCTTCTACAACGTCGCTGGGCCCGACGATCCCGGCTACGCTTCCTGGGGCGGCGCGGACAATACCAATTTCACTGCGTCCACCTGGGGCATGCCCGGCAACTACGATCCCGTCCGCAAAGTTCTCTATTGGGGCATCGCGAATCCTTCGCCCTACGAGCGCCTCGCTCGACACGGCGGCAATCCCGACGGCACGTCGCGCACCGCGCCCGCCGATCTCTATAGCAACTGCACGGTGGCGCTTGATCCCGCCACGGGCAAGCTCCTCTGGTATTACCAATACCTTCCCGCGGACGATTGGGATACCGACCACACGCACGAGCGCACCCTTGTGACCACCACGTTTAATCCCGATCCCAAAGCGGTGAAGTGGTACAACACCGAAGTGCCGCGCGGATCGAAACACGATGTCGCCGCCATCGTCGGCGAAAGCGGCATCATGTTCGTGAACGATCGCAACAACGGGCAATTCCTCTGGGCCGAGCCCGTGCCTGTTGACGCCTCGCCGAACATGGCCATCTCCAATATCGATGGCAAAACCGGCAAGACCACCATCAATTGGGACGTGGTCATGAAAAAGCCCGGCGACCATCACGTAATTTGCTACTGGAATGGACGTAGCTACTGGCCGACCGCGTACGATCCTGTCACCAATTCTCTCTACACCAGCTACGTCGATAATTGCCTGGACATGACCGCGAATGGTTCAAGCGGATTCAGGAAAGGCGTTTTGCGCCCGGGCTCCGATATCAACGCGATCGCCGGCATCGCCAAGATCAATCTTTCAACCGGAGAGATGATGAAGTTCGGCGTGCAGCGCGCGCCAGGCACCGGCGCAATCCTCGCTACCGCCGGAGGTTTGATCTTCCACGGAGACATCAATCGCCGCTTCAGCGCCTATGACGCCGAAACGGGCAAGCAGCTCTGGCAATCCATTCTCGGCGGCCCGATTTCGGTAAGCACCGTCACCTACGCAATCAATGGCAAGCAGTACGTGATGGTGATCACCGGAGACAATCTAGCCGAGCCAGTCCTAAGCAGACAAAGCGGCATCGACCTCACCCGAGGCCACAACGCAATCTACACCTTCGCGCTGGAATAGGCGCCTTGGATGTAGGGGCATGCTGTGCCCGGCAACATCTGGCGTAATCCTGCGATCGCCTTGCCGAACGGGCGCGTCTCGGTCAACCGTTTCCGCTCGTCATCCTGAGCGGAGTCCCGCGCTTTTTCCTCCGCGCGGTGTTTGCGCGGCGCGGGACGCAGTCGAAGGATCTCTCTTGGATTGACCAGACTACTGAGCAAATTCCTACTCTCCGAGAGGCACTTCGAAAAACATCATCGGCTTACTCGCCGGAACCGTGGTCACGTCGGGAACATAAAGGCTCGCGTTTTGCACCAGCGACATATCGTGGTTCAAATCAAAAAATAGGAACCCGTGAATCGTCCCCTTCGGCGGGACGATATCCGCATCCAGCGACATCGGCTTCAAGATTTCCGCCAGCTTGTCCGCTTTGGAATCCGCGCCCGAAGGCACGCCAATCGGAAAGCGGCGCGCGGTTGGCGCGGCTGGCCCTTTCGGATGCGCCACTTGGTTCGCCACCTGCTGCGGGGGAAGCCAATCGACTTCCTGGTGATGGTCATCCGAAAAATGCACTTCGAGCTGAACGGTGCTCAAGTCCACGTGAATCGGGTGGTCGGTATCGTTGTGCATGGAAACTTCGATCGGCAGGATTCCCGCCGCCAGCGGATTGGCCTTGCCGAATTTTTCCTTGGCGCGGGTCGGGTCCTTGTAAGGATCAACCGTGATGCTCAGCCCATCATGACGATCCTGCCGCGGAGTCGCGATCAGCGGCGCGGACCCCTGCTCTCGCGTTGCGGCGTCTGCAGCGGCCCATTATTCTGCGCCATCGCGGCCAGGCACGCGAGCGATCCCAGCCCCAGCCGCCGCGATCGCTATCAATCGGATGATTCGCATGATTGTCATTCGCATCGTTCTTGCTTGTTCCGATGCAAGCCGCATGGAGGAAGTTGCGTGTTTAGCTGTCGACACTATACTCCAGTCCTTCGCTCTCGTGGCGCGTAGCCTAGCTTTCGCGTTGCCTTTGCATTACTCCGGTGCGCCTCCCGCCAAAAACCAAATTCCGCTTGACACTTCAATTCCTACGTGCAAACTTCCACCCGCTTGCAGTCCTCTCCAACAACAGGAGCTGATCCAATGGCGAGCCGAAGAGAATTTCTGCAAATCGGGGTTGCCGCGCTGGCGTTGCCGATTTCGGCGCGCGGCATTTCGCCCGCGTTTGCGGAATTGGCCGGAGAACCGGCGCGCGTCCCGCTTTACAAAGTTGTATTCGACGAAAGATTCCCCGCCAGCCGCAAATTCGCCGACGAAGCAAAAAGCCTCGGCGTCGCGACGCAGGGAATGAAGGGCGACATCACCGATTTCTGGTTCAACGATTTGTACTTTCGCTGGAAGCAAGGCCCGGCGGCCATTGCGGGACTCACCGCGCACGGCCCGATCTTCTGCCTCGAAAGATTGGCGTGGGACCAGCGAATGCGTGTCGTCTTTCGCGCCGACCATCGCTACCGCGAGGATGGCTCGATCGAGCACGCCCTCTCAGGCCCGGAGAGCATGTTGCATGAGGCGGCATCAGCTGCATCGCGACGGCGTCGAATTGGATCACCCGCATGGCGGCTTTGGTGACGCGTTGCCCAGCCAGCCGATCGCAGAGTTCGCAAGCAAATGTGATCGCAGCCACAGTGAAACACGCGGATGACCCGGATCACCTTATTTCCTGGGTCATCGCACCTGTCAACCGAGCATAGAGCGGCCAGCTCTCAGGAGTTCCGATGAAAGTTCCGCCAGGCGTAAGTCCACAGGACTTTTCCGACGCCCTCAAGCAGTTTGAAGATATTGTGGGCAAAGACTGGGTTTTTACCAGCGATGCGGATGTGGCCATGTATCGCGACGCGTATTCGCCCTTCTATGGCGAAAAAGATGAGTTGGTAGCGTCGGCTGCGGTCGCGCCGGATAACGTCGAGGACGTGCAAAAGATCGTGAAAGTAGCGAACACTTACAAAATTCCCATCTACGCCATTTCCACGGGCAAAAATCTCGGATACGGCGGCTCCGCGCCGGCGTATTCCGGCAGCGTCGTGCTCGATCTGAAACGGATGAACCGCATCCTGGAAGTAAATGAGAAAAGTGCCTACGCGCTGGTCGAGCCGGGCGTCAGCTATTTCGATCTCTATCGCTACATTCAGGAAAAGGGACTGAAGCTTTGGGTGGACGTGCCCGATCCCGGCTGGGGCAGCCCTGTGGGCAATTCGCTCGACCGCGGCGGCGGTTATTTATACAAGGAATATCGCAATCACTTCGATTCGCACTGCGGAATGGAAGTGGTGCTCGCCAATGGCGAGGTGCTGCGAACCGGCATGGGCGCCATGCCCGGCGCGAAAACCTGGCAGCAGTACAAGTCAGGCTTCGGCCCCTGGATTGACGGCATATTCTCGCAGTCCAATTTCGGAGTCGTCACAAAAATGGGATTCTGGCTGCTGCCCGCGCCGGATTCCTACCTCGCCGGCACCGTCACCGTGCCACGCTACAACGATCTGACTCCACTCATTGAAAACTTGGATTATCTCGAGAACACTGGCGCCACTCAGGGCATGCCGTTCCTCGGCAGCCCCTTGCTCGCGCGCGGACCTCTCGGCCAGGGTGGCCCGGTGCCGGACCCGGAACTGACCGCTCTGCTCGCCGATCCCAACGGTCCCTCTCCCGAAGCGATGGATGCGTACGCCACGAAGAAAGGCATTCACCACTGGAGTTGCACTCTGGGCTTTTACGGCGCGCCCAAAGCCAACGAAGCCAACTGGGAATTTTCCAAGGAGAAATTCTCGGCCATTTCAGGAGCCCAATTCAAAGACAGCGGATCGATGAAGCTGCCGTTGACTCCCGAGCAGCAAGCGCATTTCAATCTGCCGGAGTTCGGCATCCCCAGCTTGCAAATGTTTTCCATCGGCGCGCGTTCGGCCGCAAATCCCACGCCTGGCGAAGGCCACATCTGGTTCTCGCCGATCATTCCCAGAAATGGCGAAGCTGTTTTCGAGGCCAATCGCGTGTTTCGCCAGGCTGCGAAGGACCTGGACCTGCCCGTTCCAGCCTTCAGCCTCCCGACCTGCTATTGGAATCGCGCTTTCATCTTCCTTTTCGGTTTCCCGATCACTCACGACGCCGAAACCAACAAAAAGAATCGCGCCAAGTTCCAAAAGTTGGTGAAAATTGCGGCCGAGCACGGTTGGGGAGAATATCGCACCGCGCCCGCGCATCAAGCGGCGGTGATGGATACCTACTCTTTCAACAACCACGCGCTGCTGCGCTTTCACGAAACGCTCAAAGACGCCGTCGATCCGAACGGAATATTGTCCGCCGGCCGGTATGGCATTTGGCCGAAGCATCTTCGGGAGACCAAGTCATGAACAGCGTAAGCGCTCGACTCGTGGTGGCGATCGTGCTGGTTTTCATGGCGGGAGCGGCTACCGCCCAAGAAGCGTCGAGGAGTTCGGCCTGGACTCGCACCACCACAAAGACCGAAGGCGAGCCAAAGGGCTACGCGCAATTCCAAAATTATTGTTCCATGTGCCATGGCGAAGGCCCCGGTCAGCCGGGCACCATGGCCCTGCAAGCGAAGTACAAAGGCGCGCAACCCGCGCTCCTATCGCAGCGCACCGATTTGACGCCGCAATTGATCAAGCTCTACGTGCGCAACGGAATCTCGATCATGCCAATTTTTCGCAAGACCGAAATCAGTGACGCCGATTTGGATATGATTGCGGATTACCTCACGCGGAATAACAAGAAATAAAATCACGCAGCTGATTAGAAAGGGAAACGAGAGCTGGGAATGAGATTGCCGCCGGGCGTCAGCAGCCAAGATTTTTCCAGCGCGCTCACTCAATTTGCCAACTCGGTGGGTAAGGAATGGGTGTTCACGTCCGATGATGACGTAAACACTTATCGCGATTCCTATTCTCCTTTTTGGCACGAAGACGAGGAACCCATTCCCTCCGCAGCCGTCGCACCGGACGGCGTAGAGCAGGTCCAAGCGGTCGTTAAGATCGCCAACAATTTCAAAATTCCGCTGTGGATAATTTCCACTGGAAAAAATCTCGGCTACGGCGGCTCAGCTCCGCTGCTGGGCGGAAGCATGGTCCTCGATCTGAAGCGCATGGACCGCATCATCGAGGTCAACGAAAAGAATCACTACGCGCTCGTCGAACCTGGCGTCAGCTATTTCGATCTCTATCGCTACATTCAAGATAAAGGGCTGAAAGTGTGGATCGATCCGGCCGATCCCGGTTGGGGAAGTTTGATCGGCAACGCCGTGGATCGCGGCGGCGGGCGCACGCCGATGCGCGACCACTTCGACGCGCATTGCGGCATGGAAATCGTGTTGCCCAGTGGCGAAGTGATGCGCACGGGCATGGGCGCGCTGCCGAATTCCAAGACGTGGCAGCAATATCGCTACGGTTTCGGCCCGTATGTCGATGGACTCTTCTCGCAATCGAGCTTGGGCGTTGTCACCAAAATGGGCTTTTGGTTGTTTCCGCAGCCCGAAGCGTACCTCACCGGAACCGTGACGGTAATGAAACGCGACGATCTGATTCCGCTGGTCGCTGGGCTTGCGTACTTGATGAATTCCGGCATTGTGCTCGGCACCACCAGCGTGGCGAACCCGCTGGCTTTTGCGCGACAGGATCCCGCGCTCGCGGCGCTCTATGCCAAGCCGGGCGGCCCTTCGACCGAAGAGCTGGAAAACTTCGCTCAAGGAAAAAATCTCGGCTTCTGGAGCATCGAGCTGCCGTTCTACGGTCCGGCGAAAGTGGTTGCAGCGCAGTGGGAATTCGCGAAAGAAAAATATTCCGCGATTCCCGGCGTGAAATTCAGAGAGGGCGCGATCCACCGCTTTCCAATCAAGCCTGACGAGTTGCCGCAATTCACAAATTCCGTTGCGGTCGGCATCCCCAGCCTTTCGGTATTCGCCGTTGGGCCTGCGCGCAGCCAAGGGCACATGTGGTTTTCACCGATCATTCCAATGACGGGCGAGGCCATCCTCGAGGCGCAGAAAGTATTCACCGACGCCTACAAGGAGCTGGGAATGTCCATGGGGCCCATGTTCTTTCTTGGGCCTTCGTCGAATTATCCGCGGTGCTTTCTGGTGCTTTTCGGTTTTCCGATCGAGCACGATATCGAAAAGAACCGCAAGAATCGCGAGAACTTCAAGAAAATTGTTCAAATGGCGGCGGAGCACGGCTGGGGAGAATACCGCACGCATACGGCTTTCATGGAAACGGTGGCGAGCACCTACTCCTTCAACAATCACGCGCTGCTGCGGTTTCACGAAACTGTGAAAGATGCGGTGGATCCAAACGGAATTCTGGCGCCCGGCAAATGCGGCATTTGGCCAAAACGTATGAGAAAGGCGAGGGCATGAAAAACGCCAAAATCGTAAGAGCAGCGTTTGTGCTTTTGTGCAGTTTGAGTTTCGCGGCCGCCGCATTCGCGGGGCCGGACGATGCTCAAATCCAGA
>CAVRSO010000023.1:0-17985 GCA_963723845.1 uncultured Acidobacteriota bacterium
GTTTCGTTCCCGGTAGATCTAGCGACGGGCAAGGCGGACCTGCTCTCAAAACCCTAGCCGCCCGGCCCTAAAAACTTGCCTCGTATCTTCTCCGGCCGGGAGAGGTATGATACTTTCGTTCGGCGCCGGTGGCCCCGGCGCGTCCACGCCGGAAAAGCTCCGCAGGAGGTCCGTATGAAAAAAGTCCTCATCATCATCGGAATTGTGATTGTGGTGCTGATCTTGATCGTCGTCGCGTTGCCATTTGTGGTTGATGCCAATCGCTTCAAGCCGACGCTCGAAACTGATCTCACCACCGCGCTCGGCCGCAAAGTTCAAATCGGAAACATCGGCCTTTCGATTCTTTCCGGCGGGGTAACGGTGGATAACGTCGTGATCGCGGATGATCCGGCCTTCAGCAACACGCCGTTCTTGCAGGCCAAGCAACTGACGGCCGGCGTCGCCCTGATGCCGCTGATTTTCTCCAAGAAATTGGAAGTCTCCTCCTTCACCGTCACCGATCCGCAGGTTTCTTTGCTTCGCTCGCCCTCTGGAACCTGGAATTTCTCCAGCATGGGAACCACTGGAGCGAAAAAGGCCGAGTCGCAATCGCAGCCCGCCGCATCGCCGCAACCTGCATCGACGCAACAAACAAATATCTCTGTCGCCAAACTAAAAATCTCAAATGGCACCATCGTGGTGGGAACTGCAGGGGCTCACGGCAAAACTCAGACCTATAAATCCGTCGAATTGGAGGCATCTGACCTTTCATACTCGTCACAATTCCCGTTCACTTTCAGCGCCAAAACGCCCGGTGACGGCACCGTAAAGGTCGATGGAAAGGCCGGTCCGATCGATGCCACAGACGCATCGCTAACGCCCTTGAACGCGAAGCTTGACGTCGGGCACCTCGACCTCGGATCCACCGGATTCGTTGACCCCGCGGCTGGCGTGGCAGGCATTGTGGATTTCAACGGCGCCCTAATCTCAGACGGTCACCAGATGACGTCCAAAGGAGCGATTAAGGCCAATAAGATCAAGCTAGTACCAGCGGGCTCCCCCTCCCGCGTCCCCGTGACTATTGACTACACCACCGCCTATGACCTGAAAAAGGAAACCGGCAGCCTCACCCAAGGCGACGTCCACATCGGCCAAGCTCTCGCGCACCTAACGGGTACCTACGACACCGCCGGCGCCGCCACCGTCCTCCAGATGAAACTCGCCGGCACCGGGAATGCCGGTGGCGGACCTTGAGGGCGTTTTGCCTGCGGCCGGCGTAAATCTCCCCTCGGGTGCGTCTTTAAAAAGCGGCGGAATGGATGTAAATCTGGGCATCAGCGGACCGGTCGACAAGCTGGTAATCACGGGGCCGGTGAACCTATCGAATGGAGATCTTGCTGGTTTCAACTTGAAGCAGAAGCTCGGCGCGCTCTCTTCGTTCGCCGGACTCGGCGGCAATAGCGGCGGCGGCAACGATACTCAAATCCAGAAACTCAGCGCCAATGTCCGCGTGGATCCCAGTGGAACCAAAGCGGACAATGTGGATTTGATCGTGCCTTCGATCGGCACGGTAACGGGGAACGCGGCAGTCAGCGCCGAAAACAAGCTCAGCGGCAAAATGATGGCGAAGCTCGCCGCAGGCAGCGTGGCCGGTGCGATGACTGGTGCACTTTCCTCATTCACCGGCGGTGGATCGTCAAATGGCGGCGGCATCCCCTTTACTCTTTCCGGCACCACGTCGACTCCCATTTTTCTCCCGGATCTTAGCGGCATGGCGAAGGGCTTGGGCAAGACTGGGACGGGCGCGGCTGGTGGCGCGGCTGGTGCTGCCAGCGGTGCCGCTGGAGCCCTTGGCGGGCTTTTCGGCAAAAAGAAAAAGTAGCGAATCTTTTTCTGTTCAGCCTTCAAACGCAGGTTTTGCGTCTCGTCGTAGACGAGTTGCGAAGCTACGGTTTTGTCAATCCACCGCAGATTTTGGTGAGTGAGCAAGTGTGTGTTCGGTGTCGCGAAACAGGTACATCATCGCCCGTATGACCGCTCGAATGGCTATCGCAATGATCGCCAGTCCCGCCAGGGCAATTGCCGCGGCTGCGTAAACATGGCGCGTCGCGAACCAGGTGAGAAACACGACCAACAGATCCTCGCCCATGCTGAGCGCCATGTTGGAGAAAGGTTCGGGCGATCCCGTGACCGCCGTTCGCGCCGCCACTTTTCCTGCGTGTGCGGCGAGTGCAATCGATGCTCCCACGAACGTTGCGGCGAGGCGCTCCCATTCCGGCAATTGCGCAGTGGCCGCATAAGTAAGCAGCGCGGCCGCTGGCACACGAACGAACGTGTGCATCGCGTTCCAAAGCAGGTCAAAAACCGGGATCTTGTCGCCGATAAACTCGATCGCGAAGAGCACGCCGCAAATGGCAATCACGTACCAGTTCACCAATAGTTGAAGTGAAGCGGGGAGCGCTAGGAAATGCGCGCGAGCCAGGAGACCGAGCATCGCCACCGTGGCGTAGACGTTGAGTCCGGCCGAAAAACAAATCACCACCAGTAGCGCCGTCAGCTCCGTGCCAGTCGGTATCGCCGGAAGGATGAAATCAGCCAGCATCGCGTGACACCACCATACGATGCCTCGCGTTTCCGCGCTACTGAAGCATTTGGCGCAGAACGTGGTGGAGGATGCCGCCGTCCTGGTATAGGCGACCTCGACTGGGGTATCCGCGCGCGCGATGGCGGTGAAATTCTTTCCTCACCTTGAGAGTCGCGCGCGCAAACTTGACCTTTTTGCGCGGCGTGAAAAGCCGCCCGGTTCGCCTGCTCCTTTTTTCAATGCGGCCTGCGAAAGCGATCCTATCCGCATGCGTCGGAACGGCTTGGGGTGCTGTTCAGAAAAATGAACAAATGATTGCGTTGCGCTGTAGACGGTCCGTATAATGCCCCGCACTCCGTAAGAGGTAGCGGGTATGGATGTATCCCCTGGCAATTTTCTGAGAAATGTACGGCTTCGATTAGACCTTGGCCTTCGAGACGTTCAAAAAATCAGTTCGAAAATCGCCGCTAGAGAACGGAATAAACGGTTCTATATTTCAGCCGCGCGCCTAACCCAAGTTGAAAATGACGACGCGGTCCCGAGTCAATTCAAGATATTTACTCTATCGGCGGTTTATGGGGTTTCGTTCCACGATATTTTGAATCGGTACGGAGTAGAACCTGATCGAACTCACCATTACCGTGACCAGATTAGACTTCAAGCAACTCGTCCGGTTTCCGCCGAGCTTGCAAACTTGGACACCAGGGTTGCTGTTCCGGTGCGGCTCGATCCCGGCTTCAAATGGGAGAGAACCCAACTTATTAACCGAGCCGTTGCCATCTGGGGAGAGATTCCGGCCGCGTTCCTTCTTGAATGGAATCCGAGGCAGCATATGTACGCGTACATCGGCCTTGAAGATGACAATATGAGTCCAATCCTGAGACCCGGCTCGCTCGTTATGATTGACGAGGACCGTCGTCATGTGTTGGACGGCGAATGGGCAAACGAATACGAACGCCCGATATACTTTGTTGAGTTAAGAGATAGATATATTTGCAGTTGGTGTCAAGTCCGCGATTCTCTACTCACGGTCGTACCGTACCCTACGTCCAAGGCGCGGGTTAGAACATTCAGTCTAGCCGACGAGGCTGAAGTGGTTGGCCAAGTAGTGAGCGTCGCGATGCGACTGAACTTGCCAACTCCGACCACTCGGGCGCAAGGCATAACACCTCCAGCGCGGTCCTAACATTCGAGACGAATAGTTCACGAAAAGCCGGGGAATAGCCTTGGGGGATGAGATCGCGGAACGGCTCGACTTCCAGCCACAATCGCGACGTTTCCAATTCGGGCTGGCTGAGCTGCTGGAAATGATGACGCAGTTCTTTGCTCAGATCAATGATTGAAAGATTCAGGGCTGTCGCGAACAGTGATTCATGAATCTGTCGCAACTCTCGGTGAACCTCCTCCGCCGATGTGACTCCACTCCAGCCCTCGTGTACGTACCTTCCACTATAGGCATCGCGCAAAGAGCCAACGAACGTCAAACGTTGAAACGAAGTGTCCGCCGATTCGATAGCCCGAGCGATGTAACTCTTCAGCTTTTCTGTTCCTGTCATAGTTGCGCTCTTATACCAATTTGGGCTACCTGTTACAATAGTAACACCTCAGTTATCAGATAGCCCTCTCGTTTCAGCAAACTGAACATTCACCGCTTTTCCCGCCCCGCCTTTGTCGGCCTGCTAACGTCCCGCCCACCTTATCAGAAAGGAGGCTCCGCCTATGAGCCTTGCAACGGGCGTTACGCGTCAATCCTTCTCAGTCGACGGTGGGTGGCCCATCCCCCCCGATTGATTCGGTAGTCGTGAAGATGCGCTCAGGAATGGAAAGGGGAAGGTTCCCCCCTTTCCATCCTGCGTGACTTTCGATAAAATCCGCGGTTCTAATGAAAAGTTTCTTTTATGGTCTTCCCGGTTTGAGCGTCCTTCTGGAAGGGCTAGTTTTTTGGCGGTTGTCAAAGCACAGACTGGCATTTCGTTACCCTTACTTTGGCGCGTACATTTTCTATACTTTTCTCCGCGACGTTAGCCTGTTTCCAATCAGCCGATATAGGCCGGACCAATTCGCTGAGGTTTACTGGCGAACCGAGGTTGTCTCTCTATTTTTCCGATTCTTTGTCAACTGGGAGTTCTTTCGCAGTGTGTTCCCCAAAGACTCGATTCTCCGTGATATTGCTTGGAAGATATTGTGGGCGGTGGAAGTGGTCGCGCTCCCGGCGATTCTTTTGCTCACTTGGAACCAAGCCTCTTCATCGCAGTACCATCACGCCTATCTCCGTCCTATTTTTGAACAATATTTGAGCCTCGCGCAGGCGTTCTTGCTGCTGGTCCCGGCAGGTGTCGCGTGGTACTACGGAGTTCCGCTGGGTCGAAACACGCGGGGGCTGGGCCTGGGATTCGGCGTTTATCTCTCAGTTAGTGCGATTAACTTCGGTAGCTTGCAGGTTTTCGATGGGTTTTTTCCCTACGGCCGATTTATGTCGCCAGCCGCCTTCATTGGCATGATCGTGGTATGGCTGTGGGCTTTTTGGGAATATAGGCCGTCATCGGAGTTGCCGAGCGTAAATCGCACACATAGTGGCTATTGGCCCGATGAATTGGCAGCCCCGCTGGATTCGGCCCGGCGAAGGGCGCAGAAACGAGGGGCATCAATTTAATGGTGGGGCTAGTCATCACCATCCTGATTTCCCTGGCATTGCTGTTCCTGTTCCTCGTTTTCTTTCTGCGTCGCGATAAAGCTCCCGCGTATGTTGGTTCCAGGGATCGATTTATTGCGGGACTCTCCGCCGTTCGCGTTGAGCACTTCGATATCCTGTTCAATCAGAGAGACTATCGCAAATTGTCTACGCGGCCGGAACTGAAAGCAGTTCATAGGCGATTTCGCCAGAATCGACGCCGGATTGTTCTGATGTGGCTGCGGGAACTGCAAAACGATGTCCATACTACTTGGGAATTCCGGCGCTTCCTGGTGAGGAATGGACTGCGAACAAACTTTCGGCAAGAAGTGAATATCTTCTACGCAGCTTGCTCGGCGCTGTTCTATTTGGCGATTGCAAGGGCGAGTGCATTCATCTTGGGGCCGTTTACGTTACCTAGAGTATTCCGAGACGCACGAGGGGCTGTCGAGCGACTATCCAGTCAGGGAGCAGGTCTACTGGACCGGCTGCCAGCGCAGAGGAAGGCGGAAGTCGAGATGAAGTGGGCGCAACAGGTGCTCCTGCTAAGCGCTGAACGTCCATCGTATATTGCGTGAGCAGCGCCGATAAGGGCGCGCGATTCACTGCCTCCGAAACTACTTTTTAATTTCCTCAGGTTTTTACGTCAGTTAACAAAACCCGCGCCCCAGATGCGCTAGAGCATTTGGCGGAGAACGTAGTGAAGGATGCCGCCGTGTTGGTAGTAGGCGACCTCGAATGGCGTATCGACGCGGGCGATAGCGGTGAAATTCTTTTCTTTGCCTTGAGGATCGCGGGCGCGAACTTTGATCTTCTTTCCCGGCTCGAACTTTTCTCTCAACCCTTCGAAATCGAAAATTTCGAGGCCGGTAAGCCCCAGAGATTTGAAATCTTCGCCCGGCGCGAATTCCAGCGGCAGCACGCCCATGCCGACCAGATTGCTGCGATGGATGCGCTCGAAACTTTCGGCCAGCACCGCGCGAACTCCGAGAAGCAGAGTTCCCTTTGCCGCCCAGTCGCGCGACGAGCCTGAGCCGTATTCTTTTCCCGCGATAATTACGAGCGGCACGCCTTCTTCGCGATACTTCATCGCCGCGTCGTAAATGGTCATCTGTTCGTCGCCGGGCTGATGGACGGTCCAACCGCCCTCGGTGCCAGGCGCCAGCAGATTGCGGAGCCGGATATTCGCGAATGTTCCGCGCATCATCACTTCGTGATTGCCGCGGCGCGCGCCGTAGGAGTTGAAGTCCTTCGGCTGAACGCCATGCGCGATCAGATATTTTCCCGCGGGACTATCGGCTTGAATGGAGCCGGCCGGCGAAATGTGATCGGTGGTGATGCTATCGCCAAGAACAGCAAGCGCGCGAAGCGCCGCGCAAATCTGAAATCGCGGCGGGCTTTACCAGCATGCCTTCAAAGTACGGCGGGTTCTTGATGTAGGTGGATTTGTCGCTCCCAGGCGTAAAGATCGCCTTCGGGAACGGGCAGGGCGCGCCAGTGCTCGTCGCCGGTGAAAACGTCGCGCATATTCTTTTTTGAACATTTCGCTCGTGACCGCCCCGCGCACGGTGGATTCAACTTCCTGCGGCGTGGGCCAAATTTCGCGCAGGTAAACAGGCTTGCCGGATTTATCGTTGCCGATCGGCTCGTTGACGATATCGAAATCCATGCGGCCCGCAAGCGCATAGGCCACGACGAGCGGCGGCGAGGCCAGATAATTCGCGCGACAGTGGGATTGATGCGTCCTTCGAAATTGCGATTGCCGCTGAGGACGGATACGGCGACGAGATTGTTGTCCTTGATGGCTTTCGCGATGTGGTCGGGCAGTGGGCCGCTGTTGCCGATGCAAGTGGTGCAACCGTAGCCCACCAGATTGAAGCGCAGCGAATTGAGATAGGGCCACAGGCCGGCCTTTTCAATGTAGTCGGTGACAACTTTTGAGCCCGGCGCAAAACTGGTTTTTACCCACGGCTTCGCGGTAAGGCCGCGCTCGACCGCTTTCTTGGCAAGCAAACCGGCGCCGAGCATCAGCGACGGATTCGATGTGTTGGTGCAACTGGTTATCGCCGCGATCACCACCGATCCATCGGCCAGATCGAATTTGTCGCCGTTATTTTGCACGCTGACGTGCTTTGGCGGCTCTGTGAGGGACTTTTCGAACGCTACCTTCGCTTGCGTGAGCGGCACGCTATCTTGGGGGCGCTTCGGTCCGGCCATGGTCGGCACCACGTCGCCTAGATCGAGTTCGAGGCGGTCGGAAAAAATCGGATCGGGAGTCTGGTCGGTGCGGAAGAGGCCCTGTTCCTTGGCGTAAACCTCGACGAGTTCGACTTGCTCGCGACTGCGAGCGGTGAAGCGCAAATAGGAAAGGGTTTCCGAATCGACGGGGAAAAAGCCCATCGTCGCGCCATATTCGGGCGCCATGTTGGCGATGGTGGCGCGATCGGGAAGCGTGAGGCTCGAAAGGCCGGTGCCGTAAAATTCCACAAATTTTCCGACGACACCTTTTTTGCGCAGCATTTGCGTGACGGTGAGAACCAAGTCTGTGGCCGTCGCGCCTTCGGGCAAGCGGCCGTGAAGCTTGAATCCGACGACTGCCGGAATCAGCATCGAGAGAGGCTGGCCGAGCATGGCGGCTTCCGCTTCGATGCCGCCGACGCCCCATCCGAAAACGCCGAGACCATTGACCATGGTGGTGTGAGAATCCGTGCCAACAAGTGAATCAGGAAACGCGACCCAGGTATCGCCGAACTTTTGGCAGAAGACAACGCGCGCAAGGTATTCGAGATTCACCTGATGGCAAATTCCCGTGTCCGGCGGGACAACCTTGAAATTGTGCAAACTCTTTTGGCCCCAGCGGAGGAAAGCGTAGCGCTCGATATTGCGGCGCATTTCCATATCGGCATTGAAGGCAAAGGCGTCGGCACCGCCGAACTTATCCACCTGCACGGAATGATCGATTACGAGTTCGGCGGGAAGGAGCGGATTAATTTTCTTGGCGTCGCCGCCGAGATTTTTGATGGCGTCGCGCATGGCGGCAAGATCAACCACGGCCGGAACGCCGGTGAAATCCTGGAGCAGGACTCGAGCGGGCATAAAGGAGACTTCTTTTTCAGTGGCGCCTTTTGACGGATCCCAGCCTGCGAGGGCAGTGATGTCGCCGGCATGAACGAAGCGATCGTCCTCGTGGCGGAGCAGATTTTCAAGCAGCACCTTCATGGAAAAAGGCAGGCGCGCAATGTGGCCGACGCTGGAGCGCGCGAGCACGTCCAGGCGGTGAATTTCAAAGGAATCGGCGCCGACGCGAAGATTCGCGCGCGTGGAGAATGAATTCTTTGAGGTTGCGCTCATGCGAAGGTGAGGTCTCCTTTGGGCCGAACCTTCATTTTAGCGCATTCGCGCGGCTGCGCCGCCGCGTTTCCGGGGCGTCGTGTTGCTGCCCGATTCTGAGCAGTCGAGGGCGTCATTTGCCGGGCGAGAGGCCGAAGGCGCGAGATTGAAATTCGAGGGAGGCGGGGAGGTGTTGGGCGAAGTAGGCTTCGTTGTGGCCACCCGGGTACAGATGAAATTCGTGAGGGATGCCGCGAGAAAGGAGGAGATCGTGGAAGGCCTGCGCGCCATTGTTGAAGCCGTAATCGTCCTCGGTGCCGCAATCGAAATAGATGTGCATGCCAACCAGGCGCGGTCTATTGCGGACGATGGTGAACGGGCTATTGCGCTTCCAGAAGGCGGGATCGAACGGATTGCCAAACGCTCCACCGAGCGCGAAGGAGAGCGCGTTTTGCTGTGTGCCGGGCATTTCAATGCGCGGCAGGTTGGCAATCAGCGCGGCGCTATGCGCGCTGACCGAGCCGAATAATTGCGGATACCGAAAGGCAAATCGCAGCGCGCCGTAGCCTCCCATTGAGACGCCGGTGATGCCGCGATGCGCGCGATCGGCGCGGATGCGATAGTGGCTTTCGATAAAGGGCAAGAATTCCTTGGCGAAAAAATCCTCGTAGCGCACGCGGCCGTCGCGTGAGTTGATATAGAAGCTTCGATCGGCGGCGGGCGTGGCGATCAAGAATTCGCCGATGCGTTTTTGGTCCCAGAGATCTTGAATCAGGTCCCACCCGCCAGAATTCAGGAGGAGCTGTTCGTTTTCTCCGAGGCCGTGAAGAAAATAGAGCACCGGATAGCGGCGGGTTTTATCCGAATCGTAGCTGGGTGGAAGAAGAACGCAGTACGGGACGCTGCGGCCGAGAATTTTGCTCGGGACGGAGCGGCATTCGGCGCGGCCTGCGGCGTGGGCGGTGCCTGCGAAGAGGAGGCAACAGAGCAGCAAGAAATGAGCCGCCTGGTGGCTGGTACATCGAAGAGAGGTTCTTCGACTGCGCGTCCCGGCGCTTCGCGCAAAACAAAAGCGCGGGACGCTTCGCTCGGAATGACGGCGAAAAGCTAGGACGCACTTCGGGGCGCGACGCGTCGAAGAACAACTATTCATAGCGGAGGGCCTCGACGGGATCCAGGCGGGCCGCGCGAGATGCGGGATAGATGCCGGCGCCGAGGCTTACGGCGATGGAAAAAATGATGGCTGCGGCGACCATCCACCATGGAACGGCGGTGACGCTGATGCCCGGAAGCGAGCGGCGGCTCAGATAAATATTCGTGCCGAGATTGATTGCGTGACCGATCATCCAGCCGATGCGACACGCCAAAAATACCGCCGAGCAAACCCATCGCACCCGCCTCGACGAAAAATAATCTGCGAATGTCGCGGTCCGCCGCTCCGAGCGCTTTGAGCACGCCGATTTCGCGACGGCGCTCGAGGATGGCCATGACGAGCGTGTTGATGATGCCGAGCGAAGCTACAACGAGCGCGAGGCTACCGAAAATGCCGAGGAAAAGATCAAACACCGCGAATACCAGACCGAGGTTGCGGCTGGCGTCGAGCAACGAGAAAGCGGAAAAGCCCATTGCTTTTATGGCGTCCTCGGCTGCTTTCACGTTGGCGGTGCCGTTGACGCGGACTGTGAGACTTTCATAGCTACGGCGGTGCGGCCCATCGCGCAACAGATCGCGCAAATCGTTGGCCTGACTGGCCTGCAGGTTTTCCGCAACTGCGAGCGGGATCAGGAGGCGCCCGCGCCCGAAACCGCCGATTCCGGCGGCTGGCTCTGTCTCCACAATGCCGACCACGCGCAAATTTTTTTCGTGCGGCACGATGGAAAATCCGCCCGGAGAGGAATCTTTCCCCGCGGGCGAGGATGGAAGCGCTTGACGTTCGGCATAGCGCAAAACAATTTGCTTGCCGAGAAGCGAATCGGGCTGAGTGGACAATTGTTTGGCCAAGTCGATTTGCAGGATGGCCTCGTCTGCCGAAGGGCCGGAGAAGAATGCGCCTTTCATGCCGTCGAAAGAGCCATCGGCGCGCGCGGACTCCGGCACGCCGGCGACAACAGTGGCGTACGGATTTCCGGCGTAATGGATTTCCGTGGGGAAACGAATTTCCGGATAAACTTGCGCGACGTGGGGCAGGGCTTCCAGTTGGCGCCGCGCTTCCGCATCGAGGGCGCGTGGAGGTCCCGTGGGCGAGGTAACCGGCCCTTCGGGGCGTCCGAAGCCGGGATAATTCGAGCGCGGGGTGACGAAGATCGCGTCGAAGAGGCCGGTGCGAGCGAGCCGGTCGTTGGCGAGATTTTGCAGACCGACCCCGAGAGAAAGCATGGCGACGAGCGACGCCACTCCCACGGCGATTCCCATGGTGGTGAGAGAATTTCGCAGCAGGGCCTCGCGCAAGTTGCGGCCAGCAAGCTCGGCGAGATCGCCGATTTTCATTGCGGCGCTCCGTCGCTGACAACTTTGCCATCACTCATTTGAATCATGCGGTGGGCGAAGCGCTCGGCGCGCGGACGTTCGTGGGTGACCATGACGATGGTCACTCCGAGCGTTTCATTGATTTCGCGCAGCAGGAGCATGATTTCATCTCCCGTGGCGCTATCGAGGTTGCCGGTAGGCTCGTCAGCCAGCAGGATGGTGGGCCTGTTCACCAGGGCGCGAGCCAGAGCAGCTCGCTGCTGCTCGCCGCCGGAAAGTTCTGTGGGACGATGAGTGAGGCGCGCACCGAGACGCACGCGTTCGACCGCTTCGCGCACGCGAGCGGTGCGTTCGTTGCGATCCACTTCCGCCAAGCGCAAAGGCAGCTCGACATTTTCTTCGAGAGTCATGCGCGGAAGCAGATTGAAGGCTTGAAACACGATTCCGACGGTGTGGCTGCGATACTTGGCCAATTCCTCGGAACTCATCTCCGCTAAATTGCGGCCGTGCGCGAGAATTGCGCCGGAAGTGGGGCGGTCGAGACCGGCGATCAGGTTGAGCAGAGTGGATTTTCCGGAGCCTGAGCTGCCCAGCACGGCTACGAAGTCGCCCGCGGCGATATCGAGAGTTACATCCTGTGCTGCCCGAACCAGCGCAGCGCCCATCTGGTAATGCCTTGTAAGGTGATCGGTGCGAATGGCTACTTTGTCACGCGATGGCATCTTCCGCCTTCCATGTTACTACGCGAGAGGGTAGAGCGATGTTGCGGAGAAGCCGGGCCGTGCGTGGACGCGCGGTGGAGTCTCGCGTGCTTTTCCTGGGACGCGAATTCGCGATGGCGTAACCACGAGGGTACTAGGCCTTGGAGAAATATCTACCGCGGCCTCGCACGAAACTACACTCCCTGTAGGTTGCCAAACTCAGCGCGAAAGTCAGGCTAACCGCCTCGTTCTATTGCGGTTAATTGCGGTGGGATGGGGCAGCTTTCCTGGCAACGCAATTGCGGATAGAGGGTTACGTGTTGCCGTGAAATCGCAGAAGGAGAGGCTGTGAAGGTCACGTACGACATTTTCCGAAGGCTTCCCGATGGTAGCCCTGTTTGGATCGAGGCGGTGCAAACTCTCGAGGGCGCAAGGGCACGTCTGAGATACTTGCTAGAGGCTCAGCCGGGCGATTACTTCGTTTACGATCTCGTTCAGAACAAGATCATTGAATACGCAGAGTACGCGGATACTCGCAATTAGCTCGCATGCTACTCCGGACTTCGGCTACAGGCGTCCCATCAGAAACAAGATGAGCAATATTAATACGACTAGGCTGATCCCTCCGCTAGGGTAGTATCCCCAGTTCCTGCTGTGCGGCCAAGTAGGCAGGCTGCCAAAAAGGGCGAGTAACAGAACAATCATCAAGATGAGCAGAAGCATCGTCGTTCTCCTTGTGGGCTGGACAAGTCGGGTTCCCTAGGAACCCTGAACGGCTATTATTTCGTCTGGCCAGACTACGGACAGGGCGCCAAACCGGCAATCGAGCAAAGCCTGTAGTTACTTAAGTTAGGGTCAGTATGATCGAAGGGTGCGAGTACACTTGGATTGATGGTTGACCCCTGGTTAGCATCACTGATTCTCATCACTGGCCGCACCCTACGCCACTGGCTGATTCAGCTCGGCGGCATCGGCCTTATTCCCCTCGGACTGCTCGATAACTCGCCTGTTCCGCTGCCGGGCAGCATGGACATTGCCACGATCTTCTTAGCGGCGCGCGACACGCACTTGTGGCTCTATTACGCCCTCATGGCCACAGCGGGATCCGTTGCGGGCGGGTTTGTTACCTACCGGCTGGCTCGCAAGGGAGGAAAGGAAGCGCTAGAGCACAGGTCGTCACGCGGGTATATGCGGAAGGTCTACGAAATTTTCGAGAAATGGGGTTTTGCGGCAGTGGCTGTTCCAGCATTGTTGCCTCCGCCCGTGCCAATGACCCCATTTCTGGTTGCCGCGGGAGCTATGCAGTATTCCCTGAAGAAATTCCTGACGGCCCTCACCTTGGCGCGGCTGGTGAGATACATTGTGCTCGCATTATTGGCGGCCCATTATGGACGCCAAATAATCAATCTGCTCTCGCACAATCTGCTGCTTGTGGGCATTGTGTTCGCCATCCTGGTGGGCGCAGCGGTGGCTCTGGCGCTTATCAATCGGCGAGTAAGAGCGCGTCGCGGAGCCGCAAAAAAGGGGAAAAAGAAATGACCGCATCGCTGCGGGAGGGTGCTCAGAAGAAGGCTATTGCTCGTCCTGCAAACACCAGCGCAATCCAAAGCGCCAGGGACAATCCAGCCCACCGCCTTGCGCTCGGCGGCGCGATGACTGCGCGGTCCCACGACGCGACGCTGCGATAAATTCCGAAACGAAAAACTAAAGCATTCGCGCCTGCCGCCAAGAGCAGCAGCAGCGAAATCCAGTACATCACGTTACCGCCATATTCAATTGGATCGGAAATGCTAAGTACAGTTCCGGTGACCAGCAGCAAAGCGAATCCAATCCATTTCCAGGGGCGAAATTGTTCGATTACCTGCGAAACGGGTACGTCCTGCATAGCCACGCCCAGCACGCGCAAATTCCCGATAACCACCATACCGCCAAACAACGCAATGCTCAGCACGTGGACGATCAAAAGCACAGGATAGTCGTACGTGCCTTCGCGAAGCGAAACGCTCCACGAGGTGTGGCTTAGCCATTCGCAAAATTTCAGCAGTCCCATTTACAGATTCCCGATCCACAACCCACTAAGCAGAACGCACAGCCACAATCCCAATGAAACACAGGCTGCAGGCTTGCGCCAGCCCAACGGAGCCGCATCCCGCAATGGTTCGACGGCTTTCCGAATCACCGTGAAGTGGAATATGAGCGCCAGCACAAGGAACAGCATCTTGTTGCGAAATGCGGGAACCTGCACATACTCATGAGGGTCGGACGAGAAAAGATATGGGCCCGTAGTCAGCTGAATCGCAATTCCAGCCCATATCCAAGGCGCGACCCCGCGTGCAATCGATGAAATCGGTTGACGCGGCAGACACCAGCCCAGCAAACGCAGATCAAGGATGAGGATCGTTCCGACCAGCAAGCTGAATCCGCAGATGTGAATGGCTTCGACGACCGGGAAAACCCACTCCCAGCGCGCGATCGGATTTAGCGGAAGCGCCTCCGGAATCCCCTGAAGCAGGTGCAAAACGAAAATAGCGGACCACATTATCCGATGTAGCCGATGGAGCGTCCGCCCAATCCCACGAACGCCCATAGCAGCAGAGACACCACAGCCGCAACTTTGCGCCACAATGGCCGAATGCTTCCTTCATCGGAAAGCGTGATGCGCCGGTGAATGGTGAACGTGAAAATGATCGCCAGCAAGAGTGACGTCATCTTGAAGCGGAAGCCCCAATTCCCGTACATCTTCACGGCCTCCGTGGAAAAAAGCAGAAAACCGGAAATTAGCATCACGCCCAGGCTTCCCAGCGTCCACGGCCAAACTTCCTGCGCCAGTTCGGATGTGGGCTCGTTGGCAAAGCGCAGGCCGAGGAGGCGCGCGTTCACGAGCAGAATCGTGCCACCTAATACGCCCAGCGCAAGAAGATGAAATATTTCAACGAAGGGAAAGAGCCACACGGAATCGCGTATTCCGTGGCCAAACCAGGTTTCATTGCAGTATCGGCAAAACGACAGCAAAATCGCTTTAAGCCAAGTCATTTCCGGAGGGCCTCCTCACGGCGGTGGCAGAGCATACGCGATGGCTCGTCCAGCAGCTATTATAGCGACCCACAACACCAGCGACACTACAGCGGCAATCTTCGCCGCTGTGGGCGTCTTCACCGCGAGATCCCACTCGGTGGTTTTGCGGCCGATCGTCGCGTTAAAAATCAATACGTTCAATCCCGCCAGCACCAGCATGATCATTTTCACTTTGAAGAACGTGGTGCTGTAGAAAGATACTGGATCGCCGCAGAAGAGAAGCACGCCGCTGACAATCATTATGATGAAGCCGGCGATCAGCCACGGATTGATCTGCCGCAAAACTTCCGACGCCGGCCTGCGCCGCAAGACCACACCCAGAAGGCGCAAGTCCAACAAGACGGCGAATCCGAGAAAGAGAGTAAGGGTCAGAACGTGGATTGTTTCGACGAGCGGCTCGGCCCAGAGCGAATCCCGCATTGTGGTGCTGAATTGCGTGTCGGCCAGCCACTGCAGAAATCTAGCGAACCACATCCGTTGCCCTCGGGGAATTCGTTGTTATGGCTTCGCCCGGCTGCACGCAGGCGAAATTTACTTCGCCTCGCAGGGTGTGGGATTCCACCCAGCCGCATCGGGCTGCTTCTTGAATTGGGAGCTTGTGATGTAGGGCTGCGCGAGATATTCCGGATCGTGGACGATCGTCGTTACCACCAGCCACGTGATGCCACGCTCCTCAAAACTATCGAAATATTCCTCCACGGTCGCATTCGCGCTGTACGGCACACCATTCTTGCGCACATATCCCGGGCGAAGGTGCGAGGTCATCACCTTCATGTATCCTTCTTGTTTCGGAGCGGCAGGGTGTGCTCCGGGAGCACCTGCCGCCACCGGCACCACAAACCCGCGTGGTCGCATCCCTTCCCAATCAGCCACGGAATATCCTTGCCAGCTTGGCGGTCCGCTCGGCGGTTTGGTTTCGTCGAAATGAAATAAGCGGGTTTGTTCGCCGGCGTCCGTCTCCACGCGCAGCGTGTCGTCATTCACCCAGGAAATATGCAGGCGCTCCGGAACGCGCATGATCGCGCCTGCTCCGTACGACTTGCAGGCATTTCCGGAAGCCTGATCCTTCGCAGGATCCCACTCCTCGGCGATTTTTCGCCCTGCTGCGTTCACAGGAACTCCGGGAAAATCGCCTTTATCGGGTGTGACCATCCGATAGCGCCAATCCTCCGTGACCACGGCCACCCAGTAGCCACTAGGATCGAACGGAGCATCTGTGTGCGGATTGAGCTTGGGCGGTGGCGCGCCAGCGTTTGGCCCGAATTGAGCGCGCGCTGGCGCCGCGAATGCGAGCGCGGCAAGAATGGCAACAAAGGACACAACGCCCGGCCGTAGACTCCACAATTTCATCCGATCCCCCACCGATTCTCGCTTCGGCTGCCATGCGGCGCGCGGCTAGCCGACCCAACACCTACATGATTACGCCTTCCCACTTCCAGCCATCCGACGGCCGCACGATTTTGTGCAAGCGAATTCTGTGCTCAGCAGGATCGCGCCCCGGATTACCAGTCACGATCACGTGATCGCCAGGTTTCAGCGTATCGCGGGTGACGTGAGCTTGGGACAGCTGCGCTCCACCGCCCCACTCGATGGACCACGTCTGCATCTCTCCACCCTTGGGGTCCGGCGCCTCGATTTTGACGAATGAGTGCGGATTGCGGTACATGAACTGCGTCAGGGTTCCTTCGACGGTGATCTCTTGATCCACAAAGTAGGTTGCAGCGAACGAATGATGCGCGTATGCGCGTCCGCCCATCACCGATGCGGCGGCTACAGCCAGTAGAATGAAAACTATGCGTTTCATTATCGCCTCCCATATGGCCCGAATAAAAATCAACGGCACGCGCCAACCGCTCGACTAATGCTTGGCGCTGAGACTCTTGTATACCGCCTCGACAAACATATCCGTGGTCCAGCGGCCCGTGTCTGAGCCGTAGCGACCATCATAATCCATCGTGGGCTTGGCCGCTTTCACCTGTTCCAGCGTCATTCCCCTGTTAATCATGTCCTGCACGCGATCGCGAATGATCGTCACCATCTCTTGATAGAAGACCACGTCGGCCACATCACAGAGCCGCCCGTGTCCCGGAATCACCAGCGTACCGCCTTCCTGCAAATCGGCGGGGATCGCTATATCAATAATACGATTGAGTCCCGCAATCACGCCTTGAATATTTCCGCCCCTCTCCATGTCGACGATCGGGTAGCGATTGGTCACGAAAATATCGCCGGTGCTGATCACGTCCGAACGCCGAAAGAACACCATGGTATCGCCGTCGGTATGCGCCGCCGGCTCGTGAATCATTCGAATTCCTTCTCCGTTGAAGAAAAGTATTCTCTCGGGAGTTGTGAAGGTGTCGGTTGGCCAAGCACCCTGTGGCGCAGCGTCCTTCCCGCTCATTCGGTCAAGAACCGATTGAAAGGCGATCACCTTGGCTTGATTGCTGGCGCTCGCGCCGATGTCGCCCACCACGTTGCCCCCAGCGATTGTGCTTCCCGCTTTCGAAATCGCTTCATTGCCGCCCGTGTGGTCCGCGTGCACATGCGTATTGATAATGTATCGAATGGGCTTGTCTGAAAGAGACCGCACCGCCGCCAGCACCTTGTCGCTCATTCCAGCGACGCCGGTATCCACCAGCAGCACTCCATCATCGCCCACCTGCGCGGTGATATTGCCGCCCGCTCCCACCAGCATATAAACGTTGCCCTGCACGGGCAGAATGTTGACTTCCGCCTTCGAGTAATCCGGCGTCTGCGGAGTGGCCGTTTGCGCCTGCCGCGCGGAAGCGGGACCCCACAAACATGTGAGCGCAATCGCGCCCGCGACCGACGCAAGAAAAACCGGGCGCCACGCCTTCGACCAACGCATTGCCATTTTCACGGTGGCCCTCATCGGTTCACGGCCCTTTTTGCCGGACGCGGCAGTATTTTCATGCCTTTCATTTTTTGCTGGTACTCCGGATACATCGTTTCCGCGCCGCCTCTAGCGGCCTCCTCGGGAAGCCCGTAATTCGCTGGGAACTCCTGCAGGAACGTATTCTTTCCCGGCAGATGGGCTGGCACCACGCCGGCCGGCCGATCCACTTCGTCCACCGGTTCGCAGGGCCACGGTGCCATTTGCGCCTGCGTGCTGTAGTCAAAATCAGTGGTCCGAATAAAAGGCTCTGTCAGATATACGG
>CAVRSO010000024.1:0-69285 GCA_963723845.1 uncultured Acidobacteriota bacterium
GCCGCCGCGTTCGCCAGAAGTGGCAAACGCGGCACGGAAAAAGCCGCTCGGATCGTGAAAGCAACCGGGGTTAAGCGCATGCGTCAGACCGCCGACTGGTGAAGGGGCTCACCGGGTTTCCTCGTTCACATCCTACGCGCAGCTTTCCTCGCAGTCGAATAGCGCAAAAAAGAAAAGGCCGGACTTTCGAGCGGGTTCGCTTTGATGGCGGTCCCCTCGTGTCCGGCCCCGAGGTGTTCTACAACAATGCTAGGCAAAATCCCAACCGGCGACCTTACTCGCCGTTCACCTGCACCGGAACTGTTTCGATCAACTGCGGCTGTTGTGCCACGAGCGTCTTTAGGTTGTTCGGCATTTGGAAATAGTATGTGCCGACGCCGGGCAATCGCATCGCCCGGACCGTGACCTTTCCATCGTGACGTATGCAAAGCAACTCCGGATTCAGGCCTTCCCCTTTGTAGCGGTCAAGTGCCTGCGGCATCACGATTCCCAGAGTTTTCCCCTCTCGATACACGAAGATCATTCCGTACGAGCCGGCGGCACGGTCGACCGAAAACGTATAGTCGCCCGTCGGAAGCGCTGTTTCCCCACCTGTGCATCGAACTGCAGCTTGAACCGGCCCGCCGTTGTTCGCCCGGCTTGCAAACCCGGCATGATCGCTGCAATCGCAAGCACAGCGGTCAGTGCCCCCCATAAAATGCTCTTCCTGGAAACTTTCATTTTCATCCTCTCTGTTTTTCTGATCTGCACCCGGCCGTATTACCAAGCTACCAGCGGATGGATAGGCTGTCGTAACGGAGTGCATTCTGGAGTTTTCGAACGCGCTGCGAAGTAGTACGCATGAACCTTTTCCGTCCAGGTGTTTCCAAAAGATAATCTCAGTGGGGACAGTTAACGTATGGGTTAATATAAGAGAGGCTTAATTTTGCGGCGATTGCTTCGCGGCAACCTGCTGTTGCACTTCCCGGCGAAACTCAGAAGGATGCGCGATTCGGCTAAATGGCTCGGGCGTTCCGCCGGTGCCGTGAATTGTCAGTGTGCCATATCCGAGCATCCGCCCCACCGCAGACTCCTCGATTCCGATGCTTTCGACTTTGGCGAGCATTATTTCCAGCGAGCGCCGGCTGGCTATTCCCGTTTTGATGATGACGCGTCGATTGGTCACGGCCATTTCCACCGCGCTTCGTCTGAACAGCGCCACACCGATGATGATCAACGCAACCACGAGCAGCGCTGCCCCGGCGTACAGGAAGTCCGTGTCCTTTTGCAGTAAGCAAACCACGCCGCCGGCAGCCACGATTACGGCGATGATCACCGGCCAGATGAGCACGCTCCAATGAAGGCCCGTCTCATAGATCAGTTTTTCTCCCGCAATCAGATCCCGTTTGACGTAGCTCATCGTCCCTCGTGTTCATGCCAGCGACGCGATGACTACGCGGCGTCAACCCCGGCCCAGAGGTTCATGGTGTTCAGTTCCTCGCGCCCACAGGCCTTGAGATAGAGAAACAACTGCATGCGATACGCGGCGTAGTGGCAGAGCGGCAGTCTGACAATCCACAAACCGCGAGTAGCCTTGCGCCCAAACATTTCCACCTCGACACGAAAGTCGGCGTCGGTGCAAGGTCCCAACAATTCCGCAAACAGCGCCGATTGCTTCGCGATGGAAGCTTTGGCCTGTTCCAGGTTCATAGCTTTTGCGGCTTCTGCCTCGGCCTGCCACGCCTTTCGCCAGGAATCCATTGTGAACGTGCCTGCGATGATGGTGCGAAGCTGCATCGGAGCCACGACCACGAAGTACTGCACTAGCTCCAGCATGCTGCGCTGTTTCGCGGAGGGACGATAGTCCAGCATCACCGGATCAATTTTTGACGCCAGGTGGACCACCACGCGTACCTCATTCTGAAGCGCCGCAATTGCCTCTTCTTTGGTGAGAACCATCGCTACCTCGGTTTTCCTGTTTGCGGAGTTAAGCGTTTCAAGTCCATGTCGTCAGCCTCCAATCTTCACTGGGCGGAGAAGGCTAAGAGCACATTCCCCGAATTAGTTCCAGTGACGGCGTAGCCCGAGCCGATGAAAAGCATGCCGTTCGCGATGGAAGGTCCAATCGACGCGATCGCTCCGCCCTTTGCGGGAACATCGTTGACCGTTTTGAATTCTCGCGCCGTGTCGTATTCCCAGAGAACGTGGCCATCCGTCGTCGAAAGCGCGCGCAGTTTCCCGTCCGATCCGGCAAGGAAGACAACCCCGGGCATGGCCGTTGCGGCGGCCGAATTGATCACTCGAGTGCCCGCCGCTTTCGGAAAGTTCGCACGCCAAGCCACATCGCCGGTGGCCAACTTCAGCGCAACCATTCCGCCCGATTGCAATCCGTAGTAGACGTTCTGATCGTCCGCCGCTCCGCCCCAAACCACGCCGTTCAGATACGCGTAGAAACTGTTTTCTTGACCCTTAGGGATGTCGATCACGTGAGTCTGCCAGACGATTGCGCCCTTCTTATCCGGATCGAGCGCGAACACTTTTCCATTCTTCATTCCGAAGACGACAACGCTCCTGCCGTCGGCGAGCTTGCGCAAAATCGGCGAATTGCCGATGTCCTGGTCAGGACCGTTCACTTTCGGACAGTTGTCCGTCCGCGCCGCTCCGTTGCATCCACCCATGAACGCATCGCCGGCTTGCCCCTGGTAGTGCCACAGGACTTTTCCAGTCTTCAGATCCATGGCCATTATTGAGTCGGTCGTGTCCGGAGTTGGCTCCGTTTGCCCGTCTCCGGTTCCCACATACAACGCGTTGCGCTTCGGATCGATGGTGGGAGAATTCCAGATCGAGCCGCCGGAGGGCGCATATTGCTGCACGCCCTTCGAGTTTTTTCTCACAGGCTCCGGCGTGCTCACCACGTACGTCTTCCAGACTTGCGCTCCCGTATTCGCGTCCAGCGCAACCACGCTTCCTCTTCCAGTGCAGCAGGAATAATCGAGGTTGGCGGACGAAAACTCCTCGGAAGACGATATCGGCACGTATACGCGTTCCTTATAGACCTTCGGGGCCGCAGTCACACGCGCGACGAAATGATCGTCCACTTTCGTCACCCAAAGCTCCGCGCCTGTTTGCGCATCCACGGCGTAGACGTTCGCGTGCGCGTCTCCAAAATACGCGGCGTACTTCGTGGCGCCGTGGCCCTTGATTTTCTCGATGGTGAGCGCGCCACGCACCGCGCCCTTCGCTTGATACGACCAGTAGACGCATCCCGTGCTCGCGTCCACCGAATACACGTAGCCGATATCGGTTCCCACGAAAACACGCCCGGAGACAATCGTCGGCTGACTGTACGCGGAAAGCCCGGTTGGATAGCCGAACGCCCACTTCAATTTCAATTGCGGCACTTCATCGGCCGTTAGACCAGCTCCCTTGGCATCCTGGAATCGCGAGTCAACGATATCTGGGCTCCATCCATTCCATTCGGGCCCGGAAGAAGGATCCGCCAGCGGCGCATTCGACGCGCAATGGTTCGGCATGTCCTTCGCGTCGCCTGCTTTCAGGCTGCCGAGCGGCCGCCCGCTCAGAAAGGTGGCCAGCATTTTTTTCTGATCGTCCGTCAACGCATCGCCCTGAGGTTTCATCACGCCCGTGGCGAGCGCGTCGTAGATTCTCTCAGGAGCCATCTGCCGAATGGCGGAAGGCGCGGGCGCTTGCGGGACGTTAGGATTCCCGTGGCAGCCCATGCAGTGCGTTTGGAACGTGCCAATGCCAGTCTCGGTGCCGGCGTTGAGCGCGCCGGCCGCAGGAGCGGCAGGCGCTTGGCTTTGGGACTGCGCGCTCGCTGGAGCAGGCGCTTGCGCTCGTGCAATCACAACAAAGTGGACACAAGCCGCCAGCGCGGCGATTACGAGTGTCGCGGTGCAGAGAAATCGTTTCATCAGAAAGACCCTTTTTCGCGAAGGCTGATCGATCGCTTACCACCATCGCGCTGGATTGCTAGTTGCTAAGGAACTACCCATGCATCTTCGCTGGCACAATTTACAGTACCTGCGGAGAAATCGGAGCCGACGCTTATTTATCGCTGATTCCGCCCCAAGCGGAATTCAAATGATACTGCAAGCCCGAGCCACACATTTCGATGCGGCGAATCTTACCGTCCGTGATCTTGAAAGCCTCCGTCACCTCGAGGCTCGACGGGCGATTGAAACCCTTCATGGAAACGGTCTGGCCGTTGGTTAGATGAATTGTCTGTACAGTGCCATTTTGATCGAAGATCACATAGGCCCAGACAATGCCGCGCTCTTCATCGACGATGGAAAGCGGCGATGATGAATCCGAGTGACCACCGCGTAGTAGCCGCTCTTGAATTGCGCCATGCAGCCCATCCCGAAGGCGTTGAAGGGAGCGTTGGGCGATAGCGTGGGATTGTTGGTGGTGTGAATGCCATTTTCCATGCGATCGCAATCGTCGGCGAATGGGTAGACGCCCTTACCGTCATCATTCTCCAGGCCCGCGAAATACATGTTGGCCGTGGTGATCAATTGCTGGCGCGAGACGCGCTTATCCGCTGGGATTGTCTCGAACCAGATAGGCTCCGGCTTCAGGCTATCGAGACCCGCGATGTTGTTGGGACCGCCTCCGCCCTGGCGATAGTAGGTGGTTTCGATTTCAGTGATGCGACCCAGCTGGACGCGCAGGCGCATGCCCATGATGAGCAGGTGGTCGCCCTCGTGCATCGTCACGATGCAGCCGATCTGCTCGACGACGGGATCGGAGAAGCAGTGCTTGTAGCCGCCGACCGCGGTGACCGTGCCCCAGAAGCCGTCGCCGACGTCCATCGGCTGGTCTTGCTCGGTGTACTTCACATCCTTGGCAAGCGGGAGCTGCTTGGGGTCGTGCGCGGCCAGCGCCGATAAGTACTGAGTGGCGAGGCCTTCCAGGCAAGCACGATCGCAATCAGTTGATATCGGCCCCGTGGCTATCACCGGCCTGCTGAAATATCCCATCACTATGATCGCAGCCAAGCAACACAAAGCACTCATCCCCAAAATTTTCACGCGCATTGCTATCCTCCTTCGAATTCTCTCCGAACCGCAATCAATGCCCCAAACCTTCGCTCCACCCATTGCCCAGCCCGTAAGGAATCGTGACGAATGGGAATGCCTCGATTTCGTCAATCAGCCCGCCGCGGATCCCGAATGTTTCCACGGTGACCAGGTTCTGCAGCATGCCCGGCGGCGCATCCGGCGGAGCGCCGCGCCTGGTCCCGTCGTGCACAAAAAATGGAAACGCTGCCACCAGTCCCTTCTGTTCGTCGATCACGAGTGCGCGTCGCGGACGTATGTGCTTCATATAAGCAAAATTTTGCTGTCGATCTGCTGCGAGCACGTCAGCATGCTGAACTTGAGCTGTGACTGGCCCTGCTCCGTGTTTGGGTTCGGCAGCATCGGTGCCGGCATCATCCGTCCTCCCGGAGGCGGATTGTTCACCGTTTGATAACCGTTCTCGTGGCGCACGCAATCGTCGGCAAACGCTCCAATCTTCCCATCATCGCCCTCCAGCGCGTCGAAATACGAATTGGCCACCCAATACAAAACGTCCCGCGACTCCCTCTGCGACGGCGGAAGATCATCAACCAGCCCCGGTCGAGGCGTGGTCAACAGAGGAATCGCTGCTTCGTTAATGTTACCGGCCCAGAGTTGCTCGATCTCTGAAATTTTTCCGCGATCGACTTTCAGCCGCACCACGGCCAGAGTGTCCTTACCGCCGACTGTTAGCCGGGCCTGCTCTGCCACTTCCCCTGACAAGGGGTCGGCAATGTAGATTTTGAAGCTCGTCGGCTCTACCTTCGACCGCCACAACATTCCCTCGCCAACGTCCATGGGCGCGGTGTTTTCAGTCAGGCGCACATCCAACGCGAGCGGCGGCACAGCATTCGGATCGTGCTTGAAGATGGCGTTCATGTAGCTATCCATGATCCCAACCAGACACGCCCGGTCGCACGGTTTCACGACCGATGGGCTCCATTCCGGTTCCGGGCCCTGATACTTCTGCGGCGCGGCACCTGCGGGAGCGGCAAGTACCGACATTCCCAGCGTCAACAGCATCGCCGCAAAAAATCCGTTTTTCATCGTGTCACCTCGCCCGGAAATACATTTCCCCTGCACCGGACGGGACGCACAATACCGCGCTGTCGCTCAGGCGTCAATAACCTGAGCGAGTCCCTGCCTGTAGGCGGGTTATGTGGAAAGGTAACCCCGGCACGCTCGTACATGGCGTTTTGGAATCACCTAATGGATTCTGAGTATGGAAGATCAAACACGTTCCTTTTATAATCTCGGAAACTCTGCCCAGTCGAAATTACTTCGAGATCCAAATCGTGGACTCACACACACAAGGAGGTTTCATGAAGCTGCGAAGATGGGTTTCTGGCGCCACGACTCTGCTTCTCAGTCTGTTTTTAGGCGTAACGCTCGCTAACGCTCAGGATCATGATGATCGCGACCATCATGATAACGATCATGGATATCAAGACCGGGACCATCACGACCACGACCGCGACCGCGATCATCACGATCACGATCGATTCGACGACCATGATCGCCAAGGTGCGCGCGATTGGTATCAGCATCATCACGATGCTTTCCGTGAGTGACCGCGAGGGCCGCTATTGGCATCGCGAATGGGAGCCGGAGATTCACGAAGGATTTGTCTTTACGCCTGACATGCGGCGAGCTATTCGGCCTGTCCCGCGTGATTTACTCGTTCGCCTCGGACCCCCGCCTCCGGGATACCGGTACGTTCTTATCGGCGATCACGTTTGCTTGATCGACCGAGGATATCAAATTCACGACGTGCTTCACTTCGAGTTGAACTTCTAACCTCTGATAGCGATCGCTCGCTCCTAAACCGGAACCGTTCGGCCGACCCGCCGGTTCCGGTTTTTTCGTTTTCTTCCCGTCGTTCTGATTGATTTTTACTCTTGCTTCTTTCTCTCCTCCACAGCGCGCCGCTGTGGGCACCGGCTTCACTTTGTGCTACGCTTTTCAGGGACGGGACGTCGTCGCCGCGCACTGGTTTGGGGGAACGGCCTCGGCATCTCGCTTTCCTTTTCGCTCATCTAAATAGGGTAGGGACACAGGGCAATTATGTCGACAACTGTAGTTCGTCCGCCGCAACGTAAGCGCGAGCTTATCGAGCGCGCGGTGATCCGCTTCTGCGGCGATTCCGGCGATGGCATGCAGATCACCGGAAGCCAGTTCACCAATACGGTCGCGCTTTACGGCAATGATCTAGCTACGCTCCCGGATTTTCCGGCCGAAATTCGCGCTCCCGCCGGCACCTTGCCCGGCGTCAGCGGATTCCAGGTGCATTTCTCATCGAGCGACGTATACACGCCCGGCGATAGCGTGGACGCTCTCATCGCCATGAATCCCGCCGCGCTGAAAATGAATATCGCGGACCTGAAGCCCAACGGCATTCTTATCGTCAACCTGAATGATTTTGGCGAGACGCGATCTCCGCAAGGCGCAGATGACCGCGAATCCTCTCGAAGACCATTCGCTCGACGCCTATCGGCTCTTTTCCGTCGAGCTGACCAAGCTCACTCGCGCCGCCCTGAAAGATTTGGGCCTCGACAACAAGACCGTCGACCGCTGCAAAAATTTCTTCGCCCTGGGCATGTGCTATTGGCTGTACAACCGCTCGCTCGAAACCTCGCTCCGCTGGATCGAAGAAAAGTTCAAGGGCAAACCCGCGCTGGTGCAGGCCAACCGCACCGCGATGCAAGCGGGTTACAGCTATTGCGAAGCCACCGAAGCTTTTCAGATCAGCTACGAAATTCCGCCCGCGAAACTCGCGCCCGGCCTTTATCGCAACATCAGCGGCAACACCGCGCTCGCCATGGGTTTCGTCGCCGCTTCGCAAAAAGCGGGAATTCCGCTTTTTCTCGGCTCCTATCCCATCACGCCCGCGTCGGACATTCTCCACGAGCTTTCCGCCTACAAAGATTTCGGCGTGATCACGTTTCAGGCCGAAGACGAAATTGCCGCCATCACTTCCGCGATCGGCGCGGCGTATGCGGGCGCGCTCGGCATCACTACCACCTCCGGCCCCGGCATGGCGCTGAAAACCGAAGCGCTCGGCCTCGCCGTCGCCGTCGAACTCCCGCTCGTGATCTGCGACATCCAGCGCGGCGGGCCTTCCACCGGCCTGCCGACGAAAACCGAGCAGGCCGATCTATTGCAAGCGCTCTTCGGACGAAATTCCGAAGCGCCCATTCCCGTGCTCGCGCCCTCAACTCCCGGCGATTGCTTCTGGGTCGCGCTCGAAGCCAGCCGCATCGCCATCAAATACATGGTTCCGGTCATCATCCTTTCCGACGGCTATCTGGCGAACGGCGCGGAGCCTTGGAAAATTCCCGATCTGTCTCAGTTGCCGGAAATCCCCGTGAAGTTCGAAACCAATCCCGAGGGTTTCCATCCGTATCGGCGCGATCCGGAAACTCTCGCGCGTCCGTGGGCGATTCCTGGCACTGCCGGCCTCGAGCACCGCATCGGCGGCATCGAAAAACAGGACGTCACCGGCAACGTGAATTACGAACCGCTGAATCACGAACGCATGGTTCGCCTTCGCGCTGCAAAAGTTGCGGCAATCGTCCAGGACATTCCCGATGTTGTTCCCGCTGGCGATCCTTCCGGCGAATTGCTGATCGTGGCCTGGGGCTCCACGCACGGCCCCGATCACCGCCGCGCTGAAAGCGCAGCGCGCCAAGGGCCGCCGCATCGGCCACGTTCATTTGCGCCATCTGAATCCGATGCCGAAAAATCTCGGCGAAGTTCTCGGTCGCTACGACAAAATCCTAGTCCCCGAAATGAACATGGGCCAGCTCGTCATGCTCCTCCGCGCAAAATTTCTCGTGGACGCACAGGGCTACAACAAAATTCAGGGCAAGCCCTTCAAGCAATCCGAGATCGAAGACAAAATCGAGGAGCTACTCGACCAATAGTTCTTGGCACTCTTAGGAGAATTTGAATGACCACGGCCACTTTGCCCGCTTACACAAAAAAAGATTTTCAAACCGACCAGGAAATCCGCTGGTGCCCCGGCTGCGGCGACTACGCCATTCTCTCCGCCGTGCAATCGGTCTTCCCCGAACTCGGCATCCCGCGCGAAAAGTTCGTCGTCATTTCCGGCATTGGCTGCTCGAGCCGCTTCCCGTATTACATGAACACCTTCGGCTTCCACACCATCCATGGCCGCGCGCCCGCTGTTGCCACCGGATTGAAAATCGCCCGTCCCGATCTCGAAGTCTGGGTCGCCACCGGTGACGGCGATTCCCTTTCCATCGGCGGCAATCACACCATCCACATGCTGCGCCGCAATGTCGGCCTCAAGGTGTTGATGTTCAATAACAAAATTTACGGCCTCACCAAGGGGCAGTATTCGCCCACCTCCGAAATCGGTAAGAAGACAAAATCCACTCCCTTCGGCACCGGCCGACCGCCCGTTCAATCCTATCTCTCTCGCGATCGGCGCCGAAGCCACCTTCGTCGCGCGCTCGGTCGACGTTTTTCAGCAGCACCTCAAGGACACGCTGAAAAAAGCGGCCGCGCACCAGGGCTCCGCCTACGTCGAGATTCTGCAGAATTGCAACATCTTCAACGATCACGCCTGGGAAACGCTCACCGAAAGGGACGCGCGCAGCGAGCACGTCATTCAGCTCGAACACGGCAAGCCACTCATCTTCGGCAAGAATCGCGATAAGGGCATCCGCCTAAACGGTTTCGAACTCGAAATCGTCCAGCTCGGCAACGGCGTCACCGAAAAAGATTTGCTCGTCCACGACGAGCATCATCCCCGGCCCGCCTACGCCTTCCTCCTCGCGCATATGGAGCAGCGCCCCGACTTCCCCACTCCCATCGGAGTTTTGCGTTCTTGGAATGACGTTCCGCGCTACGAGGACGTAATCACCAAGCAGATTCGCGACGTCCAGGAACGCCGCGGCAAGGGCGATCTAGAAAAGCTCCTTCGCGCCGGCGATACCTGGGAAGTCCACCCGTAACGGTAGAAGCCCCCGCATTCATGCGGGGGAACCAACGTCCCGACCAAGAGCGGGCTTTAGCCCCGGAAGGGTTTTGTGCTTCTGTAGCGCCACCCCTTAAGGGTGGGCATCTTGCTTTTGCCTTTGCTTGTCTCGAGCACTGGAAAATCGAAACCCTCCCGCCTCGCAAACCGTCCCATGTCTGAATCACTGTCGCCATCCGCGCTGTCATCAATGGAAATCCAGAATTGGGGGCTTGAAGCAATGAAGAGACTCCTTGCTTTTCTCGCGCTCATTTTCTTTGTGAGCATGCCTTGCGCCACGCATCTCGCGGCGCAGAACCTCGCGATCACCAATGTCCGCATCATCGTGGGCAATGGCAGCGTGATTGAGAATGGTTCAATCGTCGCTCGCGGCGGAAAGCTCGTCTCCGTTGCCGCTGGTGCTCCAAACGCTCGCGGCGTGCAGACCATCGATGCGCACGGCATGACCGCCGTCCCCGGTTTCATCGACGCTCACCATCACCTCATGGGGCGCAATCCTGACCAATATCTAAACACCGAGGCCGTTCAGGACATGCAGAGTTTCCTCGACGCGGGTTACACCACCGTGCTCGCCGGCCTGGGCCCGGTGCCCGGAATACTGCAACTCAAAGAAAAAATCGATTCCGGCGAACTCAAGGGCCCTCGCATCATTGCGTCCGGTGGCGTCAGTCTAAGCAAGCTCACGCCCGACCAAGCTCGCGCTGAAGTCCGCAAGCTCGCCGCGATGGGAATCCATTTCATCGGCGAAGAAGGACTCAGCAATGATCCCAAGCCCGGTGAGATTGAAGTTCTCAAGGCCATCGTGGACGAGTCGAAAAAATCGGCGGCGTCTACGTGATGGTCCACGCCGTGAGCGTCCCCGCCATGCTTGCCTCGGTGGACGCCGGTGCCCCGCTCCTGGTTCATACACCTCATTTCGGCTGGGTGAGCGACGCGGACGCCAAGCGCGTTGCCGACGCCGGCGTGAAGCAGCTCTCGACAATCGGCTTCGGCGTTCCTGTCTTTGGCGTGTTTGCGGATGATAATGTGCCCCGCTTCCGCGATGGAAAACCGTGGCCCGCCGCGATTCTCGCGGGAGAAGGCCAGGGTCGCGAGGCGGGCTACAAAGCCGTGAATGCGCGCACGGCGTGGGATGCAGGTGTCGTCTACGGCTACGGAACGGACACGGACTATCTGCCAAAAGCCGGCCTGTCCCATGAATTGCGCTCGCTAAACCTGATGTTCTCGCCGCAGGACCTGATCAAGTTGATGGGGCCAAACACGGCGGCGTTTATCCAAATGAGTGATCAGCTCGGCACGCTCGAAGTCGGCAAGCTCGCCGATATCGTCATCGTCGATGGCAATCCCCTGAACGGCTACTGGAATTTGCTGAATACCAGACTGGTCATCAAAGGCGGCGTAGTCGTATCCGATCAGCGCAAATCCCCAGCCCCCGCGCAAGATCACTGATCGAATGCATGAGAATGCCGTAGGTGGAACTCGGCATTCACATTGGTGAAAGCCCCCGTATGGTGGAAGCCCCCGCATTCATGCGGGGAACAACGCCGAGACCAAGAATGGGCTTTAGCCCTGGCTCCTGTTTGTGTAGCGCCACCCCTTCAGGGTGGCATCTTGCCTTTGCCTGTGGCATCTTGCCTTTTGCAACGGAATGAAACTCAAACAGGTCTTCATCGGCCCCGATGGCAAGCTCCGCGCTATCTGGCGCGCCGCCATCTATTACGCCGCGGGAACATCGCTCGTTTTTCCGCTGGTGGATCGTGCGCTCTCACTCCTCGCTCGACCCCTACACCTCGCCCCCGGACTCGCCGCTAGCAACATCGCGTTGTCAGAGTCCGCGAACTTCCTCACCGCCCTCATTTGCACCGGCGCGTTCGCTTTCTACGAACGCCGCCGCGTGGATAGCTACGGCCTCCCCATCCGTCGCGCTTTCACTCGGCAGACGTTCGAAGGTGCGGCTGCCGGCGTCATCATGGCGGGTGCCGTCGCCCTCGGGATGATTGCGCTGGGCGGCATGCAGATCAAGGGATTGGCGAGCAGCGGCGGCGCGCTCGCGTTCTTCGCTCTTGCCTGGCTCAGCGCGAATGTCTGTGTAGGCATCGCCGAGGAGTTTTGGTTCCGATCCTATTTCCAGCAGACGCTCTGGAAAAGCATCGGCTTCTGGCCGGCCACCACGGTGATCGCGCTCATCTTTGCCGCGGAGCACTATTTCTTCAAGCAAGGCGAAAATGTCTGGGACGTCATCACCCTCGTCTCGCTGAGCATGCTTCTCAGCTACACCATGGTGCGAACGGGCGCCCTGTGGTTCGCCGTCGGTTTTCATATCGCGTTCGACTACATGCAGCTCTTCGTCATCGGAACTCCCAATGGTTCCCAATTCCCCGTCGGGCGTTTGCTCGACGTACGCTTCACCGGGCCTGCGTGGCTCACGGGCGGTGTGCTCGGCACCGAAGCCAGCTTCCTGATGTACCCGGCGATCGCGCTCCTGTGGCTCTACGTCTGGTGGCGCTATCGCTCCCACCCGCCTCTCCAGCCGTAGCCGCGACGTGTGTGTTTGCTTTTGCTTGTGTAGCGCCATCCCTTCAGGGTGGCATCTTGCTTCGGCCTCTTCCGCGCGTGATAAATCCTGCGCGTTTTTTCCGTGCAAAGGGGGACCGTTCTCTTCCAAAGCGCGGCCCAACGGACGTTCTAGAAGTTCCAGTACCGAAGCACTGGGACTCTGCGCATTTGCTCATCAAGCTGCCGAACACTTCCACAAAACACCGCGAACGCGAATCGTTGAAACCCCACCGTCACAGCATATGGCGCCTATTTTGTTAAACATCGGTCAGCTGTCTTCTCTGGCTCCGCAATTGCCATTGTATTCGCAGAAGTGATCGTTCATCGCGCTGAAAGGCAAGTGACTATGAAACGAGCGATAGGCATTGCAGCTTTCCTTCTCTTCTTCGCCATCCCGGCTCACGCCCAGGCCGGCAGCAGTGCCTCGGCTCTCCCAAACCAGGGTGGAGGAGGCGGCGGAGGTGGTGGATACGGTGGTGGTGGCAGCAGCTCAGGCCCGCTGCCGACCTATCCCCGCGCCCAATTCAAGATGAGTGCCGTCAGTGGCTCAGACAGCTCCTTCATTCCCTCGGGCTACCTTCCATTTGATCGCGCAGTGGCGCAGGGTCAGGCCATTCTCGATGCGGAGAAGAAAACTCCCGCGGAAGCGGCCGCAGCCGCAAGCATCGTCCCGAAGCCCCATGCGAAAATCTCTGTGGTGCAGGATGCGAACGGAGATCCCATCGTTATAAAGCAGTGAGGAGAGAGAATCACCCTGGCGCTCTCCTCGCCTGAAAAACAGAAAACGGCCGCCGGATTCTCTCCCCGGCGGCCGTTTTCCTTTTCCGTCGTAGGGGCACAGTCCGCCCCGGCGGATGCCCGGCAAACATACTTGGCGTGTTCTCCACCACCCGCCTCGTATCGAGCGGCCCCGCCTTGCCGTTGTAGGGGCACGGTATATCGTGCCCGGCAAACATGCCCGGCGTGATCGTTGAAACTCGCACACGACGATTCGAAATTAGGAGACTCCACAAAATGCACCGCTGCCCTTGACATCGTTGCGTAACGGGAGCATGTTCCTCCCACATAGCTCGACTTTGAGGAGGTTTTTCTATGCTGCGCCCCTACGGACCTTTGCTGTTCGCGGCCACCGTTGTCTTGAGTTCGTGTATCGCGGGTTGTTCCAGCCAGCCTGCCGCACCAACTGGCTCTCCCGACACGCGCGCGACAGATGAAGCGGCAATCCGCTCCGCAGACGCCGACTGGGGAAAGGCGGCGACGGCGAAAGACCTCGACAAGGTCATGTCGTATTACATGGATGACGCGGTCTTGTTCGCCCCCAAGGCGCCCGCAAGCGTGGGGAAAGATAGCATCCGAAAGGGGTGGCAGGGACTCCTTTCGGCGCCAGGGCTGCAAATGACGATCACACCTTCGACTGTGGATGTCGCGCGCTCCGGAGATATCGCGGTGGAACGCGGCTCGTACAACGTCGTCACAACGGACAAAAAGGGCAAGCCGGCCACGGACACGGGCCAAATCGTCATCGTCTGGAAGAAACAGGCCGACGGAAACTGGAAAGTCGCTGCTGATACGAACGCTGACGACAAATAGTCCCGCGTAGCTTGACAGTCGGCGAGTGGCCGGGAGGGTCGCCCACGCATTTGACTTTGCGCGTGCCCCGCGCTCGGGTTTGTGAGCGTGGGGCCTTTTTCTGCTTTTTTCCTTCCCCGTTTTCATATCTCTACGAAGGACCTTTCTTCGATTATCAAGTCGGCCCTCTAAAAGCGTGAGTCACACCGGTGGAAGGGCGCTGGCAGCGCCGGAGGCGCGATTGTAGATAGCCCGGCACGCAGCGAAGCAGAGTGTCGGGATAAGGGAACGAAAATTGGAAAGTCCCGGAGGGACGATTGAACTCGGCGGGTGCTCAATTCGGACTTCGCACACACGGAGTCGTTCCTCGAAAACAAAAACGGCCGCCGGGATGTTCTCCGGCGGCCGTTCGCGTTCTGTAAAATGCGGTCCTGTAATTCCGGAATCCGCGGCTGTGTTACTTCAGATTCGCACTACTAAACGAGTACACGAAGCTGAGGTACACCGTGTTCTGTTCCTTTACAAAATTGGTCGGACCGCTCTGGAAGATAGGCTGTTGCCCGTAGTCATACCTATATTCCCCGCGTACCAGCAATCCGCTTGTGAGGTTGTACGAGTAGGTTCCGGTGAACTCCTGTGCGGCGCCGGGCAAGCCGAGTAGCACGCCGGTGTAGCCGTCGGGGTCGTCGTAATACTCGTAGCGCAGCGCGAAGTTGCTCTTGGGGTTGAACGTGTATTTCGCGTACCTGCCACGCCCCACCACTTCAGATTCTTCGGCGTTAGAATCAGTGAGCCGGCGTCGCCGTTCAGCGCAAACGCCCACTTCGGGCTCATCGTGTAAGTGATTACCGTATCGGAGAGATGTCGCCAGGCGTTGTTGGTTAACGTCCCATCAGCATTCGCCCCGACGATCACCGGTCCGCCGTAATAATTCTCGATCACGGACCACTTCATGTTCGGCGTGTAAGTAACGCTTCCTCCGTACGTCAGGCCGGAACTGTTGAACCCGTTGGCGCCTGACGCATGGCTGATCACCGTGTTGTTCCATCCGTTCACCAAGGAAGCATTCACGGACCACTTGGGATTGATGGTGTATGACGCCTTCGCCCCGAAGTGGAAGAACGGAATCGCGTAATAGAAGAGATCACTGCGCGAATAGTTCCAGTTGGCGTTGGACTCAATCACTTCGTCGCCGGCATTCGTGACGAATTTGCCCACCGTGATGGTCAAGCCCTTGCCAACAGGAGCGAGGTAGGAAAGGTACGCCTCCTTGAGGAAGAAGTTGCTCCCATCCGTGAATGGAGAGTCACTGCCGTTGACGACTTTCGCCGCTTGTCCGTACCCGGCAGCCACGTGGTATCCGAGCCTGCTGTCGGGCGACGACGCGTCGGCCGGTTTGTCCAAGATCAATTCCGCCATATTGAATGAGAAGCCATTCGTGGGCGCCTCGAAGAAACGCAGGCCGCTTTGATTGTTGCCGGGATGGTTGGCGTCATATCCATAGTACACATCGCCGAACCCGCTCAACGTAACCGGGCCAAGGAGGCTCGATATGCTGATTTTCGGCGCACCGTCCGCGGCGGCGGGCGGGTTTGTCAGGCCGACCGGCTCCGAAGCCGGCTGCGTGAGCGCGGCTGTTTTCATTGCAGGCGTGCTCTCCGCCTTCAACGCGGCGATTTCTTCCTGAAGCAAATTCATTTGCTTTTGCAGATCCTGCAACTTCTGCTGCATATCGGCCGCGGGCTGTGTTCCGGCAGCCGGTGCCGTTGCGGGTTGCGACGCCGGCGCTGGCTGCGAGGCTGGCGCTGGCTGAGATGCCGGCTTGTCCGACGGCTGGTCGCCGGCCCTCGATATCGGTGCACTGGCAAACGCGACGCCGACAGCTAGCATGGCCGTAAACCACTTGGATAAATGTTTTGTGGTGCGATTCATGTGGTTCCTTTCCCTCCCTGCCGCGCTCACGTTCCCTCCCTTGTGAGTTCGCGGCCTATGTGCCTGTCCCTGGGTAAAAATCGGTGGGGATACGCTACAGGCGGTGGAAAGAATGGTCCAACTCATAGAATTGATGCGAAGCATTCAGGAATAAAATCCTTATTGATTCTTTATTTCTGGCATGACGAGGAAGGAAAGTGCCGTAATCTCGCTGCCGGACGCCTGGAGCCCACCTTCTGGGGCCCCGCTCGCCGCGCGAATTGCGTTACGCACTGAAGATAAGCAAAATCATCACCAGGGGAATTGCGGCGGCCGCGGACAAGCGGCGGAGGACTGACGTGACTCACAGCAAGAAGATCGGAATCCTTACCGGCGGAGGTGACGTACCCGGTTTAAATCCCGTCATCAAATCAGTCGTCTATGGCGGCGACGAAATCGGGCGTCAGGTAATCGGAATCCGCAAGGGCTGGGAGGGGCTCGTCCAGATGAACGGCCCGGACGACCCCGACTACATCCGCGAGCTGAATCGCGATAACACGCGAACTATCGACCGGAGCGGCGGCACCGTGCTGCACACCTCGCGCACGAATCCGAGCCGCGTCAGCGAATCGAAGCTGCCGAAACACCTCCCATCGGGTGAACTGCAAAAACTCAAGTTTGACGGAAAGAATTACGATCTCACCCCGGTGGTTCTTCGCAACCTCGAACAGCTGGATGTCGGTTGTCTGGTAGCCATTGGTGGTGACGATACGCTGAGCTTCGCTTCCAATCTTTCAGCCGCCGGATTCCCGGTGATTGCGATTCCCAAAACAATGGATAACGACGTTCAGGGAACCGAGTACTGCATCGGATTTTCCACCGCCGTCACGCGCGCCAAGCAATCCATCACCCGGCAGCGCACCACCGTCGGCTCTCACGAGCGCATCGGCATCTTTCGGATCTTCGGCCGCGATGCCGGCTTCAGCGCCCTTTACACCGCCTATGTCACCTCCACGCGCTGCTTGATCCCCGAGCATCCATTCGATCTCGAGCGCATATGCAGCCTGCTGATGGAAGACAAGAAAAATAATCCCAGCAATTACGCGCTCGTGGTCGTTTCCGAGGGAGCGATCTGGACTCAGGGCGAAGTAAAAGAATATGGCGAGGCGGACGCCTACGGCCATCGAAAGAAAGCAGATATCGGCACGGCGCTCGCGGAAGAAGTGCGGAAACGAACCGGCCAGGAGACTATGGTCAGCGATTTGACCTACGATCTTCGCAGCGGCGACCCCGACTCCATTGACCAGATCGTGGCGACCACGTTCGCTAACATCGCGGTTGAACTCATCCGCGAGGGCGTCAGCGGTCGCATGATCGGTATACAGAGCGGGCACTACGCGCACGTGGCGCTGCCGGATTCGTCGCATGGCGCGCGCCGGGTCAACGTTGCAACCCTCTATAACACAGTGCGTTACAGGCCGAATTACGGCTCGAAGCTTGGTTCGCCTCTCTTTTTTAGCGGCTCGTGAAGCGCAAATCGCTGGGCGCCGCGCTCGTTTGGCGCGAATCCGTGTTTCGGGTATAATGAAGATTCCCGCCAGCTTAGCGACGCGAACGTGAAATTTCCCGATTCTTCGCGCAGACCGGCCGGCAGACAGGAGTTTTCCCATGAAAGAAGGCATTCATCCCGATTACCATGCGGTGAAGGTGCATTGCGCTTGCGGCAGCACGTTTGAAACGCGCTCGACGATCAAAGGGCAGATGATCCGAGTGGAAATTTGCTCGAGCTGCCATCCGTTTTTTACCGGTAAACAGAAGCTGGTTGACACGGCAGGGCGCGTGGAACGCTTCCAGAAAAAGTACGCCGACAAGGCCGCCTCGATGGCGAAAAAGTAGCAGGATGAGGGCCCGTTCTGCGCGATTTTCGACCGTTAACGACAGCTAAGTGTGTCTAGTTGGGCGGATCAACAGCGTCAAACTTGAACCACATTGCTGCGAACTCGAACCATTTTTTAGAGCACCCGAGCGAGTCAGTTTGCTAGTGGCGCAGCTACTTTCGGCTGTGGCTTACCGCTTGCCTCGACTTACGCGCGCAGGCACCTTCGCGGTTGCTCAGGGCGAGAGAGTGCCTGCGCCACTGAATGTAGCGGCGGGTGTACAATGTTTTGAAGATGGCCACGCGATTGTCTTCCGCACCAAATTATCCGAAGGGGTCAGAGGGATCGCCGATCGAAACGGCGGCTCCGCGCGTAACGCTGCGCAATTCTTTTGACCACCCCTTTGATTCGGCGATGGCTGCGGCGCGCACGTGCTATTCGCCGCGGCTGATCGGTCCCGACGAAATAACGGAAAAGCAGCGCGTGACCGTTGGCTCCGGCACGTATTTCGGCGGCCATCACACCGTCTATCAGCACGCTCATTTCGAATTTGGATTTGAGAATGTGAGCCGGCAGTTCGTGTGGTCCTTCCTTCACGCGCATCCATTTTACAATTCCGAGCAGCAGAGCCAGCGGTACGTGCGGCTTGATCTTCCGCAGGCGTACGTTCCCAGCGAAAGTGGCGCGTTCGGCGCGGCGGAACGCGCGATCTATGAAAAGGCTGTGGCGCGCGCATGGGAACATTATCGAGAGCTGACAAGCTTGCTCGAGCCGACGACGCGCGAAATTCTGAATGACATTTGGCATGTTGGCGCGATGTCGCATGCGCGGCGCGTGCAAAAAGTAGAGCGGCAATCGGAAAAGCGCGCGATTGAGCTGGCGCGTTATGTGTTGCCCGTGGCGGCGTTCACCACGATGGTTCACACGATTTCCGGTATCGTGCTTTACCGTCTGTGGCGGATGTGCGCGGCGAGCGATACGCCGACGGAAGCGCGGCAAGTTGTAGGTGAAATGGTGACGCGCGTTCGCGAGATCGATCCTGAATTTTTGGACCGGTTCGGCAACGAGCCGATGGATGTTGCCACGGAATTTGAGGCGCCGCCGCGCCGGGGCGAAGAATTCGCGCGGGAATTCGACGCCCGCCTTGCGGGAGCAACTTCGCGGCTGATCGATTATTCGCCGCGAGCTATCGAATCCATGGCCGAGGCGTATCGCGGAGTGATGAGCCTGCGTTCGGAGGAATGTTCCGACGCGGAAGCGCTGGACCGGATGCTGAACCCGGCGCGAAATCCCTATCGCCGCGAGACTCTGAACGTGGGCGTGCACGCGCCGACGATGCGTCCGCTGGACCATGCGCATTTCACGTTTGCGAAAAAAATCAGCCACACAGCGGACAGCCAAGACCAGCGCCACCGAATGGTGCCCGGGTCGCGCCCGTTGCTTACGCTGGCGGACATGCGGGAGCCCGACTACATCACGCCGATGCTGGTTCGTGAAAATCCACGCGCGCTGGAAATCTACGAGCAAGCTATGCACGAGGCGTGGGCGGCAAAGAATGAACTGCTGGACCGCGGCGTTTCTCGCGAATTCGCGCTTTATTTGCTGCCGAATGCGAAGGCGATTCGATTTGTGGAATCAGGATCGCTGCTGCATCTCGTCCATAAATGGACTATGCGGACTTGCTTCAACGCGCAAGAAGAGATTTATCAGGCGTCCATCCAGGAAGTGGAACAGGTGCGAAGAGTCTTTCCTGAACTCGGGCGCTACATTGGTCCGCCGTGCTTTCTCCGCGCGGGGATTTCCACTCCCATTTGCACGGAAGGCTCGCACTTCTGCGGAGTGAAAGTGTGGCTCGATTTCCCCAACGTCGAGCGCCGGATTTAGCAAATGCTTCCGCGAACTGAGAAACCTGCTTGCCGGTAAAATTAGTAGCCCGGAAACGGTTTACGCCAGGTTGCCAATCGAATTGCGCTTACTTGGGCATGCGTCTGCACTTCCTCTTTGAGGCAGTTCGTTAGGAACTGCTCGCGTGCCAGCAAATGGGCGACTAACAAGAGGGGGAAAAATGAAAGCGGGCAATGATGCGCTCATCCGGCGATCCAGACCGAGATTTCAAACCTGCTGCGCAAATACCAGAATTACGGCCAAGCTAAAGTCGTTGAAGAAATTCTCGCCACACTCAATACATCCAGCCCGGATTATGAGCGACTACGCGGAATCGAAACACTGTGGGGAGGTGCCGGTGCAGTGTGGGAGGCTTGTCTTTCCACAACGCAGAAGTCGAGGATTCAAAGGCTGACGGACTAGCGTTTCGCCGCGCTTTTGTTCGGCTCGTGGACACAATGAACCAGATGGAGATTGGCACAGACCGTTCACGGTCCATTGGGGCGACATTCCAGAGTTGGATTGACAAAGGTCTCTAGTTGGGAACGGAGGCCGCAATCTACATCGAAGAGAGATTCCTCGACTGCGTGTCCCGGCGCTTCGCGCAATAGCCAAAGACACGGGACACTCCGCTCGGAATGACAACGCTCGGGCAGGTGCTGGATGGCGGATTCCATGCGAAAACCTTCACCCCGTGACGGCGGGTGAGCTACATGAAACGAAAGGCGCCAATCCGGAGATGGGCGTTCCCAGGAAAGGCAACACCCGAAAAATCAAGGCAAAGGCTGCCCGCCGCGGAGCAGGGGCTACGATTATCGCTCGATCTTAAACCCGATTTTCAGCCTGACCTGGAACTCCTCGACCTTGCCGTCTTTAATTCTGCCGCTCTCTTCCGCGATCTGAAACCACTCCATGTGGCGAATTGTCTTCGCGGCTTCGGCGACAGCGGCTTTGGCCGCTTCGGCAAAGCTGACGGGCGATGTTCCTACCAGTTCGGTGATCTTGTATGTTCCGGCCATGTCTCCGATTCTCCTCGCGCGATAAATTCTACGAACACTAGGGCAGTCTAGGCCCAACAGGGTCGAAAACCAAGTGGACCAAAGGGCGCGCCACGCGCCCATGGCGATGCTCGGAGCTTCAGGGGCTAAAGCCCTTCGTATATTGCGAAACTGCGGCGGGCTTAAGCCCCGCCCTCCTAAGGACTCCCCCAAAAAAAACTCACCCCGTGAAGGCGGGGTAAGCTACGTGCCGGGGCTAAAGCCCAATTTCATGGGCCGTTTTTCCCTCGCATAAATGCGGGGGCTTCCACCAAAGTGCGTTGCGGCGCTGGGGAGCGCATTGCTGCGTATGCGGACATCAGTCCCCAAAGGTACATTGCGGCCATGGCCACAAAGCAAGCCTTGGCGAGCAGGAGGTAGCGGTCAACCAACTGGATAACGGACCACCCGTACAATTCGGTGAGCAGGGTAGGGTCAGAGAGGTTCCGGCCCTCGATCTCCCCGAATGGAATGTTCTCCCACGGCCCTGACCACGATCTGTACACGTGCATGAAGGCCAGCGTTCCGATGACCAGCAACGCCCAGCGCAGCCCCCAAGTCTTGCCGAGCGCGCTATCGCGGGGAGCGTAAAAAGTTGCCATCAGGATTGTGGCCAGCACCATTGCGCCGCCCTCCCCAGCAAAAATGATCACAGCTCCCGGCGCGGGCGCTCTCAGGATGTCCATTTGCAAAAGGAGTACCGCAGCGGCGGCGCAAACCCATCCCCAGCGTCGCGCCCTCCACGCTAGAAATCCGCCGAAGAGGATGGCACCCGTCACAAGCAGAATCATAAACCAGGAGCGGCTTTCGCCGATCATGGTGAACCAGAACGTAGGTATGGCCCATCGGCCTGCAAGCCAAGCAGTGATGGCGTGCCCGCACTCGTGCACCACCATCGCCAGCATGCTGGCCACCATGTTAAAGCCCGTGCCCGTCAACCATCGCGCGACGAGCAGTGCCAGCGGCAGCGCGAGCAGCCGGTACTTGAATTCAGTGGCGGCTTCTTTTCGGATCGCAGCGGGCGATTCATCTGCGTCAGGGGACAGAGCCCCATCCAGAGATGCCACAAAGGACGAGACCACCGCGGCGGCGATTGTGTCGTCAGCCGGTTTTGCGGGCACTGCCGCGTTGGGCTGGTTCGCGACCGCTCCGGAAAGCGCGGAAATCCCCGAAAGATCGGCTGGCTGCTTGTACTTCGAGAAGACAATTCCGCACTTCAGACACTCGGTGGTCTGCAGCAGATGATCGAATTGGCATTTTGGGCAGCGCATGGTGGCACGTCGCCCCGTGGGATTGTGCCGCTCGGATCAGTATGGTTAAGACCACGCGATTGAAGGGAGAAGATAAGATCACTGGTTCACTAATGATAATCATGAAAAAGGTGCGGCACCCCGCCTGTGGTATCGTCCCGAGGCCCGATGAGGAAAGAGAAAATACTCGCGCCGGAGGCTCAGCTTGGCGTCGCCACGCGATTGTCCGCTGACACAACCGTATTCCGCGTGATTCTCGCCATAAGCTTCTGCCATCTGCTGAACGACATGATGCAGATACTCCTTCCCTCCATATATCCAAATCTGGCTTCGGGATTGGGGCTCACGTTCGGGCAGGTGGGCGCCATCACCATGGCCTATCAGGTTACGGCGTCGCTGCTTCAGCCTCTGGTCGGCCTGCAGGCGGATAGGCGGCCTGCGCCGTTTGCGCTACCCGGTGGAACGCTTTTCTCGCTTGCTGGTTTGATCGTCATATCGCAGGCGCGCAGCTACGCGTTTGTGCTGATTGGCGCATCGTTGCTCGGCGTCGCATCGTCCATTTTTCATCCGGAATCTTCGCGTGTGGCGCGCATGGCGGCGGGCAAACGCCACGGCATGGCACAGTCGCTATTTCAGGTGGGCGGGAACATCGGGTCCGCGATAGGACCGATCGCGGCCGCGCTGATTGTCGTGCGCTTTGGGCAGTCGAGTATCGCTCTCTTCGGTTTGTTGGCTTTGCTGTCTTTCGCCGGTCTTGTGGAACGTCGCAGTTTGGTATCGCGACCACGGTCTGGCTCGTCTGGAGGAAAATCGCAGGAGCCTCGAACGAGTCACCTTGCCGCAGAACGCTGCCAAGCGCAGCGTCGCCATCCTGCTGGTGCTCATTTTCTCAAAATATGTTTATTTGACGAGCCTCACCAGCTACTTCACCTTCTACCTGATCCAGCACTTCGGTGTGTCCATTCGCGTGGCCCAAGTGCACCTATCTATCTTTCTGGCAGCTGTTGCGCTCGGCACGTTTCTGGGCGGACCGGTGGGCGATCGTATCGGGCGCAAATATGTGATCTGGGTATCGATCCTCGGCGTGCTGCCGTTCACATTGCTGCTGCCACATGTGAACCTCTTCTGGACCGGAGTGCTAAGTGTGATCATCGGCATGGTGCTGGCTTCGGCTTTTCCCGCGATCGTGGTGTACGGCCAGGAACTCGTGCCGGGCAAGGTAGGGATGATCTCCGGGCTGTTCTTCGGTTTCGCTTTCGGCGTGGCCGGACTAGGCGCCGCCGTGTTGGGCCGCGTCGCCGATGCTTATGGAATTTATACCGTCTACCGGATCTGCGCTTTCTTGCCGGCAATCGGATTGTTCGCCGGTTTCCTGCCAGACCTGCGACAACGCGAACACGCCGACGCACTTTCTACCGCAGACTAACCTCAGGTGATATGCTCTGGCAATCGCAACGTGGGTTCGAAGCCTACAATTGCGTCGCGGGTGCGAAAATCACAACGAGTAACGGAGGGGCAAAGCTGATGCGATTTCATCGATTGCTTTCGGTTTTCGTGATCATGTTCGTAGCGACCGTGATGGTCGCGGCTCAAACTCGGACAGGACAAGGTGGACCGCCTCAGAAGCATTTGACTATGACGATAACGGCCTTCGCCGACGGCTCCGACATTCCGTTGAAATACACCGCGGCCGGTAGCCAGACTTCACCAGAAATCACGTGGATCAACACACCCCCAGGCACAGTCACCTTCCTTTTGCACATGCACGATATGGACGTTAGTCGCAACCACACGACCGACGACCAGCTTCATTGGCTTGTCTGGAATATTCCGGGCACGGCGACGGGGCTGCCGGAAGGTGTCCCGAGCGGCGCTCAGTTGCAGAACGGAGCCTATCAAGTCAGCGCGAGCGGGCCTAGTTATCGAGGTCCAGGCGCGCCAGCCAGTTTCCCGCGGCACCATTACGCCTTTGAACTTTTGGCCTTGGACACGAAGATCGACGTCCAGCCTGGCACTGACGCGTTTGAAACTCGCACAAACGTAATGAAAGCGATACAGGGACACATCCTCGAGAGGGCCGTATACGTTGGCCTTTTTCACCGTCCACAATAGTCGCGTACGCCATTCAATCGGTACGAATATTCAAAGGCTCTCAAAAACGCGTTGCGCGATTACCAACCCATTTGGCGCATCCGCTCCAGTATGATTTCGCTGTAGTGAATCATGCGATCGGGCCGTCGCTTCAGGGGCAGCGGCAGAATTGCTGCGAGCTGGGCCGACTGTTGCCGGTCAATATTGCCGGCCGAGGTTCGGTAGTAGTATTCACACGCCGACTCCGCGCCATAAACGCCCCGGCCCCATTCGACCTCATTGAGGTAAAGTTCCAGAATGCGGCGCTTGCCGAGGACGAATTCGGCCACCGGGACAAGCGTGACTTCGGCTCCCTTGCGGAGGATAGAGCGGCCCGTTCCGAAGAAAAGATTTTTCACAAGTTGCTGCGTAATGGTGGACCCTCCGCGAATGCGGGCGCCTTCCATATCGTCTTGGGCAGCGATTTGTATCGCGTGCCAATCGAATCCATGATGCTGATAAAAGCGCTCGTCTTCCGCAGCGATCACGGCATGCCGGAGATTGGGCGAGATTCGGCTAAGCGGAACGAATTCGTAGCGTTCGTGATACGGCGTATGGTGAATCCAGGCTTGCAAGCGGCGCTCCATGTGCACCGCGGTGGTCGGTGGGTCGATCCATCGGGCAGCCACAAGGATCAGCGCCGCAAGCGACCAAAGAAGCGCCGCTCCGAGGAGAAACCATCGAACGAAGGATCGGAGCAAGCTTTTCCGAGAGGGGACCTCAGGGAATGCGTCTGGGTTTTCCGTCACATTTCAGAATAACCGTTTGACCTGGTCCGACATAGTGTCCGATAAGTTGGGTGAGCTACATGAAAAACGAGAGGCGCCCGCCCAGAATGCGAGGCGGCCGCTACAAAACCACTTCGGTGATCGTCGTCGGCGCCGGCGCGTTCGGTGGCTGGTCGGCACTCCAGCTCCTTCAAAGTGGTGCGAAGGTCACGTTGCTTGACGCGTGGGGTCCGGGAAATTCACGTTCTAGCTCGGGCGGTGAGACGCGGGTTATCCGCGCCACTTATGGTCCTGTAGGAATTCACACGCGTATGGTAGCCCGGGCGCTGCAGCTGTGGCAGGAACACGAACAGCGATGGAAGGTGAAGCTTTTCTTCCGCGTTGGCGCGCTCCGGATGGCGGGCATCGACGATTCTTACGAACGCGCTGCTCTGCCATTGCTGAACGAGGCCGGCATTCCGTTCGAGAAATTGTCTTCGGCAGAGTGCGCTAAGCGATGGCCGCAGATTAATTTCCAAGAGGTCTCTTGGGGCATCTACGAGCCTGATTCCGGCTATCTTGCTGCACGGCGCGCGTGTGAGGCCGTTCTTGATGCATTCCTCAAAGGAGGAGGCCAATATCGGCAGGTACAGGCCGCTCCCGGACCGATTGCGTCCAATCGCATGCAGGGAATCAGTGTCGCTCCCGGTGAAATTCTAAACGCCGACTGCTATGTTTTCGCGTGTGGCGCGTGGCTTGGGAAAGTCTTCCCCTTCTTGGCGCCGACGATTACTTCCACCCGCCAAGAGGTCTTCTTCTTCGGCACTGCCGCAGGCGATCCCGACTTCACCGACGCGCGACTGCCGGCCTGGATTGACGGTGGCAAGCACCAGTTCTATGGCATTCCTGGAAACCACTGGCGCGGTTTCAAATTGGCGGACGATGCGCGGGGACCGGTTATCGATCCGACGACCATGCAGCGGCAGGTCTCCGATGACGGGCTTGCAGCTGCACGTACCTATCTTCGGCTGCGCTTTCCAGCGATGGCCGACGCTCCGTTACTTGAAAGCCGCGTGTGCCAGTACGAGAACACCGCAGATCACAATTTCATCCTGGACCGCCACCCTGAAGCGGAAAATGTCTGGATTGTGGGCGGCGGCTCCGGCCACGGCTTTAAGCACGGTCCAGCGATGGGGGAAATGGTCGCCAAAGCAATTCTAGAACTGAAGACACCGCCCAGTGAAATGTGTCTCGGCGCACGGCTGAAGAAAAATTCCAGCTAAGGCAATCCGGACAAGGAAAAGCGCGCGCCTAAAATGCGAGGCGGCCGCTACAAAACACTGCCCGCGGCAGAAGTCACCCGCCACATGAGTTAAACTCTCTGAGCCGTTCCAACTGAAGGTAGGTACTGATGCTGGTTGTGATGCAATCACAAGCGACAGAGGAACAGGTTCGCGGTGTCTGCGACCGGATCGAATCACTTGGTCTGCGCGCACATCCGATTCCTGGAGCAGGCCGCACCGCAATCGGCATCACAGGCAACACCGGCAGTATAGACACGGGCGCGCTCGAAACGATGCCGGGCGTGCTCGAATGCGTTCCGATCAGCAAGCCTTACAAGCTCGTCAGCCGCGATGTGAAGCAAGAAAACACCGTCGTCCGCATTCCTACTCCGTCGGGTGAAGTTACCTTTGGCGGCAAAGCCGTAGCACTGGTGGCCGGCCCGTGCGCTATCGAATCCCGGGACCAAGCATTCACGATCGCCGAGCGCATTCAAGCAGCCGGCGCGCGGCTTTTCCGAGGCGGCGCTTACAAGCCGCGCACATCGCCTTACGCTTTTCAGGGGCTTGCCGAGAGCGGCCTCGAGATCTTGGCCAAGGTCCGCGAGGAGTTCGGCCTGGGCATCGTCACTGAAGCCATCGACAACGAGTCGCTGGACTTGGTGGAGAAATATGCGGACGTGATCCAGATCGGTGCGCGCAACATGCAGAATTTCTAGTTTGCTGAAACGCGCCGGACGCGCGAAGAAGCCTGTGCTGCTGAAGCGCGGAATGTCCGCCACACTTGACGAATTCCTGATGGCGGCCGAGTACGTGTTGTCCGAAGGCAACTATCAAGTGATCCTGTGCGAGCGCGGCGTGCGCACGTTCACAGATCACACGCGCAATACGCTCGATCTGAGCATCATTCCGGCCGTGCAGAGCCGCAGCCACTTGCCCATTGCGGCCGACCCTTCGCACGGAACCGGGCGGCGCAATAAAGTGCTGCCGCTCTCACGCGCTTGCGTTGCCGCGGGCGCCGACGGACTTCTGGTGGAAGTGCATCACGATCCCGCGCGAGCCCTCTCGGACGGCCCGCAATCGATTCTGCCCGATGAATTCGATCAGCTTGTACGCGAAGCCCGAGGCATTGCCGGCGTTCTAGGACGCACGCTCAATTAAACTACGGTCTCAAATGGTGATTAATACGCGGTGATCGGCGCTGCACTCGCTCACGCTCGGTTGTCTCACCTGCGGATCGTGTGCGCAGTCTTGCTCGCCGGCCTTCTCGCGTTGATCGTGCGCGGGCAAAGCTCGGCGCCGCGAGCGAATCACGACTCCGCTCCCACTTATTATCGCGACGTTCTCCCTATTCTCCGCAATCACTGCGAAGTCTGCCATCGCCCCGGCGAAATCGGCCCGATGCCGTTGGTGACCTATCAGCAGACGCGCGCGATGGCGAGGCTCATTGCGAATGTCACCATGCAGAGGACGATGCCTCCCTGGTTCGCCGATCTGCGGTTCGGGCGATTCTCGAACGATCCGTCGCTCACGGCGCGCGAAATCGAAATTCTTCAAGCCTGGGCGAGCGCTGGCGCTCCCGCTGGAAATTCCGCGGATGCTCCGCCTGCACGGCATTGGGCCGAGGGCTGGAAGATCCCGCAGCCCGACGTCGTGTTTCGAATGCCGAAACCGGTCTCAATTCCCGCGCACGGCGACATCGAGTACACCTACGAAATCGTCCACACGGGATTTACCGAAGGAAAATGGGCGCAAAAGTCCGAAGTGCGTCCATCGAGCCCGGAGAACGTCCACCACGCCGTGGTCTACGTTCGTCCACCCGGCTCCGCATGGCTGAAAAACGCGCCGATCGGAGTTCCGTTCACGGCATCCGACATGACGGACGAGCAAGATCGCCGCGATACGCACATGACTACGGCCGATATTCTGCTGGTATATGCTCCAGGTAGTTCGCCCGACAATTGGCCGGATGGGATGGCGAAATTCCTTCCTGCTGGATCGGATCTCGTCTTCCAAATGCATTACACCACACACGGCAATCCAAAAGCGGACCAGACGAGCATCGGGATCGTCTTCGCAAAAAATAAGCCGAGGCAAAGGGTGCTGACTTTGCAGCTCACCAACGACAGTTTCGTGATTCCTCCCGGCGTCGACAACTATCGCGTCGAAGTTCACGGCTCGCTTCCCAACGACGCGGTGCTGCTCAGCTTTTTTCCGCACCTCCATCTCCGCGGCAAGCAGTTCGACTACAACATCCTGCATCCCGATGGATCGATCGAGACGCTTTTGCGCGTGCACTACAATTTCTACTGGCAATTGAGCTATCGCCTGGCCCAGCCGCGCGCGCTGAAGGCCGGAACGGTCCTGCAAGCTGTCGCGTTATTCGACAATTCGAAAAATAATCCGCACAATCCTGACCCGAATGCAGCCGTCTACTGGGGCGATCAAACCTACGACGAAATGATGGTGGGCTTCTTCGATGTGGCGGTTCCCGCCGACGTCGACAAGAGCCGCTACTTCATGAGGAAATCAGCCCGGGGCGGCAAATGAAAAGCGCCCGCCTAAAATGCGAGGCGGCCGGTACAAAACCACTGCTTCCTGCGGAACGGGTCAGTCAGGTTTGAATCGAGCGCGAGTGTCTTGCGAGTCGGTCACAAGCTGTTCGGGGACAGCGGCACGACTCTCCGCCGCGTGCACCTCCGTAGATGCGAGAACGGCAGGAGCAGACTCTACCGGCGATTTTTCCCGTAACAAATCTTCCAAAACATCCATCAATTTTGCGATGTCCGATTTCGGCACCAGTCCGCGGGCGCCTGCTTTCTTGGCTTCCAAAACGAGCCATTCAGCGTAATGCAGCGTGTAAATTACGATCGGAACCGAAGGCAGGATTCTCAGAATCTCGCGAGTGGCCCTCAGGCCGTCCATCACGGGCATCGCCAAATCGAGAATGATCAGGTCGGGATTCAGCTCCCTTGCTTTCACCAGCGCTTGTTCACCATTCTCGACTGCCGCGCATACTTCCCACCCGCCATGGGCATTCAGCGCTTCGGTGAGACGGCCTCTAACCACCTCGTTATCATCGACAAGCAGTATTTGCGCCGCCATGAAGAGGCACGCTCCCACGAGCTAACGTCGGGTACCCTACAGTAGGCTGGAATGCTTGGAAATACCAGTGGGACCGTAGAAGGCCGTCCAGAATCCTCTAAACGATTTCTGGTATGGGGGCGAGCTCGAAGCTGCAGAGCGACATGTTCTCTCCCCGGAACGACCCCGGCTCGCGTTTAGCGCGAGTTCCGGGATCGATCCTTACAGAGGCGTTAGTTCACGGAGAGAGTAGTAGTCGACGCCGTGACGCTGCCTGACCTGGCACCGATTGTGGTTGTGCCGTGCGCGTAGGTGGTCGCAAGGCCCGCCTGAGAAGAGCCGTTGGCGATGGTCGCCACGGACGCGACGGAAGAGCTCCAGTGCGAGTTCAGAGTCACGTCTTGCGTGCTGCCGTCGCTGAATTTTCCAGTGGCCGCGAATTGCTGAGTTGCGTGCGCGGAGACGGTAGTATTAGCCGGCGTGATTGTAATCGAGTTGAGAGTGCCCGATCCGACCGTGAGCGTGGTCGTTCCTTTCACACCGAATGCCGTGGCCGTTATCGTTGCCTTACCGGCTTTCTTTGCGTGGATGATGCCCGAGCCGCGAGCCATGGCGAACTGCGGCTTGGAGGATTTCCAACTGACCGCGGTGAGAACGGCAGTGCTACCGTCACTGTAAGTGCCGGTGGCTGTAAGTTTCACAGAAGTTCGCTTGGCGATAGTCGGATTCGCGGGCGTAATCGCGATCGAGACCAAGTCCACAACCGAAACCGTGAGTGTGGTGGACTGACTTTGGGATCCCAACTGCGCTTGTATGGTAGTGGTGCCCACGACGAAACTGCTGGCGAGGCCCGTGGCACTGATGGACGCGACGGCCGCGTTGGACGATTTCCACAGCACCAATTGAGTGACGTCCTGCGTGGAGGCTGTCACTGAACGTGCCTGTGGCAGTGAATTGCTTGGTCGCTCCGACAGGCATGGAGGAGTTGAGAGGAGCGATTGCGAGCGAGACGAGAGTGGCGCTGGTTACCGTAACGGACGTGGTGCCAGTGATGGAGCCGGAAGTTGCGCTCAGAGTGGAGTTGCCCCCAGCAACGGCGACGCCCAAACCGGTTGCACTTACAGTCAGTATGTTGGGCGAAGTCGAGGACCATTGGACTGAGGGAAGAATTTGGGTGCTCCCGTCATCAAAGAATCCGGTTGCCGTGAACTGTTGCTGTGTGCCGGCGGCCATAGTCGGCGTCGCGGGTGTGATTGCAATGGATGTCAACTGCGCGCCGACGACCGTCACAGTGGCGGTATCGCTGAACGAGCCGACCGTGGCAGTAATGGTGACTGTTCCGGCGGCGAGAAGCGATGCCAAACCCGTATTGTCGATGGTGGCTACGGACGTCGACGAGGAACTCCAAGTGACGCCGCTGGCGAGGTCCTGGCTCGATCCATCGCTGTAGGTCGCGGTGGCGACAAATTGCTGAGTAATGTCGATGGGAAGAGTGAGCCCGTCTGGAGAGACGGAGATCGCCGTGATGGATGGAGCCGTTACGGTGACTGTGGTTGAGCCGGAAATGCCGTTCAGCGCCGCGGTGATCGATGCGGAGCCTGCAGCGACGCCTGTGACATTACCAGTGGCATCGACGTTGGCGTTGGAGACGTCGGACGAAGTCCACGTCACCAAGGAGGTAAGATCGGCGCTGCTTCCATCACTGTAGGTACCCGTAGCAGTGAGTTGCTGAATTGTGTTCACAGGGACGGAAGGAGTGAGTGGAGTAACCGCGATGGAGGTTAGATTCTTCCCCGCATTACCCCGCCCCTCCGCCACCTCCGCCACCCCCGCTTCCGCCCGAAGCGCTGACGGTGAGAGTTGCCGAGCCGCTCATGCCACCAGACTGAGCCGAGATTGTTGCGGTCCCTGCTGCCATGCCGGTGGCAATACCCGCCGGAGTAATGGATGCAGTACCGGAATCCGAGGAAGCCCACTGCGCAGAGGCAGTTAGGTCCTTTGAACTGCCATCGGAATAAATGCCCGTCGCCTTAAAGGAGACTTGGGCCGAGACGGATACGGATGTCGAGTTAGGCGTGACCGAGACGCTTGCCAAGGTCGCGGAGCCTCCCGTGCCTCCAGTGCCCGTTGACGCAGTCTTGCCGCCGCAAGCGGCGAGAAACAAGAAAAGTGAAATGAGTAACCAAGTCGCATTGGTGCGTCGCACAGTCATCCTCCGCCTTCTATCAAGGCTTTTCCAGTTGCAGCGGCTTTAAGCTCGGTGGGCGCGCTTGCAAATAGTGTGCGGAATCGGGGCAACTGTGCCAATGGGTCAGTGGTTAGAACTGTGCCAAAGCGGCACCGTTCCATGTTCCAGAAGAGTACTGTCCGTTGGGACAGGTAGAGGGAACCCGGCGGGAAGAAGAGTGGAAGATCAGGCTTGGACGGGCAGGTTTGCGGTTTCCCAGGCTGCAATGCCGCCGGCGATTTCGCTGACCTGCTGAAATCCGCCGCGCTGCAACAAACTCGCGGCGATGGATGAGCGGTAGCCGCCGGCACAATAGACCAGCAGCGGACGGTCTTTGGGCAGCTTGCCGAAATTCTCGACGAGATGATTGAGCGGGAAGGACAAGCTTCCGCCGATGTGTTTCTGCTTGCGTTCTCCGGGACGCGCGGACGTCGATGGCCAGCGGCGGCTGGCTGGATGACAGAAGCTCCGCGGCGAACGGGGCGCTGAGGCGCTCTGTGGTGAGGCGTCAGATCGGGGCGCGATTTCAGGCTGTGCAAGCCGTCCTTCAAATATCCGGCGACGTGATCGAAGCCGATGCGGCCGAGGCGGATGGCCGATTCATTTTCGCGGCCAGGGTCGGCGATGATGACGATGGGGTGATCGCGGTCGAGCACCGTGCCGGCCCAGGTTGCGTACTGGCCGCCGAGGCCGATGTTGATGCTGCCCGCGAGGTGAGCCGCGGCAAATTCTCCGGGGTCGCGGGTATCGAGGATTTGCGCGCCGACCGCTTGCAAGGCAAGCACGCCGTCGAGCGTCATCGCGTTCACCGCGTCGAGCGTTTGATCGAGCGTGGGCCGCTCTTGGCTATTCAGCACGGCATCGTAGGTGAAGTACGAAGGAGCTTCGGGCTGATCGGCGGTGACCACTTTGATGAAGGCTTCCTTGGTCATGGGCTGCAGCGCGTAGTTCGAGCGGCGCTGTTCTCCGAGTGTGGATACGGTTTCCTTGCTGAGCGCTTTGCCGCAGAGCGAGCCGGCGCCGTGAGCCGGATACACCAGGCTTTGGTCCGGCAGCGCCAGTAATTTGGCGTGCAGAGAATCGAAGAGCATGCCGCCTAGGTCAGTGGCCGACCAGCCGAGCGCCGCGCGGAGGTCGGGACGGCCTACGTCGCCGATGAACAAAGTGTCGCCGGTGAGCACGGCATACGGCTGCGTATCGCTGGCGTTCAAGTCGTAAACCAGAATGGAGATTGACTCGGGAGTATGGCCGGGAGTTTCCAGGGCCTTCAGGCGCACGCGTCCGAATTCGACGATGTCGCCATCGCGAAGAGGAGTAAATGCGTAGGCCGCTTTAGCCGCGGCGCCCAGATAAATTCCTGCGCCAACGCGATCGCGCAGCTCCAAATGCCCGGCCACGAAATCGGCGTGGAGATGGGTGAGAAATACGTGCTTGATTTTGAGAGCATGTTCGGCGGCGAAGGCAATGTATTGATCCGTGTCGCGTTGCGGGTCAACGACGACGGCCGTGCCCGTCTCTTCATCCCCAATCAGGTACGAAGCATGCGCGAGGCACGGCAGATAAAATTGCTTGAAAATCAAGGGCGCGATCCTTGTCGGACTCTACCTCGGCTGCGGGACAATCCGGATGTACGGCCTCGGTTCTTTCCAGCCGCCGGGATATTTTTTCTTGGCTTCGTCATTGGAAACGCTGCCGCTAATGATCACATCGTCTCCGGGCTTCCAGTTCACGGGCGTGGACACCTTGTGCTTGGCGGTGAGTTGCATCGAATCGACAACTCGGAGAACCTCGTCGAAGTTGCGGCCGGTGCTCATGGGATAGCTGAGCATCAGCTTGATCTTTTTGTCGGGACCGATGACGAACACCGTGCGCACGGTGGCATTCGTGGCAGCGGTGCGGCCTTCTGAAGTGTTGCCCGCGTCGGCCGGCAGCATGTCATATAGCTTGGCGATTTTTAATTCCGGGTCGCCGATCATCGGATATTTCACTTTGTGGCCCTGCGTCTCTTCGATGTCCACTGCCCACTTGCTGTGGCTCGCGACGGGGTCCACGCTGAGGCCGATAATCTTGCAATTGCGCTTCTCGAATTCCGGGTGTAGGCCGGCCATGTAGCCGAGTTCCGTGGTGCAGACGGGAGTAAAGTCCTTCGGGTGTGAAAACAAAACTGCCCAGCCGTTGCCGATCCATTCGTGGAAGTTGAGCGTACCTTCGGACGTCTCGGCTGTGAAGTTCGGCGCTTCATCATTTATGCGCAGGGACATGGAATTCCTCCGGTTTTCTTATCGCTTGGCTTGCGTCTTAGCCAGTTTAATTTGCGGACAGTGCACTGGAGCTTAGCAAAAAATTCCGCAGCGCGAAAACCGAAGTTTCGATTAATTCGTCAAGGCGGGCGCGCGGCTTGACTCTTAGGGTTTTGTTCCTTACTCTAGGCGCACTCGCACGCTATTCGATAACGGGAGGATGCGTTGGCCAGCCCATCGAAACCCGCTTATATCAAGGTGACCGTCGGATGTACGAACTGCCAGGCCAAGCAAGTCGTTAACGTACCGGTCCACGCCGAACTCGTTCCAAGGGGCGGTCAAACAGCGGTTTGCGCGGAGTGCGGACAAGGATTTGAAGTAAGAGTTCCCAACCGCATGACAGAAGGGCCGTTCCCCACCTAATTATCAGATTCACGAGACATTCAGATAGTCCAACTCCTGACGAGATGTATGAGCGCTGGCACCGCGTGGCGCGGACACCTGTGGCTAATGGGCGTAGTCCGAGGATACAAGGTAAATTTTGAATTAGAGCCCTGGATTCGCGCAAGTACCTGTTGGTGTAAAGAAAAATCGTCTACGGTGACGTGTGGTGAGGGCACGATTTTGGGGTGTCTTGCATCGCCCCTGCTTACGAGACGAACGTGCAACCGATTCGCGAGCGCTCGCCCGCGGTTAGGAGCATGTAGGCCTTACGCAGCATCACTCGGACAGGGGGCAAAATAGGGACGTGGAGTATCGCGCTAAACTGATTGGGCAAATCCTCGGGCTTATCCAACTGCAACGCGACTCCGCCGTAGCTCAGATCGATCACTCGAGCGGATTTCTGTTCTCCATTATTGAGCAGGGCGTAGGCTTTTGTTCCGGCAAGGGATACACGCTCCCATTTGCGGTGCTCGCTGCGCTTCTCAGCGCTGGGTACGACGGTCGGCTTTGCCGGCGAAACGGCGGGCGGCTGCTGTGGCGGGGGCGGAGCTTCACCTTTGGGAGGCTCAGGCTCCCTCGGAACTGCTCGCTCAGAAGGCCGGTTGGAGGCCTTCAGGGCGTAGAGTCTTTCATCCGCAGTGCCGAGCAGTTCGCTCCTCTGGTCCCCATCTTGTGAATAGACCGCAACACCAAAATCCAGCGTTACTGCAATATTCAGATTCAGGGGCGATAGTTCGGCCTCGTATTGCGAGCGCACGCGACGGCAGAGCGTGACAGCCTGCTCTGGATCTGTCTGCGGGAGAAGCAATGCGAATTCATCGCCGCCGATTCGAAAGGCGAAGTCCGAAGCGCGCAGGGTTGTGCGCAGGGTGACGGCAGCAATTTTCAACACATCATCGCCTCGCATGTGGCCGTGACGATCATTTACTTCTTTGAGCTTGTGCAGATCGAGAATTACAACCGCCAATTGCTCGTTATAGCGCTTGGCGCGGATTAATTCCTTATCTAGATATTCATCGAAAAGACGGCGATTATACAGGCCCGTCAAAGAATCGGTCGCAGCGTTGATCTGCAGCTTCTTGAAATCGTCATACTCGATCACAATTGGAACGCGCAGCAGGCCCTCAGAGGAAAGAACGTCAACCAGGGCGGTCTTCCACGAGGTTTTCTTTCCAAGGCTGGTGAACTCGGCGCGCCGCTGGAGAATTCGAGACCAATATTCGGCGCTCTGCGTCTCGGTCAAATCGAGCCGCGTAAGGATTCTAAAAAGTTGCTTCAGGAATTGGCCACGCACGGAGTCATCGAGACCCTCGAGGGTCTCGATCAACAGCTCGAAAGTAGAATCATCAGCCGCTGGCTGCGGCTGGAACGCATCGCCAGGTTGAGGCATGAACGGTTAGTATCCGAGCTACTCTCAGCCTACCTCGCATAAGGTGGGCAGATTACGGGGGCAGTGTAGATTCTAGCAATGGTTAGGCCATTCCGCGTACAACTTAAGGGCTCGTTGGGGGTTGTAAGTCTATGTGGGGAGGATGTTCGAGGTCCTAGGCTGGTGAAATCAACCGGCTTGTCCGTCGGAGTGAGGCGAAAGAGTGCAAACTGATTCCACTGTGGACTCGACCCGATAAGAAGTGCGAACAGCCCGCGAAGCAGCTAGCCGAGTGGCTTCGTAAATTCGACCCCGGCCAAATACACATCGCCAGCCTCCTGCTGTCGCTTTACCTTAGCCTGGATCGGCGCCATGCCTACCGGTACTAATCCCGATGAGGTTATCGAAGGTGCTGGAATAGTGAGGGTAATGAAGCCATTCAGTTCAAGCGCACGAGGGCTGGCGATTAGGGCCCCTAAGCCGCTTATATCCAGAGTTTTACCCAGCTCGATGAACTGCTCACCGAGTTGATCTTTGCCCCTGACGAAAAGAGGCACTTGCAGACGGATTCGCGGAGAACGGCGGTGCTCCTCCACCAATGCGGCAAGCTCAGCACTCGATCTCACAAGGGTTTCCCTATTGGCCATAAACTTTAGTTTTAGTACTCGGGCAGACGTGGATTTTCAGTTGCAAGTAGGAACGCATAAACGGCACTTTTTAGTAAGACTATGTATATCATAATCTTACAAAAAATCGGGGGTCTCAGTGGCGACCGTCGAGACGCCTTAGAGTGCGAATTTGCGGCAATTCATTTCCATCATTGTGCAAAGTGGGACGCATTTACCATTGACACCCCCTAATCCCTTTGCGAGCATACGCTCCGACCCAACTTCAGGTCCTACAGAGGGGTGTCTTTGGCCTGATCGAACGCCAACGGAGCGCAAGTTGTCCAGGAACGTGATCGTGGATAAGCAACCAAGCGGGGTCGCGACCTTCCAACTGGTTGCGAGCCTGCTGGACGCCTTGGACCGCCCCCTCCTGGTATCGGATCGCAGCGGCCAAATCCTCTTTGCGAACCTGCATGCCCAGGACGCTCTCACTGCCCGCAACCTAAAGGCTGCCGGAGAACTCAATCTTTTCCGCGATTTGCTGCGCGTCGACCGCAAGGGAATTATCGGGCAACTAGAGGCCGGAGAGCAAGAGATCGACCTTCCACTTGATCACTCCTCCGGGAGATTCCGAGCGAGGCTTCGTTGGCTGCCGGAGCCCGATTGGCTGGCGGTCTTTATCGAGGCATCAGAACCGGAAGCAGCGGCCGATGAAGCGGAAATGCGTCAGACCGTGCAAGAGCTGATGCAAGAGCGGGAAATTACCTACCGCAACCTGCTCGCGGCGTACCTACGTCTTCAAGAAGCCAATCGCCAAAAGACCGTGTTCCTGGCATCGGCGGCGCACGAACTAAAGACGCCGCTGGCCGTGATGAAGGGGTACTACGAGTTGCTGCTCACCGGCTCTCTCGGGAAACTCAGCGAGAAGCAAACGGACATTTTGCGGGAGTCAAAAGAGAGCTGCGATCGCCTGGTGCGCCTTGTTTCGATGTTTCTGAATTATTCAGCGCTGGAGAGCGGTAAACTTGTCTTGCAGCTTCGCGAGAACGATCTGGGAGATTGCATACGCGACATCGCGGGCCGCTGGCAGGACGCGTTCAAGCGAAGTGGCGTCCGACTGGATGTGCGGCTCGGCCCGGGATTGCCGCCATTTAGGTTCGACTACCAAAAAGTGCAGCAGTGCATCGTGAATTTGCTCGACAATGCGCTGAAGCATTCATCGGAGGGAGGTTCGGTTACGTTAGCCGCCGAATTGCACTTTTGGGAGCGGCGAATGGCTGAAGGAACGGCGCCGCAAGAGAGGCGTCGCGACCGGGGCCAGCGTCCAAACAGCGCCCTGATCTCCATCTCAGATACCGGCAAAGGCATCGCGGCCGAATTTCACCAAGAAATCTTCGAGGAATTCGTGCGAGTCGATCCATCGTCGTCGGGGATGGGATTGGGCTTGGCCATCACCAAGCGATTAATACAGGCGCATCGTGGGAAAGTGTGGGTCGACAGCGAAGTGGGGCGCGGAAGCTCCTTTTCATTTCTCTTACCCATACAGACGGAATGAGAAGGGATAATTTCGAGGGATGACCATGACCGAGAAGCAAAAGATTATGGTGGTGGACGACGAACCCAGCATTCGGAAATATCTCCGAACGCTGCTCGAAGTCGATGGGTTCGAGGTCGAGACTCTGCCCAATGGCAAGGAAGCGCTGAAAGAGGTTGGAGCCGGATCACGTCCCGACTTCATCATTCTGGACGTGTTGATGCCGGAGATGGACGGCCTGGAGACTCTGCGGCAACTGATGCAGATGGACCGCTCGCTCAACGTCATCATGCTTTCCTGCGCTAACGAGGTTACCACCGTCGTCGAGGCCATCCGCCTCGGAGCGCTCGATTACCTCACGAAGCCTTTCGAAAAACCCGAACTCGATGCAGCCTTCCTCAAGTGCCAGCAAAAGCAGCAGCTTCGCTCGGAAAACCAAGCCCTTCGCGAATACTGCGAGGCGCTGACCGAAGACATCTCGTTTCTCGCGGCCAGTCCTCAGATGCTGAAAATACGCCAGCAGATTTTGCAGATCGCGCCGGTGGACGTGCCGATCTTCATCAGCGGCGAGAGCGGAGTCGGGAAGGAAGTGGTGGCGCGAATGGTTCACCTTCGCTCAAAACGCCAGCACCAACCGTTTATTAAGGTCAACTGCGCGGCGTTGCCCGGGGAGCTGCTAGAATCCGAGCTCTTCGGTTTCGAACAGGGCGCCTTCACCGGCGCGGTTCGCGCGAAGCCTGGCAAATTCGAACTCGCCAACAAGGGCACTATTTTCCTCGACGAGATCGCGGAAATGAGCCCGCACCTGCAGGCCAAGCTGCTGCACGTGTTGCAGGACGGCCAATACTCGCGCCTGGGAGCCCGGGCGGTGGTGAATGTGGATGTCCGAGTTCTAGCCGCTACGAATATGGACGTGAAAGAGGCAATGAAAACGGGCCGCTTCCGAGAGGACCTCTACTATCGATTGAACGTGCTCTCTCTTCATATCCCGCCGCTCCGCGAACGCATTACGGAAATACCGCTGCTGTTCCGTCATTTTCTCGTTAAGTACAGCGAGAAATATCAGAAGCAGGCGCCGGATCCTTCCAAGGGCTTGCTGGAGGCGGCTGCGCGATATCCTTGGCCCGGAAACCTCCGCGAGTTGGAAAACTTCGTCAAGCGTTACGTGATTCTCGAAGACGACGAGGGCAGCTTCCGCGAACTTCTGGAGATGACAGGGCAACAGCAGCGAATGCCTGTGCAGGAGGCGGCTCCCCCGCCAAAGGAACAGGGACTCAAAGCGCTGGTTCGAGGCCTTAAAGACGAAGCGGAGATGGAAGCAATCGCCGGGGCCCTGGAAAAAACGAATTGGTGCCGCAAGGACGCGGCGCGCATGTTGGGGATCAGCTATAAGGCGTTACTGTACAAAATGCGCCAATTCAATCTCGACTCGGGCCGGGGCTCTCGTTCCTCCGCGGCCAGGGAAGCGGCCAAAGCGGCGAAAGAGGCAAAAGAGGCGGCCGCCAAAGAGGCGACGGCGCAGGAAGCTGCGGCGAAGGATTCAGCGCCGAAAGATGGTCCGGCAATTCCCGTCATCCGCGATTGATTTTTAGAGATTTGAACTGAAAGACCGAAGGTGGGTCGCATCGCTGCGAAACCACACACGGGCAATACTCCTCCATCGAGTACTGGGCGGTTCAAGCCGTCCTATGCCTGCTAGGGTACCTATCTGGAACACATGCACTGAAATAGGCTACCCTTTTCGCGGCGGCTTAGTTTATATTCCGTCCCGAAAACGCGGTTCACTTAAAGCGCCCTTGCGCGCCTTGCGAACCGTGGTGATCCGGGGTCAAGATTTCGTTGGTTTCTAAAGGGGTTTCTGTGCAGGGTTTCATTTCGAATCGCCTCCGCAGGATAATGGGTTATGGCGAGGGCGACGCGAGGTTTGGAACAGCGATTGCTGCCCATCCGGCGGACCGCTGTGCACTTCAATCCAGTCCTGAAGGAGCATCAGGGATGACGGAACGTCGCATGGCGCGCCGCTATGATTTATCGCTTCCAGTGAATATACGCTTGCCGATCAATCTCGAGCCCAAATCGGACAGCGGCCAGACCCGGGACATTTCGACGCGCGGTGTGTACTTCACCGCTCACAAAGATCTCGCTCCGGGCACTGAACTCGATTTCACGCTCACTCTCCCGGCCGAGATCACCCGGGGTTCGGAAGTCTTCGTGCGTGCGCATGGACGTGTCGTACGCGTGGACAAGCGCTCCGACGACAATCACGAAACGATTGGCGTAGCGGCCGTGATTGAACGCTACGATATCGTTCGTGGCGAAGGCGCTCGTATTTAGATACTTTTTAGTCGGCGCTCGCAAGATCTCTCTTGCGTGCCAGAGCACCTATCGGCTTCGCCCGACCCCGGCGTGGAAGGCCACTGCCCCCGCTAGGAATGGAGCTTCCTCTAAGTGCTAAGCATTTTCAGGAAGCTGGCAGCTCTTCTGGTTCACCCGCGGCCCCTAACCACCAACCGTCCTACGATTCCAACCCTCTAAAGAGAAACAAAAATAAGGGTTTGCGGTGCAACAGCACCAGACCGTGCAGCGGTACGCGCTATCCCTTCGAATTACAGTTTGGTTGCAAGTGTGCTAGGCAGTAACCGGGGGAGGTTCTTCTACTGCGGCACGTTGCCAGCATCTAAATGGTCTCTCCCGTCCAGGCTAGTCACGAAGCCACCTCCGCCGAGTTACCGCCGGAGCAGATTTTCTTCGGACCGTCGGCCACTATGCAGGCGGTGCGGCAAAGGGTCAATCGTGCCGCCGGCCTCAACGTTCCCATCCTCCTCCTCGGCGAAAGCGGTACGGGCAAAGAGGTACTCGCGCGCTTCATCCATGCCCGTTCGCCTTGGAGCAACGGGCCTTTCGTAAAGGTCAATTGCCCCGCCATCCCCGGGACACTGCTGGAAAGCGAATTGTTCGGCTTCGAGAAAGGCGCATTCACCGGAGCCCACGCCGCGAAGCCTGGCCGCATGGAAATGGCCGAGGGCGGCACGCTCTTCATGGACGAGATCGCGGAACTTGACTCGAGTCTTCAGGCCAAACTGCTGCACGTTCTGCAGGACGGCCATTTCACTCGCATCGGCGACCATGAGGAAAGGCGGATGAGCGCGCGTGTGGTCTGCGCCACCAACCGTTTGCTTCAAAAGGAAATCGCGAATGGCAACTTTCGGGCCGACCTCTTGTATCGCATCAATGTAATCACGATTACCCTTCCTTCCCTGCGTGAGCGCCGCGAGGACATCCCTTATCTGGTTGAGTATCTCCGAAATCAATTCAATCGGCGCTTTGGACGAGACGCCGCACCTTTATCGCAGGAGACGGTACAACTTCTGCAACAAAGAGACTGGCCTGGGAACGTTCGCGAGCTGGAAAACTCGATCGCTCGGTATGTCGTTCTAGGTTCCGAGGAAACTTTCTACGGTGAGCGCGTCGATCGGGATCCGGTGCACATCGCCTACGAACCCAACGCCGATGGCCATATCCCCTTGAAACGTATCTCTCAACAGGCGATCCGGCGGATGGAGCATGACGTGATCCTTCGCGTCCTGCAAGCCAATCACTGGAACCGGCGCAAGACAGCCCAGGTTCTGAAGATTAGCTACCGGGCTCTGCTTTACAAAGTCCGCCAGGCGGGTTTGCCGGCGAAGCATCCACGGCCAAAGGGCGCCAAGTTGGAACTCTAGTCGCCTACCACGCCGCCAGGCCGGAAGCGTGGTTCGTACCAAAGCCCTGCCCCCTTACCTGTCACATACGACCCCCGTACCTGTTATGAACCTCGATATCGAGTCCACCTTGCCCCTTCCCGGTAATTCGGCTAGCCTGATTCAAACATGTCGAAATCGAACGGCAAATCGAGTTTGAAGGTATGTCTGCTCTCGCCGCACCCGATGGTCTTGGCCGAGTTCCAGCGCCTGCTCGAGGATTCGGGCTTCCAGATCACGTCTAAGCATCTGACCTCAATGCTGGCACCTGACTTGCGCAATTTGGACGTTCCTCGCGCCTCCGTTTATGTTGTGGACGCCCACGCGGCGCGGCAAGCGACGGGGGCCTTGCTTGGGAACATCCTGGAACGCTATTCAGGCGCACGCTTGCTGGTGGTGGGAGACAAGCTGAATGAGACAGACAGCTATTCACTGCTGCGACTAGGAGCGAAGGGAATACTCAGTTACGCCGAAGCCCGGGACCAGCTCCCCCGCGCCCTGCCGCAGGTAGCCGCGGGCGGCATTTGGGTCCCGCGCCCAGTTCTTTCCCGGTTCGTGGATTCAATTCTGAGCAGCACACACGGGCGTCGCCTGCGAGTTGATTCCCCCAGTGAACTCAGCCGCCGCGAACAAGAGGTCCTCAGCAGCCTGCTCGAGAATCTCGCCAACAAGGAAGTGGCGGAGCGCTTGCATATTTCCGAGCGCACCGTGAAATTCCACGTGTCGAACTTGCTCGCCAAGTTCGGCGTCCGTCGCCGTGCGGACTTGATCCTCCTCTGTTATCAGCGCCGCAACACTGTGGGGGAGCCACAGCCACAGCTGTAGTCGTTCGCGCGCTGCCTGGCTTCGTTGAAAATACAGAGTCGCTGTTATAATTTCCCCTCGCAGCACCGCCGAGCTCAAACAACATGGCCACGTTCTCCATTGAAAATTTTGGCTGCCGCGCGACAGACGCCGACGCAGCTGCTATCCGCCACGAGCTACTGAATTCCGGGTTCACGCTGGCCCCGGACCACGAGTCCGCCGGTATCATCGTGCTGAACACCTGCACGGTTACGGGGGCTGCGGATTCGCAAGCGCGGGAAGCCGTGCGGAAAATCCACGCCTCGAATCCCCGAGCGCGCGTAATCGTCACGGGCTGCTATGCACAGCGCGCTCCTGCTGAACTCGCCGCAATTCCGGGAGTTGCGTGCGTAGTCGGAAATTCTCACCAGGCGGAAATACCGGGCCTGGCGCGCGGGTTGGCAGCGGGCATTACACCGGAACGCAGTGGAGGCGCCGCCGACTTCATTCCAGTTGACACGCTTCGGGGCAATGTCTCTGCAACAGGCGCCGCGAAGATCCTTGCAGGCGATATTTTCGCGCTGTCATCCGTGAAATTTGTCCCTGCCGCATTCATGGCCGGCGATCGTACGCGGCCCATTTTAAAGGTGCAAGATGGCTGCAACAATCGTTGCTCCTACTGCGTGATTCCGTTTGTCCGCGGGCGCAGTCGCAGCCTTCCGGCCGACCAAGCAATTTCTCAAATTCGTGCGCTGGCTGATGCCGGCGTGAAGGAAATCGTTTTGAGCGGAATTAATTTGGGCAGCTATGGACGCGACCTCACTCCGCGTGTTGACTTGGCCAGCCTTGTCCGCCGGATTCTGAACGAAACCCCGATCCAGATGCTTCGGTTCAGTTCTATCGAGCCGCAGGACATTACCGAAGATTTCGTGCATCTGATGGCTTCCTCTGCTCGCCTGGCGCCGCATTTTCACGTGCCGCTGCAATCGGGCTCCGACCGCGTTCTGAAGGCCATGCATCGCTGGTATCGCACCGCCCATTACTCCGAGCGCGTGCGTGTGATACGCCGGGTGCTGCCAAGTGCCGCGATCGGCGCCGATGTTATCGTGGGATTCCCGGGTGAGACAGATGAGGATTTCCGCGCGACGGCGGAATTCATCGGCGACCTTCCGTTTACCTATTTACACGTCTTCTCGTTTTCTGCGCGCCCCGGAACCGCGGGCGCCACCCTCGGCAATGCTGTGCCCCCGAATCTAATTCGCGAGCGGGCCCGCGCCCTCAGGGCCTTGGCGCGGCAAAAGTCCGCCGAATTTCGCGCTTCGCAATCGGGCCGCGTGCTGCGCGCGCTCACTCTGGCCCGCGGATGCGATGCTTGGACGGAAGCAATTACCGGTAACTATTTGAAAGTGCGCGTTCCCGGGCAGCACGCCGCGAACCGGTGGCTAGACGTGCGGCTCGGAGCCGCAGGCAGCGTGGAAGAAATTCAGAACTAGCCCTGCTGGTCAACTTTCGAAAATCACCTGGGCGAGCGCCAGATTGCCGCTGTGCGTGATGGACACCGAGATATTTTTTACACCCAGGCGGTCCGCAATTTGGAGCGCGGCTCCGGCCAGACGCAAAGTGGGCTTGCCCGTCGCTTGGCGTGTAACCTCAATATCGCGCCAGCGCACACCGTGGCTCCAGCCTGTTCCCAACGCCTTCATCGCCGCTTCCTTGGCCGCAAATCGCGCGGCGTAGCGCTCGAACTTGTGTTTGTAGCCCTCGCAATACGATACTTCGGCGGGCGTGAAGAGCCGTTCGAGAAAAGCTACACCGTGGCGCCGGATGGCCGCTTCGATCCGGTCGATTTCGGCGATGTCTAGACCCAATCCGACGATCACATGAGAACCTGTGTTTTCCCGAGTAGGAACGACCGCGATTATACCTATAATCGAGTGTCCTACACGCTCTGCAGAAATTGCGTAAGATGAGAAGCAGCGCTCGGATGGACGACATGATCGTAACCACCTCAAAAAAGAGCCTGACAGAGTCTCGAATTACTAATCCTCCGCGTCAGGCCAAGGATGGTTGGGAACTCCGTCCGGCGGGACGCTTGCAAGTCCTCGAAGCGCCGGCTCTGACGCGGCTGAGTTGGCTCGTCCACGCCTTCAGTACGCGCTGCGGCGGCACCGGCCAACTTCGAGCAACAAATGTCGCCAAGACTCGCAAGCCTCGGCAAGCCAGCGAAGCTGAGGGCCAAGTTTTGAATCTTGGCTTCACGGACGGAGAGACTCGAAGACGCGTCCTATCGAATCGCAAGCGATTTCTTCATGCGATTGGAGCCGAGGGAATGAGCCTCGTCGCAATCGAGCAAATTCATTCGGATGTGGTACACCGGATCACCTCCGCGAGTCCCACAATCCCCAAGTCCGCCAAAGGAGACGCGCTGATCAGCGACGTCCCGGCATACTTTTGGCGGTCCAGACTGCGGATTGCGTGCCGATCCTGCTCGCCGATGGGAAACGCCGAGCCGTCGCCGCAATTCACTCGGGCTGGCGGGGCACGCTTCTCCGCATCGCAGCGAAGGCGTTAGGCCGAATGCGGATGGAGTTCGGCACTTCGCCGCAAGACGTGATCGCCGCCATCGGACCTTCTATCGGCCGCTGCTGCTACGAAGTCGGTTCCGAGGTGGCTGCCGCCTTCCACTCCCAGTTTCCGAATGCGCGAGAGTGGTTCGACGGCCCATTCGACGCGCTGGCCGCCGGCGAAAACGATCCGAATTGGCTTCCGTGGCTCACCATGAAGCCGCCGGGACACGCACCTCCGCCGCCGCGTGTCCATCTCGATCTGGTCGCGGCAAATAGGGCGATTCTAGCGGAGGCCGGAGTGCCACCCGGGCAGATTTTCCAATCGGGACTTTGCACAGCCTGCCGCGGCGATCTCTTTTTCAGCTATAGGCGTGAACGCGTTACTGGCCGCCTAATGGCTGTTATCGGCATTCGCTGATGTTCGACCGCCGGCATCGGCCATTTTTTCCGGCCAAAAGTTGCCTCTCCAATCCAAGTATTGACCAGTTGTCGCGGGCTGCAACCCAGCATCCACCCAACCGTTGCCGGTGGTGTAGAATGCTTTCGCATCTCTCCAGACCAGGAGATTTTTGATGGCGGACATGAAGGCCCCTATGCCTGCGGAGGGCGCGGCGGACCGCAGGCGCTCGCACCGCGTGAACATTGCAATGCCCATCCTCGTCCGCGGCGCTCGAGGTCCTCAGCGGTTCGAGGAAGAATCTCAGACTGTGTCCGTCAGCGCGCATGGCTGCAATTTGCGTTTGACGACTCCCGTGGCCCGCGGTCAAGAAATTGCCTTGGTAAACAAAAAGACGGCCGAGGAACTACCCTGTACGGTCACTTTTATAGGGCAAAAAGACGCCGGTAAGCTAGAAGTCGGCGTGGAATTTACCGAGCCATCGCCACTCTTCTGGCGCATTGCCTTCCCGCCGGAAGATTGGGATCCCTCTGAACGCAAACGCCCTGGGGGCGCCCGCCGCCGGCCGCGCCGCCGAGCCGCCGTTAAACTCCGGCCGAATCGGATGACCTTGAGATTTCCGGCTCACTTGCGCGAAGTGGAGCGGAGTACTTCCCGTTTCATCGAATACTAACCTTTGGGATACCATCGCGGTTCGTCTTCGTCGAGGATACTCGATTACGCGGCTGATGTGAGCGCACACTCTCCTTACTTCTCACCGAGCGCGCTCGGTGATGCTCCGGCGGACTCTTCCGCCTTTGCTATCGCATTTCGTTTTGCGGGCAAACACTGGCTAACCGTTTCAGGCATTTCTATTCTTATTCTGGCGCCTTGTTTCTGGCACCGCGAGATTGTCGCGTCCGACCTTGGGAGCCATTTGTACAATGCCTGGCTCGTACAATTAATTCATCGCGGTCAATCGCCTGGCCTTTGGATCGCTCCGCAACACACCAACATTCTGTTCGATATTATGCTGAGCAACCTTGGTTCGATCCTCGGTTTGCGGGCTGCTGAAAAGCTGGTCGTATCTCTCGCGGTGCTGACCTTTTTCTGGGGCACGTTCACGTTCATATCCGCCGCGGTTAGGCGTGCACCGTGGTATCTGCTGCCCTGCATCGCGCTCGTCACCTACGGTTGGACATTCCATCTCGGCTTCTTCAACTACTATCTGTCGCTCGGCCTCTCGTTTTTCGGTCTTGCGCTGTGGTGGCGGGGAAACACTGGGAGAAACTCGGCTTGCTCGTGATAGCGCCCCTCGTTTTCATAGCTCATCCGCTCGGATTGATGTGGCTGCTAGGCGCGGCAGCCTATATCGGAATCGCGGAGATGCTTCCGAGCCGCCATTATCAGTGGCTCCTCTGCATTGCCGTTGCCGCCTCGCTTTTCGGGGTACACATCTATATCTGGCATCACTATGCTGCCGATCCCGGAGCGAGGCCGTTTTACTCCTTCAACGGCGCGGACCAACTTGTGCTCTTCGGCGAGCGCTATCGTGTTCTGGCGCGAGCGCTGCTCGCCTTCGCGCTCGTTTCCATCGTCGTCGATTTGACTCGGAGAACGCGCGAACCTTCGCCACTGCGCTATTACAGCATTCCTATTCAACTTTATCTTCTGGCGATGTTTTCGCCTCTCCTATTACCCGACGCAATTCATTTTCCCGAGCCCACGGCCACGATTGCGCTTTCACAGAGAGGCTCACATCGATTACCGCCGTCGTTGGCTGCTGTATGCTGGGCGCGATGCACCGCGGAAGTGGCACTTCGCCTCTTCGGCAGTGATTGCGTGGTCTTTTTCGTGTTCCTTTATCAGGACACGGCCATCGTCAACCGAATGGAGGCGCAAGCCGTTCAGCTGGTAAGCAAACTTCCTCGCAATCAGCGCGTGCTGGCTACCATCGACCCGTTTCCCGGCTCGCGCATCTTGAATCAGCACATCATCGACCGTGCCTGCATCGGACGCTGTTTCAGCTATGGCAATTACGAGCCCGGCTCCCGCGTCTTTCGCGTGCGCGCAACGCCCCGCAATCCCTATGTACTCGACAGCTACGAGCTAGCGACAGAAACCGAGGAAGGGGACTATCTGGTGGAACCGAGCGATCTGCCGCTCCACGAAGTCTACCAATGCAGCGAGAATGGAACCGAGCTTTGCATGCGCCCGCTGAAGGCCGGCGAGTACAACGATAAGGCGCCAGACGAATAAATTAGGTTTCGAAGTTTCGCTACTGCTGAACCGTTTCTGCGGTACGAGGTTCCTGGCGAGCGGCCGTTCGCGGCACGGTACGCTTTCGTCGCGCCATGAGCCACGAGCCCAGCCTCCAGGCCAACAATATTCCTACGAAGAAGGCATACTCCAGCGGCTTGCGAACATCCGATTTCACCGACCAATAGAAGTGAATTACGCCTAGCACGGCGGTCGCATAAATCAGCCGATGCAGCATCTGCCAACGTTTTCCACCTAGGCGGCGAATCCACCCAGCCGTCGACGTGATCGCCAGTGGAATCAGCAACACGAAGGCCGTGAATCCCACAGTGATGAACGGGCGCTTCACCACGTCCTGCCACATGCCAGTCCAGTTAAATGTTTGATCCAGGCCGATCCACGTCGAAAAGTGCAGGAACGCGTAAAAAAAAGCGAAGAGTCCAAACATCCTCCGGAAACGAATCAGCTGCGGCACATGCAGAATCTTGCGAAGCGGAGTAATTGCCAGCGTGATCACCAGAAATCGCAGGATCCAATCGCCCGTGAAATGGGTGATGTACTTGATGGGATCGGCGGTCAGATCCTGATGAACCCCTCGCCACACCAGCCAGGCCGCAGGCCCGAGGCACACGACGAAAACCGCCGCTTTCGTCCACGTACTGGTCAGAATCTTATTCACGGAGGTTCTCTAGAAGTTTTTACGCAAGTCCATGCCCGCATAAAGGCTTGCCACCTGGTCGCCATAGCCATTGAACATCTGCGTTGGAATCATCTTGTTGAACAGCCCGAATCCCGGCCCGATGCGACGCTCCCTGGCCTGGCTCCAGCGAGGATGATCCACCTGGGGATTCACGTTGGCGTAAAAACCATATTCGTTGGGAGCGGAAATATTCCACGTCGTAGGCGGCTCACTTTTTACGAAGCGTATTTTCACGAGCGACTTGATGCTCTTGAATCCGTACTTCCAGGGAATCACCATGCGCACGGGCGCGCCATCCTGATTCGGCAGCGTCTCGCCGTACATGCCCACACAGAGCAGCGCCAGCGGATTCATCGCTTCGTCCAGCCGCAGCCCTTCGACGTACGGCAGTTGGATACCCGCTTGTCTGCCAAGCGGCATTTGCCTGAGATCGTAATAGCTTTCGAAAGCGACATACTTCGCCTTGGGCGTCGGTTCGGCCAACTTCATGATCGTGTTAAAAGAATATCCGATCCACGGCACCACGATTGACCAGGCCTCTACACAACGGTGGCGATAAATTCGTTCCTCCAAGGGCGCCAATTTCATGATTTCGTCCATGGTGTACTTCCGCGGCTTGGCACATTCGCCTTCCACGGAAACGGTCCATGGGGAGGTCACGAAACCTTTGGAGTTCTTCGAAGGGTCGTCCTTATCCACGCCAAACTCGTAGAAATTGTTGTAGGTGGTCACCTTGTCGTACGGGGTCTCAGCCTCGCTGGTGCTGTAAGGCCATTTTTGAACGCCATTGAGCTTCACGGGCACTGATCCGCCCGTGCCGCCGCGCGCGAGCAACCTGGGAAACTCTTTATATCCGGCCACGGCCACACTGGTCGCCGCCAACCCGAGCAAGAAATTCCGGCGCCCCATATACATGGCCTTGGGCGTGACGTCCGCGTAGGTTAAGTCCGGCTTTTTCTTGATAGACATGCGATTCCTCCGGTGGCGACCTCTATTAATAATACGCGCCGTACAGTGGATTGGATGCCCGAAATTGCGGAACGGCGGAGTAATTCGATACCTTCACTTCGCGGCCAATTCCTTGATCAACGCCGCGCGGAGTTGCTCCTGGTGCGCCGGGCTTAGCTTGGCGCCGTTCGAGGTGAGATAAAACACGTCAATCGCCGTCTGGCCCTCTGTTTCGATCAGTGCGATCTCGATATTGCAGTTCTCCCGCGCCAGTTCCGAGCTGATCCGGTGCAGCAATCCGAGCTGATCCTGCGCGATCACTTCTATCAACGTGCTGTGCTTCGAGCACTCATCGTCAATTTCGACGCGCGTCTCCACCTTGATCTTCGGCACCGTGTTTTTTTCGGATCGCAACCGGTCGCGCAGCATTCGGTCCAGATCCGCCTTCTCCAGCAGCACGTCGTGAATGCTTCCCTTGAATCTCTCCCATTCCGGCAAATTCAATTCCAGCGTCTGAAACCGGTCGGTAAAGAAAAATGTGTCCACGACGATTCTCTCGTCATTCGAGAATGCCCCGGCCTTCACGATGTTCATTCCCCATGCCGCTAGCGCGCCGCACATACGCGCAAAAAGAAACGGCCGATCGCGCGTCACCAGTGTCAGCTCGTACCAATGACGCCCTCGCGTCAATTCCAGTTGGACGGGATCGCCGTCCAGTTTCCTGGCCATTTCCATGTGTCGGATCACGTCGCTTGCCGCTTGCGTTCGCAGGTAGCGCCGCGGCAACCCGTTCAGAAAGTTATCGAGCCTTTTCCCCGCGGCGGGCGCAAGCGTTCGCAAATGGTTCATCAGCTCGGCGTCGCTGTCTCCGTGGAGCCGCTCGTCAACACTGCGCATCAGAAAATTGGCTGCGCCGATATAAAGTTGCCAGATGTTTTCCGATTTCCAGGGAGTGAGCGCTTCCGGATTTACGGCCTTGATGTCCGCGTACGTGAGCAGGCAAAGCATCTTCAGCCGCTCCGGTGTGGCCATTTTCTCCGCGATTTGGTGGATCGTTTCTGGATCGAAAATATCCCGCCGCAAAGCCGCGCCGAGGTCCAGATGCCGCTCGATCAGAAAGAGCACCGTATCCCGGTCGGCGGCGTCCAAGTCCAGCCGCGCTAAGCACGTTTTCGCGATCTCCAAGCTGCCAGCCACGTGACTTTCCGCATTCGTGCCTTTACCTGTGTCGTGGAGCAGCAGGGTCAGATACAGCAGGTCCGGCTGTTCGAGTTCGTCCAGCAGTTCCGCAAAACCTCGATCCCATTTCGATTGCGCCTTTCGAAGCGCGTGCAAGTTTTCGATGGCCACGAAGCTGTGCTCGTCCACCGTGAACCGGTGCGAATAGTCGCGGATAACCAGCGATTCGATCACCCCGAACTCCGGCAGCAGCGCGGTGAGCAGGCCCAGCGAATGCATGGTCCGCAGCGCCTCGGCCGCGTGGGGCGCAAGTAGAATCTCCTGCAAATAGTGCCAGAGTTCCGCTCCCTTCGGCGGAGCGGCCGCCATGGTCGGCAGGAATTCCTCTACCTGATGTTCGGCGGCCGAACTGGGGGTCAGCCCATGGCGCGCCATGAAGCGGAACATTCGCAAGGGCAGCTCGGTATCTTCGATCGCCGCTTGCCGCTGCAGAAAAATCCTTCCGTCCACCACCGCGAACTCCGCGTTGGAAAGACGCGACCGCAGATTCTGAAATTGTCGGTAAAGGGACGGCCTCGCCGCCGGAAACTCGTCCAAAAGCTGCGCGGCCACCCGGTGAATCAATCTCGCTTGATTGAAGTAAATCCGCATCCAGTCCGAGGCGCCTGGAATATGTCCGTTCCGCACGCCAATTTTCTGCGCGGCTGCTTCATCCTGCGCGGCCCATGCCAAGGTGTTGTCGTCTCTCCCGTGGCGCCAATGCAGAAAGCAGCGCACGGACGCAAGGAAATCCAAAGCGGCGTCGAACTTCGGTCGCAACGACGGCGGCAGCAGCGCTTTCCCGTCTGGCCAGGTGTTCGTTTCCTCCATGGCCGCGATCAGCGCGAGCCAGTGCGCCAGATTATGATCGCGCAGTCCCCCGGGACCATCCTTAACGTTCGGTTCCAGGTGAAATACCGTGTTCCCGAATTTGTTGTATCGCTCTCGGGTAAGATCCGTCAGTCGCTGAACGATTGCCCGCGATTCGCGCACTACAAGTTTCGGGATCACGTGGTCGTGCAGACGATTGAAAAGCGCCCGGTCTCCAGCGAGATAGCGGCAATCGAGTAGAGAGATAGCGAACTCGACGTTGTTGGGATCGAATTTTTCGCACTCGGATAGCGTTCGGGTTGCAGGACTCAATTTCAGCCGCAAATCCCACATCTGCTGTGATAGTCCTTGAACGCCCTCCTTAACTCCCGCTTCAGGCTCCGCCCCGCTCTGGACAAATAGAATGTCGATATCCGAGTAGGGGAAAAGACGCCGTCGTCCGAATCCGCCCAATGCGACCAGCGCGAGATTCTTGGCGCTTTCACCTTCCGGGATCATCGTATTCCACAAGCGCAGCGCCAGTGAGTCCACCAGGTTGGCCCGGCCGCCCACTGCGGCTTGCCCATCGCCCGTGCGCGCGAAATCCTGCTGCAGCCGCGCCGATCCCTCGGAATACAGATTGCGCAGCTCGCGCACCGATGTGGATTGCGTTGACATTTCTCTAGTGGATACAGCTTCTTTCTAACGCCGAGTATTGCTCGATTGCCTGTAGCGGCCGAAACCTAATGATTCCATGGTTTCTTGCAAGTGCGGCGAGAAAAATCTCTACCCACGCGACCGCCAATCCTGGTGCCAGGCGGAAGCTGTTCGATTACAGATTTCTGAGCGGATCCAGACGCGTCGACGCGGGTTATTTTTCGATCACGCCGCAGGCGATGCGATCACCCGAGTTCCCGGATGGGTCGCTCATCATGTCGTCGGCCTTTGCGTGAATCACTAGAGAAGTGCCGCCGTCGTGAAAGAGCGAATTCGCGCCGTCGCCTAGAGTGACGTCTTTCGCCACGAGGGAGGCGCTGCCCTTCCCGTTCGCTCCGACGGTGAGATTTGGTAAGTCGCCGGCGTGCGGATGCGGGTTTTCGGTATTGTTAACGCCATGGTGCGCATTCGTGGGGTTGAAGTGGCCGCCGGCCGTTTTGAAATCGGGTGCGTCGCACTTTCCGACCGCATGGATATGGATCCCATGGGTGCCTGGCGGCAATTGTTCTACTTTCAGTGCAATCTTCACTCCGCCGCCGCTGGTAGAGGTTATTCGCGCGGTGCCAATCTTCGTACCTTGGGCGTTCAGAATGTCCGCATGCGCAGACTTAGGTGCGGAATCGGCGGCCGCGAGCGTGAAGCACACGAAAAGAAACGCGAGAATTGCCAGGAAGTTGCGAGCGCGCATTGATGGTTCCCTCCGGTGGGCTGGCGAGCTAGAAGCCAGCAACCGGCATTCTATCACTGCGGTAAGGTTGCCAGATAGATGTCAGCTCCACATCAAGGTAGGGATCAATGCTTTGGGGCGACGTAGCCTTCGGGCAGCTTCGAGCCTTCTCCGAAGAAGAATTGTTCCATCTGCTCTTCCATGATTTTCTGCGCGTTGGCGTCCAGAGGGTTCAGCCGAAACTCATTGAGCAGCATCTTGGAGTGGTTTACCCACATCGCCCAAGCTTCCTTCGAGACATTCTCATAAACGCGCTTGCCGATCTCGCCCTTCCACGGCACGCGGTCCAACCCGGGCAATTCTCGGCCTAATTTTACGCACTTCACCATGCGAACGGTCTCCGTGCCAGACTCCTTCTCATCAGCCATCTCGAATGCCTCCAAAAAACCCAGCTCCATCTTATCTTAAAAAAGCCACGATGCCGCCCGCAACTCCCGTTGCCCGGTGGAAGGGCAGGGCTTCAGCCCTGCCACAAAACGACAGCGCGAAGCGCCTTCCTTTGCGCTGCCTTTCTCGCAGCATGTACTCGCATTCCCGGTCGCACCTCTGGAGATTTAAAGTAGCGCACTGCCGCCGAATCGTTGGCGCTCGCCGCTTGTACGAATCGTCGTTCCGCATGTAGCGATTGCTTGAACACCCGACAATAGGTAAACTCGCGCCCTCGATTTGCACAGTCATCCAAGAAATGAGGTCCGCTATGCATATGAAATGGGTCCGTCTCGCCGCAGGGCATTTGGCCGCGGTGGTCGCATTGGCCGCGGCAATTTCATCGCCGCTCCGCGCGCAGCAGGCCAAAGCTGAAGACTACCCGCCGCCCAAGCCCGCCTTTCCCGGCCAGACGAACGCTCCGCCTCCCGCAAAGAAATCACCAGCGTTCAAAGTCGATACGATCATCCCGCGATTCATGGCGCCGTGGTCGCTCGCCTTCATGCCCAACGGGAAAATGCTTGTCAGCGAACGTTACGGTTTTATCCGCGTCGCCTCGATGGACGGATTCTATTCCGCGCCCATCTCTGGCGTGCCGGATACGAAAATCGTTGCCGCTGAATCCTTGCATGATGTGGTTGTCGATCCTGACTTCGCCCACAATCGCATGATCTATTTCACCTACTTCGCGCCGCCGCCCGGCGAAGCGCCCGGCGTCTGGCCGCTCGACGTCTTCTACGGCAACGTCTGGAAAGCCTCCGTCTCCGAACGCCGCACCATGCGCGTGGGTGAAGAGCGTGTAGCCCGCGCGCGGTTGAGCGAGGACGAAAAACGGCTCGAAAACGTGGAAGTGTTGCTCGACGGCGTGAACCGCCGCATCGTCTTTGCTCCCGACGGTACTCTGTTCATCACCGGCGCGGACCGCTTCCGCTTTTACGAACCGGGTTATGACGGCACCAACCACGAAATCACAGACCCGGATATCCTGCGCAATTTCACAGGACGCGTTGTCCACATCAATCGCGACGGCTCGATCCCCAAGGACAATCCCTTTCTAGATCAACCAACCGTCTTGCCCGAGACATATTCCTACGGCCATCGCGACCCCGAAGGCGCGGCGATCAATCCGGCCACCGGACAGCTCTGGGTGATCGAGCACGGCCCGCTCGGCGGCGACAAAATCAGCATCATCAAACCCGGAGGAAATTATGGCTGGCCCAACGTCAGTTACGGCCGCCGCTATAATGGCGACCCAATCGCCGGCACCGGCGCAACGCAAAAGCCCGGCGTCGAGCAGCCCGTCTACTTCTGGTATCCGGATATTGCTCCCTGCGGCATGATGTTTTACACAGGAGACCTTTTCCCGGAGTGGAAAGGAAACCTGTTCGTCGCGGGATTGCTTGCAAAAACCCTGATCCGGCTCGAACTGGACGGGAATCGCGTGGTTGCTGAGGAAAGACTACTTCATGATCTCAATGAGCGCATTCGCGATGTCCAGCAAGGTCCCGATGGCGCGATCTACCTGCTCACCGACGACGGAAAGCTCCTGCGGCTGACGCCAAAGAAGTAGCTCGCCCATCGCGGCAGTATTGTCAGTCCAAGGGGACCACCGACAAAAGTCCACAGGACTCTCTTGACAAAATGAAACTCCCCTCATGCTAATTTGAAATCGGGCGCTGCTCGGCCCAGAAAGGAAGCAAGTATGGAGCCTGTGCATGAGAAGAACGGCAGCGATGGCGGGATGGACGCAACCAGCAATCGGCGGGCAACCCGCTCAGCTCGGATGCGTCTGGAAATTTCGGAATCGCGGTCCGCGTCTGCTCCCCTCTGCCGCCATCGGCCACATCGATCCACAGGCGCAAAGCTCGGAGGTCTAATCGCCAAAGTCTGCGAATAGAACATGATCCAACTCTATGAAAACAAAGGTTCGCGACCAGGTCTAATCGCCAAAAACCCGCTACCTCGTTCCGCTAGGTTTTCGCCGGATTTAGTTGGCTCCCTTCGGTGAATTGTTCGATAGCTTCTCTGCTTCCTGGCTTCGCCGCCAGGCGTAGTAGCCGTCGAGCGCCTTCAGTTTGTCGAGGTTAGGAAATGGGATCGCTTTCGACGGATCGTTGAGATTCATCACTTCTGGCTTGGAGTTGTTGAACGCGGGCCAGTTGGGCATACCCTGCGCGTTCGGGTCGCCCGTCTTGGCGAAATTCACCCAGTAGGAAGAAACCGTGTCGGAAACCGCGCGGTCGTCGGCACTGGGAGGCATGCTCGGCGTGAAGTTGCCAAACACGTAAGAAATTTCCGCGCCGTGCGCCGCACCCCAGCTCTTGAATTGAGGCTGATCGGGGTAGGGCGGCCGATGGCTGAAATAATAAACGTAGGCCTTGCTGTGGCCGCTCTTTGATTGCAGCCGCGCCCAAGTCCAGGTGCTCCACGCAAAGGTGGAATCCCGGGCGAGGTCACGGGCGGAGCGCAGCGCTTCAGCATCGGAGCCGGTCGGATAGGCGGCCAATATTTTGTCCGCGTAGTCGCCGTAGCCGCTGTGAACGCTTTTTTCGTAAGCGGACGGCGTGGTGGTGGGCACAAACAGCGCGCCTTCGTCTGAGTTAGTACCGATCAGTACAGGTGTGTCGTTGTAGCGGCCTTGTTCGTAGAGGTTGTATTGATCGCCGGGAAGCACGTAACCATCAAAGATGGGCCAGAAGCCGGCGCCTGCACCAGGGGGCGAAGCCTTGAGGATGGATTCGGCGGTCATCTTTCGCGCGTCCGCGATGGATTTCGCGCCGATCTTGGTGAGAAAATCTGCGCCGTGCTTCTCGGCCACGGAGAGCGGAGGCACATTTTCGCCGCCTTCATTGGAGAAGCGAGCGGGCGCAAATGATCCGCCACTCTCGGAGATAGCGCCTTGGAAAAGCCCTTTCGCCAATGGCGAAGAGGCGAGCATGCTGACCGCAATTCCGCCAGCCGACTCTCCAAAGATTGTCACGCGATTTGGATTTCCGCCGAATGCAGCGATATTGCGCTTCACCCATTGCAATCCGGCGATCTGATCGAGCATGCCGTAATTGCCTGAGTGGCCGTGATTTTCCGCGCTCAAGTCAGGACTAGCAAGAAACCCGAACGGCCCAAGCCGATAAGCTATGCTGACGAACACCACGCCTTTCTTCGCGAGGTATGCTCCATCGTATTGCTTTAGAGCAGTGCCGCCGATCGAAAACCCGCCGCCGTAGATCCACACCATTACGGCGAGATGATCTCGCGGCGATTTCGCAGGGGTCCAGACGTTGAGGTAGAGACAATCCTCGTTCACTGGGAGGGCTTCGAGCCCGAGCGCGGGCATCACGATGGGAGTCTGCATGCAGGCCGGAGCGAACTTGTCGGCGGCATGCACGCCCTTCCACGACGCGGGCGGCTGCGGCGCGCGCCAGCGCAAATCGCCTAGGGGCGGCGCGGCAAACGGGATGCCTTTGTAAACCGTCAGGTCGCCTTGTGTCTCTCCCTGGACCAATCCCGCTTGCGTGCGGACCGGCTTGGGCGTCTGGGCGACCACCGTGAACGCAAATCCCAGAACGGCCAGGACTGCTGCGAGCGATCTCACGCTTGTCATCATTTTTTCTCCTTCGCGCGGCAGCCTAACTATTCGCGGCTGCTGCAAAACAAACCGACTATACGGCCTTCCGAATAACTAATTCCGGGGGACGCTTGCGCGGCGTGCGCCGGCCGCGTCCGGGGAAGCGCGCGAGCACTTCGCCGTCCCACAGGCGAATGATCCGCTGCCGAAAAAGCCACTTGCCGCCGGATTTCACTAGCTGGTCGTCGTAATAGCCGGTGAAGCGCAGCGTGTACGGCGGCTCACCCTGGCACTCGGTGACGAAAACGAACGAACGCGCCGAGCACAGTTTGCCATTTCCTTTGACGAGCAGTTGGCTGATGTGATGCTGGCGTCCGGGAAAATTGGGAACGTTTCGAAAATGCTCGGCGAAACGCCGGATATTTTCGCGGCCTTCCCAGCGATCCGGTTCTTCAAAGACCTCCTCGATCACGACCGCATCCGGCGTGAAACACGCGACGAGCGCATCCACATCGCCGGTGTCGAGTGCCCAGGCGTATTCGGCGAGAAGATCATTGATCGCGATCCGGTCTTTAACAGTTAGCGGCGCCGGTTTCGGCATAGAGGCTACTCACTCGGTGGCAGCGGAGACTGCCTGCGCTCCCTGTGAAGAGGCCACATCTTGAAAAACTCCGCGTAAAAAATGAGAAAGGGGAAAGTGACGGCCAGCAGAGCCGATGCGAGCCAAATCTCAAAATCGTATGCAGGCGGTCCCGAATGCACTTTGCCCGTCACTACCGGTGCCAGTGCCCCGTAGATTTCCGCGAGCACCGTTCCGATTGCGGCAGAGGCAATCGTGTTCAGAACGCCTTTGAGAGGTTGAGTCAATTTGCCGAAGAGCGATCCGTGCATCATGTTCAAAACGATGATGGTGCCGAAGACGAAGGGGATGGGAACACGAACCATAAAGGAGACCACATCCATCTTGACCACATACACGCCGATATAGAATGCCAGGCCTCCAATCACGAGACTTGTGATGGTCCAGACCAAGCCCAGAAGAGGTTGCTTCATCAAGGCTGGAGACTTCGTGAACGGCCACAAATCGAAGTTGAGTGAGACGAACATCACCGCGATCACGGTAATGTAAAACACCAGCACGCTCCACGCGTTGAATAATCCGTGAGGGTCGAGGGCCGGCACGTACACGGGCGCACCGCGCATAAAGCCGTAGTCGAATAACAGGCGGAAAAGCAAATAGTTAATCACGTAGCACGCCACCAACATCGCGAGTCCCGCGGCAATCGGGTTCTTAATCAGCGGTGTGAAAGGCCAGCCGCCCCACATGATGGCGAGCCAGAAGGCGATGATCACCGACGAAATGATGCACATAGCGAGCATCGGCGGAGGCGGATTCACGCCGCCGCCCACCGTCAAGAAATGGGCCACAGCCACGATTGCCCCGACGCCCAGAGCCAGCAGCGTGAGCAAAATACCCCTGGCAGGCTGGCGACGCGCCGCGGCAAATGCCGGATGCTTGCCAGCCCAGGTCACTGAGATCACGATCTGCATGGGAATGAAGCAGATGGTCAGAAAAGCAACCCAGTTGGCGAATATGGGGAAAGTAAACAGCGCGATGAAACCAAGCGAGACGGCAATTACGAGAAACGAGGCGGCGATTCCCAGCGCCGGTTGCTTCACTTCAGTCTCCTTCGCTCATGCGGTTAGAGAATCTTGCGGACCGCACAAACTTCCCACATCGGCGAATCTGAATTTTCAATATCCCACGGTGAATCGCTCGCGATGATGCTGCGGGCGCTCGAGCTCGTCGACCATTGCCATGGCATAATCTTCGAGAGAGATTTTGCTGGCGCCCTTCTCGTCGAAGAGGAGATGTTCCTTGCCCAGGCGAAACTTTCCGGTGCGCTCGCCCGGCGCGATCTGTGAGGAGGGCGCTAGAAAGATCCAATCCAGATCGGGTTCTTGCTTCAGCAAATAGTAAAGCTCGCGCGTTCCGCGGATTCCCGGCTTATAGGGTTCATACTCTTTTGGAAATGCGGGTGAATCGAGAAACTCGATCCCCTCCGCCGTTTTCAGGCTGGCCGCGCCGCCGACGCCGAGGAATCGCTTCACGCCAGATTTCTTCACGGCGGCGATAATCGACTTGTGGCCCTGCACGAACTTGTCATAAACCTCTGCACCGGCGACGCCGCGCCCGGGATTGAAAGAGCTAATGACTGCGTCATGATCGGCAAGCAGCCGCGCGAGATCGTCGGTCTGAATTACGTCGGCTTTTTTTACTGTGAGATTCTTCTGCGGCTGGAGTTTTTCAGGATTGCGGACGATTGCTGTCACCTGATGCCCGCGTTGAAGCGCCTCAGCGAGAATTTTTGAACCCACGAATCCGCTGGCGCCAATAAGCGCGATCCTCATGACAATTTCTCCCCCCAACTGCTCCCACGCACTACCACAAAAGCCGGTTCACCCAACCGATGACGATTGACAGGGTCAAAGAACGGCGGGATTGTACCACCTTCGCATTCTATTGGATTCACGGAGATATCCGATGACCGATGCCACCCCGTTTGGCGCTGGAAGCCCGCTGATGCGCGAGCCCAAGCTCGAATTTGCCTTTGAAGTGCGCTTGCGTTTCACGCGTGTGCAGAATATCGCGAACATGCCGACGGGCGCGGGACGCGGGGCAGTTTACGTGGATAGCGGAGAATTTTCCGGCCCACGGCTGCGCGGGAAGGCCGTCCCGAATAGCGGCGGAGATTACTCGTTGTTTCGTCCCGACGGGGTGCTGGCATTCGATGCGCGGTACATGCTTCAGGAAGACGACGGCACGCTGATCATGCTTTACAACCGGGGATACCTGTGGGGGCACAAGACCGATACGATGGAACGTTTACGCGCGATGGCTTTTGCAGGCGGCCCCACGGTGGATCCGTCTGAGTATTACCTGCGCGCTTTTCCGACCTTCGAAGTTGAAGCCGGCAAGCACGACTGGCTGATGCGCTACGTTTTTGTCGGCATCGGCGAACGCAAAGCCGATGGGAATTTGATCCGCTACTACGCCCTGCTGTAGGAGTTCGCGGCACACACATCCGTACGAAACGGCAGAATGTAACGTTACATTCCATTCATCAAGAATTGATTTTGGCTAAACAAAATCTACAGGATTCTCCCTCCGCAAGCGTTTTGATTCTCCATTCACACAACAAAAATTTAGCGGAAACAGAACGCGGTTAACACTCTCACGCCCAGTTCCGAATCCATTCCTAGAAAATGAGAGGGCAAATGTCCGTCAAGCACATTGCAGCGAAAGCATTGCATGGTTTGCGCATAGGGCTCGCGTCCGTTGCGCTTTTCCAGTTCACGATCGGTGCGTCTCTGGCTGGCGCAGCCCCCAAAAAAGCAGGAGCAGGAGACGCCAACACCGCCTCACCCATCAAGCACGTGATCGTAATCGTCGGTGAAAACCGCTCGTTCGATCACATCTTTGCGACCTACACGCCAAAACCAGGCGAGACTGTAAACAACCTGCTTTCGGAAGGAATTGTCACGGACAAGGGCGCGCCTGGTATGAATTTCGGGCTAGCCAATCAGTTTTCGGCCATTAGCAGCGGCTCTACATTCGAGCTCAGCCCCATGACGTCAAAGGCTCTTTACTCAGTACTGCCGGCCCCGCTGAACGGAGGACCAACGAACGTCTGCACGGATAATGGGATTTGCGACTTGGGCGATGCCACTTCGTCTGAAGATGGTTTATCGAAACATCCCATCAACTACTCCGCGTTTCTGATGACCGGAGGCACGGGGCTGACTGGAAAGGTTCCGGATAGCCGGATCACGGGCGTAAGCAATTCGGCGCCCTACTCGATGCTGATGCCGGGTCCTTTTCAGCTGACCAACACAACGTTGCTTCCTTATGACTCGTATGCGGCCAGCCCCGTGCACCGCTTCTATCAAATGTGGCAGCAGGAAGATTGCGATACCAGCCACGAAACCACCGCCAATCCCAGCGGCTGCCTGGCGGATTTGTTCCCTTGGGTTGAGGTGACTATCGGAACGGGCAGCAACGGCGCAACGCAGGCTGCCAACTTCAGCACCGATTACGCGCCTGACAAAAAGACCACGGGCGAGGGATCGACCGCGATGGCCTTTTACAACATGGCGCAAGGCGATGCCCCGTATACGAAGGAACTCGCCGACAACTATGCAATGAGCGACAACTATCACCAACCGGCGATGGGCGGGACTGGTTTGGATAGCATCATTCTGGGTTTTGGCGATGCTATCTGGTTCAGCGATGAGGATGGTAACGCCTTGGTGCCTCCGAACCCCTCCGACTCCAATCACGGGATGACATTCGCCGGCGGCCCGGTGGACGAAATCGAGAATCCAAACCCGGCAACTGGAACTAACAACTGGTATTCAGAAGATGGCTATGGCGGCTTCGGCACGAGCGGCACATCGACGGGAGTATATGGCGGCGGAAGTTACAGCAACTGCTCGGACGCGTCCGCACCGGGAGTTGGCCCCATCCTGACATACTTGAGCAAGCTAAACCCGCCGATCGCGCCAAACTGCGACAAAGATCACTACTACTTGCTGAATAACTACAATCCGGGGTATTTCGGCGACGGGAGTGACGCGTATACCGACACGAACTCCAGCAACACGCCGTTCACGATTCCCGGGACGACGCAACACAGCATCGCGGACGTCTTGCTAGACGCCAATGTGTCGTGGAAATATTACGGCGATCAATGGGACGCCTACCTGACCGACAAGTATCAGCTCAACTTCGGGAAAGTTGGCCCGGCCAGCGACCAGTACTGCAACATCTGCAATCCATTTCAGTATCAGAGGCAGATCATGACCGATGACGCCGTGCGTACCGCGCACATCACGGATACAGACGAGCTTTACAAGGACATCAAGAACGGGAAGTTGCCCGCGGTATCGTTCGTGAAGCCAAGCGGGTGGGTAGATGGGCACCCGGCGTCGTCCAAGTGGAACCTGTTCGAGGGATTTGTGAAAAAGATTGTGGACCTGGTGCAATCGAATCCCGATCTCTGGGCCAGCACCGCAATCTTTATCACCGTGGATGAAGGCGGCGGTTATTACGATTCGGGCTACGTGCAACCGCTGGACTTCTTCGGCGACGGCACGCGCATTCCCTTGATTGTGGTTTCGCCGTACACCAAGCCAGGCCACATCTCCCATACCTATACGGACCACGTTTCGATTCTGAAGTTCATCGAACGCAACTGGTCGTTGGGCAAGATCAGCGACAGGAGCCGGGATAACCTCCCTAACCCCACTACGGCCGCGGGCAATCCGTACGTTCCGACAAATAGCCCGGCGATCGGAGACTTGTTCGATTTGTTCAGCTTCTAACAAATTGGACTGGCTAAGCGCCGAGGTTCGGATTTAACCGAGCTTCGGCGCTTTGCGTTTGTATGCCTATCTATGTCCGATCTGCCTTGCGCAGGCTAAGAGTGGCGCGCAGGAATATGGTAGGCTGTTCGTTCGCGGAGTGCTTGCGCCTGGGCCAGCACGCCAATGCCTTCGGCTCAACTTTCCGCAGCGATCCCCAGCGAGAATCCACGGAGAAGCCCATGAGTGCTCCCGCAACTGAAGCCGCCGGAATGCCCCGACCCGATAAATACTTTTGCGAAACTCCCAGCGAGCCCTGCGCGATCGTAATGTTCGGCGCCTCGGGCGACTTGGCAAAACGCAAACTGCTTCCCGCACTTTACGACTTGGAGGTCCATTCTTGTCTGGCGCCGCGTTTCCGGTTGCTCGGATTTGCACGCACGGAAATGGGCGACGACGAATTCCGGCGCAAGACCGAGGAGGGACTGCCGAAGCCCTCAGATGGGTCGCGCGGCGTCGGGAAGCGCGAAGGATTCCTGAGCCAGCTTCACTATTTCACCGGAAACTATGATGATCCGGAATCCTACCGGCGTCTCGCGGAGCGTCTGGAGGATCTCGATCGGCAGGATCAGCTTGCGGGGAATCGGCTTTTCTATTTGGCCACGCCTCCCGATGTATATTCACACATCATCGAGCAATTGGGCCGCGCAGGCCTGGCCAAACCGAAGAACAGCGAATCGTGGACGCGGGTGATTATCGAAAAACCTTTTGGACACGACGGCGCGTCCGCGCGCGAACTGAACGCGAAGGTGCTCAAAGTTTTCGACGAGTCGCAGGTCTATCGCATCGACCATTATCTTGGCAAGGAAACCGTGCAGAACATGCTGGTTTTTCGCTTCGGCAACGGAATTTTCGAGCCGCTGTGGAACCGCAATTATATTGACCACGTTCAAATCACGGCGTCGGAATCGCTGGGCGTGGAGCGCCGCGCGGCGTTCTACGAATCGGCCGGGGCGATGCGGGACATGATTCAGAGCCACGTGCTGCAGCTCACTTCTTTGGTAAGCATGGAATCGCCCGCGCGATTTGACGCCACGGCGGTTCGCAACGAAAAAATCAAAGTTCTGCAATCGATCCGGCCGTTTAAGGCGGATAGCATTTCAACTTCCGTGGTGCGCGGCCAATATGGTCCCGGAACCATCGATGGAAAAGCGGTCCCCGGGTACCGGCAGGAGCCGGGAGTGAAACCCGATTCCGCCACGGAGACGTTCGTGGCCTTGAAACTGTTCGTCGATAACTGGCGATGGAGCGGCGTGCCATTTTATTTGCGATCCGGCAAACGGCTCGCGAAGTCAAAGGCCGAGGTCGCCATTCGTTTCAAGCGGGCTCCGTACATGGTTTTTCAGGGAGAGAAGGCGACGCCGAATTCGCTGGTCCTCAACATACAGCCGGATGAAGGCATCTCGCTTTGTTTCGGCGCCAAATCGCCCGGCTCGCAGATGCACATTCAGCCGGTGACCATGGATTTTCAATACCGGCAGGCTTTCGGCGCAGGCTCACGCGAAGCCTACGCGACCCTGATCAACGATTGCATTCGCGGCGACGCCACACTTTTTGATCGCGCCGACAGCGTCGAGGCCGCATGGGCCTTGGTGGACCCGATCCTCGAAGCGTGGAAGAACTCGTCCCCGCCGTCATTCCCCAACTACGCAGCGGGAAGCGGGGGCCCGAAAGAAGCGGATGAGCTTGTCGCCACCGAAGGACAGCGCTGGTGCGAACTATGAGGCCCAGCGTGCGAGGAAAATCCGATCAATCGGGGTTTCGGCATTTGCGGGAGCGAGGATGATTCTTGCCGGCGATATAGGCGGGACGAAGACAAATCTCGGTCTATTTGACGCGCCACAGGGTGCGCTCGTCAAAGTGACCGACAAGCGGTACGTTAGTCACGAGCACACGGGGCTCGATGAGATCGTCAAGGACTTCGTCTGCGGCACCAAGGCGAAGGTGACCGCCGCGTCGTTTGGGATTGCCGGGCCGGTGGTGGACAATCGCGTTCACACCGGAAACTTGCCGTGGATTATCGATGGCGCAACCCTCGCGAAGGAGTTGGGGCTGGATCGTGTTCGGCTGCTGAACGATCTGGAGGCGACGGCTCACGGCGTCAGCATGATGCAGCCGATCAACCTCGAGAGGATTTACGCCGGCGTGCCGGCTCAGCAAGCGCATCGAGCGGTGATCGCCGCGGGGACGGGATTGGGGGAGGCAATTCTTTTCTGGGATGGCACGAAACACTTGCCTATGGCTACCGAGGCAGGCCACGCCGATTTTGCTCCGCAGACTGATCAGCACGCCGAGCTCTGGAAATTCATCAAGAGCCGTAACGAATTCGCGAGCACTGAAATGGTGCTTTCCGGCAGAGGCTTTCGGACCATTCACGAATTCCTGAGCCCTACGGTGCGGCATCCCAGCTTCGATGATCCGTCCGCTGATCCCGCGCGGGAAATTACGCAACAGGCGCTCGCTGGACAGTGTCCCGTGTGCGTGACGACGCTGGATCTGTGGGTGGAGATTTACGGCTCCGAAGCGGGAAACCTGGCGGTGCGAAGCGTGGCGCGCGGCGGAATTTACATCGCCGGCGGCATCGCCGTGAAAATACTGCCGAAGTTAAAAGAAGGAAAATTTGTCGCAGCCTTCAAACACAAAGAAAAGATGGCCTATTTCCTCGAGCAGGTTCCCATCCACGTGATTCTCGACGAAGAGTGTCCGCTGAAGGGCGCAGCCTACGCGGCGTGGAAGGGTTTGTAAGACGATCCTCGCACGCCGCGCCCTGAATGGTTACTCGCTCCTCAGACCCACTTGTCAATTGACACGCTGGTGACATGGCTGAAGTCCCCGCCAGCCCAGTAGGTGTTGGTCTCGCCTCCGAGCACGACGATCTCAACCGAAGATTTCGGGTTGGGAACGGGCGGCGCGCCCGGACGGCCGCGGCGGTAGAAGCGCTGAAATGGAATGTCGCTGTCGCCCATCTTCAGATAAGAGGCGTAGGGCTCGACGCCCGCTTTCGCCTGCTCCAGTTCCTTGCGATGCGTGTCCCAGTAGAGCCACGCCGGCGTCTTCGAGTTCTTCGACCAGTAGTCGCTCAACTCTTCCTTCGAGTTGAATCCCTTTTGCTTCGCTTCGCGGGCCACGGTCGGATCGAGCAGCAGCGTGGCGGCGCTGGTGCCGAAAGAGAAGAAATGCGTTAGCCAGTTGTTGATCAGTTCGTGGTACGGCATGTTGGGGAACCAGGCGACGTTGTTCAGGCTCCAGCCGCTGAAGATGCTGACCACGCTGTCGGTCGGCTTGAAGCCTTTCTGCACGTGGAACGGTTTCCAGCCGTCCGGAAGCTTGTTTTCCGTTTCTGCGATGCAGATGTTGTTGTAGTTGAAGTTGGTTCCCAGGGTACCCATGTAGCTGAGTCCGGGCATGCCGCAGCCGCCGAGGTTTTTCGAAAGGATCGTCCATGCGCGGCCAATCACAGCATTGGGCTCGGCGAACGGACCCATCGCGCCGATGCCGTAGTTCATCTTGATCTGGTCGGAGATGGGGCCATTCAGCAGCAGCATGCGGGAGAATGAGGACGTGGAACTGAACAGCGCAGGTTGCGCGGTTGAGGCGATGGCCAATATGGTGGGCAAATACTCCGGGCGCGCGCCGGCCATGACGGCATTGATGGCCACGTGCCTGACCGTGAAGGACCACGACGGTTGAGCTCCGCGGGCGGCGCTCAACGTGCCGATAACCTCGTCAGGCTTGTGGCTCGTGCCCTTGAGCATCGCTTGCACCTTTTCTTCGGTGGGAAGGATGATGGGCATGAAGTCGGTCATGTTGTTATCGAGGAAGATCCGCTGGAGATTCTCCGCCGTGTCCACGTAGGTAGCCGGGCCGATGTCCGGGGTTACCTGGCCGCTCTTTTGCTCTTCAGCCGTGAGCGGCTTGGTGAGCGCGTCTATGATTTCCGGCATCAGCGGCTTATTCGTGACGGGGTCGTTGCCACCCAGAACGGCGTACATCTCCGCGTCCGTCTTGTTGGTCATGGGGTGAGGCAGGAAGCAGATACGCTCGTCGGGCATACCGCGGTTCGCGGCGTTGCTCTTGGCGAGATCCTTGAAGGCGATCGTAACCAGGGGGGCGGTGGGGAGCCCCATCTTCTCAACTTGTGCGCAGTGACCGACGGTCGCTGGTGTGCAGGTGCTTCAATGGCCGTACGCCATGATCATGGCGTTGGCGCTGGCTTTCATTTCCGCCGTTAGCTTGGGGTCATCATCGAAATACGACCCAGCTTTCAGGCGGTATACCGTCTTCACGCTGGGCATATTCTTCTGGAACCAAATGGCGATCTGATTCAGGAAGCGATCGGCGCCGGCGAAGCCGTCAGACACTAAGAAAATCGTCTTACCGTCAAGGCTCGAAGGGCGGGGCGCCATGGGAATGAGCTGAATCGGGGGCGGCATGCCCTTGGGATTTACGACTTCCAATTTCGCGTCCTTGAGGACGGGATTCTTGGGCGAATGCTTTGGTTCGCCGATGGCAGGAGTTGTTGCTGCCAAAACGGCGGGAGAAATTCCGATCAAAGACAGGATTTTGCGCCTATTGATCTTCACGGTTTATCCTCGCTTCCGGAGCCTACAGGTTAATAGACCGTTCGTTCGTCATAAAGGTTACATATTACAACTATTTTGCGCTGCCGAGAGCATCAGGGCAGAGCAAACGCGTAGATTGCGTTACCGTACGTCGGAGTGCGCATGTTCGGCACTTCCTTGCTCAGCTCCGGCACTTTCAGATTGAAACCCGTCATCACGCAAATGTACTGCTTGCCATTCACCGCGTAAGTGATGGTGCTGACGGAGATGTTGCCTCCAAGAATCGCTTCCCAGAGTTGTTTTCCCGTATCCACATCGAACGCCTTGAAGCGGCGCGACATATCGCCGTGGAAAACCAGGCCGCCGGCCGTGGTTAGCATGGCGCCATTGCCCGGCGCGCGGCCTACGTCGAAGTGAACCGTTTCGCCGGTCGACAAATTGATTTTCGCGAGGCCGGTGAGCGCGTTGGGATCGATGCCGGGGCGCGGAATCACCGACCAGCTGCCGCGAACACCCGGGCCGGGCGTTTGGAGATCGCGGCAATTATCGATGTACGGCACGAAGAGCGTTTGCGTGGCCTCGTGATAAGCGGTGGGCCAGTAGCTGCGCGTATTCCAGTAGCAAAGAACTTTGTGATCGCCGGGTTTCTTGATTACCTGATCCCAGTTCAAAGTGGTTTGTCCGGTATGAACATTGATATCCGCAAGCAGCGTACGGGGATCGTCATAGGGAAAAGGCGTGGCCCACAAAAATTTGCCGTCGTTGCGATCGAGGACGAAGAGCATGCCGCCTTCGGACACCATTGCGGCGATATCGTGAATTGAGCCGCGCGGAACGTCTGGATTGATCCACTTCACGAATTTCGGATTGGGATTAAATGCAACGCGCGCGAGTGTGCGCTCATGCGTGTGGTCCGTATCCCAGTCATCACCTGGCAAATGCTGGTAATACCAGATCAGCTTGCCGGTGGCCGGATCGAGCGCCAGCGTGCAATTGCTATAGAGGTCAGCGGGGGACGAGCGGCCGGTGCCATCCGGATTGCCATTGTGGCGAAGCATCCGCTGGTCGGGCATGGGATTCGCAACGCCCCAATAAATAATGTTGCGAACGGGATCGAAGCTGCCGGGCAATCCCCACGTTGACGCCATCGACTGGGAGTTGTCGCCATGCCACGAGTCGTAGCCCGGATCGCCGGGATGCGCAACGGTGTAGAAGCGCCAGACTTTTTCGCCGGTTTCGGCGTTGTCGGCTTCGATGAAGCAGGTGTCGCTGCCACGACCGCATGTGCCGCCGGAAATTACTTTGCCGTCGATAACGAGCGCACCGGATGTATTTTGCGTATCGGTCTTGAAAGTTTCCCAGCGAACTTTGCCCGTGCGCGCATCGAGCGCCACCACGTAGCCATCGGCTGACGTGAAATAGACCATGTCTTCGTAGATCGCGAGTGCTTTGGTGCGCTCGTTCGTGGCGGTCTGCGGATTCTTGAACGGGCGCTTATATTCCCAAATCAGGTCGCCATTCGTGGCGTCAAGCGCGTCAACGAATCCGCCCGGCGCGATCACATACATCACGCCGTCATGCACGATCGGAATAGTTTCGGTGACGCCTTCTTCCAAGCCGCGCGTCCAAGCCATGCGAAGCTGGCCGACATTTTTCTTGTTGATTTGCTTGAGCGGGCTATCGCGAAACGCGTCGTAGGTGCGGCTGTACATCAGCCAGTCGTCAGGACTGGGATTCAAAAGCATCTGCTGCGTGACGGGTTTGTAGTCTTTCACCTGCGCAAGAGCGGGCGCTGCAATGGCAAAAAGAACAGACGCAATGAGAGCTGAAACTTTGATCATAATTTATCCTCGTCGACGAAAAGAACCGCCAACTATATCGTCGATGCAGTTTCCGAGCACAGGCGGAATTTTGAGGCGAGGATAACTGTCGCATGCCGCCGCGCAAACAGTTTTAGCCGCTGAATCTCTGTTCCTTGAACGGGTCGCCGTACATGTTGTAGCCATTTTCTTCCCAGAAGCCCGGCGTATCCTCTTCCATAAACCGAATGCCACGCACCCACTTCACGCTTTTCCAAGCGTACAGATGCGGCACCACCAGTCTCACCGGATAGCCGTGTTCTGCAGGCAGCGGCTCGCCATTGTGTTTCAGCGCGAAAAGTGTCGTTGGCCGCATCAGATCATCGAGCGGCACATTCGATGTGTAGTCTTGTTCCGCGAGTACCATCACGTACTTTGCTTCCGGCTTCACCACGGCCAGTTTCATCACTTCAGTAAACGGCACGCCTTCCCAGCGCACATCGAACCGGCTCCATCGAGTCACGCAGTGCATGTCGGCCGTCACTTCTTTCATAGGCAGCCGGGTGAACGCGTCCCACGTGATCCGAACCGGCTTTTCAACCAGTCCGGTGATCTGAAAATCCCACTTCTGCGGATCAAAGTCGCGGCACCGTGCCGGCATGAAGCACGGGCCATTTCAGCGTAGCCGATTGCCCGGGTGGCAAGCGCCCAGCCTTCGCGCATCGCCCGCTCCAATTGCTTTCGCTCCGAGCCCTCGCCGAAGATCATCGCGCTCTCACCAAGTGCCGAGTATCCGCTACTCAACTAACATTATAGATGAAGCAAAATACGCTTATGAATGCACCAGACACTCCATCACCGTGGAAATCTCGTATGCTATGATGCGGGATTCGGA
>CAVRSO010000025.1:0-47908 GCA_963723845.1 uncultured Acidobacteriota bacterium
GCGAGCAGGATCGAGGGGAACGCGTAGAACACGTCCATCGTGCGCATGATCAGCGTGCCGACGAATCCGCCCGTATAGCCGGCGAGGATGCCAAGCAGCCCGCCCACAGCAGCGAGACTGTCACCGGCAGCATGCCGGCCAACAGCGACAGCCGGCCGCCATGACACAGCCGCGTCCACAGATCGCGCGCCGGCTCGGTGCCGAGCCAGTGGCCGGCGTGCCGATTGGTTGAGATCGTGCGAGCACGTTGCCGGTGTAGGGATCACCGTGCGGCAACCAACGGCGCGCCAGACCGTAAGGAACAGGATGCCGAGCATCACCAGGAGACGCCGATCGGTGACCGGATCGCGCGCCAGACGCTCGGGCGACCGATTTCCAGTAGCCCGGCGCGGGCGGCCGGAACGTCGGCGGCTCCGGTATTGCCCGCTGGCGAACTCGTCAGTGTCGTGTCGGACATGGCGCGTCTACCTTTCAGCGGCGGATGCGCGGGTCGATTGCCGCCTGCGCGATGTCGACGAGCAGGTTGAGCGCGACGAAAAAGGTCGCCAGCACGAGGATGGTCGCCTGCAGCACGGGAATGTCGCGGCGGAAGATCGCGAGGTTCAGCAGATTGCCGGAGCCGGGCCAATTGAACACCGTCTCGACCAGGATCGGCCGCCGAGCAGATAGCCGAATTGCAGACCCATCAGCGCGAGCACCGGCGGTGCCGCGTTCTTGCAGATGTGGCGAATACGGGCCAGCGGTGAGACCCTTCGCGGACAGCGCGCCGACGAATTCCTGACCGAGGATCTCCAGCACGGTCGCGCGCACAGCCGGCCGATCACGCCCATCGGGATCAGCGCCAGCGTCATACCGGCAGCACCAGGGACTCCAGCCGCTGATAAAGCGGCAACAAAGTCGTCGCCCATGCCCTGCGGCGGGCAACCAATCGTGCAGCACCGCACAACAAGACCAGCACGATGGCGCACCAGTAATGCGGCAGGCGAAACGCCGGTCGTGCGATGGCGGAGAACAGCTTGTCCGGCCACCGCCCGTGATGCAGCGCCGCGATCAATCCGCAGATGATGCCCATGCTGAAGCCGAGCATCGCGCCAAAGATCGCCAGCAGGAACGTGTTGCTCAACGCGGCGATGAGCTGGCCCCAAACCGGGCCTGCGTTGAAGACGGAGACGCCGAAATTGCCTTGCAACGCGCGCCACAACCACAACAGGTATTGGATATACAGCGGCTTGTCGAAGCCGAACGCCGCCTTCATTTGCGCGATGACCTCGGGCGACGCTTCCGGCGGCATCAGCATGTCGATGGGATTGCCCGGCACGATGTGCACCAGGCCGAACACCACGAGGGATACGCCGAACAGGATCGGGATGGCCTGGAGGAGTCTGCGAAAGGCGAAGACGAGCATGGTGGTGGATCTCCGGCGCGATTGCCGCTTCGGTGTTACGCTGCACCGCAGCAATATGCCTAAAAACTAGCACATTATCAGGTCGAGTCCAGCCGAAAATTAGCACATATTTTGATCATTTGTTATTTCTGGCTGTGATGGCTAGGATATGTAGGCAACATCGCAGCAAATGGAGGTTTTCATGCATAAGGCCGTGATCAATCCGGATGTGGTGAGCCGCGTTACTGAGCGTCGTGGCAGACTTCGGGTGTTCGATAGCGTAATCCCTGGGCGTACTGCCCATATTGTAGTCGACTTGCAGAACGGCTTCATGGCGCCCGGTCAGGTCGCGGAAATCGGCGCGGCGCGGGACATCGTGCCCAATGTGAACCGCATCAGCGAGGCCGTTCGCCGCGCCGGCGGACTGGTCGTCTACATCCAGAACACGTTCGACGATATCGCCGTTCGCACGTGGTCAACGTACTTCGATCATTTCTGCACGCCCGAACGCCGCGCCCGCATGATCGCGGCGTTCATCCCGGAGCCCAGGGACACGCGCTGTGGCCCGGGCTCGACGTGCGGCCGGGCGGATTTGCAAGTCAGAAACGTCGGTTCGGCGCCTTCGCGCCCGGCGCCTCGGACCTGCACGCGATCCTGCGGGGAGCGTGGCATCGATACGCTGATCATTACCGGCACGGCGAGCCAGGTATGCTGCGAGTTGACCGCCCGGGACGCGATGATGCTGAACTACAAGGTGTTCTTCGTCGCCGACGGCAACGCGACGTTCACCGACGAGGAACACAACGCGACACTTTCGGCGATGGCGCACACGTTCTGCGATGTGGTGGACGCCGACACGCTGGTTTCGCTCATCGGCCAATCCGCGGCGGCGCGGCACGCCGCCTGACGTTGCTGGCATAACGCTTGCACTCTCGCCGAGGCCGCGCGACGCGGCCTGACCGGCAACAACAACAAGAAGAGCAAGCCCCAGTGTCTCCCGGCGCGACTTCCTGATCGGCGCGACGGCGGCCGCCTCGTCCCCGGCGATTACCGCCACCGACCATCTGCTGCTCCACTTCGCGCGCAACGGTGGGGCCCGGGACGGAGCCATCGAGCTGCTCGTTCTCGAGCGGGGCGAGGGCGTGTTCGTCGTCGACAGCCTGGGCAGGCGCCACCTCGACGGCCTGTCGAACCTGTTCTGCGCCCAGCTCGGCTACGCGTTCGGCTCCGAGATGGCCGAGGTCGCCAGTCGGCAGCTGATCGAGCTCCCGTTCGCGACCAACTGGGGTGTGGCCCATCCGGCGGCGGTGGAGCTGGCGACCAGGTTGGCGGGGATCGCGCCCGGCTCGCTCGATCACGTGTTCTTTACGAGCGGCGGCTCGGAGTCGGTCGAGGCCGCCTGGAAGCTCGTCCGCCAGTACCACATCGCGAGCGGTGAGCCGCAGCGGACGAAGGCGATCGCGCGCGATCGCGCCTATCACGGCGTGACGCTCGGCGCGCTCGCCCTGACCGGCGTGCCCGGCTTCAAGGAGCCGTTCGGCCGCACCGGCGATCGAAACCTTCCACGTCTCGAACACGAACGACTTCCGACGGCCTGAGTCCGGGCGCGAGCTCACGTCGCTGCTTCTGGACGAGGTCGAGGCGGTGATCGACCGCGAGGGCGCGGAGACGATCGCGATGATCATCGCCGAGCCCGTGCAGAACGCCGGTGGCTGCCTGCAACCGCCGGACGGCTACTGGGCCGGACTGCGCGAGATCTGCGATCGCCACGGCATCCTGCTCGTCGCCGACGAGGTGATCACGGGGTTCGGCCGGCTCGGCGAGTGGTTCGGCGTGAGCCGGTTCGGGCCGGTGCCCGACCTGATCACGACCGCGAAGGGCCTGACGTCGGCGTACGCCCCGATGGGAGCCGTGCTGGCGTCGGACCGGATCGCCACTCCGCTCTACGACTCCGGCCGGACGCTGCTCCACGGGATCACGTTCGGCGGTCATCCGCTGTCGGCCGCGATCGCGCTGAAGAATCTCGAGCTGTTCGAGCGCGAGCAGGTGCTCGACAACGTCCGGGAGCACGAGGCCTACCTGGCCGGCCTGCTCGAGTCGCTCCGGGGGCTGCCGATCGTCGGCGACATCCGCGGGAGCGGCTACTTCTGGGCGGTCGAGCTCGTCCCCGACGGTCCTGCGAGCCGGTTCGATGCGGACGCAGCGAGAAGAGCTGCTGCGCAAGTGCCTGCCGGGCGCGCTGATCCGGGCGCAGCTGATCGCCCGAGGCGACGACCGCGGCGACACCGTGATTCAGATCGCGCCGCCGCTGATCTGCGATCGACCGCTCTTGGACGATCTCGTCGGGCGCCTCGGCGACGTGCTGGTCACGCTCTCGGAGCACATGGGGATCCCAACTGCATGACAACAGGGAGCGAGCCATGACCCAGACCACCCTGATCGCCAACGGAACGGTCGTCGCCGCCGATGGCGAGTTCGACGGCGACGTGCTGATCGAAGGGGAGAAGATCGCCGCCGTCGGTCGTGTCGCCGCTCCCGAGGGAGCCGACGTCGTCGATGCGACGGGTGCTTCGTGCTGCCGGGCCTGATCGACAACCACACGCACCTGTCGATGCCGTTCATGGGAACGATGTCGTCCGACGACTACAACACCGGCACGCAGGCGGCTGCCGCCGGCGGTGTGACGTGCCTCGTCGATTTCGCGATCCAGCAGCACCCCGACGACCTCCAGTCCACGCTCGACGAGTGGCGCGGTCGCGCCGACGGAGCCGCGCACGTGGACTACGGCTTTCACATGGCGATCACCAACGCCAGCGATTCCGTCCTCGACGACATGGCCGCGATGTCGGAGGCCGGCGTCTGCTCGTTCAAGCTGTTCATGGCCTACAAGGGCGCGCTGATGGTTCGCGACGACGAGCTCGCCGCATGCATGGAGCGCGCCCGAGACCTCAATGCGCTGACGATGGTGCACGCCGAGAACGGCGACATCGTCGACATGCTGGTCAAGCGCGCGCTCGCGCGCGGCGACACCTCCGCGATCAACCACGCGCTGACCCGGCCCGAGTACGTCGAGGCGGAGGCGACCGGGCGCGCCGCCACGATCGCCGAGCACGTCGGCGCTCCGTTGTTCGTCGTCCATGTCACGTGCGCCGCGGCTGCCGCGGAGATCGAGGCTGCGCAACAGCGGGGCGCGGCCGTCACCGGCGAGACGTGCTTCCAGTACCTGACCAACGGGATCGACGATCTTCGCCGCCCGGGAGTCGAGGGCTGCCGCTACATCTGCTCGCCGCCGCTGCGCGAAGTCTCAAATCACGAGCCGTTGTGGGGCTATCTGCGGCGCGGCGTCCTCGAGAGCGTCTCGACCGACCATTGCCCGTTCAACGACGAGCAGAAGTCGCGCGGCCTCGACGACTTCAGCCTTGTGCCAAACGGCCTGGCGCTGATCCAGCACCGCCTCGCGAAGCTGTGGGACGAGGGCGTCGTCTCGGGCCGGATCACCCGCTCGCAGCTGGTCGACCTGACCAGCACGACGATCGCCCGGCGGTTCGGCCTGCAAGAAAAGGGTGCCCTCGCGCCGGGGAAGGACGCGGACGTCGTCGTGCTCGACCCGGCGGCACCTCGTCCCTACGGCAAGGCAACCTCGTTCATGAACGTCAACTACGACCTCTACGAGGGCGAGACTGCGAGCGCGAGCGTGCGGCACACGTTCTCGCGCGGGACGCTCGTGTACGACCGGGGTGAGATCAAGACCGAGCCGGGCCACGGTCGCTTCGTCCCGCGGACGCTCGGGGCCTCGGTCCAGGTCGCCGCGTGACCGAAATACGGCTCGACCCGCAGGCCGTCATCGCCGACCTCGACGAGCTTGCAAGCGGCAGTGGTGGGCGGTTCGCAGGGGCGAAACGGCTTGCGTGGACACCGCAGTGGCTCGAGGCACGGTCGTGGCTGCGCTCCAAGCTCGCCGACATCGGCCTGGAGCCCGACCGCGACGAGGCCGGCAACCTGTGGGCGAGCATCGACGGCGCCGACGAGGAGCGCTTCATGATCGTCGGCTCGCACATCGACGCCGTACCCGACGGCGGCTGGCTCGACGGTGCGCTTGGGCTGATGACCGCGCTCGAGACCGTCCGGCAGCTTGCCCGAGCCGGCACCAAGCCGCCGATCGGCGTTCGATTCGTCGACTGGGCGGACGAGGAGGGCGCGCGGTTCGGTCGCAGCCTGCTCGGCTCGTCGGCGTGCGCGGGCACGCTTGACCCTGACGAGGTCCGCGACCTGCGCGATGCGGAGGGCGTCACGCTGGCCGACGCGCTCGCGGCGTGCGAAGTCGACCTCGACCGCGCGCCCGCCGCGGCGGAACGCCTCGACGGAGCCGTCGCGTATCTCGAGCTCCACATCGAGCAGGGGCCCGTACTGCTCGACGGCGGTCGGCTCGCCTGCGCCGTGAGCGGGACGGTCGGCGTCGAGCGGCACCTGATGACGTTCACGGGTCAGGCGGCGCACGCCGGATCGACGCCGATGCGGCTGCGTCAGGACTCACTCGCCGCCGCAGCGCGCTCGGCGCTCGAGATACGGCAGAGCGCAATCAACCACGGCGGCGTCGGCACGGTGGGGCGGATGCAGTCGGTTCCCGGTGTGATCACGGCGGTTGCGGGCAGCACCGAGATGCAGCTGGACCAGCGCCACCTCGACCCCGACGAGCTCGCCGCGATGTTCGCCGAGGCGCGTGACGCGTGCCGCGCCGCGGCAGAGGAGTTCAACTGCACCGTCGCAGCAGCGCGATGTCTTCCGCGCGGCTCCGACGCCGTTCGACGCGAACTTGGTCGAGCTCGCCCGGACGAGCGTGCAGGAGGCAGGCGGCGACGCAGGCGAGCCGATCCCGAGCGGGCCGCTGCACGACGCGACCGAGATCGGACGCGTCGTTCCGACGGCGATGATCTTCGCGCAGTCGGACCCGCCGATCTCGCACGCCGCGATCGAGGATTCGCCGCAGCAGGCGCTCGAGGTCGCGATCGGTGCGTACGGGAGGACGGTGGGCTCGGTGCTGGCAAGAGCGGGCGAAATGACGTCAAAGGGAGCCGTTTAGGTCATGAACTTCGGAGTCGTTCTCCAAACCAACCCGCCGGCGGCGCGCGTGATCGAGCTCGCTCGCAGAGCCGAGACGTACGGCTTCACGAACGTGTGGACGTTCGACTCCCACCTGCTGTGGGAAGAGCCGTTCGTGATCTTCAGCCGGATCCTCGACGCCACCCACAAGTTGACCGTCGGCCCGATGGTGACGAATCCGGCAACCCGTGACTGGACCGTCACGGCCTCGCTGTTCGCGACGCTGAACGAGATGTACGGCAACCGCACCGTGTGTGGCATCGGCCGCGGCGACTCGGCGGTCCGGACGATCAACGGCAAGCCGGTGAGCCTCGCTGACCTGCGCGGCTGCGTTGAGGTCGTCCGCGGCCTCGCCAACGGCGGCACCGTCGAGTACAAGGGCAGCACCCTGCGGTTTCCGTGGAACCCGGACAGCAGGCTGCAGATCTGGGTCGCGGCCTACGGGCCCAAGGCGCTGAAGGTCGCCGGTGAGGTGGGGGACGGTTACATCCTCCAGCTCGCCGATCCGGACATCGCGGCGTGGAGCATTCAGGCCGTGCGGGATGCTGCGGCCGCGGCCGGCCGGGACCCGGACGCGTTGACGATGTGCGTCGCGGCGCCCGCCTACGTGACCGACGGCAGCGACGCGTCACGCGCACACGCCCTCGACCAGTGCCGCTGGTTCGGTGGGATGGTCGGCAACCACGTCGCGGACCTGGTGGCGCGGTACGGCAGCGACGGTCGCGCGGTGCCGAGGAGCCTGACCGACTACATCGCGGGGCGCCAGGGATACGACTACAACGAGCACGGACGGGCGGGCAACCCCGACACCGAATTCGTGCCCGACGAGATCGTCGAGCGGTTCTGCATCATCGGACCGCCGGAGACCCAGGTCGCGCGCCTGACGGAGCTCGCGGGCCTCGGCGTCGGCCACTTCGCCCTGTACCTGCAGCACGACGCTCAGGACGCGACCATGGCGGCGTTCGGCGATCAGGTGATCCCGAACGTAGGCGAGCATCTGCTCGCGCGAAGCTGACGGTCAGAGCACGAACGGAATCAGCATCTTCGTGTGCGCCTTGTAGCTGGCGTACTCGCCTGGGAACGAGGTCGTCATCAGTCGTTCCTCAACGGTGGCGCTGTAGGTGAAGTAAGCACCGAGGAACGCGAGCACGATCAACCAGTAGAGGTTGGTGGCGAGGGCCGTTCCGAGCAGGGCCAGCAGGATCCCTGAATAGATCGGGTGGCGAACGAAACGGTAGGGCCCCGACGTGACGAGCTCAGGCTCGGCCCTCTCGGTCATCGGCATTCCCCAATTGCGCCCCAGGTAGATCCGCGCCCATACCGCTAGAGCGAGACCGAGCGCGAACAGGATCAACCCGACGACATGCAGGACCGGACTGCTCACCGCCAGGGTGCCTGGCTTGAACAGGCGTACCAGCACCACCGCGACGAGGACCACCAGGCCCGGCCGGCGGAATCGTGAGGTGCGAACGCTCTGCTTGGCACCTGCGGCAGCGAGCAGCCAGCAGATCCAGAACACTCCCCAAACCGAGAACACAACCGTGGTCAGAGTCACGTCTGCGAACCGCGTCGGACGTTGATCGCAAGCATGACGGTCAACTTATGGCGCGCGCGGCGCCAGCGTAAGTGGCGTCCGGCCGAAATCGCCCATGACATTTGTCATCGGCGTACGGCGCTGGGAGTCAGGCTGTGGCAACACGGCGTGTGCGCCGGCGACGGATCGTCATTGCCGCCCCGGCGCCCGCGCCGAGGAGCACGATCGCCCCGGCCGCGCCAATGCCTGCGTCGTCCCACTGAAAACCTGCCGAACCGGTCGCTTCGGCGCCTGCACGACGGTCGCGACCCGTGCGGGCGGGCTTGTATGCACGGGTGACGGATCGAAGAACGGCCGAGCCTGCGCACCTGCCGGGAGCGCGGCCGTGGTCATGGCCGCTGCGGCCAGAAACGAACGCCTGATTTGAATGTGCCTGAACATGTTGTCCCTCGCTTCGGATTGGGAGTACCGGTCGAGGGTCCAACGTAAGGAGATGGTCGCGCGCACGCATCGGGAGCAACACCGATATTGGCGGCGCCGGCCACCTATCTTGGTGCCAGACGCGATGGGTCATCGCCACCTAGACGCGCGGATCACCGGGACGGTCAAGCCGGAACCGCGCTCCATTCGCGTCCGAACCAGCGCATCGCTCGGCTGGACCCGAACTGGGCCTTTTCGGCCGCCAGCTCCGTGGAGGGGCCGATGAGCTCACCGCTCCGTTGATCTCCGAAGAACGTGACGTCGACCATGCCGACCTCGTCGTCTCCGAACTCCAGGTAGCAGATGCCGTGGCCGCCGTATTGGGCGGAGCTGCTGGTTCCGCGGATCCGTGCGGCGATGTGCTCGCGGCCACGACCGCGTGCCCCTCGGCGAACACGCCGGCCCGCGGCGTTCCGACCGCGGCCACGTCGCCGATCGCGTAGACCCCCGGGTGCGGAGTCTCGAACGTCAGCGAGTCGACTGGGATCCAGCCATCCTTCGTCAGCCCCGACTCCAGTACCACTCGCGGAGCGCGGTGGACCGGGACGGCGAGGAAGAGGTCGTAGGGCATCTCGCCGCCGTCGCGTAGGAGCGCGACGCTGCGAGCGGGATCGAGCTCGTGCACCTCGCGGCTCGGGTGCCACTCGATGCCGCGGTCGGCGAACGCCTCGAGCAGCGCCGCGGACGCTGCGGGCGACGGCGGGATCGGGCGCCCGAAGTCCATCACGAGCGAGATCGTCGAGCTGTCGCGAAGGCCTCGCGCCACCAGGTGCTCGTGCAGCAGCAGCGCTGTCTCGCTCGGCGCCGGCGGGCATTTGAACGGCGTCGACAGCACGCCGATGATCACACGACCGCCCTCGAACCGGTCGAGCACCTCGCGCGCTGCGAAGCCGCCGGGGACCGTATAGAACTCGTGGCCGCCCTCTCTCAAACCGGGCGTCGCCTCGGGGTCGAGGTCTGCGCCCAATGCCACGACCAGGACGTCGGCTTCGAACTCGCCCGCGTCGGTCTGGACGCGTCTCGTCTGCGGATCGATGTTGCGAATCGCGCTCTGGACGAACTTCACGCCTGGCTTGACGATGTCCGCATACGGAAGCCGGACGGCATCGGGAGTCGCTCGCCCGAACATCACGTCGAGCTTCGAGAACCCGAACACGAACGCGTCGCTCTGATCGATCAGAACGAGCTCGATCTCGTCTCCGAACTCCTCCGACAGCCGAGTGGTCAGCTCGAGGCCCCCAAACCCGGCGCCGAGCACGATCACGTCGGCGTGAACAGGAGGCGCGGCTACGCCGTCCAGATTGGAAACGTCGGCTATGTGGTCCCCGGAGTAGTCCGTCATCCTGCAGCCCCGCCGCGGATCCTATCGGCGGATTGCACCGGGCGCTTGGTCACGGAGATAGATCAACTCGCGAGCGAGCGCTCCATGTCGTCGGCCAGAGCTGGATGGTGATAGGGGCCCGGCGCCCGTAAGGCAGCGATGACACGCAGCTGGTTTGCGCGGCTCTTGTCGTGGCTCAGCTTGATCTTGCAGACAAAATGCGCGATCGGTATGCGAAGGCCGACCGTGCCCTTGGCCAACTGGGCGCCCCACTCGGCGTCCAAGAACTGTGGCCGATCGACGCGGCGCTCGAAATGCTCGACAAGCCGCGTCAGCACTCGCAGGTTCTCGTCCGCCTCGAGAATCTCGGGCACTCCGTAACAGTGAGCAACGCTGAAGTTCCAGGTCGGCGCCGGGGTGGTCCCGGCCTCGTACCAGCTTGGGCTGATGTAACCGTGCCGGCCCTGGACTATCAGCATGATCTCCTGCTCGCCGAAGCCGTGGATTCGTTCGTCCGGACGCCCGACATGCGTCAGCACCGCCAACTCGGCCGAGTCCTCGTCCAGGAGCACTGGATAGTGGGACGCTACGAGCCGGCCGGCATTGTTGCTCACGAGCGTGCACCAGGGGTTCTCGCGGATCAATTGCCGAACGACCTCGGGATCGTCGCTTGCGTGGATTGGATTGGGTCGCATGGCAAGAGTGTCGCGGGTGGTCGAGGCGTACCTTGCCTCGACCACCGACTCGCCGGCCCCTGGTAGACGGGCTATGTACTGCTCCCGCCTCCGGAGCCTCCAGAGCCTCCGGCGCCTCCAGCGCCCTTGTGGCGGCGCGAGCAGGCTCTGACACGCCTTGCTCGCGGACTGGAACTTCTTGTTCGTCCGGATGTTCGCCGGGAACACGGGTCCGTTACCGGAGAAGTTGGGGCTCGGGAGGTTGTAGCCGTGCTGTCTCAGTGTCTCGCCTTATTCCTGACTTTGACGTCGGCCCGAGCGGCGGGACGCTCTACTGGGAATTTTGACGCGAGGCGTCCACGACGAACAGCGCTAGGACGAGCCAATGCCAAAGTGTTACCTATCCATTCGACTCACCGCAAGCGAGCTGTAACCATTTGTTAGCGTTACTAGACTGATTACAGCGTAATGTGCTAGAAATCCTACTCTCTGAGGGGAATTCGGGTTTGGCAGGCCTCTTGCTCGCGCATGTCGGAAAGCAGAGCCTAGCTCTGTTTCATCCTAGTGCCGCCGGGAACCAGACCTTATCGGCACTGTTCGCTTCTAGCAACCGAACCAGAAACAGCGGAGGAGTTGAGATGAACGTCTTTCGGACGGCTCTCATTACATGCCTCGTTGTGTCGGTTGTCGTTCCGGTATCCTCGCAAAACAGAGTCATCTGGGAAGCGTATGTAAAGCCCGACCGGATAGCTGTTTACGAAAGCAATTCAACCGAGTCGAGCATCATCAACACCCTCGATCTGGGAGACGTCGTGGACGTGATCTTCGAGGTAAACGCATCTGGAACTGATTGGTGTCGCGTTGCGCGCGACCAAGGGTCGCAACCTCCTGGTTTTGTACTCTGCCTGAACTTGGGCAAAGTTCCGTCGGTATCGAAGCAGAGCCATCGTGCCGCGCCTAGGGAAGTAGCACCAGCTGTGCCCACGAGACTTGCTGCGGAATCATCAACGAGTTCAGCCGTGCTCACGAACAAAGACATCCTTGAAATGCAGAAAGCGGGACTCCCGGAGCAGGTCCTTGTTGCGAAAATTAAGTCGAGCCAGTGCGCTTTTGACACTTCGCCGGGGGAGCTTAGTCGCTTGAAGTCATCCGGCATGGCCGACGGCGTGATTCTGGCGATGGTAGAAGCACCAGCAGCGAAAGATCATGGGTATAGCGATGCCGGTGATCCTCCAACCCAGGTAGTTCATCTCCGAGATGCGAGCGATCCGGCGGCACTGAAGCGCACAGGGATACCTGGCGCATTCCCGACCGAGCCAGGAATGTACGTGGAAGGAGACAGCGGATACACGAAAATTCTCGGCCAGATCGTGGAGTTCGAACGCTCCGGAAGTCTGCTTGTATCGCACGTGACACTTGGCATCAAATCGGCGAAGGGCAATGCTCAGTTCTTGGGAGCGCATGCCGCCACGGTTGTGCCTGCAAGCCCTACGTTCTACTTTGTTCCGGCCAAGCAGGAAGGAGACGCGGGAGTAAACGCCGGAGACCTGATTTTGATTCGGCTCGAAGAGAAGCCAGAGCGTAGACAGTTTGAAGTTGAGGCGGTCGGTGACTGGCGAGCGAGCAAGGGTATTACCCTAACTCGTCAGGTCCAGTTGGACCGCTCTGAGATTGCGCCCGGAGTTTTTAAGATCGTTCCGATAGGCGAACTTGGCCGGGGTGAATATGGGCTATATCTCGCACGCGGTGAGGGCCTGGCACCTTACATTTACGATTTTTCGATTCAGTAAACGCTCCCAGGCTCTACCATAGCACGCTCAATCGTCCCTCCGGGACTTTTCAATTTTGTTCACCGTGTCCCGGCACTCTGCTTCGCTGCGTGCCGGGCTATCTACAATCGCGCCTCCGGCGCTGCCAGGCTCTGGAGGCTGGGGGCTAGAGGCTGGAGCTGGAGAGGACAACGGGAGGGAGAGAGTGCCGGGCTAAAGTACCCCTTCGTTCCTCAGGGCGAGCCTACGCCACGTTTAAACCTTCGCCGACCTGGAGAATGGCGGTCGCAGCGAGTGCTCCGCCGGATTTAAGGATGCTGCAGTTTAGAAGCTGCGGTTTCAGACGGCAACCTTCAATAGCCGTGTCGCGAGGTTGCGGTGACTTTGCCGCGGAACATGCGATAAACGAAGACAAAGTAGCCGACGGCAATCGCCATGCCCAAGCTCCACCAGATCAAGCCGACGGAAAGGGCGTAGTGGCCGGCGTGCGCGTTGTAGACAGTGACGTTCAGCGCTGGGTCGGTGGTTGATGTCAACAAGTTCGGGTAGACACCCGCTGCGGCGCCGACCAACATGAAAACCAGGTAGGCGCACGATGAGAGGAACGCGGCCCGTTCCTTCCCGCGGGCGTTCTCTCTCGACATGTCGAAGAGACACCCCGCCACGAGGGCCGGAATCGCATAGAGCACCGGCCAGCGCTTGTAGTTGTTCAGCAAATCGGGCCGAATGTAGAGCGTTGCGGCCAGGCTCGCGCCCGTCAGCGCGACAACGACCGGCCACAGTCGCCGCGCCACGGCTTTCGCACGCAAGTTGATGTCGCCGCTCGTTTTCATGGCGACGTAATAGGCGCCGTGCAAGCCCAGCGCAAACAGCGAAACAGTGCCGGACAGGACGGTGTACCAATCTAGAATCCCCGGTTGCGGCCCGACTCTCCAGTCGGTCCAGAGCGGCAGGAAAAAGTATTCATCCTTGCCGAGGGGCACGCCGCGTAGAACGTTCCCCAACGCCGCGCCATAGAAAATTGCGAGCAACAGGCTCGAAAGCGCGAACGATCCATCGAAAAGCCCGCGCCAAACCGGCGAATCGAGGTGCATGCGAAGCTCCACGCCGATCCCGCGCAAAATCAAAAGCCACAGGACGATCATCAGTGGCAGATAGAATCCGCTGAACCCGGACGCATATAGCAGCGGAAAAGCGAAGTAGAGCGTCCCGCCACCCGCCAGAAGCCACACTTCGTTGCCGTCCCACACAGGCCCGATCGTTCGGATTACGATTTGTCGTTCTTCATCTGTCCGCGCAATGAACAGGTGCAGGATCCCGGCACCCAGGTCGAAGCCATCGAGCACAACGTATCCGGTAATCATGATGGCGACCAGCAAGAACCAGGTCAGCAGCATGGCGAACTCCTTGGCAAGGCGATCCCTCTCGGGGCGCTCAGGCGACCGTGATTGGCGTTCCCGACTCGATCTCAGCGGCCTCTTCCTCCACCGGGCCGTGCGCAATCACGCGGTAAACCAGAAACAAGAACAGAATTGCCAGAATCGTATAGAGCCCCATGAATCCAAGCAGCGTGAACAGGCTGTTCCCGGCATGCACGTATTGCGAATAGCCGACACTGGTGCGCATCAGGCCATAAACGATCCAGGGCTGGCGTCCGGTTTCCGCCGTGATCCATCCGGCCGTATTCGCGATGTGGGGGAAAGGAAGACAGCACAAAATGATCCAGTGCATCCAGCGGGCCTTATAGAGCAGCCCACGCCACAACAGGAACGCGCTCAGGGCCATAACGGCGACGAAGATCGTTCCAAGACCCACCATGATGTGATAGGCGTAAAAAACCAGCGGAATATTCGTCGGCCAATCGGCTTTCGGAAACTCGTTCAGGCCTTTGACGGTTGAGGTCGTCGTCCCGTAGAGAAGGTAACTTAGGACTTTGTTTGCGGTGACGGGATTATCGATGCGCTCGCTTTCGGCGTCTGGCTGTCCCAGGATCACCATCGGCGCGCCCGACTGCGTCTTGAAGAGTCCCTCCATCGCGGCGACGGTGACGGGCTGATACGTGCCCATCATCTTTCCGTGGAGGTCGCCCGTCGGGAAGACCTGCACGATGCAGGCGATGATCCCGACGATAACGGCCACGCGCAAGAAGGCGCGGCCTTCATCAATGAACTTGTCTTCCAGCAGATAGTAGGCGCCGACTGCCGCCATCACGAACGTTCCGGTAATCAGCGCGCCACACATGTTGTGCGCGTACTGAATCAAGGCCCACGGATTCAGCAGGACACCCCAGAAGCTCGTCAACTGAAATGTGCCATCGGCAGAGCGCTGAAACGCCACCGGGTGCTGCATCCAAGCGTCGGTGACGATGATGAAGAACCCGGACAGCCACGACCCAGCGAACACGGCGAATCCCGCCCACCAGTGCGCGATCTTGCTGAGCCGCTTCTCACCGAAAAGAAACAGCCCGAGAAATGCCGACTCCAGAAAAAACGAAAAGACGCCTTCCATCGTCAGAGGCTGACCAATGACGCCGCCGGTCACCTGCGCAAATCGCGCCCAATTCGTTCCAAATTGGAATTCCATGGGAATTCCCGTGACGACTCCCATCAGGAAGCTAATGCCAAACACTTTGGCCCAGAATCGTGCCGCACGGTCATAAAGAGCGTTGTTCGTGCGCAGATACATCGTCTTCAGGATGACGATCAGCGGCGCGAGCCCCATGGTGAGTTGCGGGAATAGATAGTGAAACGTGACGGTGAAGGCGAACTGCAGACGGTGCATCATCAAGGCGTCGTCCATCGGATAGCCCTCAAGAAGACGTGCGCGGGATAGCCGCATACTACTAGACTATGAACGCCGGTAACAGAGAAGCCGGTTTTTGATTTCAAAAGAGAGGTTCGGCATTTTTGTGGTGACGACTATGACTGGACGAAGCGCATCCACCCTGTTTCTTGAATACTCTCGCCATCAGTTGGTCGAGGAATATTGGCCTCGGCTGCGCGACTGCGTGGAATCACTTACCGACGAACAAGTTTGGTGGCGTCCGAACGAGGCCAGCAACAGCATCGGGAATTTGCTTTTGCACCTGAACGGAAACGTCCGGCAGTGGATTGTTTCGTCATTCAACCATTCAGAGGATGCTCGCGACCGGTCTGCGGAGTTCTCCGAACGGCGGGTGATTCCCGCTTCGGCTCTGCTGGAGAAGTTGGGCGCGACTCTGCGGGATGCGTCAGAAGTTCTCGGGCGACTCACGGAAGCCGATTTGTCCGCCACTTTCCATATCCAGGGCTACACGGCCACCGGTTTGGAAACCGTTTACCATGTGGTGGAACATTTCGGAATGCACTATGGGCAAATTATCTTTATCACGAAGCTGGTGCGCGGCGAGAACCTCGGATTTTACAGGGCTCTGGATGCAACCGGCCGACTTCCGTAGTTTCCGGATTCCCCCAAAGCGACGAAATCCGAAATCAGCTAGCGACCGTAAACCAAGACGCGGAAAGTACCCTGGATAGCGCGGGGTCGCGGACGTGGGCGTTCGGCGGTGGGCGCACCAGCCGGGGCGAAATCCGCTGTGTCCAGGAAGAGATTGTGCGTCTTTGTATCGAGACCCATGGTTTTGGCGCCGAGCTGACTCTTGATGGTGTCCCCAGCGCTGTATTGATCGGGCGAGTCTTCGTGAAATACGTTTATGTCTCCTGTGAAAGTGGAGACGTAGATCATCTTGGTAGCCGGATCGTAGGCGGTGGCGTCGGTGCCGGCGGAGATGGGAAACGACTGAATGATTTTACCGTTATCCGCATCCATCACCACGAGCATTTGCGGATTGCGGCCTGAGCTGAAGAGACGCCGGTGTTCGCGGTCGATGGCCAGAGCGGTAGAACCGCCTGAGGGGGCGGTGGGCCAGTGCGATTTGACTTCAAGGGTGCGGGTGTCAATTGCGGCCACCTGATTCTTATCGGCAAGATTCGCGTAGATCATTCCTTTTCCATCCGCCACGGCGAATTCGGGAGAGCCGCCGAGAGCAATCGTTTTGATCGCGGCGCCGGTTTTGGCGTCGATCACGGTAGAGCTACTGCTATCGCCATTCATGGAAAAGGCGCGCTTCGTTGCGGGATCGTAAACGACGCAATCGGTATCAGGGTCGGCTTTGACCTGGCCCAACGTCTTCAGGGTTTTGAGATCGAAGATGGTTACCTGGGCGAGTTCTCCATCGCTGATGAAGCCGCGATTCAATTCGGGCGCGAGGGCGACTCCGTGCTGCCGCTTGAATCCGGGGATGTAGCCGACGAGCGCGCCCGTGTCGGCGTTCATCACTTCGACGGCGCTGCCGCGAGACAAGTAGACGCGGCGGGCCGCTGGATCCACCGTGACGTAATCGAAATATTCCATGGTGCTGCCCGGCGCGGCGGCAAACTTGTACGTTTTCAAAAGGTGATAGCTGCTATCGGGGCGGGCGAAAGACAGGCCGGCAGCCACGAGCAAGACGGCGATTGTTGCGAGGGCACCTTTAGTAAAAAGCTTCACAGAGACCTCCTTCGAAAATAGCGGGTCGGACGCGAGCGCGGAGTATGCCGGGCCGCAGATTAAGGCCGGATTACGGCAGTATTACGTAGAGGCGCTGCACCTCGCCGTCCGCTCGGCGGTAGTGTAGCCCCAATTCCAACGAGCGCAGATGTAGGAAGGATTAAGAAAATTTAAGGTCCTAGACGGCTCGCCGACCACTCGGAACGGATTCTACGGTGCGGCGTTGAATGGCTTCGCTGAAAATTGTGCTGAGCTTGCGCATGCCGTCGTGAATCTGGCGCGCATCGGTGCCGCCATAACCGAGAATCAAGCCGCGGCGCGCGGGCGGTTTCGCGTAGCAGGAGGACAGAGGCATCACCGAGATTCCCATCTCGGCGGCCTTTTTTGAAATGGTGACATCATTAACGCCGGGCGGCAACAGGGCGACTAGATGCATGCCCGCTTCGGCGCCGATGACTTCGAGTTTGCCGCGCATGTATTTGTGGATTGCTTCGACCAGAGCGGTTCGCCGCTGTGCATACAGCACGCGCATTCGGCGGATGTGGCGCGCGAAGTGTCCTTCGCGGATGAAATCCACCATCACGGTTTGATACAGCGTAGATGAGAATTGATCATTTGCGTCGCGCGCGACGGCGAATGCGTCCACCAAATCTTTGGGTACTGCGACGTAGCCCAGGCGCAGCGCGGGGAACATGACTTTGCTGAATGTGCCCACGTAAATTACGCGGCCACTCGTGTCCAAACCTTGTAGCGAGGGAATGGGGCGGCCACCGAACCGATATTCACTATCGTAATCATCTTCAATAATCCACGCGCCGCTTCGCGCCGCCCAATTGAGCAGGCGCATGCGCCGAGCGGCGTCCATGGTTACACCCAATGGATATTGGTGCGACGGCGTGATGTAGGCGGCGTGAGCGTTGCGAGCGCGGCGAATTCCTTCGGCTACGTTCAGCCCGCCACGATCGACGGGCACAGGAATCAGATCGACTCCAGCCGCGAGGAAAGCCTGGCGCGCTCCCGGGTAACCGGGTTCTTCGAACCATACTCGTTCATTTGGATTCAGCAAAACTTGCGCCGAGAGTTGTATGCCCTGCTGCGAACCGGTGGTTATCAGGATCTGCGAAGGCTCGCATCGTACGGCGCGAACCGCGCCCAAATATTCGGCGATCGCTTCGCGGAAGGGCATGTAGCCCTTGGCGTCGCCATAAGCCATCAACTGCCTGGACTGTTTTCGCAAATGGCGATTCACGAGCTTTCGACCAGATCCCCACCGGAAAATGTTCGAGAGCCGGGAGGCTCACGCGAAACGCGCCGAGATTGTTGGGCCAGGTTTGCGGCGGCACGCGCATCAAGGCCACACGCCGCGAGATAGTGCGCGGAGTTTTGCTGCGAGAGTTTTGTCGCGACGCGTCCGATAATTTTGCGGCGGCGAGCTTTAAGGTTTCGGCAGGGATCGAGCCGGCCACGCGTGTGCCAGAGCCAACGAACGTCTCGAAATAACCTTCGCCATGCAATTGCTCGTAGGCGCTTGAAACGGGTATGCGCGAGATTTTCAGTTCGGCCGCGAGGCTTCTGGTTGAGGGCACGCGTTGTCCGGGCCGCAATTGGCCGTTGAAAATGGCGCGGCGAAACCAATCGTATAACTGGCGGTACATGGGAGTGCTGCTAAGGGAATCCAGCGCAATCGGCGGAAGAAAACTTGCGGGAGACGCGTTTCATCGAAAGAGCCCTCAGGCTGAAGTGGCCATATCGTATCACACGAAAGTGGCTATTTTTACAGGCCACGGTGTCGGGTAGTCTTTTCTTCGTGCCGAAGGGCTAAGGAGGGATTTAATGAACGCACCGAAACGCATCTGGACATATGTTCTGGCGGGGAGTTTGCTCGGCTTTGCGCCGGCTCTTGCGGGAGTGGCGCGGCAAAACTCAGACGCTGCGAAGACAAATACGCAGCAAGCTTCCGCTGAGCGCGATGGCTCAACACGATTTTGATCCGCTGATTGGTAAATGGAAATTTCACATGAAACGCATGCCGCATCCGCTGACAGGCTCGAATACGTGGGTCGAAATGGAGGGTACGGGGGCTTGCTACAAGATTTTGGACGGTCGCGCTCAAATGGACACGATCGAGCTCGACGGCCCGACGGGCCACATCGAAGGGCCTGACGCTGCGCACGTACGATCCTCAATCGCACCAGTGGAGGCTTTATTGGGCCAACAGCAAGAACGGTAAGCTCGATCCACCTCAAGTGGGCGAATTCAAAAACGGGCGCGGAGAGTTTTTCGCTCAGGATACGATCGATGGTAAAACCATATTGATTCGGTACGTCTGGACGAAGCTGGCCACGAATTCGCCCCACTTCGAACAGTCATTTTCGGATGATGGAGGAAAAACCTGGGAAGTGAACTGGATCACGGACCAGACACGGGTGAGCGACGAAGGCGATAAGACGCGACTGGCTCGGCGCGCTAGCAGGAGGCATCGTGCCGGGGCTTTTGCAGCGGGCGGCTTTTCGCGGGTTTCTTCTTCCATCAGCCAGCGGCGGAGTTGCAGGATGTCGTTGGCGCGAGCGATGCCGACAGGCTTTGGGCTCGCGTAGGATTCGACAACGACGACATTTTCGACATTTTTGAGGAGCATTTCGCGGTTCACGCGGTCAACCAAATCACCCGGGTAAGCACGGACGTAATCCTGCCGAGCGAGTTCTCGCATCGTGAAATGGTGGTCTTGCGTATCGACTTTTAGCATGTCGTGAGGCTCGACAATGCCTAAGAGCGTTCCGTCTTCTTCCACGACGGGCAAGAGTTCCACATTTTCCGGCGTAGATTTCTGCAGGATGGTGCGCAGCTCGGCATCGGCCTGCATCACGGAAAATTGCTTGCGCATGACTTGGTCGATGCGGGCGCGCATGAGGACAGGCACGGAATAATCCTGGAGGACGATCAGGCCGCGCTTGACGAGCTTGCCGGTCATGATGGAATCGCGGCTGAAGAGACGCACGAAGCCGTCGGCAACCATGACGCAGACGATCAACGGAAGCAGCGCATTCGGATTGTGGCTGAGCTCGAATAGAAACACGATGCTGGTGAATGGGGCTCGCGCAATACCTCCGAACACCGCGGCCATTGCGACGAGCGCGTAAAACGCGGGATTGCTGACGAGATGCGGGAAGAAATGCTGGCAGGCGATGGCGTAGGCTCCGCCGATGCCGCCTCCGACAATCAGGGAGGGAGCAAAGACGCCGCCGGTGGTCCCCGAGCCTAGGGAGATGACGAGGGCCCAGAATTTGGCGACGGATACGCCGAGGAGGTCGGCTGGCGAGAGGCGATTATTGAGCATGTCGCGGATGGTGTCGTAACCAGTGCCGAAAACCTGCGGATAGAAGTATCCGATGAGGCCTAAAATCGCGGCGCCAATTGCTGGTGACCATATGAGCGCGCGTTTGAATGGGAGGTTATCGAATAGATCCTCGATCCAGAATAGCGCCCGGATCATGGCGATGCCGACGATGCCCATCAGAATGCCCATGATGCCGAACAGCCACAGCTCATTGAAGCCGGTCAGTTTGTAGGCCTCCATGGGGAATAGAGGCGCCCATCCCGCGAAGTGGATGCGAACTCCGGTAGCGACGGCTGCGGCGAGAGCGACCGGAATGAAGGAGCGGGCGCGAAATTCGAAAAGCAGTAGTTCGATGGCCACCAGAATCCCAGCGAGCGGCGCGGTAAAGGTCGCCGCCATTCCGGCCGCTGCTCCGGCGGCGAGCAAAACGCGCCGATAGTACGGAGTGAGACCGACCGCCTGGCCGAAAAGGGACCCGAACGCGGCGCCCGTCTGAATGATGGGACCCTCCGCGCCGAAGGGGCCGCCCGTTCCGATGGCAAGAGCGGTGGCCAGCGGCTTCAGGAATGCCACGCGAAGCCGCATCCTGCTGTGGCTGAACAACACCGCTTCCATCGCTTCCGGAATGCCGTGGCCCTTGAGTGTGGGTTCCAGGTAATAAACCATTGCTCCCACGAGCAGACCGCCGAGCGTGGGGATCGAGTATCACCCAAAGCCCGAGATGATTGTGCGCGGGACTGGTGATCTTGAAGGAGAACTTTCCGTAGAAGCATACGTTGGTGAAGAAATAAATGAGTTCGAGCAGGCCTTCGGCAACGAGGCCGCCAATAACGCCAACCAGCAGTGCATAGCCCGAGATTTTGATAACCTCGGGCTCCAAGGCAATGCCAAAGTTGCCTGTTCCGGGGAGTTTTGATCTTGGCGAGGTCTCGGTTTCGGGGAGTGGAGAATCGAGCATTCGTGAGCTCCTACGGAATCATTTGTCGGGAGCGCGGTCAGAGTGTTTCATCAGCCGGCTCCAATGCATGTTCACCACGGGCCTTCAATGCTTCCAGGATATCCGTCTTGGTGACGATGCCTTCCAATTTCCCGCCCGTTGAAGTAACCACCAAAAGCATGGGCTGGGGCCTCTCGCTCAGTAACAAGCGCAGAGCTTCCATGGCATCGCAATCGGGAGGAATGCGCTTGACGTTGCGTTCTGTGACGTCGGACACGGTAGTCTTCGCCCACTTCGCCGCGGGAATGCGAGTAAGCGACCATGATGGAACCATCCCGACGATGCGGTGACCCTCGACGACAGGAAAAGTAGAGTGGCGGTAGTGAGGCGAGATAACGTCCGCGAATTCCCGCAAGCTCATAGAACCCTGGACCGAAACTACCTTTCGTTGCATGAATTCGCCGACCCTGATGTCCCTGAGCTCGTGCACCCTGACGCCTTCGTGCAAATGCTGGTCTCCTGAAACGGAAGAATCGCCAGAGACGGCGTACGCCACGGCCGATCCGATCAGCGCAGGGATGATGAAAGCGTGACCGCCGGTGGCCTCCGCGACGAAGACGGCGGCGGCAAGCGGAGTCTTGTAACCGGCGGAAATGAAGGCAGCCATGCCAACCGCCGCATAAAGTTCGATTGAGGAGCTATGAACGATCGACTGGCCAAAAGCAGTTCCAAACGAGCCGCCGGTAAGGAAGAGCGGCACGAACATGGCGCTTACTCCGCCGGAGGCGAGTGAAAAAATAGTTGCGGCCAACTTGGCGAAGCCGAAAGCAAGAAGTTCGAGCGAGGTGTGTGGCGTGCCCAGAATCAAGCCGACTGCCTCGTAGTTCGGGCCCAGAGGCACGAGCGAGTCCTTGAAAACATAGACAAAAATCAGCCCGCACAAACCAGTTAACAGGCCGCCGACGGCGAGCCTGATCCAGTGCGGCACAGCCCATTTGACTACAAAGCTGCGGGCCCGCCGGAACGTTATAGAAAACGTCATGGCGATGAGGCCGATCACCAAGCCCAGCAGGGCGCACCAAATGAGATCGCGACCGGTAAACGACGTGGCGCTGTTGAAGTCAAAGAGAGGCGTGGCGCCGAGGAAGGAAGCAAGAGTGACGTAGGAGACCACTGATGCGATAAGGGAGGGCAAGAGCGCTTCGTGCGCGAGGTCATCTTTGTATGGCATTTCGAGAGCGAAAACCAAGCCTGTGAGCGGCGCGCGAAACACGGCGGCCATCCCTGCGGCAGCACCGCTGATCAGCATGATGCGTCGATCGCGCGACTCCAAATTGAAACGCCTCATCTTGGTCCACAGCCACGAGCCAATTGCGCCGCCGCCATAAATGCTGGGTCCCTCGAGAGCAGCGCTGCCGCCGAATCCGACGGTGGTGACCGCCGCGAGAAGTTTGGGAAGAAACGGCTGCATATCGATATCGCCCTGATGATTGTGGTAGGAACGAATAATTTCTTCCGTGGAATGTTCGTCGGGATCGGGCGTCAGAAACTGCATGATTAACCCGGTTACGACGAACCCTGCCGCAACTCCCGGTACCATCACCCAGTGGTGATGAAGGTAGTAGCCGAACACGGCGGGCCAAAGCTCTTTCAGAATAATCACAGCGACGGCGGTAACCACGAGGCCAGTGGTAACCCCGATGATGGGGGCGATCAGCAGCCACCGGTGGAGGTTCCGCGAGTAAGTGGCGCCGAGATCCTCGTGAACGAGCGGCAAGTACTTGCGGAGCATCGGATATTTCGAGGCCCATCTGGTGCTTTTCGGCATTTCGTGTCTTCGTTCCTCCCGGTTGACCAATTGTTTTTAGTCAACGGTCCCCGATTTACGGCGTGCGAAATTTTACGTGCGCGTTGAACGACTTAATGCCCGCTGCCAGGACCTATCCGCTCGCGTAGCGAGATCCGCGATGACTGGCGGGCGTTAGAAGGCCCGCTTGGAGGCGCTCGATTTCCTGCTTGTGGAGCCGGGAGAGTCTTGAAAGTACGGCCTCACCGCGCGACGTCAGCGAGACAAACACGTAGCGTCGATCGCGAGTATCGTGCACCTTGCGGACCAGGCCGCGTCTCGCGGCGCGTCCCACGAGTTCGACGACAGAGTTGTGGCGCTCCTGCAGGAACTCAGCCAGTTCAGAAATAGTGGCCTTGTGACGACTGGTATAGCCGGCGATGCCAAGCAACAACTGATGCTGCTGAGGTGTGACGCCGCAACTCCTCGCAGCTTGTTCGCTGAAGCGCAGGAATCTGCGCAGTGCGTAACGAAACCAGGCGAGATGGCGAGCCGTTTCCTGAAAAGAAGAACCGATCTGCCAAACGCTTGTTGGAGGAGCGCGCGATCACGAAGATAATTATATCGCAATACGATGCATTCCTCTACCGTGCTCATGGCGGACATTCGCGGCTGCAACCGTCGAGTACCGTTTTGATGGGGGCTCGGCGGAAGCGGAGCGCTAGGAAACAGGTTGCAGCACGCCCGGGCAAGCCCGGGCGGCAAACGGCGGTGAGCAAGCCACCGCACTCCACACGCCTCCGGTGGAATGTGTTGCTCGCCGCGTTCGCTGCGGGTAGAATCCGCCGATACGTCCCCCCAAAAGGAGTTCCTCAATGAGCGACGATTTTGTCCCCGGGCAGCGGATAGGCGACTACGAAATTCTGGGAGTACTCGGCGCCGGAGGAATGGGGAAGGTTTACAAGGTGCGGAACACGATTTCCGACCGCATCGAGGCGATGAAGGTTCTTTTGGCGAACCTTGCGGCGCAAAAGGAATTGGCTGACCGGTTTCTGCGCGAAATCAAGCTGCTGGCTAGTCTAGATCATCCGAATATTGCCAAGCTGAATACCGCGCTGACCTTGGACAATCAACTGGTGATGATGATGGAGTACGTGGACGGCGCAACGCTGGCGTCGCGCCTGCTAGGGGGACCGATTGCGCCGGCGGATGCGGCGAACTACTCCGATCAAGTGCTCAGCGCATTGGCCTACGCGCACAAGTTGAAGGTGATCCATCGCGACGTGAAGCCGGCGAACATGATGCTGACTTCGCAAGGAGTGGTGAAGCTGATGGACTTCGGCATCGCCCGCCCGAACGACGAGGCGGGCATGACTTCGACAGGTGCGACGCTGGGATCGATGAATTACATGTCGCCCGAGCAGGTGCGTTGCGAGCCGGTTGACCAGCGCTCCGATTTGTATTCGATGGGCGTATCGCTCTACGAAATGGTGACCGGCAAATTGCCGTTCCGGGGACACAGCAATTATTCCGTGATGTCCGCGCACTTGGAGGAGACGCCAAAACCGCCCATTGCCGTGCGGCCGGATCTGCCGAAAGGACTGAGCGACATCATTCTGATGGCAATGGCCAAGAATCCGCAAGAACGCTTCCAGACCGCAGAAGCGTTCGCGGCTGCGCTGCGAAGCGTGTTCCCGGCTGGGGCAGGAGCGGTGAGTCCAATCCCCGTGCCGGTACGCGTTCCGCAGGCCGCGCCGGCCGTTTCCGCGCCGCAGGTTCCGGCTCAGGCGACGGTTCCGATGGCGGTGGTTGCCGCCGCGGAATCGCGAGCCGCGGCGAGTGGCAGCCACCGAGGCGCTTACATGGCTTTGGGCGGGATCCTTGTGGTTGGCATGCTTGTCGTCGGGGCCTTTTATGTACCACGCGTGATCAAGACGCATGCCGGGTCGCGCTCGGCCGCGCCACAATCTGAGACGCAACCGACGGCTCAACCTGCGGACGCGGCGACCCCTGTGACGCCTGCCGCTGCTGAAGCGCCCGCGGCTGCTCCAGCACCTGACTCTGCTGCAATACCTGCTCCCGCGGCTGCTTTGGCTGCCCCGACGGCCCTGGCTGTTCCGGCTGCTGCTGCGCCCGCCCGAGCGGATCGCAGTGTCACCAAGGCGGGCCAAGAGGCGCAGAACAAGGCTAACGAAGCGGCGCAGGAAAAGGCCGATCGAGAAGCTCAACAGCAAGCCAACGAAGAGGCCGATCGCAGGGCCGCCGAACTCAAGGACTCGGAGAAGCAATTCGATCAGCTGACGAGTCGCGCGGCTGCGATTTCCGATGGCTTGGATACGATGCGGCACGCGCAAGCCGCTCAAGGATATGGGTTGCGCGGGGATATCGCCACCGCCGAACAGCTGATGAAGACCGATCTCGCGAGGGCGCAGGACGCGTTGCAACAACAGGACGGCGCAAAGGCCAAGGAATACCTGGACAAAGCGGAGGTCCAAGCCTCGATCATCGAAAGATTTCAGGGCCGGTAGCACGTTTCGCTAGCTGAGCAATGCCCAGAAGGACAATCGACTTCGAGGCTGTGCGGAAGATCGGACTCGCGTTGCCCGACGTGGAGCACAGCACAACGCACGGAGTCCCAGCCCTCAAGGTGCAGGGAAAACTTCTGGCATGGATCCCCGTTAATCGTTCGGCGGAACCGGATTCACTTGCGGTGCGCGTGGATTTCGACGATCGCGCCGACTTGCTCGCCGAGCAACCCGACGTCTACTATGTGACGGACCACTACGTGGGTTACAACGCAGTGCTGGTCCGCCTCTCTCGCGTTAGCCCCGATGTGTTGCGGGATTTGCTGGGCATGGCGCACAAGTTCGTGACGCGCCACGCCGCGCGGCGCTCGCCGGCACGGAAGCACCGAAAGGCCGGACCGAGAAAATAAAAGCGGTGAGAGGCGGGCCGGGCGACGGTGAATCTCCCTCTGTTTCCGTTCTTGCTCGTTCTGTTCGACCCGCATAGGCGCGATCGGATGCGATTCCAGCCATCCAGCCATTTTCGGACATTGAAATGGGTTTGTAGTGATGTCCGAAAACGGCTAGAATCTGAAGATCGAACCTCCTACTATTCCGTCCGTGACAAGAGAAAATCATACGAGGCTGTACAGGGCACTGACGGCTCACGACCCGCGTTTTGACGGGATTTTCTTCGTGGGCGTGACGTCCACTGACATTTACTGCCGCCCGATTTGCCCAACGAAAACGCCCAAGAGAGTCAATTGCCGGTTTTTCAATAGTCCACAGGCGGCCGAACAGGAGGGTTTTCGCCCGTGCCTGCGATGCCGTCCTGAACTGGCGCCCGGCAACGCGCCGGTGGATGACTCCGAGCGTATCGCCCATTTGATGGTGCAGCGCATTGAAGAAGGCTCGATGGACGAAGATGCCGGACTCGAGGCCATTGCCGACCAATTTGAACTGAGTTCGCGGCAAATCCGTCGGATCATCAAGAAGGAATTGGGCGTATCGCCAATTCAATTGATCCTCACCCGCCGCCTGTTGCTTGCCAAACAATTGCTTACGGAAACCGGTTTGCCGGTCACGGAGATTGCGTTCGCCAGCGGCTTTTCGAGCCTGCGGCGCTTCAATGACGCGTTTGGCAGCCGGTACCGCATGCCGCCCTCGCGCCTGCGGAAAAAAGCGGTGGATGATGCGGGCGTCGTGGCCGGCTGCGATACATCAACGCTGCAACTTTCGTATCGGCCGCCGTACGATTGGTCGGGGATTCTGGCTTTTCTGAAAGCGCGCGAATTGAAAGGCGTGGAATTGGTGACGGACAATTTTTACGCTCGGACCGTACAGTTGGATGACCACAAGGGGTGGATTAAAGTCACGCAGGCGAAGAAGAAAAATGGGCTGATGGTGGAATTTACTCACAGTCTGAGTCCAGTCTTGCCGGCGCTTTTGAGGCGGGTACGAGATTTGTTCGACGTGAACGCGCGTCCCGATATTATTAACAGGCATCTCCGCAAGGACAAAATTTTACATCGGCTGATTGCAGCAAATCCGGGCACGCGGGTGCCGGGCGCATTCAACGGTTTTGAGACGGGCTTGAGGGCAATACTTGGGCAGCAAGTGACAGTGAAAGGCGCAACGGCGATTGCTTGTCGACTGGTGGAGGTGTTTTGCGAACCGATTGTTACGCCATTCCCGGAATTAGGCTATTTGGCGCCGGCGGCGGCGAAGATCGCGAGGACCAGCGTGGACGATCTTGCTAAGCACGGCATTGTGCGCGCGCGGTGCAAAAGCATTATTGCGCTGGCGCAGGCACATGTTTCCGGGGAGTTGTCGCTCGACAGCGGCAACCATCACAACCCGAACGCAACCATAGAGCGCTTGGCGGAACTGCCCGGCATCGGCCCGTGGACGGCGCATTACATCGCGATGCGGGCTTTGCGCTGGCCGGACGCCTTTCCAAAAGAGGATATCGCCGTCCTCAACAATCTCGGCGGCGTGACGGCGAAAAAGGCCGAAGAAATGTCGCAAGCCTGGCGGCCATGGCGTTCTTATGCGGTACTGCACCTGTGGAGACGCCGGGCTGAATCACTCGATCGTCTAAAAGGAGAAAGAAAATGAGCTACGTTTATAAAACCATGAAGTCGCCAGTGGGCGAATTGAAGCTTGTGGCAAGCGACAAAGGCTTAGCTGCAATTCTATGGGAGAACGACAAGCCGCGACGCGTCCGGTTGGCTGCAGTTTCGGAAGACAAGAATCACCCTGTGCTACTCGAAGCCGAGCGTCAGCTGAAGGATTATTTTTCCGGAAAGCGAAAATCATTCTCGGTGAAACTAGATTTCCAAGGGACCGAATTTCAGAAGAAGGTTTGGGCGGCGCTGTTGACGATTCCGTTTGGGGAGACCCGGAGTTACGGGCAAATTGCAAAGCAAATCCAAAACCCCAAAGCGGTGCGGGCCGTGGGCGCGGCCAACGGGAAAAATCCCATTTCCATTATTGCGCCATGCCATCGCGTGATTGGCTCGACAGGCAAATTGACGGGATTTGCGGGGGGGCTTGAGGCCAAAGCGCGCTTGCTGGCGTTGGAAGGGAGACAGGCCACGGAATGACGGAGATGGGTTAAAAGGAACGCAGGGCTTGACCGATGTCGTCGAAGGACTCGATGACCTTGTGCAGGCCCAGAATCTGCAAGACTTGTTGCAGATCGGGCGGAAGGGTGAAGCAGCTTCAGTTTTCCACCGCGGTTCTTTAGAGATACCCAGTTACCCACTAAACTTCCGATTCCTTGGCTGTCAACGGCGGTGACGTGGCTACAATCCAAAAGCAAGTCTCGATGTCCTTGGTCGGCAAGGCTTTGAAGCGTGTCTCGAAGTTCCGGGACGTTTTCCATTGTCAATCGTTCAGTGAGCTCGAGTAGAGTGACTGGTCCGATCTTGCTCTGGCTAAGAACGAGGGGCATGTGGTCGACCTCTAGTTGGCTGAAAAGTGTGGGCATTCTATTCAATATTGCGCGCGAGGAGCCAGCGCAATTTGCGGGAGACGCCAACAAGCGCTAGGCCCAGTAGGTACGGTCGAGGGTGCGGTACTGGATGGCTTCGCTGAGGTGCTTGGGTTCGATCGAGGGAGCGGCTTCCAGATCGGCGATGGTGCGAGCGACTTTGAGGATGCGGTCGTGGGCACGCGCGGAAAGGCCGAGGCGTTGGATAGCGGTTTCAAGGAGGCGCTCGCCGTCGGATGAGATCGCGCAGTGCTTGCGGATCAGTTTGGGAGGCATCTGGGCGTTGGCGTAGAGGCTTTTTTCGTCCTTGTAGCGATCGAGCTGAATTTTTCGTGCGCGGAGCACGCGTTCGCGAACGGCGGCGGAGCTCTCGATTTCTGCGTCGCCGCGCAGCTCTTTATATTTCACGGCCGGGACTTCGATGTGGATATCGATGCGGTCGAGCAGGGGGCCGGAAATTTTGGACACGTAGCGCTGAATTTGAGGCGGGGAGCAGTGACACTCGCGCGTGGCGTCACCGAAGAAACCGCAAGGACACGGGTTCATCGCGGCGGCGAGCATGAAGCGCGAGGGAAAGCTGACGGAAACGGCGGCGCGGGCGATGGTGACGCAGCCGTCCTCCAGGGGCTGGCGCATGACTTCGAGGACGTTGCGCTGGAATTCGGGAAGCTCGTCGAGGAAGAGCACGCCATTGTGGCCGAGAGAAACTTCTCCGGGGCGCGGGATCGCGCCGCCGCCGATGAGGCCGGCGTCACTGATGGTGTGATGCGGAGAGCGAAAGGGGCGCGTGCCCACCAGGCCGCGCGCGTCTTCGAGAAGGCCGGCGACGCTGTGGATGCGAGTGGTCTCGATGGCTTCTTCTAGTGACATCGGTGGAAGGATGGTGGGAATGCGCTTGGCGAGCATGGTCTTTCCGGCGCCCGGCGGACCGATGAGCAAAATGTTGTGGCTGCCGGCGCAGGAAACTTCCAGAGCGCGCTTGGCAGCCATTTGGCCGCGCACGTCGCGAAGGTCAGCGGCGTACTGGCTGGCCTCGGCAAGCATGTGGGAGGTGTCCACGGCCACCGGCTGGAAGGACTCGGGGGAGTTGAGCAGGTCGACGGCTTGGGGGAGGGATTTGATGGCGAACACGCGGGTGCCCTCGACCACGGCGGCCTCTCGGGCGTTGGCTTCGGGGACGACGAGGTTCTGGATGCCGCGTTCGCGGGCGGCCAGGGCCGCCGAAAGGGCTCCCCGGACGGAGCGAACACCGCCGTCGAGGGAGAGCTCGCCGAGGAAGACGTAGGAGTCCAACACTTTGCCGAAGAAGGTGCCTTGGCAGCCGAGTAGGCCTAGCGCCATGGGGAGGTCGAAAGCGGAGCCTTCCTTGCGGATATCCGCGGGGGCTAGGTTGACCGTAACTGTTTGAAAAGAAGGGTAATCGAAGCCGCAATTGCGCAAGGCGGCCTTGATGCGTTCGCGGCTCTCGCGGACAGCGTTATCGGGCAAGCCGACCACGTTGAAGATGCCTGCCTGGCCCGGTCCTACGTCTACCTCGACCTCAACGAGGTAGGCGTCAATTCCAAAGACGGCAGCGCTATACGTTTTGAAGAGCATCCCAAGCAGACAGCGTTTAGGCGCAGAGGGTAACTCAAAACATTCGTTCAAGCTAGCCTTTGTGATGGGATCTTCGCGATTTCCCCATTGCGCCTTGACAAAGTTCCGACACTCCGTTTATAAGCGGCTCTTAGGCATAATGCCACGGGCAAGCCCGCGCCCCCACGGAGGATCGAATGTTTCACGCGAACATGCAGGACGACGAAGAAGAGGACGAACTGCCCGCCTTTGAAGAAGAGGAAGAAGGACAGGAACAGGTGCCCGAGGTAACTGAAGAGATTGAAGAAGTCATCGTAGAAGAAGATGAGGATGAAGGCGCGCCTGCGGGGCCTGCAAGGAGCGAGCGAGCACCTGCGCGAAGACCAGCCAAGAAGAAACCGGCCAAAAAGAAAAAGGCTAAGGCGAAAAAAGCAAAGTCGAAAGTCTAAACCAAAGGCCAAAGCGAAGAAGAGGGCCGGCAAGAAGAGTAAGCGCAGGCGGCGCTAGCTTAGTTTCCTAACGAAACAGAGATTGGCGCGGGGCCGGTGTCGTGTTTGACGGCCGGTCTCGCGTTGGATGCTGGCAGATAATGCTGCGCGGTGCTGTACCGAATCCGCACGTCCCGTTTCCAAGCTTGGTTTGAATTCCTACCCTTTTTCCTCTTTGGGAAACGTTCCGCTTGCCGCGAGTGTGTGGGTGTAGCTAGCATACCGCGCGATGCCGCTAGCGATTGAGCAGATCCGAAGAATGCGGGGAGGCGCGCAATCGCATCTGATGCGCTGTTCGGACGAAGCGTACTACGTGGTGAAATTCCAGAACAACCCGCAGGGAGTGAGGATCCTGGCGAATGAATTGCTGGGGACGAGACTGGCGGCGAGAATGGGGCTGCCGACGCCGGCGGCGGCGGTGGTGGAGGTGCGCGAAAACCTGATCGAACAGACCGAGGACCTTGCAATTCAACTGGGGCGCGGAAGGCTGCGGTGCCGCGCGGGATTGCAATTTGGTTCGCGCTATCCGGGTGCTCCCGCGGAGACGGTGGTTTACGACTTCTTGCCGGACGAGCAGCTGCGCGAAGTGGTGAATCTTGCTGACTTTTGCGGGATGCTGGTGTTCGACAAGTGGACTTGCAACACTAACGGCAGGCAGGCGATCTTTCTGCGGGACAAGGGCGCATCGCGGTACCGCGCGGAAATGATTGATCAGGGATTCTGCTTCAACGCGGGCGAGTGGAATTTTCCCGACGCTCCACTACGGGGATTGTACGCGCGGCATCGCGTGTATGAGTCGGTCCGGGGGGTCGAAGCGTTCGATCCGTGGCTCGCGCGCGTAGAAGGGAAAATGTCCGAGGAAATATTGGAGGAAGCTCTCAGCGAAATTCCGCCGGAGTGGTGCGGCTCGGAGCGCGACGCGCTGGAAGCGATGGCGGAACAATTGTTGCGTCGGCGGACGCGCGTGCGCGAATTGGTAGTTTCGGCCTGGAAATCGTCGGCACAGCCCTTTCCAAACTGGAGGTAGCCATGGCGGATGAAGCTCGGAACATGCTGCGCTACCGAATCCTTCGGTACACGCCGAATCTGGTTCGCGATGAATGGGTGAACATCGGCGTACTGCTGGAGGAAGGCGCGCAGGAGGCGGAAGGCGCGGGCCGCAGGGCCCGGAGGCTGGCGATCCAGGTGATCGAGGAAGAGTCTGAAATGGCGCGCGTGCGAAGATTGCATCCGGGCGCCGATGAGGCGCTGCTGCGGGCGCTGCCTGCGGAATTCGATGCGCGTTTGCGCGCGGCGCCATCCGAAGCGGGAGCCTACGTGGAGAAACTCGACAGCACGCTTTCTAACGCGCTGCAATTCAGCTCTCCGCGAGGCTTGCTAGCCGAAAACTTCGACGCAGAGCTGGCGCGGCTTTTCCGGGAACACGTGGCCGCGCCGCCGGCGGCGCGCGGGATCGGGCAGAACGTGAGGAACTGGATGCGTGCCCGCATGGCGGACGTATTCCAACGGCGGCGCATCCTGGGAAAACTCGAGCACCGCGTTCCGGTGGAGGAATTCACGCACCCGGGCGACCCCCTGAAGCTGGATTACGGCTACCGCTACAACGGCACACGCGGCTACCTGCACGCCATCGCGCTCGACCGGGACGTATCGCAATCCAAGGTGCTTGCGTATACCGCCGAATCCATCCGCGCGCGCCTGCCGAATTCGATTTTTACGGCCGTGACTAACGCCGAGCCATCGCCGGAAAGTTCGCGGCATCAATTTATTGTTGAGACGCTTCGAGCGCAGGATATTTCCATTCTGCCGCTGGGGCAAATCGAGCAATTCGCGGAAGAATTGCGGCCCCGTTTGCAATGAACGACCAGACGCGGGCGAACTATTGCGTATCGCCGGCATTTTCGGGTTTGACCTGGCCAGCCTAGAGATACCGTCTCACTCGATCGCAATACTCTGAATACTGCTGGCCGTACTGCTTTTGAAGAAATTCTTCTTCACGCAATACCTGCCGGTGGAACAACGCGGTGGCGGCAACCAGATAGACCAAGAGAATCCAATTCGAAAACACCAAGAATTGGCCCAGCAGGACGAATGCGAATGCCACGTAAATGGGATTGCGGCTAAAAGCAAAAACGCCGGTGGTTATGAGTTTGTCCGGGCGGTCGGAATCAATGCCAACGCGGAAACTCCTCCCAAAAGAAACAAGACTGAGAAATAAGAGCGTCAATCCCGCCAAGCAGAGAAGCACGCCGAGCCAGGAGACTGCTCCGGAGTGGAAGAATTCTTGCTTGCTTACGGCCGGTAGATCAAATGCGGCGGCGAATACGATATAAAAGTACAGAAGGGCAAGCGGCGGAATGACGAAATCCTTTTTGTCTATCTCGCCGAAATGCATCGCTTTTATCCCCTTGCTTTTCATCAGCAGGACTCGGGCCCATACCATTCCGAGCAGCAATAAAATCGTTATCGCAGCGAAGTATCTTGGCATAGGCCTGCTCCGTTCAAGGTGAGCCTTTCCAGCTGGCTCACCTGGCGATAAATTGTACCCTGCACAAACTTTGAAAAGAATTAGGAGGGGACGCGCCGTTTGTTGACAATGCGCAAACGCGGCGCGTATGATTTCTGCGATGCAGCGCCGTTGCGTGGCGCTCAATCCCCTTCTTTGCTCTAGCCCCCGGCTGGGTGGAGTGACTGAGGTCGAAGACTCAGTAAACAGGGCACGAATCCGTACGGAGGCCGCTTTCCATGTCACCCGAAACCGACCGCAACCCGGAGCCATTGGCTATCGAAACCCCGGCTGGAGAACCCGCGGCGAATAGTTCCGCTGCACAGGCGCAGAGCGCGTCCGGCGCCGCCACCGCCGTCGCGCGAGCCCAAGAGCCGCCGAATCCAATCGCGGCTGCCGTCGAGTCCGATGCGAGCGAAGCACCGGGCGCCAATCAAAGCCCCATTTCGCAGGATGAACATGCCGGAGTGGGCGCCGCTGAAGGCGCGCCGGAAGCGGCTCGGAGCGAGACCAGCTCGCTGGCGAAAAGCAAGCCGAGACAACTGAACCGACCGAAACAATGGACCAGCTGCTGGACCAATTTTCGGTTCCACAGCCGGCGGGTGAAGGCGAGATATTCGACGGTCGCGTGCTGGCAGTGACAGACGCGGGCGTGGTAGTCGACGTGGGCGGAAAGTTTGAGGGGCTGGTGCCCGCGCAGGAATTTCTCGATTCGGGCAATCCCATTGAATTCGGCTCCGGGCAAACAATTGAAGTTGAGCGGCTACACGAGCGCAAAGACGGATACGTGCTGCTTTCTTACGCGCGCGCCCACCGGCGGCGCGTGTGGGAGCGCATCGAGAAGTCCTATCGGGAGCACACCAACCTGACGGGAAAAACGGTGGAACGGATCAAGGGTGGCCTGGTGGTGGATATTGGCGTGCGCGCTTTCCTGCCTGCTTCGCAGATCGAGCTTCGTCCGGTGCACGACCTTGAGGGTTGGAAGGATCGCGACATTGAAGTTCGGGTGCTGAAGTTGAATCGCAAGCGCGGCAATGTGGTGGTGAGCCGTCGCGCGATTCTCGAAGAGGAACAGAAGTCCAAGCGCGATTCCCTGGCCGAGACGCTCGTTGAAGGGACGGTGGTCACCGGGCATGTGAAGAATGTGACCGACTACGGCGTGTTCATCGACCTGGGCGGCCTGGACGGGCTGCTGCACGTAAGCGACCTGGCATGGGGACGCGCCCCGCATCCAGCGTCGGTGGTGAAGGCGGGCGACGAGATTCAGGTGCAGATCCTGAAGTTCGATAAAGAGAAGGGGCGCATTTCGCTGGGGCGGAAGCAACTTCTCCCCGACCCGTGGGCCGCGTACCGGAGAAATACCCGACTGGAACGCGGGTACACGGAAAAGTGGTTGCGGTGACGGATTATGGCGCGTTCGTGCAGCTGGAGCCGGCGGTGGAGGGACTAGTTCACGTCAGCGAAATGAGCTGGTCCAAGCACACGAAGCATCCTTCGAAGATTTTGAAGGTAAGCGACGAGGTAGAGGTGGTGGTGCTGGACGTAAAACCCGACCTGCGGCGCATTTCGTTGGGGCTGAAGCAGACGCTGCCCGATCCGTGGCAGGAGGCGGCTCAGAAGTATCCGGTGGGAGCGATTGTGAGCGGGCGCATCCGCAACTTGGCGGAGTTTGGCGCTTTCGTGGAGCTGGAAGAGGGGATGGAAGGGCTGATCCACATCAGCGATGTGAGCTGGACCGAGCGCATCAAACATCCCAGCGAAAAATTCAAGAAGGGCGAGGTGGTGGAAGCGAAAGTGCTGAAGCTCGATCCGCAGAACCGCCGGTTGTCGCTGGGCGTCAAGCAGGTGCACGACATTTGGGCGGAGTGGTTTGCCGCGCACAAAATCGGCGAAATATTGAAGGGAAAAGTGGCGCGGACCGCGGATTTTGGCGCTTTCGTGGAACTGGCAGATGGCATCGAGGGGCTCTGCCATATTTCCGAAATCGAAGAGCGCCGGCCGAAGGGAGAGCGCGATAAAGCGAAAGCCTCCCGCGACGGACGCGGCAGTTCGTTGCTCGCCCAAGGGAAGGAATACGATTTCAAGATACTGCGGCTGGAACCCGAGCAGCGCAAGATCAGCCTCAGCTATCGCGCCGCTCAGAAGCAGGCCGAGCGGCACGAGATCCAAACGTTCCGCTCGTCGAAATCATCGCCCAATGCCACGATCGGCGATGCGATCCTTGCGAAGCGGCAGTCGTCGTAGAGAGCTACCCAAGATAAGCCGGCGATTTTCGAAAAGGCATTTACCTAGCCGTGAATTGATGGTATCCAAGAATTGTGTGGCGCTTCGGCCCAGCGCAAACGGCCCGTGCGGTACGAAAATCGTGAGAGGAGGCCCCAAAGATGGCTGAGGCTACGGAGCAGCACATGGAACACACCATGACCAAAGCGGATTTGGTGGAGGAAGTGACGCGGATCACCGAACTGCCGCGCAAGGAATCCGAGGCCGTGGTCGAGACGATTTTCGAGAGCATCATCACGGCATTGCAGGCCGATGACAAAATCGAAATTCGCGGCTTCGGCAGTTTCCGCACGCGCGAACGCCGCGGGACGCACCGGTCGCAATCCCAAGACTGGCGCGAAAGTGGAAGTGCCCGCAAAGAAAATCCCCTTCTTCAAACCCAGCAAGGAACTGAAGGACTACGTCAACAACCAGAGCGCGGCGGGAGCCGCTTCAGAGTCCCACGGCGCGCGGGACTAAGCGGAAATGGATTATTTGTGGACGCCCTGGCGATATCGCTATATCGCGGATGCCAAGAAGGACGAGGGCTGCATTTTTTGCGAAGCGGTGGCGGCCAATGACGATGCACGCACGCTGGTGGTTCTACGCGGCGCCAAGAATTTCGTAATCCTGAATCGCTACCCCTACACTAGCGGCCACGTGATGGTGGTCCCTTATGCGCATGTGGCCGAACTTGCGGCCGCGGAGGCGGATACGCTTGCGGAAATGATGCGGATCGCGCAGCGCGTCCAGACGGCGCTAGGAAAAACCTACCATCCGGAGGGATACAACCTGGGAATGAATCTGGGACGCTCGGCTGGCGCTGGAATCACGGGGCATCTTCATTTGCATGTGCTTCCGCGATGGGCAGGAGACACAAATTTCATGACGGTGGCGGGGGAAACGCGCGTGGAGCCGGAGGAGCTTTCGACCACGTTTGAGCGGCTGCGCAAAGCCTTCGCGGCTTGATGCCGCTGCGCGCGGGATGCATAATGAGGCGCGTTCACGGGAGTTTCCCATCGCTCGCCGCTCATCGAGTTCGTCCGCTAAACCTTCAGAATCGCCGATCGTCAAACCCTACCGGCGGTATCCACGAAATTCGCAGCCGCCGTATTTGTATCCGCCGTATCGTTTGACGATTCCTCGCGCGCCGCGAAAGCCGCTGATTGTCCTACCGCAAACGCTTTCAGAGGTGACCGGTCCGGTCTTTGGTCACGACGATATTCACGAAACGGATAACGATCTGACGCGCCAGCATGAAGGCGAGCCGCTGGGCGAGCGCATCACTGTCAGCGGACGCGTGCTCGACGACAATGGCCGTAGCGTGCCCAACACGCTGATCGAATTGTGGCAGTGCAATGCGGCCGGACGGTACCGGCACAGGATCGACCAGCACCGCGCGCCGCTCGATCCGAACTTTTCCGGCGCGGGCCGCACGATGACGGATGGCGAAGGCAACTATCGCTTCGTCACCATCAAGCCGGGACCATATCCTTGGGAAAATCATCCCAACGCGTGGCGGCCAGCGCATATTCATTTTTCGCTTTACGGGACTGCTTTTGCGACGAGGCTTGTGACGCAGATGTATTTTCCGGGCGATCCGCTTTTCCCGTTCGATCCAATTTTCAATTCAGTTCGCGACGAGCGCGCTCGCCAGCGGATGATTGCCCGCTTCGAAATCAACCGCACCGAGCCCGGGTGGGCGCTCGCATTCCGGTACGATATCGTGGTGCGCGGCAGGAGGCCACGCCATTTGAGCGCAAGAAGTAAGGCCAGCCGGCGGCTCGAACCGACGCCGTGGCATACGGTGGGGCCGTATTTCGGCATCACGGTGAACGGCGCGAATTCCATAGGGTCTATCGCACCGCCGAACGCGAAAGGCGAGCGGGTGAAGCTCGTCTGCGCGGTGTTTGACCGCGACGGCAAGCGCGTGCCGGACACGCTTATCGAAATCTGGCAGGCCAACGCGGAGGGAAAATACAATCATCCCGCCGACACGCAGGCGAAACCAATCGATCCAGGGTTCGCGGGATTCGGCCGCCAGATCACGAACGAAAACGGCGAGTGCAAATTTGAAACGATCAAGCCGGGTCGCGTGCCTGGACCGCGCGGCACTCTGCAGGCGCCGCATCTCGAGGTGGGCGTCTTCACGCGCGGCGTGATGAAACATCTGGTGCGCGAATTTATTTTTCAGGTGACGCCGGCAATGAGGAATGTCCTGTGCTCGGGCTGGTTCCGAAGACGCGGCGAGCGACGCTGATGGCTCGGCGGTTGCGGCAGAGCCCGGAGCCTGGCGGCACGAGATACATCTGAGCGGGCCGAAGGAAACGGTTTTCTTCGACGTTTGACACGCCCTCGCTGTTATCCGTAGTTCGGTGGGTTCACGGACTGGTCCATGCCCATGGTTTTCTGGCCGCCCTGCTGCACGTTGACGCTGATAAGGATTGGCTCTTGCGAGGCAAAGGCGCATTTTAGAGCTGATTCGAGATCCTCGGGGCGATCGACGGCGCGCGCATTCATGCCGTAGCCTTGGGCGATTTTGACGACGTCGATTCCGGGAATGTCGATGCCCGGGACATTTTTTCCGACCTGCGTGAAGTCGCAAAACCTTTCAGTGCGGAGTAATTTCCGTTGCAGATGACGAGAAATATTACAGGAGCTTTCTGCTGCACGGCCGACCATAACGCCTGAATCAAATATCGCCCCCGAGCCATCGCCAACCGGGCAGACCACGCGCCGTTTCGGGTCAGCTAATTGCAGTCCCACTGCGGCAGGCAAAGCAAAACCCAAAATTCCGGTGCGCACGGAATAGAAAGAGCCAGGCTCGTCGAGAGAGATGTAACGATCGAGGTCGCCTTTCGAGGACGGGCACTCCTCCGCGATGATTGCGTCGCGGGGCAGGAGTTTGTTTAAGGTGTAGAAGACGAAAGCGGTGGTCATGGGATGCTCGGGCTTCGGCTCGGGTTCTTGGGTTCGCGAGGGCGCGCTGCGGTCGACCGGATTGACGTGGCTGGTGAGATATTTCGCGGCGGCGGCAATGTTGCCGACGACGCTGGTACCGGCGAGAGCGGCGGCGGCATCCTGCGGCGAATTGGTGACTGAAACAGTTTCGTGCCGGGCGCAATCGCGTCGCCGGGAACGAAAGCGTAATAGAGAAAAACGGGCGCGCCGAGAACGACAACGGTGTCATAAGCGGCGAGCTGTGCGGCGAGAGGTCTTTGCGCGGGCAGCAGGCCGCCGCGGAAAAGGCGAATGCGAGCGCGGAAACGCCCAGCGCGAAGCGATCGGCTCGGCGTAGACGTCGGCATTCAATCGCTCGGCAAGGGCGATTACGTCGCGCCAAGCGCCATCTTCTTCGATTTGCGAGCCAGTGATAAGAGCTACATTGCGGCTGGCGCCGATTGCACGAACGACTTCATCGAGCGCAGCGGTATCTGGGGAAACGGACTGGCTCACTTTGCGCGCGGCAACCGGCTGGCAGGGCTTGTTCCAATCGTCCATCGGGATCGAGATGAAAACGGGGCCGCGCGGAGGCTGCATGGCGAGGTGATAACCGCGTGCAATGGCCGCGGGAACATCCTCGGGACGAAGAGGTTCGTAGGCCCATTTGACATAAGGCTTCACGACTTCGACGGCGCGACTCACGAGAAAAGGCTCAGCTAAAATCTGGCGGCGATCTTGCTGGCCGGTGGTGATCACCAGCGGCGCGTGGGAGGCATATGCGTCAATGATGGCGGAAAGGCCGTTGCCGGCGCTGGCGATCGAGTGCAGATTCACGAAGGCAGCCTCGTTCGTGGCCATTGCGTAGCCGAGGGCCATTCCGGCGGCAGTGCGCTCGTGCAGGCCGAGAATGTAGCGGAAGTCCGCGGGCATATCCTTCAGGAACGGGAGTTCGCTCGAGCCGGGATTGCCAAAAATGCGGGTCATGCCCAGATCGCGCAGGACCTGGTAGGTTGCCTCTCGCACTGTGGTCACTTTTGGACTCCGATCGACTGCCTTAAGGTACGTTACAGGGACAAATGGGCATAGTCCGAGGATACAAGGTAAATTCTGAATTAGAGGGGTGGAATGATGCAAGTACCTGTTGGTGTAAAGAAAAATCGTCTACGGTGAAGTGTGGTGAGGGCACGATTTTCTTTTTAGCCGACGGGTGCTTCCATCATTCCACCCCTCTAATTCAGAAACACCCTTCTATCCTCGGACTATGCCCATTTGTCCCTGTAACGTACCTTAAGGCAGTCAATCGGAGTCCAAAAGTGACCACAGTGCGAGAGGCAACCTACCAGGTCCTGCGCGATCTGGGCCGTGACCGGCATTTTCACGAGCCGAGATTCCCGGCTGCGAGCGAACTCCCGTTCCTGAAGGATATGCCCGCGGACTTCGACAAAAATCGCCCTTGCACAAGCGCACTGCGGCCCGGAATGGCCCTCGGCTACGCAATGAGGGGCCGCCCTCGTGATCTACGGTCCGTCGGCCAGCGCCGGCAACTCCACCTTCCGCCATCATTGACGCATATGCTTCCCGTGGTAATCACCAACAGGGCAGCAAGATCGCCGCCAGATTTTAGCTGAGCCTTCTCTCGTGAGTCGCACCATGGAAGTCGTGAAGCCTTATGTGCGAATGGGGCCTACAAACCTCTTGCGCTCCGAGGATGTTCCCGCGGCCATTGCACGCGGTTATCACCTCGCCATGCAGCCTCCGCGCGGCCCCGTTTTCATCTCGATCCCGATGGACGATTGGAACAAGCCCTGCCAGCCGGTTGCGCGGCAAGGTGAGCCAGTCCGTTTCCCCAGACACCGCTGCGCTCGATGAAGTCGTACGTGCAATGGTGCCAGCCGCAATGTAGCCCTTATCACTGGCTGGAAATCGAAGAAGATGGCGCTTGGCGCGACAATCTCCTGCGAGCGATTGAATGCCGACGTCTACGCCGAGCCGATCGGTTCGCGCTGGGTTTTCCCCGCTCGCATTCCCTTTTCCGCGGCGGCCTGCTGCCCCGCGCAAAGACCTCTCGCCGCAGCTCGCCGCTTATGACACCGTTGTCGTTCTCGGCGCGCCCGTTTTTCTCTATTACGCTTTCGTTCCCGGCGACGCTATCGCGCCCGGCACGAAACTGTGACAAGATCACCAATTCGCCGCAGGATGCCGCCGCTCTCGCCGGCACCAGCATCGTCGGGAACATTCCCGCCGCCGCGAAATATCTCACCAGCCACGTCAATCCGGTCGACCGCAGCGCGCCCTCGCGAACCCAAGAACCCGAGCCGAAGCCCGAGCATCCCATGACCACCGCTTTCGTCTTCTACACCTTAAACAAACTCCTGCCCCGCGACACAAACATCGCGGAGGAGTGCCCGTCCTCGAAAGGCGACCTCGATCGTTACATCTCTCTCCGACGAGCCTGGCTTTTCTATTCCGTGCGCACCGGAATGTGGGGTTTTGCTTTGCCTGCCGCATGGGGACTGCAATTAGCTGACCCGAAACGGCGCTGGTCTGCCCGGTTGGCGATGGCTCGGCGCAATATTCGATTCAGGCGTTATGGTCGGCCGTGCAGCAGAAGCTCCTGTAATATTTCTCGTCATCTGCAACGGAAATTACTCCGCACTGAAAGGTTTTCGCGACTTCACGCAGGTCGGAAAAAATGTCCCGGCCATCGACATTCCCAACGACATCGTCAAAATCGCCCAAGGCTACGGCATGAATGCGCGCGCCGTCGATCGCCCCGAGGATCTCAAATCAGCTCTAAAATGCGCCTTTCCTCGCAAGAGCCAATCCTTATCAGCGTCAACGTGCAGCAGGGCTGCCAGAAAACCATGGGCATGGACCAGTCCGTGAACCCACCGAACTACGGATAACAGCGAGGGCGTGTCAAACGTCGAAGAAAACCGTTTCCTCGGCCCGCTCAGATGTATCTCGTGCCGCCAGGCTCCGGGCTCTGCCGCAACCTGCCTGAGCCGTCAGCGTCGCTCGCCGCGTCTTCGGAACCAGCCCGAGCACAGGACATTCCTCATCGCCGGCGTCACCTGAAAAATAAATTCGCGTCACCAGATGTTTCATCACGCCGCGCGTGAAGACGCCCACCTCGAGATGCGGCGCCTGCAGAGTGCCGCGCGGTCCAGGCACGCGACCCGGCTTGATCGTTTCAAATTTGCACTCGCCGTTTTCGTTCGTGATCTGGCGGCCGAATCCCACGAACCCTGGATCGATTGGTTTCGCCTGCGTGTCGGCGGGATGATTGTATTTTCCCTCCGCGTTGGCCTGCCAGATTTCGATAAGCGTGTCCGGCACGCGCTTGCCGTCGCGGTCAAACACCGCGCAGACGAGCTTCACCCGCTCGCCTTTCGCGTTCGGCGGTGCGATAGACCCTATGGAATTCGCGCCGTTCACCGTGATGCCGAAATACGGCCCCACCGTATGCCACGGCGTCGGTTCGAGCCGCCGGCTGGCCTTACTTCTTGCGCTCAAATGGCGTGGCCTCCTGCCCGCGCACCACGATATCGTACCGGAATGCGAGCGCCCACCCGGTCGGTGCGGTTGATTTCGAAGTGGGCAATCATCCGCTGGCGCGCGCGCTCGTCGCGAACTGAATTGAAAATCGGATCGAACGGAAAAAGCGGATCGCCCGGAAAATACATCTGCGTGACCAGCCGCGTCGCAAAAGCGGTCCCGTAAATCGAAAAATGAATATTCACCGGCCGCCACGCCGTGGGGATGATTCTCCCAGGGATACGGTCCCGGCTTGATGGTGACGAAGCGGTAGTTCCCCTCGCCTCGTCCGTCATAGTGCGGCCCGCGCCGGAAAGTTCGGATCGAGCGGCGCGCGGTCTGGTCGATCCTGTGCCGGTACCGTCGGCCGCATTGCACTGCCACAATTCGAACAGCGTGTTCGACACTCCGGCCATTGTCGTCGAGCACGCGTCCGCTGACAGTGATGCGCTCGCCCAGCGGCTCGCCTTAATGTGGCGCGCCAGATCGTTATCCGTCTCTCCGATCGCGTCGTGGCCAATACCGGTCCCGTCACCTCCGAAAGCGTTTGCGGCAGGACAATCAGCGGCTTTCGTGGCGCGAGCAATCGTCAAACGATACGGCGGATACAAATACGGCGGCTGCGAATTCTGTGGATACCGCCGGTAGGGCTTGACGATCAGCGATTCTGAAGATTTGGCGGACGAACTCGATGGGCGGCGTGCGATGGGAGACTCCCGTGAACGCGCCTCATTATGCATCCCGCGCGCAGCGGCATCAAGCCGCGAAGGCTTTGCGCAGCCGCTCAAACGTGGTCGAAAGCTCCTCCGGCTCCACGCGCGTTTCCCCCGCCACCGTCATGAAATTTGTGTCTCCTGCCCATCGCGGAAGCACATGCAAATGAAGATGCCCCGTGATTCCAGCGCCAGCCGAGCGTCCCAGATTCATTCCCAGGTTGTATCCCTCCGGATGGTAGGTTTTCCGAGCGCCGTCTGGACGCGCTGCGCGATCCGCATCATTTCCGCAAGCGTATCCGCCTCCGCGGCAGCAAGTTCGGCCACATGCGCGTAAGGGACCACCATCACGTGACCGCTGGTGTAGGGATAGCGATTGAGAATTACGAAATTCTTGGAGCCGCGTAGAACCACCAGCGTGCGTGCATCGTCATTGGCCGCCACCGCTTCGCAAAAAATGCAGCCCTCGTCCTTCTTGGCATCCGCGATATAGCGATACCGCCACGGCGTCCACAAATAATCCATTTCCGCTTAGTCCCGCGCGCCGTGGGACTCGGAAGCGGCTCCCGCCGCGCTCTGGTTGTTGACGTAGTCCTTCAGTTCCTTGCTGGGCTTGAAGAAGGGGATTTTTTTGGCGGGTACTTCCACTTTGGCGCCTGTCTTGGGATTGCGGCCGGTGCGCCCGCGGCGTTCGCGCGTGCGGAAGCTGCCGAAGCCGCGAATTTCGATTTTGTCATCGGCCTGCAATGCCGTGATGATGCTCTCGAAAATCGTCTCGACCACGGCCTCGGATTCCTTGCGCGGCAGTTCGGTGATCCGCGTCACTTCCTCCACCAAATCCGCTTTGGTCATGGTGTGTTCCATGTGCTGCTCCGTAGCCTCAGCCATCTTTGGGGCCTCCTCTCACGATTTTCGTACTGCACGGGCCGTTTGCGCTGGGCCGAAGCGCCACACAATTCTTGGATACCATCAATTCACGGCTAGGTAAATGCCTTTTCGAAAATCGCCGGCGTATCTTGGGTAGCTCTCTACGACGACTGCCGCTTCGCAAGGATCGCATCGCCGATCGTGGCATTGGGCGATGATTTCGACGAGCGGAACGTTTGGATCTCGTGCCGCTCGGCCTGCTTCTGAGCGGCGCGATAGCTGAGGCTGATCTTGCGCTGCTCGGGTTCCAGCCGCAGTATCTTGAAATCGTATTCCTTCCCTTGGGCGAGCAACGAACTGCCGCGTCCATCGCGGGAGGCTTTCGCTTTATCGCGCTCTCCCTTCGGCCGACGCTCTTCGATTTCGGAAATATGGCAGAGACCCTCGATGCCATCTGCCAGTTCCACAAAAGCGCCAAAATCCGCGGTCCGCGCCACTTTTCCCTTCAATATTTCGCCGATTTTGTGCGCGGCAAACCACTCCGCCCAAATGTCGTGCACCTGCTTGACGCCCAGCGACAACCGGCGGTTCTGCGGATCGAGCTTCAGCACTTTCGCTTCCACCACCTCGCCCTTCTTGAATTTTTCGCTGGGGTGTTTGATGCGCTCGGTCCAGCTCACATCGCTTATGTGGATCAGCCCTTCCATCCCCTCTTCCAGCTCCACGAAAGCGCCAAACTCCGCCAAGTTGCGGATGCGCCCGCTGACAATCGCTCCCACCGGATACTTCTGAGCCGCCTCCTGCCACGGATCGGGCAGCGTCTGCTTCAGCCCCAACGAAATGCGCCGCAGGTCGGGTTTTACGTCCAGCACCACCACCTCTACCTCGTCGCTTACCTTCAAAATCTTCGAAGGATGCTTCGTGTGCTTGGACCAGCTCATTTCGCTGACGTGAACTAGTCCCTCCACCGCCGGCTCCAGCTGCACGAACGCGCCATAATCCGTCACCGCAACCACTTTTCCGTGTGCTCGCATTCCAGTCGGGTATTTCTCCGGTACGCTGGCCCACGGGTCGGGGAGAAGTTGCTTCCGGCCCAGCGAAATGCGCCCCTTCTCTTTATCGAACTTCAGGATCTGCACCTCTATCTCGTCGCCCGCCTTCACCACTGACGCCGGGTGCGGGGCGCGTCCATGCCAGGTCGCTTACGTGCAGCAGCCCGTCCAGGCCGCCCAGATCGATGAAGACGCCGTAGTCGGTCACATTCTTCACATGCCCAGTGACCACCGTCCCTTCGACGAGCGTCTCGGCCAGGGAATCGCGCTTGGTCTTCTGTTCCTCTTCGAGAATCGCGCGACGGCTCACCACCACATTGCCGCGCTTGCGATTCAACTTCAGCACCCGAACCTCGATCTCGCGATCCTTCCAACCTTCCAGGTCGTGCACTGGACGAAGCTCGATCTGCGAAGCAGGCAGGAAAGCGCGCACGCCAATATCCACCACCAGGCCACCCTTGATCCGTTCCACCGTTTTTCCCGTCAGGTTGGTGTGCTCCCGATAGGACTTCTCGATGCGCTCCCACACGCGCCGCCGGTGGGCGCGCGCGTAAGAAAGCAGCACGTATCCGTCTTTGCGCTCGTGTAGCCGCTCAACTTCAATTGTTTGCCCGGAGCCGAATTCAATGGGATTGCCCGAATCGAGAATTCCTGCGCGGGCACCAGCCCCTCAAACTTTCCGCCCACGTCGACTACCACGCCCGCGTCTGTCACTGCCAGCACGCGACCGTCGAATATCTCGCCTTCACCCGCCGGCTGTGGAACCGAAAATTGGTCCAGCAGCTGGTCCATTGTTTCGGTCGGTTCGTTGTCTCGGCTTCGCTTGTCTCGGCCAGCGACTCGTCTCGCTCCGAGCCGCTTCCGGCGCGCCTTCAGCGGCGCCCACTCCGGCATGTTCATCCTGCGAAATGGGGCTTTGATTGGCGCCCGGTGCTTCGCTCGCATCGGACTCGACGGCAGCCGCGATTGGATTCGGCGGCTCTTGGGCTCGCGCGACGGCGGTGGCGGCGCCGGACGCGCTCTGCGCCTGTGCAGCGGAACTATTCGCTGCGGGTTCTCCAGCCGGGGTTTCGATAGCCAATGGCTCCGGGTTGCGGTCGGTTTCGGGTGACATGGAAAGCGGCCTCCGTACGGATTCGTGCCCTGTTACTGAGTCTTCGACCTCAGTCACTCCACCCAGCCGGGGGCTAGAGCAAAGAAGGGGATTGAGCGCCACGCAACGGCGCTGCATCGCAGAAATCATACGCGCCGCGTTTGCGCATTGTCAACAAAACGCGCGTGCGTCTTAATTTTGTTCAAAGTTGGTGCGGGGTACAATTTAATTGCCGGGTGCGCCAGCGAGAAGCAGAGCACCTTGAACGGAGTAGGTCTATGCCAAGATACTTCGCTGCGATAACGATTTTATTGCTGCTCGGAATGGTATGGGCACGAGTCCTGCTGATGAAAAGCAAGGGGATAAAAGCGATGCATTTCGGCGAGATAGACAAAAAGGATTTCGTCATTCCGCCGCTTGCCCTCTTTACTTTTATATCGTATTCGCCGCCACATTCGATCTACCGGCCGCAAGCAAGCAAGAATTCTTCCACTCCGGAGCAGTCCCCTGGCTCGGAGTGCTTCTCTGTTTGGCGGGATTGACCCTCTTATTTCTGAGTCTTGTTTCATTCGGGAAGAGCTTCCGTGTTGGCATTGATTCCGACCGCCCGGACAAACTCATAACCACCGGCGTTTTTGCTTTTAGCCGCAATCCCATTTACGTGGCATTCGCATTCGTCCTGCTGGGCCAATTCTTGGTGTTCTCGAATTGGATTCTCTTGGTCTATCTGGTTGCCGCCACCGCGTTGTTCCACCGGCAGGTATTGCGTGAAGAAGAATTTCTTCAAAAGCAGTACGGCCGGCAGTATTCAGAGTATTGCGATCGAGTGAGACGGTATCTCTAGGCCGGCCAGGTCAAACCCGAAAATGCCGGCGATACGCAATGGTTCGCCCGCGTCTGGTCGTTCATTGCAAACGGGGCCGCAATTCTTCCGCGAATTGCTCGATTTGCCCCAGCGGCAGAATGGAAATATCCTGCGCTCGAAGCGTCTCAACAATAAATTGATGCCGCGAACTTTCCGGCGATGGCTCGGCGTTAGTCACGGCCGTAAAAATCGAATTCGGCAGGCGCGCGCGGATGGATTCGGCGGTATACGCAAGCACCTTGGATTGCGATACATCCCGGTCGAGCGCGATGGCGTGCAGGTAGCCGCGTGTGCCGTTGTAGCGGTAGCCGTAATCCAGCTTCAGGGGGTCGCCCGGGTGCGTGAATTCCTCCACCGGAACGCGGTGCTCGAGTTTTCCCAGGATGCGCCGCCGTTGGAACACGTCCGCCATGCGGGCACGCATCCAGTTCCTCACGTTCTGCCCGATCCCGCGCGCCGCCGGCGGCGCGGCCACGTGTTCCCGGAAAAGCCGCGCCAGCTCTGCGTCGAAGTTTTCGGCTAGCAAGCCTCGCGGAGAGCTGAACTGCAGCGCGTTAGAAAGCGTGCTGTCGAGTTTCTCCACGTAGGCTCCCGCTTCGGATGGCGCCGCGCGCAAACGCGCATCGAATTCCGCAGGCAGCGCCCGCAGCAGCGCCTCATCGGCGCCCGGATGCAATCTTCGCACGCGCGCCATTTCAGACTCTTCCTCGATCACCTGTATCGCCAGCCTCGGGGCCCTGCGGCCCGCGCCTTCCGCCTCCTGCGCGCCTTCCTCCAGCAGTACGCCGATGTTCACCCATTCATCGCGAACCAGATTCGGCGTGTACCGAAGGATTCGGTAGCGCAGCATGTTCCGAGCTTCATCCGCCATGGCTACCTCCAGTTTGGAAAGGGCTGTGCCGACGATTTCCAGGCCGAAACTACCAATTCGCGCACGCGCGTCCGCCGACGCAACAATTGTTCCGCCATCGCTTCCAGCGCGTCGCGCTCCGAGCCGCACCACTCCGGCGGAATTTCGCTGAGAGCTTCCTCCAATATTTCCTCGGACATTTTCCCTTCTACGCGTGCGATCCACGGATCAAACGCTTCGACCCCCGGACCGACTCATACACGCGATGCCGCGCGTACAATCCCCGTAGTGGAGCGTCGGGAAAATTCCACTCGCCCGCGTTGAAGCAGAATCCCTGATCAATCATTTCCGCGCGGTACCGCGATGCGCCCTTGTCCCGCAGAAAGATCGCCTGCCTGCCGTTAGTGTTGCAAGTCCACTTGTCGAACACCAGCATCCCGCAAAAGTCGGCAAGATTCACCACTTCGCGCAGCTGCTCGTCCGGCAAGAAGTCGTAAACCACCGTCTCCGCGGGAGCACCCGGATAGCGCGAACCAAATTGCAACCCCGCGCGGCACCGCAGCCTTCCGCGCCCCAGTTGAATTGCAAGGTCCTCGGTCTGTTCGATCAGGTTTTCGCGCACCTCCACCACCGCCGCCGCCGGCGTCGGCAGCCCCATTCTCGCCGCCAGTCTCGTCCCCAGCAATTCATTCGCCAGGATCCTCACTCCCTGCGGGTTGTTACCGGGCGCCACCACGTAGTACGCTTCGTCCGAACAGCGCATCAGATGCGATTGCGCGCCTCCCCGCATTCTTCGGATCTGCTCAATC
>CAVRSO010000026.1:0-96291 GCA_963723845.1 uncultured Acidobacteriota bacterium
GGTCTTGAATTCTGTAGTTGGTGGCATCCACCCTTTGCCGGGCGAAACTACAGGCGGCGACGGGTCCATGAGCGGACAGGAGGTGGAGTTCGATTTCTCAATCGACTCTGATACGTTGCCGGCGCACCACTATTTCTTCGTGCCACAGGTGGAACTCGACAACGGAACGTTTCTCTGGCTCTCCGCTCCGAAGCCAATCGTCGCTCCCGGGGATCCGTTTAACCCTGACCTCCAGACTTGGATTCGCGACTCCGACATTGATCCGGATTGGCTGAGAGTAGGAACGGATATCACCCACCAAGGCCCGTTCAATGCGGCTTTTTCGCTCAGCGGAACACAGGTGCCAGGAGCCTTGTACTCTCTTGCTGACTGGCGCCGGTCTGCTCGGGCTCATGCTAAGGCGCAAGAGTCGAGCGGCTGTCTAAGTTTCGCCTGGGAAAATGAGTTTCGCCCTCTTCGCCTAAAGGCCCGCCTTCGGGCGCAGCAGCGACGCTCCCACGGCGATCGCCATGATCGCTGCGATAATCGCCAGGGAAAGTTCTGTCGGGATCTGCATCTGTTCCGGCAAAACCATCTTCGCACCCACGAATATCAGCAGGGCCGCGAGCCCAGCCTCGAGAAACCGCAGCCTCGGCAACACGCTGACCAGCGCGAAATACATCGCCCGCAATCCTAGAATCGCGAAGGCATTCGACGAGTACGCGATAAAGCTGTCGCGCGTCACCGCGAGCACCGCGGGCACCGAGTCGACCGCGAAAACCACATCCATCACCTCCACCGCAATCAATGCCAAAAGCAGCGGTGTAGCATTCCATCTTCCCCGCTCCTTGAACCAGAAGTGCCTCCCGTGAAATTCGTGGGACACGCGAAACACCCGCGAGAGCGCTCGCACAACCCAATTCCGCTCCGGCTGCATTTGTCGCGCTCCCGGCAGCAGCATCCTCACGCCGGCCACCACCAAGATCGCTCCAAACACAAACACAACCGGGTGGAAATGGCGCAGCAGCGCAACCCCGGCGAAAACGAATAGCCCGCGCATCACCAGCGCGCCGATCACGCCGCTATAGAGCACTCGGTGCTGCAGCTCGCCCGGCACGCGCAACGCCTGAAATATCAGCAGAAACACCAGAATATTGTCGATGCTCAGGGACTTCTCGATCACATACCCGGTCAGGAATTCCAGCCCCGCTTGCCGCCCGCGCGAAAAAATAGACCCACGCGGCGAAAATCAGCGAGAGGACGATCCACGCAAACGTCTCGATCAGTGCCGTCTTCGCCGTTATGCGCGAGGCCTTGCGATGGAAAATGCCGATATCCACGGCCAGCGCAACCACAATCGTCACGCCGAAAACAATCCACATGAACGCAGAGCTATTCACGATCCCGCCGCAATTTCATCTTCTTTCCGCGCCGTTGCCGTTCGTAGGGGCACAGCATGCTGTGCCCGGCGAACATGCTTGGCTCGCTGTTCGCCATCCGCTGCTCCGTCTTGTAGCGCCGTCATTCCGAGCGGAGTGTCCCGCGCCTTTGCTTTTGCGCGAAGCGCCGGGACACGCAGTCGAGGAATCTCTCTTCGACGCAGCCCAGAGTCCGCCGCCGCAGCCTATGCTAGAATGCCTTGAATTTACGACTTTTGCGCGGGAGATTGGATCGTCATGAACATTACACCAGGCAAGCAAAAGGGGCTCAAGGCTGTATCGGATTCGCGCGGCGTGATCGCCGCTGCGGCGATGGACCAGCGCGGTTCGCTGAAAAGCGCGATCGCCAAAGAAAAGGGTGTGGACAAAAACGCCGTTGCTCCCGGCATGCTGGAAGAATTCAAAACTGCTGTGTGCGCGTCCTCACGCCGCACGCCAGCGCGATCCTGCTCGACCCGGAATACGGCCTTCCTGCCGCAATGGCGCGCGCGAAGAATGCCGGCCTCCTACTGGCTTATGAAAACAGCGGCTACGACAATACGCGGCCCGGACGCCTTCCCGATCTGCTCGACATTTGGTCCGTGCGGCGTCTTGTCGCCGCGGGCGCCGATTGCATCAAGATTCTCCTCTACTACACGCCTTTCGATCCGCCTGACGTCAATGAGATCAAGCACGCCTGGACGGAGCGCATCGGCGGAGAATGCACGGCGGCCGACGTTCCTTTCTTTTTGGAATTAGTCGGTTACGAAGAGGGCGCCGACGAAAAAGGCATCGGCTACGCGCGCAAAAAACCCGAAGTGGTGGCTCGCAGCATGCAAGAATTTTCCAAGCCCCAGTATGGCGTGGACGTGTTGAAGGTCGAAGTTCCGGTGAATATGGCTTTCGTGGCCGGTGCCAAGGCTTGCAAGGGAGAATCCGCCTACACCCGCGATCAGGCCAAGGAACATTTCCTTCGCGCCGCGGCCGCCGCCAAGAAGCCTTTCATCTATCTTTCAGCCGGCGTGAGCAACGACGTCTTCACGGAAACGCTGGAGTTAGCCGCCGAGTCCGGCGTGAAATTCTCCGGCGTGCTCTGTGGCCGGGCAACTTGGAAAGATGCCATTCCGATTTACGCCAAGCAGGGAGTGAAAGCCCTGGAGGATTGGCTGGCGGATCAGGGCGTCAAGAATATCGAGAACGTGAATCACCGGCTCAAAGCGGCCACTCCCTGGTCCAATTTTCAGGAAACGGCCTCCGTTTCAGCGAGGTCCTGAGAGTCGCTCTCCGCGTCCTTTTTTGTCCCGCTAAACGCAGAAACGGCCGCCTGAAGCGGCCGTTTCTGACCCGTAACTGTTTCTAGATGGAACGTTTTCGTGCGTCAAACTAGACGCTGCTGGGTTCCTAACTAGAAGCAATTCTAGTTCTGTTTGTCCTTCTTGTTGTCTTGCCTATTGTCCTGGCGCCGCTCTTCTTGTTTGGGTTGTGCCTGCTGTCGCGGCGGCTGCGCTTGCTGCTGCGGCCGGGCGGTCTGTTCTTGCCGCTGGTTTAGAGGAGGATGGACGTCGTAGTTTCCGTCCCGGGCCTTTTGCGGCGACGTGTAGCGATACTGCCTCTCCTGTTGCTGCTGCTGCTGTTGTTGCTGTTGCGTTTGCTGCTCTTGCTGCCGCTGCTGAAGCTGCTGTTGCTGCGGCCGCACTTCTGATTGCGGCTGTTGCGGGTTCTGCCGCTGCTGTTGGTTGTTAGGCTGAACGTTCCCGCCTCGATTGGGCTGTTGCGAGTTATTCGCCGGCGGCGTGAACGGCCGGAAACCATCCCGCGATTGCTGGGGCGGATTATTTTGACGCGTAGCCGGCTGAGCGCCATTAGATTGTCCCCGATTGCCGTTGAAGGCCGGGGAATTGTTGGCTCCGCGATTGAATTGTCCTTGATTGCCGGGGCGGCCCTGATTCGTATTGACCGCCGCTGGGCGCGAAACCGCAGGAGTTAGCCGCGCAACCACCGGACGCTGCGCGAAACTGGTGCCTGGACGCGCATTCGAAATCTTCGCGTTCGCGCCCATGTAGCTCGCTCGGACTGGCGCAACGGGAGTCGATTCCACAACCCGAGCTCGCTGAATTTGATCTGGCGTCACGCGAACGATTCCGCGAGAAACAGGCCGCGCATTCACGAAAGTGTCGCGCGAGACAGCGGTCACCGCCACGTTGTTGTGAGCATAAGTGTAATTATTCACGACCCGCGTATCGCGCTGCACGTAAACCGTGTTGTAGACCCGCGTGACTTCCGTGACCTTTATCACCCGCGTGTTTGTGACGTTGATGTTTTCCACGTAGCGCGGGCTGCAGCGGTAGCCGGGAACGTACACATCGCGCGGCCCCAGCGGGAACCACGCCACTCCCGAAACTCCTCCGCCGAATGAGACGCCCAGGCTGAAGCCACCTCCGCCCACGAAGGCGACGAGCGCGGGCGAGTACACAGGCCGCACAACGATTGGACCGGGCACCCAGGCCCAGCCGCCGCCTACCAGCGCCCAACGGCCGTAATGAAATGGCGCGAAGCCCCACGGCTCATCGTCAACCCACGTCCATCCCCAGGGCTCAACGTACACCCAGTGGCCCTGTTGATAGGGCGCCCAGCCCGCGGGCACGCCTCTGGGAACCCATACTTCGCCGTAATCCTGATCGGGACGCCAGTCCCCGTATTCATCCAGATCGTAGTAGCCATCAACATCGCGCGAAACGTAGCGAGCCGAAACCGCGGCATTTTCGCGCTGGTCGCGAGACTGGCACCAATCCTCAAAATCGTCGAAGGGCGGCGCGGCGACTGCATCATAAGAAATCTGATCCGTGCCGTTGAATATGAACTGCTGCCCCGGCCGCAGATCCCACGAATCCCCTCCGCCGGCTGTTACTTGGCCGAATCCTTCGCGCACCACGATAATTGTGGAGCTTCCATTGGGGTCGGTCTGGATTCGATATTCGCCGGATTGCGTGAGGGTAAACGCGACATTGGGAGTATCGATTTCAAATGCATCATCGGGCGATTGATTTCGAAGGTGAACTTCGATGGTCCCTTGGGCGAGCTGAAGTTGTACGGTCCGGTCATCCAGCGTTAGAAAAGAGATGCCCGTCTCACTGGAAAGACGAATCGCGGTGCTGCCGATATGCACTTCGCCGCGCGAATCCTTATCAGCCCACAGATTGTCGCCGGTGGTCAGAGGACGATTCGGGTCGGCTTGCACCCAATCCTGATCTCCTGAAACCTGGTAGGAGACGGAGCCCTCGATGAAATTCAGGCGCGCTACCCGGTCAGGTGGATCGTCTTGCGCGGCAGCTAAGCCGGGAAACGCAGCAAATGCCAAGGCGATGAAGAGGGTCAGTGTGAGTAGCGTACCTATCTTTCGCATGGTGTGCTCCTCTCGTCCGAGTGTTCAGCATCATAGGCAAAACGAATGGCTCGGTGTTGCATATTCCGCAGAGCGCATATGCGACGGCCAGCACCGGGCGCCGACTTAGCGCCCATGCCCGGAGTGACCTCCGCCTCCTCCCCTCCATGGGAGCCCCCCCACCTCCGCCTCCACGAGATCCGCCACCACCTCCGCCGCCATGATAGCTGCCGCCGCCTCCACCACTGCGGGAACCTCCGCCGGAATAACCGCCGCGGGGCGCGCTGTAGCTCGGACGCGGGGCACTAGAGCCACGTGGAGCACTGTAGCCTCCGCCGGGGTATCCACCACGCGGGGCGCTATAGCTCGGACGCGGAGCATTGTATTCGCGGCCACCGGAATATCCGCCGCGAGAGTCGGAGCCCCGAGGCGTCACCACAGGCTGCCTCATATTAAGAGGCGGGCGGGAATTGGAGTTCGAATACCCTCCTCGCGGAGACCCCTCCGAACGTTGGTACCCGCGCTCGGAACCATTGGACTGCGAGTAGCCTCGGCCAGATCCCTGCCCCTGCGTCTGCGAGGGAGGTGTGAAGTGTTGCCACGAACCTCGATTCTGATTCTCGGCTCCTCCCAGCGACGACCTGCCTTGATTGGAACCACGTGATTCAGGCTGTGCAACGCTGCCGCGCGCCGAATTTACGGCCGGAGCGCGGTTGTTCGAGCCGCCTGAAGGTGGATTAAACGTCCGCCATCCGGGGCGGCCGGATTGCACCGCTCCCGAGGCGTTCGCACCTGACTGGCGTTGAACGGAACCCGCATTCCGCCCTGCCCCGAAGGAAGATTCTCCACGCCCATTTGCAAAGGACGAGGATTGTCTGCCGTTCACGCCGGCATTAGCCCTCGCGGCGCTGCTGCTAAAGAACCGCTGGGAGTTCGGCGGAGCGTTGTGGAACGAGGCCGGATTTGCCGCGCGGCCCGATGGGCTAAAACTTTGCCGGGATGGCGCAATGCCCATCCTGCCAGCGACCATGCTGGACTGCCGAAGCGTGGCCTCGCTTATGGGCGATTGACGCCTCGAAACGCTAGCCCGGCCAAAGTCATGCGAAGACATCGAGCTAACACCGGAGCGTGTACGTGAATCGTTGAACATGCGGCCGGCATTCGAAAAACGGTCGCGATCACCGCCCCGGAACCGATCACGGAAGCGATCTATATCGCGGTCATGAAAGCGATCCCGATCGAAGCCGCGGTCGTGGAAACGGTCGAAGTCGCGGAACGCGAAGGACCTATCGCGGAACCCGAACGAGCCATACCACGGAAAGAACGGATCGAAGGGGCCGCAAGGGAACCATCCCACGTTTCCAAATCCGAAACCAACGCCGAATCCGCCTCCAAAGCCGATGAAGGAGACGTAGGCCGGCGACCAGATCGGGTAATAGGCAGGGTAATCGACGATTGGTCCAGGCCACCAGGCCCAGCTGCCGTTGTAGACGAACCAACGGCCATAGTGATACGGCGCCCAGCCCCATGGTTCTGAGGAAACCCACGTCCAGCCGTAATACGGCTCGTAAACCCAGCGGCCGTCGCGATAAGGCGCCCAGTCAGGTCCTTGCTGAGGAATCCACACCGGACCGTAATCGGGGACTTCGGACCAGACACCATAGGGATCCAGATCTTGCGAGCCTGTGTAATAACGATTTGTATGGCCCCAGCTCTTGGCGGACTGGATGGTGCGATCGCGATCGTCGTTCCAGGAGTCCCACTCATCTCGTCCCGGCGCGGCAGCAGTTTTGTATTCAGGACTATCCGTGCCCGCAACGGTGATCATTTGCCCTTCATCGATATGCGTGCTTCCCTGTGGGGTAGAAACGTCCGCCGAGCCCCTACGGACAACCACTTCCGTTTCTGAATCCGAATTCACCAAGATGCGGTATTCGCCGGGGCCATCTGGGTGGATTGCGGAGTTCGGCGTATCAACCTCGGAACTCGCTCCGCTGCCTTTCAACACGGAATAAGTGACCAGCCCCTGTCCGATCTGGACCGTGATCGCGCTGCGAGTGAGATTCGCGATTTTCGCGGTGGCGTTGGCGGACATACGCAGGGCGTCGCCATAATCGACCTGGATTTCGGCGCGCGCGTTGTTGCCCGTCGCGACGCGATCGTTTACAGCGACGGGCGTGTTCTGAGTTGCCGCGACCCAGTCCCCATTGTCGCCGCGCTGGGATGAAACGTCGCCATGAAGATAGCTGAGCCGCGCCATTCCAGGCCCGGCTTCGTTGGACTGGTTCTGGTCAGGCGGGGCCTGGTCGGGCGGCGGCGACTGCGACCGCTGGGGCGACGACCACCGTCCGTATTCTTGATCGTCAGGCGGTGGCGGTGCCTGACCCTGCTGGTCGTTCGGCGGAGGCGGCGCTTGATCCTGCGCGAGCGCGGGCACAACCGCGAGCAACATCAGAATCACTGCCAGACTTGCGAGATATTTTTTCATGGGCCCTCCCTGCAACACGCCACAGGTATGATTCTGGTGGTGAGTATGCAGGCCGCGTTCCAAAAGAGCTTGCGGGATGGACAGTATAAGCCTTTATAGGTCAGCACGTTACAGGTCGGTTGATACAACCGGTAGTCGGGCCAGCAGGCGAGCGCCGGTGGTTCTCGCGCAAGGTGGTGGTTTTCAACCAATGACGGGCGATTTCTACCCGTGCCAGCGGAGCGACATCGCGTCCGTATCGTGGATCGCACAAACCGCTTTCGTCGTTCACCGGAAGTGCGATATAAGGCGGGCAGCCACTCCTAGAGGAGCCCCGCGAAATGAAGCAAAGCACGAATCGCATACTGACGACTCACGTAGGCAGCCTGCCACGGCCCGCGAATCTGATGGAGATGTATCGCGACGGAGCGCCGGCCGAGAAGCTCGAATCGAATTTGAAGAGTGCCGTTGAAGGCGTGGTCCAGCAGCAGATTGAATCCGGCATCGATGTGGTCAACGACGGCGAATTTGGCAAGCCCATGTCGGATGAAGTCGATTACGGCGCTTGGGCGACCTACGTTTACCACCGGGTGAGCGGCTTCGAAATGCGCGATCTGCCCAAGGACTTCAGCATCTTGAATTCGTTCATGGGCGGCAGCAAGGATCGCAGAGATTTCGCGGAGTATTACAGCACGCCGGAAGCCTTCGCCGGACCCTCATCGCGGCCACTTCGTTTCCCGATAAACGTTGGCCCAATTCGATACACGGGGCACGATGCGATTCAGCGCGATATCAGGAATCTGAAGGCGGCTCTCGCCGGCAAAAATCCGGAAGATGCATTCATGACCGCGGTGGTAACTGGGGTGAATATTCTGCCCGGCGAATATTACAAAAGCGCGGAGGAACAATCGATTGCGGTGATGGAGGCCATGCGCGAGGAGTACAAAGCCATCACCGACGCTGGAATCAACCTGCAACTCGACGATCCCATCATCGTCAACGTGTACGAGTGGCAATATTCGATGAATGGGGACATGGCCGCTTTCCGAAAGTGGGCCGAGTCGCATGTGGAATTGGTGAATCACGCGCTCGCAGGCATACCGGAAGAGAAAGTGCGCTATCACATCTGCTGGGGCAGTTGGAAAGGTCCGCACAGCACCGACCTGCCGCTGAAGAATGTGCTGGATCTCATCCTGAAGGTGAAAGCGAGCCAGTATTCCGTTGAGGCGGCCAATCCGCAGCACGAGCACGAATGGAAGGACTGGCGCGAGGTGAAGCTCCCCGCGAATAAGGCGGTGATCCCGGGAGTCGTGAGCCACAAAACGAATGTGCTCGAGCATCCCGAGGTGGTCGCCGACCGAATCATCCGATACGCCGAGGCCGTCGGGCGGGAGAATGTAATCGCGAGCACTGACTGCGGCATGGGTGGCCGGATCCACCCGCAGGTGGCTTGGGCAAAGCTGCGCGCGTTATCCGAAGGCGCTGCGCTCGCGAGTAAGCAGCTCTGGGCGCAAAAGAGCTTTTCGGTGTAGGTTCGCAGAGAAAAAATACGGGAACGTGGCGGGCATAGAGGTACTAGGACTTCCGTAACGCCAAATATTCCATCCTTTGGAACAAATGTGCGGTAGCTTCCATCCTTTCAATCTTGTCCTCGACGGTAAGCGTTCTGTGATCTGACAGTTAGATTCAGCGGACTCTGGCCGCGCGACTGCTTGGGTCTCTCTGTGGGAGGGGTGTCCAAGTGTGCGCGTGGCGCATCACACTACCAGGGGAGGCCCAGCATGGAGAGCACGGGTGGGACTAAACGGAGTCGGGATCAGGCAGTTTATCAAACCTTCTTCAGTTTTTTCGGGCTACGGGAAAATCCGTTTAGAGCTAATCCCGACCCACGCTATCTCTTTCTCAGTTCCGGCATCAGCCGTGCCGTTAACGAGCTTACGATCGGGGCGCAGAGTGGCAAGAGCCTAATCGTATTAACCGGTGAAGCGGGCACAGGCAAAACCAGCCTGATTAATCAGTTGCTGGCAACGTTGGGGCGGCAAGGAACGCCGGTCTCATTTGTTTTTAACTCTCATCTGGATATCAACAATCTCTTCGAGTTTATTCTGACCGATTTTGGGGTCAAGTTCGACCTCAGACAGAATCCCAATTTGCGCATCCTCCTGAGTCAATGGTTGGCTCAGCACTATGTGCCGGGCAGGGCGCCCGTAATCATTTTGGACGAAGCTCAAGGCTTATCTACAGCCGTACTGGAAGAAGTCCGGATGCTATTGAACCAGGAAATTGGTGGCGAGAGTTTGGTGCGGATTGTTCTTGCAGGGCAGCCGGACCTGGACCTGAAGCTCCATCGGCCCGAGCTTCGTCAATTGCGGCAACGAATCATGGTTCGCTGCAGGACTATGCCGCTTTCAGTGGAAGAAACTTACGGATACATCCAGCACCGGCTTCGAGTGGCGGGAAGCCAGGACGGCGCTGCTTTTAGCCGGGAAGCCATGGATGCGGTTTTTTTCTATTCAGGTGGAGTTCCACGCGTAATGAATCTGATTTGCGAGCACTCTCTGATTAACGCCTACTCGGACAGCGTCCGTCCGGTGCAGCCGGACATAGTGGAGAACGTCGCCCGGGAATTTCGGTTTGACGATTTCAGACCGCTTCCCGCACGCTTCGACGACCGCCCCGTGGCCGAAGTGATCCCCATGGAATCGAGCGGTTCCCGGATGCGCATGTCTGCGCTGAGGACGCGCGAATCAGTTCCGGTTGAGCAGTCTGCAATCGACGCCGCGCTGCTCGCCGAATGGGTGAGGCAGAGTTCGCTCGCCGGCAAACCGATTGCGACGGCCTCGACTGAGCCTGCCGCGCAACGGATGGCGGCGCCTGAAGTTGCGGTATCAAAAGCTACTGTCGAACCAAGCGTATCGGCACCTCCAGCTGCGATGCCATCGCCCGCCGTCGTAAGTCTGGCGGCTTCGCAAACGCCACAGGTGCCTGAGCCCGCCGTCGCCAGCGCCCCACCTTCGGAAGCGCCCCGGGTGCGATCGCCCTTTGTCGTAGGCTCCGCGCCTTCATCGGCGCCGCCGGTGCGACCCGCTGCCGCGCCCCCCTCACCTTCACCGTCGTGGAACGTGCCTCGGCCGATCGTCAATATGGCCTGGAGCAGAAGGGCGGCGTCCGTGAAGCCGATTGCGCTGCGGCTTAGGGCAACAACGGGTGCGTTGCTTGAGGCTTCCGTCACGCCGAATAAGGCACAAGCTCGACGAACTAAAGGCGGTTGAGAAGCTGCAGCACATCGCGGAAAATTCGATCCGCTGGTTGCGACAACCGATAGGGTCCGTGCACCGAACGCCGTTTGGACCGAGAGAGAAACCCTGAGGCTTGCACGCGCTGAAATCTTCGGTCGCGCACTTGGCTGACTACTTCACGCCGTACGCGCGACTGTACCACTCCCAAGTGCGTCTCAATCCCTCTTCAAAGAGCACTTTAGGTTCGTAGCCGAGTACTTTTCTGGCCAGTGAAATCTCCGCTTGTGAATCGCGAATATCGCCCACCCGCGCCGGTTCGTATGCCGGACGAATTTCCCTGGCGGTGATTTTGGCAAGAAGGTTTATCACCTGGTTCAGGGTGATGCGCGCGCCGGTGCCGCCGTTAAAAACCCTTCCGGAAGCGCCCGGCGCCTCGCAGGCGCGCAGAGTTTCGTCCACCACGTTCGCGACGTAGGTAAAATCGCGCGATTGCTCGCCGTCGCCGTAGATCACGGGCGGTTCATTCCGAAGAATGGCGAGCATAAAGCGTGAGAGCACCCCGGAATACTGCGAGGTCGGGTCCTGGCGCGGCCCAAAAACATTGAAGTAGCGTATCGACGCGTTTTCGAGCCGGTAGACCCGGCCAAAAACTTGTGCGTAGAGTTCGCCGACGTATTTGGTGACACCGTACGGAGAGATGGGCACGGGGGCCATGCTCTCGATTTTCGGCTGCTCCGGAGTTTCACCGTATGCGGACGACGATGCGGCGAACACGAAGCGACGCGCTCCGGCATCACGTGCGGCCACCAGTACGTTCAGAGTGCCATCGATATTCACATGGTTCGTCTCGATGGGATCTTTCACGGATTTCGGAACGGAGGCTCGCGCGGCTAGATGAATTACATAATCGGCTCCGCGGCATGCGGACTGAACATCTTTCATGTCGGTGATCGTGCCCACGCGAAAATCGATTTTCTGGCGGACGCCCTCAATGTTCGCCTCCTGCCCGGTGGAAAGATCGTCCAAGACAACCACGTCTTGGCCGCGATGGACGAGTTCATCGATCACATGGGAGCCGATGAAACCCGCGCCGCCTGTTACCAGATAGCGCATCGGGGACAGTCCAAGTTGGCGATATTAGTCATGGGAAGTCGGAACGATCGCGTAACGAATGCGTCATAGTATAACCGCCGTGCTATGGTGAGCAAGAATCGAAGATCGAGTGCGAAACTGAAACTTATGAAGGAGAACTCTTCGGATGGAAGTCGATGAGACTATTCCGAGCCCGATTCACGATTGAATTTGGAATCGTTGTGATCGCGATGGCTGCCGCAGGCTTCTGGATTTGTCTTGGGCTTTTTCAATCAAGCGGTCCCGCATTCGCCGCGGCCGGTGCGGCGCAGGGAGCGCGGCGTCGCGTCACCAAGCCGAAAAAGGCGCCCGAAATGGCGAAGGAGCAGTCCATGCCGTTTCGGGCTGGCGAAACTCTGAATTACCGGGTGACGTGGGCCGCGTTCTCAAACGCTGCGTCTGTCGATCTCAGTGTTCCGGAGCGTCGCAATCTCTATGGCTTCGAGGCCTGGCATTTCCGCGCCCTGGCCCACACGATCAGACCCGTGCGCAGCCTTTTTTCACTGGACGATCAGTTCGATTCCTATACGGACGCGGCTACGCTGGAAAGCCGCCAATTCGAGCTGCACTGGAATGAAATGGGAAAAATAGGCGACCAGGTACTGCATTTTTCGCCGAGCGGCAGCCTTCGCATTCGCCCGGACCAGTGGTGATCGTTTCTCCGGGAACGCGCGATCCACTGGGAACACTCTACGCCCTGCGCTCGCAGGATTGGCGGCACGCGCCGGATTTCCGCGCGCCGGTTTACGACGGGCACAACCTATACGACATGCGCGCGCACTGCGAAGTTCCTAGCGAACCCGTGAAAGTGGCGGCCGGAAATTTTTCGGCCGTGCGCATCGCCGTTCATGTCTTTCAATACGAGAAGGAACTTTCGACGATCCGTTTCGAAATTTGGATTGCCAACGATCCCGCTCGCACACCCGTTGTGATCGAGGCCAATTTGCCTTTTGGGAACATTCGCGCGGAACTGCTCTCGGCGCCAAAATAGAGGCGGAGTTTTTCAGGGGCGGGACTAGCTAGTTCTCTGGAACGACCCAGTCATCCGGTGGAAAGTCTATTTGCCAGAACGAGGGACACGGTTTCACGAACTCAATCCCCATCTGCATCTTCCCGGATGTCGGATTTCCGACATAGACGATGCGGCACTCAATCTTGCTTCGAGTCGATTTGTTCAGAGAGTCACTTCCTGGCCGGCAACAACCTTCGCAGCCAGCGAAATCAAGGCTCCGTGGGCGTTCACGACCAAAGTCCGGGTCTCCTCGTTGAAATCCTCGTTGGTTTTCGTCTTGCCGTTCACGGTGATGGGGACGCTGAGGAGCACGCGCATGCTGCGGCGCCGGCCCGTATCCAGCAGCAACGACTGCTTATCTTCCTTGGGGTATGTGGGGCTGCCCATAACGGTCCTAGAGTAGGACTCGGGTACGCCCACTGCAATAGGACTAACGTCCTACAAGTAAACAGTCAATTCCGGGCGCAAATGAGCGCCATGGGATCAGCTCGCCGCCCCCTATTCCACGCCGATGCGGCGCCGCGCGTGTATAATGCGCGGCGGCATTGCAGCGAACGACCGCGAGCACAGTCAAGACGAACGCAGACTCGAGGGAAGAAATGACCAAGCTGGAAGCGGTGATTCAAACATCAAGCTCGATGCCGTGAAGGACGCCCTTCACGAGATTGGCGTTGAAGGCATGACGGTCCTCGAAGCCCGCGGACATGGCCGGCAGAAAGGACATACCGAGGTCTACCGCGGCAGAGAATATACCGTCGACTTGATTCCCAAACTCAAGCTGGAACTGGTCCTGGCGGACGATCTAGTCGAGAAGGCAGTGCAGACAATCGTCTCGGCCGCCCGCACCGGGAAAATCGGAGACGGCAAGATTTTCCTCACCAAAGTGGACGACGCGATCAGGATTCGCAATGAGGAACGCGGAGAAAGCGCACTCTAGCAGGCATTATCTTGGCACGTGGGCCGCTTTCGCATTGCTGAGCATCATCTGGTGGAACCAGCGGGGATCGTGTCCGACCCACATTAAGCCCATCAACAGAAGAAACGTCCCACAGACGCAATAGAGCGCGACTTCAAGCCAAAATTGAACCGGCTGCGCCGAGCGGACGATCGTCCTCGCCCGCAGGAAGCGGCCCTTGGATATCAATTGTCCGCGAATCACGGCGCGTATTGCGAGCACGAAGAGCAGCGCCGCTGCAACGAAGGGAATCGCGATGATTGTGGCGAGAATATCTCTCGGTAACGCATCCATCCTATCTACATTACGGCTCAGAGCTTCATGCGGAGCGGCACGGTTTGAGTATGTGTCCTGATCTGCAACGGAACGGATTCAGTGCGAGCCGTCTGCCCGGTGCCAGCGCGGCGAATTCCTAAGCCGCCTACGACACGGGCGTGGAGACGGGCGCGCCCGCTGGCGGCAGAAACACCGTGAAGGTTGAGCCCCTGCCCTGAACCGTTTGGCATTCTATCCTCCCGCCGTGCGCATGGACGATCGCTTGCGCGATTGCCAGCCCCAGGCCGCCACTGCGCGTTTCCACTTCCGCCGATTCCGCCGCGCGGTAAAAACGTTCAAATATGTGCGGCAAGTGCTCCGGAGAAATTCCGATACCCTGATCTTCAAACCGCACCTCCACGGCGTCATTGGCCCGGGCCAAACTCACCCGAATCACGCTATTCGCCGGTGAATATTTCACGGCATTTTCCAAAAAGACCAGAAACAGATCGCGCAGAAACGCTTCGTCGCCCCTGGAAACAACCTCCGGTTCCAGATGCTGCTCGATTCGGATGCCCTTCGAGCGGCCCAGCGGAATGGCGATCTCGCAAGCTTCCTCTAAAACTTCGTTTATATAGAGTTCGCTGTGCGCGATTCGAAGCTGCCCGGCGTCCGCCATGGAAAGCGTGAACAATCCTTCCACGATCCGGCTCAGATGGCGCAGCTCGTCGTGAATCACCCCCAGGGCGCGCTGGTATTCCTCGGGTTCGCGCCGCTCGGAAAGGACCAGCTCTGTTTCGCCTTGCAGGACGGATAGCGGCGTGCGCATTTCGTGCGACGCATCCGACACAAATTGCCTCAACTGTCGCAGCACCGCGAACACCCGCGCGAAAAGCTCGTTGAACGTCGCGGCCAAAACTCCCAGCTCATCGTGCGAGTGCGAGACGAGCCTCGGCGCTTTCATATCCACGAAATCCGGCTTGGAAATAAGTTGCGCCAGACTCGCCGCGTGCTGCGTCAGGTCCGCGATCGGCGATAAGCTGCGCCCCACGAACCACCCTGAGATGAGTCCCATCAGAAGCAAGCTCACTGGCATAAGTACGATCAACACTCGCCGAAAATTGCTCAGGACAATATCGATATCGCGTGTCGGTCCCGCAATGGCCAGCACCACCGGCTTCTGGACCAGTTGAAACGGGATCAATTCCATTCGCAGCGGGCCCGCGGCGCCCTGCACCGTGCGAAACACCGGCTTCCCATCCGGAAAATCGAGCGGCCCCACGTCGATCGGATTCGCCCGCCAGTTTTGCGACATGTTCAGCGGCATCCCCGACCGCGCATCCAACAGCTCGAGGTATTCATCGGGAAGATCCAAGCGGAAAACATCTTCATCGGGCGGGTTCGCCGCAAGGTCATCAACCATGGGAATTCCCGCTTCGCTCAACCTGCGATCGAGCTGCACCCGAAGCTCTCGCGCAAAAATGGAATAGATGATCGCGTAGGTGCTAAGGAGAAATCCTCCCACCACCAGGCAGAAGAGAAGCATCATCCGAAAGCGAAGCGATCGCCTTTTCATGCTCACCGTTCCGGGGGCGCGAGCTTATATCCCGAGCCCCGCACCGTCTGGATCAGCTTCACTGGATGCTGCTGATCGATTTTCTGCCGCAGCCGGTTGATGTAGACCTCAACAATATTGGTCTCGGTGTCGAACCCGTGGGACCACACGTGCTCGATAATCTCCGATCGCAGCACGGGATCGGGTGATCGCATCATCAGCAGCTCCAGCAGGGCGAATTCCTTGAACGTCAGTTGCACATCTTCGTCGCCGCGCTTCACCGTTCTGCGAGGGCGGTCCAGTTCCAGATCCGCCGCGTGGAGTTTCGCGCCGCCTTTGTGAAATCCGCGCCGCGTCAGCGCGCGCACTCGCGCGTGCAATTCGGCCAGCGCGAAGGGTTTGGTCAGGTAATCGTCGGCGCCGGCGTCCAGGCCTTCCACTCGCTGTTCCACCAGGGTGCGGGCCGTCAGCATCAGCACGGGAGTCTCGATGCCCGAATCGCGAATTTCGCGGCACACCTCCACGCCGCTCAACTTCGGCAAACGCAAATCGAGCAGGATCAAGTCATACGTCGCGCGGCTCACCATTTCGAGCGCTTTTTCGCCCGTATCCGCCACGTCCACTGTGTACAGATTCTCGCGCAACGAGCGCGCGATAAAACTAGACACTCTTCTTTCGTCTTCCACCAGAAGAAGACGCATGATCTCCTCCGCGAATTTCTTCCGATCTCTGAATCAAGATCAGCCTGCATCGAGCGAACGGCTGTATGGCGTCACGTGCTCGCGAACTGTGTTGCTCAGCACGATCGCCAGCCACGCCGACACCGCAAAACCTGCCGCCGCGAGCAGCAACCCTCGCGAACTCCATCCAATTCCCAGCAACATTCCGCCCACCAGCGGTCCCACAACCGACCCTAAGCGCCCCACGCCCAGCGCCCAACCCACGCCCGTGGACCGTACCGACGTCGGATAGAATCGCGCCGCAAGCGCATTCAACCCCGCCTGCGCTCCAACCACCACCAATCCCGAGGCGAACGCCAGGAATGCCACGAGCATCACGTGCCTGGGGAGCACGCCCAGCGCTCCCACAAATACCGCAGCCAACGCGTATTCGAAGATCAACATTCGCGCGGCGCCGAATCGGTTCATCAGGAAGCCCTGCGACAAGCAAGCAATCACACCTCCCATATTGAAGAATGCGGTGGCGATCACTGCAGCCGATGCCGTCATCCCCGCCTCGTTCAGCAGCGCGGGCAGCCAGCCGCTGATGAAATAAATCAGCAGCAAGTTAATGAAGTAGGGGAACCACAATAGAATCGTCCCAAGCGCACGCCCTTCCGTGAACAGATATTTCACCGGCACGCCCTTGCGGCGCTGCTCATCCTGCGGAACCACGATCTCGGCCCGCGAGGAAGCGAATTCGGGCGCCACTTTCGATAGCGTTCTCCGGATTCTTGCTGGGTCTTTGCCGCGCACCGCCAAGAACTGCGCCGATTCCGGCAGCATCGAAATCAGCAAAATCGCGATGCCCAGGGGAATGATTCCGCCGATATAAAATACCCAGTGCCATCCCCAGGTACGAATCATCTCGGCGCTGAGCAATCCGCAAATCGTTCCTCCCAGCGGCATCCCAGTGAATAGGATCGTCACCACCACGGGCAGCAGCCGCTTCGGTGAATACTCCGATGCCAGCGCGACCACGTTGGGCATCGCGCCGCCCAGTCCCAACCCGGTAAGAAATCTCAATATCAGGAACTCGCGATACGTATGCGCATGAGCCGTCAGCAGGGAGAACAGCGCGAAGCTGAGCGTCGAGAAGATCACCGGCCACTTGCGCCCCAACCGGTCCGCAATAGGTCCGGTGGTCAGCGCCGCGATCATCAGGCCGAACAGGCTGGCCGAGAAAATCGGCCCAAAGCTATGAACCGGAATCCCAGTGGTTCTGGCAATTGACGTTGCCAGGAAGTTGACGGTAAGCGAGTCGAATCCGTCCAATGTGAGGACGATTCCGCAGAGAGCAATGGTCCAGATTTGAAAACGGCTCAGCGGATGCTGGTCAATCAGATCGCCAATTGTCATCGCCTGCGATTCAACGGCCACGCCGGCCTCCGTCTGGAATCTCCGCAACGAAATATCGCACCAGTTTTCGGCCCCGAGTGTACACCCCGCCGTGCCCGGCACACATACTTGGCGTGATGTTGCGTCTCGCCTCGCACGCGTGGGCGACCACTGTGGAGTGCGGGAGCTTGCTCCCGCTGTCTGCCGCCCGCGCTTGCCCGGGCGTGCTCCTCGCATCGAACTAGGAAGGCTAATCTCCCGATTGGCGCTTTTGCCTTGGCTGTTGCTGTTTGCCTTTGCCGTTTCTTGGTAGGGGCATAGCATGCTGTCCCCGGCAAACGTACTTGGCGTGATCCCGCCATCCAACTCGGCTTGCGCACGAAAAATGTAGCTCAGGCGTTCCCGGCGACATGTGCCGGGAAGGCCTGAGGCTTTTCGGCCCGCATTTGCGCCGTCATCCTGAGCGGAGTTGCGCGCGTCTTTGCTTTTCCCGCGTTTTTAGCGGGCGCGCAACGCAGTCGAAGGACCTCTCTTGGATTGAAAATGGCACCACGAAATAAATCGAAGAGAGGTTCCTAGTGACATCGAGCAATGAGCGCGTTGCTCGACACTCACACCGTGCTGTAATATCTCGAAAATTCCGCGGCATTATCCTCTGTAGGTTGCACAACAATTGAAGAGGCGATCCAGGAAGCTCTGGCTGCTTAGAACACATCACCCTGTTGCCCTCCGCACCCCAAAAGGACTAGACTTCGGCTTCAAACAGCTTTTGTCCGTGTCGCCGCTGACGCGCACGGCGCAGCTCCCCAGCTGCTGCGTCCCTAGAGCATGTCCGTGGCGAGGCCACTCATGAAACGCAAGCTGATTTCGAAAAAGCGCCACCTTCCAGCCGAGACAAAATCCGATGCGAAGCCTCTCCACACAGACGATTTCCTCATTGTCGCCGTAGGCGCCTCCGCCGGCGGCATCGAAGCCTTTAGCGAACTAGTTCGGAATTTGCCCCCGGATACCGGCATGGCCTTCGTTCTGGTCCAGCATTTGGACCCGACCCATCACAGCATGCTTGCCGACTTAATCGCGAAGATCACGCCCATGCGCGTCAACGAAGTGACCAATGGCATGCCCGTCGAGCCCAACAACGTCTACGTGATTCCTCCCAATACCACCATGTCCATTTCCCACCGCACGCTGCAACTGGTTCCCCGGGACGCTTCGGCTGGAATCGCGATGCCCATCGATCACTTCATGAGGTCTCTATCCGAGATGGGGAATCGCGCCGTTGGCGTGATCCTCTCCGGCTCGGGATCGGATGGGACACTGGGACTTTGCGAAATTCAGGCGCAAGGTGGCGTGACCTTCGCTCAAGATTCGGCTACCGCCAAATATGACAGCATGCCGCGAAGCGCAGAATCCGCCGGGTACACGGATTACGTGCTCCCCCCGAAAGAAATTGCCCGTGAGTTGGCGCGCCTCGCGCGTCATCCTTACATCTCCCGCGACGGTGACTGGCGTCCCGGCGTCGATGGTTCATCCGGACCGGAACCTAGCTTGGCCGGGATCTTTCTGCTCTTGCGGAAAATCACTGGAGTGGATTTCACTCATTACCGGCAGTCCACCATATTGCGCAGAATCCAACGGCGAATGGTCGTGAATAGGATCGACAATCCTCGCGACTACCTGAAATTCGCTCAAAAGAATCCCGCCGAAACGAACGCCTTGTATCAAGATCTGTTGATCAACGTAACCAGCTTCTTCCGCAATCCGCGTGTTTTTGACGCTCTGAAGGCCGACGTTTTTCCCATCCTTCTAAAGAATCGTGGGCCCGAATCGGCCATTCGAATCTGGACGCCCGGCTGTGCTTCCGGGGAGGAAACCTATTCGGTTGCCATCGCTCTGTTGGAGTTCCTCGGCGACAAGGCTTCTGAAACTCCTTTTCAGCTGTTTGGAACCGACGTAAGCGACCCAAGCGTCGCCAAGGCGCGCTCCGGCGCCTATCCCGAAAATATTCAAGGCGACGTCTCCCCCGAACGCCTACGCCGATTTTTCAACAAGTCCGACAATGGCTATCGCATCAGCAAAAACATCCGCGATCGGTGCATCTTCGCCCAGCACAATCTTCTGAACGATCCCCCATTTTCACAAATGGATCTGGTCTGCTGCCGCAACCTTCTGATCTACCTGGAACTGCCGCTCCAGAGTAGGGCACTTTCGCTTTTTCACTACGCGCTACGCCCGGCTGGCTACTTGGTTCTTGGAGCCTCGGAGGGAATCGGCGGGGCCACCAACATGTTCACTCCCGAGAGCCGCGACGCGAAAATATTCAGAAAGAAACCGGCTGGCCATCAGCTGGTCACTTTTTCTCTGGATCGTCAGCCGGAGGACGCTTCCCACAATCTTCGGGTGCCTGGCAAACCGTCCGAGTTGGCATGGAACCCCGTCGAGGTTCAAAAGGAGTTCGATCGGCGCCTTTTGACCGATTACGCTCCCGCTGCGGTGTTTATCAACGATGATTTCGATATCTTGCACAGCCGCGGGAATATTGGACTCTATTTGAAGATCGCTCCGGGGCGAGCCAGCCATAGCATTCTCAAAATGGCCCGCGATGGCCTGTTGTTCGATCTCCGCGACGCCATCGCCCGAGCGAAAAAAGAGAAAGCGACCGTTCGGAAGCACAATATTCAAATCAAGGCTGGGAATGGAAACGGTGGCGCGACTGATTCCGCGCGCGTTGTCAGTATCGAGGTGACTCCTGTCTCTGTATCCAATTTGAAGGAGCATCTCTTTATGGTCATTTTTCAGGAAACGTCCAAAGAGGCTGCTCACAAAGGGCCGCGGCGGCGCGGGACACCGCAAAAGGAATCCCGAGCCTCCATCGGGCGCATCACCAAGCTCGAAGGCGAACTCTCTGCCACCAAGGAATATCTTCAGTCCTTAATCGAGACCCAGGAAGCCATGAACGAGGAGTTGCAATCCGCCAACGAGGAAATTCTTTCAAGCAATGAGGAGCTTCAAAGCACCAACGAGGAACTGGAAACAGCCAAGGAAGAATTGCAGTCCGCCAACGAAGAGCTGACCACGGTGAATGACGAACTGCGCAGTCGCAACATCGACGTCAACCTGATCAACAACGATCTGAACAATCTGCTGAACTCCATCGACATCGCCGTCATCATGGTTGGCAACGACCTCACCATCCGCCGCTTCACCGCACGTGCGCAACAGATTTATGGCTTGATACCGGGGGACATCGGCCGGCCGTTCTTCAACGTCAACCCCACCATCGAGATTCCGCCGCTCCAGCCCTTGGTCTTGCGGGTCATGTCCAACCTTCAAACGATCGAAGAAGAGTTTACCGATAGCCACGGCAATCGCTACCAGCTGCGAATCTTGCCCTATCGCGCCGACGACAGAATCGACGGCGCTGTAATCACCTTGGTCAACGTTTCCGCCCTCACAAACGCCGTCTCGGCCAGATAATTCGGGGGTGGGCCTTCGGTCTCGGCGCTCGCCCGACGCGCCGCGTAATAGGACTGCTCGCGCAATCCTTAGATTTGGCCTCCATTGCCACTACTCTGCTGTATACTACAGCCCCGGCCGGTACGAGGTTGCTTCGTGCGAAAGAAAAGGTCCGCGGACAAACCTGCATCGACATCTTTCGGCGAACGCACCCGAAACGGCGCTGATCCTGCCGGGGGAAATTCCAACTCCAAAGACCATGTGCTGCTGGCCCTTCTCGAGGAACTCGATACGGGTGTCGCGAACATTTCTCGCGACGGACTTATCCTCTATGCCAACCGCCGTTTCGCCGAGATCTTGGGTGTTCCCGGGCATAACACTCCGACCGGATCGTCTATTCAAAGGTACATTTCGGCCGGCAGCTGGAACTCGCTGAACTCCGCGCTGGCTGCGGCCGTCGATGCCCCGGTCGGCGGCGAGATGAAGATCAATACCTCCGGCGAGACTCGCGTGGTACGGCTATCGCTAGGTCCGATTCCCGGCCGCAATGGTAGCGCGACGATTCGCGCTGTCGCCTCTGAAGTCACCGAGTTGGTGAAGACCAACCAGGAACTTCGGAATTCGAAGGCTTCGTTGTATTCGCTGTCCGCCCGGCTCATGCAATCGCAAGATGACGAGCGCCGCCGCATCGCACGCGACCTGCACGATATCACCGGCCAGGAGCTGGCCGTCCTCGGCATGTCCCTCGAACTTGCGGCCAGGAATCTCAATTCGCCGGAAAAAGTGCGCGAGGCCCTTACTGAATCCGTCGGCTTGGCCCACAAAATCGAGGACGAAATTCGCACTCTCTCCTACCTTCTGCATCCTCCCTTGCTCGATGAGTTGGGCCTCGGCTCGGCGCTGAGCTGGTATGCGGAAGGATTTCAGAAGCGAACGAAAATCCGCGTGGAAACGCAGATCACCCCGAATCTGCCGCGCTTTTCGCCAAGCGACGAGACGGCTCTCTTCCGCGTGGTACAAGAAAGTCTCGCCAATGTCTTGCGGCACTCAGGCAGCCCAACCGCCCGGGTCAGCTTTTCGATCGATAAGGGCACCGCTCGAGTTTCCGTGGAGGATCAAGGGAAGGGGATGAAGGCGGAAGTTCTGGCCCGGGCGCAGGAGGCAAAGCTCGGCGTTGGCATTGCCGGAATGAGGGAGCGCCTCCGCCAAATCGGAGGAAATCTAGAAATTCGCTCCACCGATCGCGGCACTCAAGTGCTTGCAAGGCTGCCCGTGGTGAAGCAGGAAGGGCAGAGCGAACCCGCTGAAGAGCCGTTGACCCAGGAAGCAAAGAACGGAGGGCCTCTTCGTCCTTCCTTCCCCAATGGGCGCAAGCGGATATTGGTTGCGGACGATCACGAGGTGACGCGCCACGGCGTCGTCTCGCTACTCGCGGACGAACCGGATATCGAAGTGTGCGGAGAAGCGCGGGACGGTCTGGAAGCGGTGGCGAAGACCAGGGAATTGAAGCCGGATCTCGTGATCCTGGACCTCACCATGCCGCATGCCGGGGGATTCGCAGCCGCTTACGAAATCCGTCAAATGGACGCGTCGCCAAAGATCCTGATTTTCACCACGCACTCCTACCACACACTCGAAGAAAGCGTTCGCTCCGCCCGTTGCGATGGGTACGTGCTGAAAGGGAACGCTGGGCGCGACTTGATTCGGGGGGTCAGGGCCGTGCTGGGTGGAGACAAATTCTACAACGCCGAAGCAGCCAAGACCCGCTCGGCGTAATTCGAGGCCGGGCTCTCACCTCACCAACCCAGTTTTTGACCGTCCGCCGCGAGAACTAGTACCCGCCCGAGCCAGTGGAGTGCAACGACGACTGAACGGCGCTCTGGCGGGCTCTTTTTGACCGTTTTTGACCTCGAAATGTATCTAGTTAGACGGGACAGGTGCGGCAGACTCGGCGAAAAAAGTGTCGACTTTGTCGAGAATTTCGGTGGCTGTTTGCGAGTGGTGAACTTGCTGGCGAAGCTCGCCGCCATTGCGCACGCCGTGCGTGAAGAGCGTGGCGAACTGCTTCATTTTGCCGATGGCATCCGGCATTTCGGCGGCAATCAGGCTGCGAAAATAGTCGGATAAGAGATTGTAGCGATCGAGCTCGGTGGGTTCGTTGTATCTTCCCGTGGAAATGTAATCCGCGATCTGGCTAAAAATCCAGGGATTCGAGGATGCGGTCCGGCCGATCATGATCGCGTCGCAGCCGGTTTCTTCCACCATGCGTACGGCGTCCTCGGGCTTGCGGATATCGCCATTGCCGATCACCGGAATGCGGACGGATTCCTTCACCGCGCGAATAATTTTCCAATCCGCAAACCCGGCATAGCCCTGCATGCGCGTGCGCGGGTGGACGGCGATGGCTTCGATGCCGATTTGTTCGGCCATTCGCGCCACGTCCGTTGCGACGATGTTGTTTTCGTCCCATCCGGAGCGAATTTTGATGGTCAGCGGGATTTTCACGGCCGCGCGAACGGCGCGCAAAAGTTTTTCGAGGTGAACCAGATCGCGCAGAAGTCCGGAGCCGCCGCACTTCACTACTTTTTTTACGGGGCAACCGAGATTGATATCCGCGTGATCGAAACCGAGGTCTTCGATCAGCGCCGCGGCGGAAGCCATCACATTCGGATCGGAGCCGAAGATCTGGCCGGCGATGGGATGCTCGTCCTCATCGAAATAAAGGTAGCGCAGGGTGCGCGCGGCCTGGCGCGTGAGTCCTTCGGCGCTGGTGAATTCGGTCATGATCAGGCCGCAAGCGCCGAGCGAGCGAATCACGCGGCGAAACACCGTATCCGTAACGCCAGCCATGGGCGCGAGGATGGTGGCAGGGCGAATCAGCGAGTCTCGAATTTTGAGTTCCGCGGGAAACATTTAGTCGAACCTCACCGGGGGAAGAGGCGCAGAATCCGCGCGCACTTCGCTTTCCGCAGCGGGCAGGCGCGGACGGAACAGCCGAAGCGCGGCTCTCAGTTGGATTGCCAAGCTGCGCGAGCAAAGCTTCCTTCGAGCCCTCAAAAAAATTCTCAATCACCTGGCGCAATGCCTGTGCGCGCGCGTCTTCGGCGGCGAGCACGGGGCGATACACATAGGCGCGGCCGGTTTTACGGCGCTCAACGACGCCCTTGCGCGCAAGGCGGTCCATGATGGTCATGATCGTGGTGTAGGCGCGCGGCAAACGCGCAGCGAGGCGCTCGCGAATCTCGCGAACGGTGGCTTCGCCCACCGGCCAGAGCGTTTTCATGCAATCGAGTTCGAGCGGCGCGAGATCGAGCAGCGAATGCTTGGGCGAACGCGCCTTGACGGCACCTTCGCTGCGCTCAGTGCGAGCAGGATCAGTCATGGAATTGCGGCTCCGGATTCATGTGGACGCTCATTTCGGTGGCGCGCCATCCGCCAAGAATTGTTTCACGCGAAGCAGAGCCCTGCGAAGGGCCGGATTGCGATCGGTCCAGAGCGAAGGCTGCGCGGCGTCCGGTGGACAATCGAGGCTCACGCGCATGCCCGCCATTTTCGAATCGATATCGTCGATGAAATTGAGCGCCACGGCTTCGGGAATCTGCGGCAGGGAAGGCGAGCCGAACTCGTGCGTGCCATGATGGCTCAAAATAAGATGCTCAACCAGAGTGGCGAGGGGCGCGGGGAATCCCTGGATGGCATTGATTTTCTCGCGCACGATCGCCGTGCCAATCATGATGTGGCCGAGCAGGCGCCCTTTTTCGGAATACTCGATGCCGCGCGCGTAACGGAATTCCTCGATCTTGCCGACATCGTGCAACACCACGCCGGTGAGCAGCAGGTCCGCATCGAGATCGGGATAATGCGTTGAGACGGCAGCCGCGAGACCGATCAAGCTCACCACATGTTCGAGCAAGCCGCCAATGTAGGCGTGATGCATCACCATCGCGGCGGGCGCGCGCTTGTACTGCGGGGCGATGGCCGGATCGCCAACAATATTCGAGAGCAATTGCTTGAGCCAGGGATTTTTCATTCCTGCGACAGCGTCTTGCACGCAGGCATAGAGTTTTTCGACGTCGTATTTCGTGCGCGGGAGAAAATCGCCGAGGTCGTAATCGCGCTCGGCGGCGGGAATGATTTGCTCGATGGTGAGTTCTTTCTGGCCGTTATAGAGTTTTACGCGGCCGCGAATTTGAATCACATCGTGGCATTCGAAGGTGGGCGCGAGGAGCGTGAAATTGTCCCACATTTTCGCGGGAATGGTGCCGGTGCGGTCGGCGAGCCTCAGCTCGAGCCAGGACTTTCCGCTGCGGACGGAGGTGCGTATCTCTTTCTCGCGAACGAGAAAGAGCGACGCGACCATTTGTCCATCGGCGAGATCTACGATGAAGTCTGACTTCATCAACCGTTGACTTTCGGCAAAGGAAGCTTCTTCTTCTCTTTTTTCTTGCTGGAGGTGTCCGGCGTCGGAGCGACTTCCTGAATCACCGTGGCACCGGATACCGCGGCTGTATCCGTATAACCGGGCTTCACCTGCACGTAACTTTCCTCTCGCAATTGCGCAAGATAGGTGCGCATGGCGGGTTCCATTTTTTGCCGGTAGAGAATATTGGTGATTTCGCTTTCGACTTTGTTGAGGGGCTGCAAACCCGCCTGAAAATGGTCGAGCACTTTCAGGATTTCAAAACCGGTTTTGGTTTGAATCACGTCGGTGAATTGGCCCTTTTCCAGCGGAAAGACGGCGTCTTCAAACTGCTTGGCGAGCTGGCCGCGCTGAAATTCGCCAAGGGTTCCGTTATCCTGGGCCGTGGAGCCTTCCGAATAGCGCTTCGCGAGCACGTTGAAATCTTCTCCTTTTACAAGGCGGTTGTGGAGGTCCTCGGCGCGCGTGCGAACGGCGGAGATTTCCTCGGGACTTTTGCCTTCGGTGCTCAGCATGATTTCGGCAAGTGCGACCTCTTCGGGCCGGTTGAATTCCTCTTTATGCGCTTCGTAGTATTTCTTTGTTTCGTCGGAACCGATATCCATGCGGCCGCCCACTTCGCGCTGGATCACTTGCTGGGTCAGGATGCTGTTTTTTAGCTGGTTCTTGTAATCTTCCCAGACAATGCCCTGCGCCTCGACGGCTTTCTCGAGATCATCGATGTTGGCGAGATTGTTCTGTTTTCGGACGTCATCGAGCCGTTTGACCAGATCTGTCTCGACGTTGATATCCATGTCCTTGGCACGCTCAATGAGGAGCTGCTGATCGATCATGTCCCGCAGCAGGTTCTTCTGCCGATCTTTCACGTGGGTTTGAATCTCTTCCTGCGGGCAATTCTGGCAATCCTGGCGGACCTCTTGCGGGAGCTGGTCATACGCCTTTTGGTAATCAGACATGGTGATGATCTGGTTGTTCACGCGGGCGACGATTTGTTCAACGACAGCGCCCTTCGTCTGAGCGAGGCAAATGGAGGGAGCTAGGATCAAGCCGGCAAAAATGGAGATAGACGCAAGTTGGGAGATATTCTTAATTTTCATGGTAAGCACTCGGAGTGATTTTATCGCTACGCTTGTAGTTGCATCAACACTTTCTTAGCGGCTTCCATTGGGCTTGTTTCCTTGCCTCGCTTCCAATCCAGCAAGAGCATGCCAGCGGGATCGAGGCGCATATCGCGGCGCTTGCCGATGAGTTTCACCAGGCGTTCGGGGCCAAGCGGCGTATCCTCGTAAAACTTGATTGCCAACTGATCGGCGCGGCGGTCTATGTTTGAAACCAGGAGCTTTTCGGCCAGGGCTTTCAGTACGGCGTAATCGAGGAGGTTCACTACGGCTGGAGGGGGCGGGCCGAAGCGATCGTCCAATTCCTTGCGAACTTCATCGCGCATGGCCTCTGACGTAACGCCCGCGATGCGCTTGTAGATGCGCAAGCGAAGATTTTCGTTCTCGATGTATTCCGCGGGGATGCGGATATCCTGGCCGAGATTTAACGTGGCGCGGCGCTCGGGCGCGACGGGCTCGCCCTTTCGTTCGGCGACGGCGCGCTCCATCATCTGACAATACATATCGAAACCGACGGCTTCTATGTGGCCGTGCTGTTCGCCGCCGAGCAGATTCCCGGCGCCGCGCAATTCGAGATCGAGGGCGGCAATGCGAAACCCCGCGCCGAGATCGCTGAATTCCTGAAGGGCGGCCAAGCGCTGACGTGCGATCGGAGTAAGCGAACCTTCGGGCGGAATTAAAAGGTACGCATAGGCGCGCTGGTTGGAGCGGCCCACACGGCCGCGAAGCTGGTAAAGCTCAGAAAGGCCCATGCGGTCGGCACGATTGATCAGGATGGTATTTGCGCGCGGAATATCGAGGCCGTTTTCGACGATGGTGGTGGAGACGAGCACATCGGCTTCATTCCGAATGAATTTCAGCATCACTTTTTCGAGCGCTGATTCGTTCATCTTGCCGTGGCCGACAACGACGCGCGCGCGTGGGACGAGACGCTGGACCATCGATGCAAGGGAAGCGATCGATTCGACGCGATTGTGAACGAAGAAAACCTGGCCGCCACGTGAGAGCTCTTCCTCAATCACGCGCTGAACCAGTGTTTCGCTGAAAGGCGAGACGACTGGTTTGAATCGCGAGGCGATCGCGCGGAGGCGTTTCGATCACGCTCATATCGCGCAGGCCGACGAGCGACATGTGCAGCGTGCGGGGTATGGGAGTGGCGGACATGGTGAGCACGTCGACATTTTTGCGGATTTCCTTGAGGCGCTCTTTGTGCGCCACGCCGAAGCGCTGCTCTTCATCCACGACGAGCAGGCCCAGATCGTGAAACTTCACGTCCTTGGAAAGCAGGCGATGCGTTCCGATGATCACGTCCACTTTGCCCGCTTCGAATTCGTTCGAGGGCTTTTTTCTGTTCCTTGGCAGTGCGAAAGCGGCTGAGCATTTCGATGCGCACGGGAAAAGCCGCGAAGCGACGGCGAAATGTTTCCAGATGCTGGAATGCCAGGACGGTGGTGGGAGCGAGGACGGCAACTTGTTTGGAGTCCGCTACGAGCTTTGAAAGCGGCGCGCATGGCGACTTCCGTCTTGCCGTAGCCGACGTCGCCGCAAAGCAGGCGGTCCATGGGAGAGGAGATTCCATATCGCGCTTCACGTCGTCAATGGCGCGTGCTTGGTCGGCGGTTTCCTCGAATTCGAAGGCATCCTCGAATTCGTGCTGCCAATTGGAGTCCTTTGGGAATGCGTGACCCGGGGCGGTTTTGCGTTCGGCGTAGAGCGCGAGCAGCTGCTCGGCCATGTCGTTCACGGATTTGCGGACGCGCGTCTTACGAGCTTCCCAAATGTTTGTGCCGAGGCGATCGAGCGCCGGATCGACTCCGCCGAGCGACTGATATTTCTGAATGAGGTCGAGGCGCGCGAGAGGGACGTAGAGTTTGGCGTCACCCGCGTATTTCAGAAGCATGAACTCGCCGGTGGCGCCTTCGACGATTACCTGACGCAAACCTTCGAATTGTCCGATGCCGTGATCGACGTGGACTATGAAATCGCCGGGCTTGAGATCGGAAAAATCGCTGAAAAAGCTGGCGGTCTTGGGCCGCGAACGTTGGAGCTGCGGGGGCGTCTCAAATAAATCCGCGTTGCCATAGAAGGCGATTTGCGCTTCGGGGAAAACGACGCCTTCCGCGAGCGGAGCTTTCACAAGAACCATCGCCGGAGCGTTGGTGGCGCTCGATTCCTGCGCGAGGCGCGTGACGGTGACATTTTCCTCAAGCTCGCCAACACTATACGGCAGATCGTACTCGTGGCAGATATCGGCGAAGCGCTCGAGTTCGCCGGTGCTGGCCGCGGAGACGAGGACGTGTTCGCCGCCATGTAAACGAGCGCGAACTTCGTCCATGAAGGCGGGCACGTTGCCGTGATGGCGCGTGGTGGGCTGAGTTTGCAGCGCGAATGTTTCGGAAGCGCCGCCGGAGAGCGCCAAATGCTCGATGGAGAGTTGCGGGAAAAGTTGAAGCGCGAGCGACCATTCGTCTTCGTTGAAGATGTAACGATCGGGCGGCTCGGCGAGAGGGCTTTCGGCTTTGTCGAAGGCTGCTTGCATGCGCGCGCGATATTTTTCGATCGCAGATCGGAGGAGAGAAGGCTCGTCCATGACCAAGAGCGGTTCAGCAGGGAGATCGAAAAGGATTCCTGGGCGGTGCTCGAGCGGAAATTCGCGAAATTCCCAGCCGGGATAAAAGCCGGGAGGAGCGGCTTCGTCCGCGCGCCCCGATGCGGAGGCGACGGCCTGGTGCGTGAGAACTTCGGAGCCGCGAAGAAGCTCGGTGAGCGGCAGGAGCACGGCGCGTTCCACGGGATTGGTGGAACGCTGCGTATTAGGATCGAATGCGCGGATGGATTCGATCGTGTCTCCGAGAAGCTCGACGCGAACGGGCTGGGGCGCTTCGGGCGAGAAAATATCGATGATGCCGCCGCGGACGGAGTATTGTCCCGGCATCTCGCAGGTGACTTGCTTTTCGTAGCCAGCGCGATTGAGGAAGCCGATCAGATCTTCGTGGGCGATGGAATCATCGCGCGCAATCACGCGAGCCAAATCGCGATAGAAATCGCGGTCGCGCATACGCCACAAAGCCGCCTGGATGGGGGCGATCACCAGATCGGCTTCGCCCGAAGCCATGCGCCAGAGGGCGACGGCGCGACCTTCGGAAATTTCCGCATGTGGCGAGCGATTTTCGTAGGGTAGAACGTCGTAGGCGGGAAAACGTACGACGCGAGCGCCGGGTTTCGCGGTGGCGGCGCGGTAAAACCAGCGGAGCGGCTCCAGCAATTCCTCGGCGCGCTGGTTGGAATCCACCAGAAGAATGATTGGGCGGCCGAGTTCGCGAAAAATCAGCGGGACGAGGATCGCTTTTGCGGAGTCGGTGAAACCGGCGAAGGCAACTTCGGCTTCCTTGCGGCGAAGTTTGTCGCAGCCTTGCTGAATCGCTGCGAGGCGCGCGATTCGGGCGACGAGTTCGGAAACGAGCGGGAGAATCATGCGCGGACCCGACCGGTGGAGTGGGTGGAGAGTGTGAAACGGTGCTGGGAATGAGGAAACGAGCGGTTAGACGGGCTGAGCGGGCGCACTACTCCCTGGCCGTTGCGTTCCGAGGCGCCCCGGTAGAGAAGCGGTTCACTTTGCGAGACTGCCTGTCCCAATCGCTTGCCCATCGGCGCGATCCCGCAGGAACGGCCGAAGGAATAATTCTACCACGCGCGGTTGAAGCGGACGGAATCGAGGAGTGAAGGCCAATCCCGGCGTCGGTGGGTATGCAGGAATTCGTTGGTGCGAATGCGTTACTGGCCGGAGCGGCTCACGGGCTGCCGCCGCTGTTTTTGGTGCTATACTTTGCGCCTAATTTATTGGGGTGGTCGTTCTACTTGCGTGCCGCTTACGTAATGCACGGGCAACGAAACGGGGAAAAGGGCCAAACGCGCCGGCCATGAAGGATATTGCAATTGTCGGAGGAGGGCCGGCTGGCGCGCTGTGCGGCGAGCGCCTGGCAAGCCACGGATTCAACGTCACGATTTTCGACGAGCGCCTCGCGTGGGAAAAACCGTGCGGCGGCGGCCTGACTCACAAAGCGATTCAAGCTTATCCTTTCCTGCTAGAAGGTTCTCAGCCGAAAAAAATCGTGCGAACGGCGGAGCTGATTTCGGGCGGAGGCCATCGCGCACGATTTGAGATGAGCCATCCGATTGTGATTTACGCGAGGAAAGTTTTGAACGGGTTGCTGCTCGATCGCGCGATTGCCGCGGGTTGCACGACGGTGTGCTCGCGCGTGACGAGCGTGGATACGGATGGGGCGCAGGTGCAACTGATAGTTGGCGGCGATGCGCGGCGTTCGGATTTTGTGGTGCTGGCCGCGGGTGCGCGGAATCAACTGCTGCCGGAAACGACTGCGCTGGGTACCAAGGATCTCGAGGTGACCCTTGGTTACTTTGTGCCCACCGAGGAAGACATCCTGAAAGTAAAATTCCTGAAGGAGTTCGAGGGATACATGTGGTCATTTCCGCGAGCCGACCACCTTTCCGTGGGCATCTGCGCGAAGATGGGACAGAGTCCCGCGCAGCAATTGCGGCGGCATCTGGATCAATTTGTGGACGAGGAAAAAATTCCCATGGCCGGCGCGCGATTTTATAGCCACATGCTGCCGTCACCGCAGGCGCAAACGATTCGCAATCGCCGAATTGTGGGAAGGAATTGGGCGATGGCGGGCGACGCGGCGGCTTGCGTCGATCCGGTGACGGGCGAAGGGCTTTACTACGCGCTGCGCTCGGGCGACTTGCTGGCGCAGGCGCTGGTGGAAGGGCAACCGCAGGCGTATCCGGAGCGGCTGCGTGCGGCCTTTTCCGCCGATCTGGAATTGGCGGCGCAAATTGCGCGGAAGATTTTCCGAGGGAATTTTCTGGGCGGCGCGATCACCACGCGGATGGTCCAATTGCTAAATTATTCGCCGGCGTTTCGCGATTTAATTCGCGATGTGTTCAGCGGCACGCAGGACTATCGGACGCTGAAGCAACGGCTGTGGGACCAATTTGGAATCACGCTGATTGAATTTATTCGCAGCTGGTTTAGTTTTCGCGGGATTGCGAGCACGACGGATCATGTGGGCCGCGAGTACCTGCCGTGAAGAAAGCCAAGAGCAAGCGCGGCAAGCGTCGAGCGACCGGCGCGACGAAGCGGCGAAAGCACACTGGCGGCGCCTTTGCGTCCCGACGGACTTCGGCTGGGACTGGAAGCTACGATCGAACGCGTGGTGCGGCCGGAGCATACGCTGCAGACGATCGATCCGAATCTGCCAGCGGTATTTTCAACGCCTTCCATGATTGGACTGATGGAACATGCCGCCGTGGTCGCGGTGCGATCGGAGTTGCCGCCGGGGACGATTTCGGTGGGGACGCGGATCGAAGTGGATCACTTGAAGGCCGTGGGACCCGGCGCGACGGTGCAGGCGTGGGCGCGATTCGTGAAATATCACGGGCGATTTTTGGTTTTCGATGTGGAGGCGCGTTCGGGTGAACTTTTGATCGGGCGGGGCCGCGTGTTTCGCGCGATCGTTGAACCACGGCAGCATCACGACAAGGCGCAGGCGCGCGTCCGCGTACCGCAGTAATTACTTCTTCTCTGAAATTTCCACGGCAGCTCGCGTTGTTTCCCAATCCAAATGCATCGTGCAAGCGCCTCCGGAGTGATCGAAGGCGATGGTGAAATCTTCGACCGGCGACGGGAGTTTGGAAACTTTCATCGGAATGCGTGCGAAGTCATATTCCTCGCCGGGGTAGGGTTCGCCCCACTCGCCGGTTTGTTTGCTGATGATGAGCATCCAAGAATCGGCCTTGGGAAGCGTGAAAAGCGTGTAGCTGCCTGCCGGGACGGATTTGCCGCCGACGTTCATCTCGGCGTCGATTGCGAATGTAGTGGCGTCGTTGGCGCCTGCGCGCCACGGCTCGCCGTAGGGAACCAAAGCGCCGAAGATTTTGCGGCCACGCATGCGCGGGCTCGAATAATCGACGTGGATGGTTTTGCCATCTGGAAATTTGCACTCCGCTTTCGCGGGAGGACTGGCGACTTGCGCCGAGGCGGGAGTTGCAATGACGGCGAAGCCTAGAACCAGCAGGGTGCAAAGAGCGAAGTCCGTTAGGCGCATGATTTTCCTCCCAAAGCGGCCATCATCAACTTAGACGCACCGGGGCGGCAATATGATTCATCACGCAGCATTCAGGATAACGGTATCACGTATGAGTGTTCTCGACGGCTACATCGAAGAGAGATTCCTCGACTGCGTGTCCCGGCGCTTCGCGCAAAGACAAAAGCACGGGACACTCCGCTCGGAATGACGTGCGATGGAACGGGCGCCGGACGGCGGCTCTGCGTGCGAAAACCCTCACCCCGTGAAGGCGGGGTGAGCTACATGAACCCCCGAGCCGACGCGCTCAATCGCGGGGGGTGGGCTCAAGTTTTCCGGCGATTGCGCGGCTGCGAATGAACGTGAGTAGCGCGATTAGCGCGGCGAGAATCGTGAACCAGATCACGGTGAGCATCTGGACGAGCCATGCGGCGGCTTTTCCGACTCGCGCCAGCAAGAACGGCAGGAAATTGAAGGTGGTGATGTGGACGTAATCCCACGGATCTTGCTTCATCGCGTCGTTGGTGAGGTCCCACTGATTCATTTTTCCCAGGCTGAAGGCGAGAATATTTTTGAGGCGGAGCGCGATCACGAAAGTCGGATGACCGAGCGTTTCCATCTGATAAATTTCGAGCGGACACCAGAACATTACCGAGGAAATCTGCACGATCACACTAGCGGCGATCAGTGCCATTCCGATTCGCCACACGAATCGGCCTACATCCGCGCGATGTCGCATCAGCAGCGGGACGGAAATGAATGCCGCCATTTGCGCGGCGGTGGAAACGTAGCGGTCGCCCCAGGCGAAATCGCCGCTCCAGACCGTGAACGTTGCGTAGAAGCAGATGTATCCCAGGATGAGGGCTGCGGCTGAGATGAGGTACGCGCGAATATCAGGTCCAAAGCGTTTCCAGGCGACGACCGCGATGATCGCCGTGAGAATGAGCAGAGGATCAAACAAGAAAATGGATTTTTCCGGAGTGATGAGCGGTCCCAGGAATCCGATGTGGAAGGGCGTTTCGAAGGGGTATGCGGCAGGGAGTGACGGATCCAGAAGTTTTTGCTCGCGGCCGAACAGTTGAATGTACGTGTTGGTGAAAGATCCGAAACGGTAATATTGATAGGCGCGATCCATCAGAAAAAAAGCAACGTAAACGGGGAATGCGATTTTCAAGTAGCGCGAAAAGCGCACGCGCAACGCGCTTCCTCTGATTCCTGTGAGCCATGCCGTGATCAGAAGAAACAGGAGCACGGCAAGAAGATCCATTGCTGTGGTTAGACGCGTCAGCAGGTTTGCGCCGAGGGCCAGCGAACCGATTAGCAAGGCGCGCTTGCTGCCGGTTTTCAGCCATTCGTATTGGAAGGCGAGGCCGGTGAGGGTGAGAAGCAAAATGTAATTGTTCTCCATCATGTTCTGCGTGTAATGGAGAAACGTGGTGCAGAAAAGGAGCGCAAAGACACCCGCGATTTTTTGGTTGGTGGTGAAATCGAAGAGGCCCAGGAGTCGCCAGCAGACCAAAATCGTGAGCACGCAGACGAGAATATTGGTGGAGTAGCTGACCACGATGCTGCGGACGGCGGGATCGGCATCGTAAGCGGAAAAGATTTGCAATTGCTCGAGCGTAGGTACCGGCGATGTCCGCGGGGAGCATCAGCAGCGATTGCCCGATTCCGTACCAGCCATAAAGCTTTCCGTTGCGACCGTGAATTCCAAACTCAGGGTACTCGCTCGGGTCCACGGGCGGCTCGGAGGTCCAAAAAGAGTGCGTGGCCTGAAGGCGATGGGTGGTGTCACTGGTGCCAAGTTCGCCGGATTGGACGAGAAGGGCGGCGAGGAATGCGGTTGCGCAGACTAGGAATAGGGGATTGCAGAAGAGGCGGCGAATGCGCAGGGTCATCGCCTAGGAATGCTAACTCAACTCGCGCCCTGATGTGTCGCCCGGCCCACCAAACCGGTCACGTCCGTCACTCGATTTCTTTTACGTACCAGCCCTCGGGCAACCGAATGACAGCGAATGCCCTTTCGGTCCCTCTTCCCTCGTTACGAATAATGCTAACCGCGACGCAGTCACCTTCCGCGTGGCACACAAGATACTCACCCTCAAATTCCTCTTGCGGCTTGTCCTGCGCGCCACCAAACAATCCAAACTTCACCGTCACGCTAAATTCCTCCGGGCCTGAGTCTACCACGTGGCGAGCAGGCGGCTCGCAGGCGATGGGTTGAGGAAGAGGCGGCGAACGCGAGGGAGCATCGGCCGGATGCTAACTCAGGAGGGCGTAGTTCGAGGATACAGAAAAAATTCTAGCGTTCGGGGGTGGGAGCGCGCAAGTACCTGTTGGTGTAAAGAAAAGTCGTCTACGGTGGGTGTGGACTTTTGGTCCCGGAGAATGGGGTCGAACCATCACGGCCTTACGGCCACACGATTTTGAGTCGTGCGCGTCTGCCAGTTCCGCCACTCCGGGATTATTTGATGAGCCGCGCCGCGAACCCAGGCGGGCGGCGCATTCCGATAATATCTTGGACGTCGGATGCACGTCTAGACTCAAGTGGAGAGCGGCGCGATCGAAGAGAGTGCCTTCTCCGCCGAGGTAGCGTTGCGCCACTCATGTTGCCACGTGCGACGCTTGGTGTTACATCCAAGAGAGATTCCTCGCTGCGTTTCGCGCGCGCATACACCGCGCGAAAGGCAAAAGCGCACGAAACTCCGCTCGGAATGACGTGGCCCACAAGTAGCCAAGGATGTTCGCCGGGCACAGCACGCCGTGCCTCTACGAAGGCAAAGGCGAGAAAAGGTGAGCACCGATCAACAGTGCGGACGGCGCGACGGTGCATGTCGGAATTGCGAGGAGCACGTCCGGGCAAGCCCGGGCGGCAAACAGCGGGAGCAAGCTCCCGCACTCCACACGCGGTGCCCGATTGTGCGGGGCGGATGGCGCACAACACGCCAAGCACGTTTGCCGGGCACAGCATGCTGTGCCCCTACGAAGGCAAAACGACGGAGCGAAGATCCCACCTGGGCAAGAGCAAAGGGCGAAGCTGCAGCGCGCAGGCAAGAGTGCCTGCGCCACGAGACTCTGGCATAATACGGCTGCCATGACTGCTACTACTGCTACTCAGCTGCCTAGTGTGAATCGCCAGTTTGTTTTGGCGGCGCGTCCTGTGGGGATGCCGAAGGAATCGGACTTTCGGTTGGTCGAGGCGCCGGTCCCTGCGCTCGCGAGCGGGCAAATCCTTATCCGCACACTTTTTCTTTCCGTCGATCCCTACATGCGCGGGCGGATGACGGGCGTGCGCACGTATGCCGATCCTGTCGATATCGGGCAGCTGATGGTCGGAGGGACTGTCGGCAAAGTGCTGCAATCGCAGAATCCGAAATTTCAAGCGGGCGACATCGTGGTGGGCTATTGGGGTTGGCAGGAGTATGCGATTTCCGACGGTCGCGGCTTGGGGAAGCTGGATGCGAGCGGGGCTCCTGTCTCAGCCGCTCTGGGCGCGTTGGGAATGCCGGGGATGACGGCCTATTTCGGGTTTCTCGATCTGTGCCAGCCAAAAGCGGGCGAGACGGTGGTCGTCTCAGGGGCGGCCGGGGCGGTGGGATCGCTTGTCGGACAGATCGCGAAGATCAAAGGTTGCCGAGCAGTGGGAGTCGCCGGGAGCGATGACAAGGTCGCGTGGCTGACCGGTGAGTTGGGATTCGACGGCGCTTTCAATTACAAGACCACGCAAGATTACGTGGCGAAACTGAAAGAGCTTTGCCCCAAGGGTATCGACTGCTATTTCGATAACGTCGGCGGAAGCGTTACCGACGCTGTGCTTCCGGTGCTGAACGTGCGCGCGCGGATTTCGGTGAGTGGGCAGATTTCGCAGTACAACGCGGCGAAACCGGAGTTGGGCGTCCGTCCTTACGTTTATTTGCTTAGCAAACAGAGCCGAGCCGAGGGCTTCATCGTGACGCAATTCGCGGAGCGTTATCCCGAGGGCATCGCGCAGATGGCCCAGTGGATCAAAGAGGGTAAGCTGAAATATCGCGAGCACGTCGTGAACGGATTTGAGAATGCTCCGCGCGCGCTGATCGGCGTGTTGCAGGGCGAAAACACTGGGAAGATGTTGGTGAAGTTCGCGGACGCGTGAGCGAACGCTAAACCCATTCGTCAGGGATCACGGGTCGAAAAAACTCAGCGACCCGCCGCTACAAAACAAGGCAAATTCGTAAGCAAAGTCAACGCGGCCCCGTTTGTGCGAGGCGGATGGCGCACATGTAGCCAAGCATGTTTGCCGGGCACGATATATCGTGCCCCGACGAAGGCAAGGGCGAGAAAGGCGAAGGCGCCAATCGGGAGATTGGCGTTCCCAGGAACAGCGCGGCTATTGTTTGGGTTGCCAGGCGGTGGAGAAGTCGGTGAGGCGGAAGGTCGGCGGGACTTGCTTGGTGGTGGCGTAGCCGTATAGGGCGGCGCATGAAGATGCCTTGTACTGCGGCGCTGATGACCGAAAGAAGGAGCCAGTAGACGATCATCAAGATGGCGCCCGTCACGACGCCTGTCGATCCGAAGGCTGAGCCCAGCAAGAATGGCAACGCCGCGCCTGGAATTGCAAGCAGTACGAAGATCAGGCCGAAACTGAATCCGCCGACCAGTTGCTCACCCCACGTTTCGGTGAACAGCTCGCCGGAGCGCACCAGGGCTTCCGCCGGGCCGACGTCCTCAGCCGCGAGCAGCGGAACAACGAAGAAGGTTGCCATGGTCCACGCTACGCCGATGAACCTAGTTGCCAGACGTCCGAGCCAGCCGAGGCGGCGCTCCAATGCGTTCAAGATAATGCCGACCGTCGATGCCAGAAGCGCCCACTGAAAGATCTTGCCCTTTCGCTGCCAGGCGACCTGAAGGCCGTAATTGATGGTGGCGTTTCCGCCGGCGAGGCGATCGGCAGCCGCGGCGACCAGCGCAACGTTGAAAAACACAACGATGAAGTAGTTCACGAGATAGAAGAAGAATAAACATACCCAAATCCCTTGTGAAACCTGCAGCGCGTGAGGGCCGGCGGCGCGCTCCTAAGGCGGTAATTTGCGAGGGGAAAGCCAAAGCGTATCCGGCGAAGGCAATTACCGAAAAAGACAGACATGCGAGGCCCGAAGCGATCGGCAGGTACAACAGTTCCTTGTCCGCTAGCAAAATTCCGAAACTCTTTCCGACAAGATCCCAGCTTTGAGAAAGCTTTCCCATAATTGATCCTTAGGCGCCCCGGGCTTGGCGACAATATTACCTGAAATCTTTCTGTTTCGAATCCTGCATCGTTTGCGCGGAGGCCATTCAGCCAATCTGCGCGACTTTGAGGGGATTGCGGATGTAGCGAGTACGAGGAGCACGCCCGGATGCGCGGTTGCTTTGCGGCAGAGGTGGACGGCGCAGACAAACCGTCGCCCGTGCCAGGGGGCGGATGGTGCACAAGTAGCCAAGCATGTTTGCCGGGCACAGCATGCTGTGCCCCTACGAAGGCAATGCGAGAGCACGGCCAAAGCCCGAAGGCGCCAATCGGGAGATTGGCGTCTCCAGGATGCTAGACCCATTCGCCGGCGCGCATCACCGGCTCCGAATTACCTGCTGCGGTGATACCGTCCACATCTATGTGATTCGAGCCGATCATCCAGTCCACGTGAATCAGACTTTCGTTCGCGCCTCGCGCTGCGAGTTGTTCTGGAGTGAGGCTGTCGCCATTTTTCATGCAGGTGCTGTAGGCCTGTCCGAGAGCGATGTGGCAGGCGGCATTTTCGTCGAAGAGAGTGTTCATGAAGAGCAATCCGCTGGCAGCTATCGGTGAAGAGTGAGGCACTAGAGAGACTTCGCCGAGGCGGCGCGCGCCTTCGTCAGTCTCGATCATGCGCTGTAGGACTTGTTCGCCACGAGCAGCATGGGCCTCGACAATTTTACCGGCCTGAAATCGCACGGAAATTTCTTCGATCATCGTTCCTTGATGCGAGAGCGGCTTGGTGCTGGTGACGCGCCCTTCGACGCGATCTTTGTGAGGCGTGGTGAAGACCTCCTCGGTGGGCATGTTGGGAATGCAGTAGCGGCCATTGCCCGCGGTTGTGCCTCCGCCGAGCCACAGGTGATCGTCGGCGAGACCGACGCGAAGATCGGTGCCAGGTCCGCGGAAGTTTAGGGCGGCAAAACGCTTCTTATTCAGCATGTCGGCGCGGGCGTGCAGGTGCGCGTCGTGCGCTTTCCATGCGGCGACGGGATCGGGCTGGTCCGCGCGCGAGGCTGCGAAGATGGCGTTCCACAGGCGGGCAAGCGCTTCGTCCTGCGGAAGATCGGGGAAGACGGCCGCGGCCCACGCGGGAGTGGCGCAGGCGACGATGGTCCAGTTGATTTCGTGGCGAGTGATCAGTTCCAGCGCCGGACGGTATGCTTTCGAGACTGCGCGGTTCACGCGGCTGACCTTTTCCGGATCCTCCTTCGAGAGTAGCGAAGGATCGTTGCCGGTGATTGCCAGCCGCGCGGCGCCGTTGCGGTAGGCCTGGGCCATGCCTTCGTAGAGCCATGTTGAAGCGGCGTCGAAGCTGGCATCCGGGGCGTAGCGAAAACGAAGAAGCGCGGACTGTTCGTCAGAAAACAAAGTGGTGACGAGAGCAGCGCCGGCTTTGTAAGCGTGCTCGATGATGAGGCGCGCGAGCGGGACGGAATCCAGCGTGGCGGTCATCACGAGTTCCTGGCCCGGGCCGAGCCCTAGGCCAACGCGGACGGCAACCTCGGCGAGACGGTCGAGATTTTTTGCGAATTCGGGAGTATCGGTGAACTGTCCCTTGGCAAATGTTGTGGTAGAGGTCATGGGTGTCATTATCACGCGGGCGCCGTCCATCGGCAATGCGTGGAACATGCGAGGAAACGATGAGCGTTGTACCATGGGGAAGTATTGCGTTTTGAGCGGCTCGGTTGTACGTTTGCGGACGGCACAGGATCAGAAACGAAATCCCGGCCGGTACGTCTATCTGGAGAGATGGCAGAAGATGATCGCTAATCTTCGTGTCGCGTTGGAAAAGGGGGAACGGAACTATGAATAGGCGCCAATTGCTCTCGTTGCTGGGCATTTCTCCGGCACTTCTGGCCACGCCGGCCGAGGCGGAACGAAAGAAAAAGGACGCGCCCAGCGCGGGAGGCGAAGCCAGGCTGACGGCGGTGAGTCCCAAGGGAACTCCGCCACCAATACAGCTGTATTCCATGGCCCCTCGCGCGAGTTCACTCGACGGGAAGACGATCTACGTGGTTGACGCCACAAGCTTCCTGGGCAGCGCGACGCTGCTTCATAACATGCAGGCTTGGTTTCAGCAGAACATGCCCAACGTGAAGACCGTCTTTCGGACCAAGGCCGGGCAGTATGCCGCGGACGACCCGAAGCTCTGGGCGGAAATCAAGGCAAACGCTTACGCGACTGTGATGGCCATTGGGCATTGAGGAGGCTGCTCACCAGCGACCGTGAGTCACTGCGTAACCGTGGAAAAGATGGGCGTCCCAGCAATTCCGATGTGCACTCAGGCTTATACGGAGTTGGCGAAACTCACTGCGGCAAGAGATGGCATGCCGCACTTGAGGCAAGTGTTCACTCCTCATCCCGTGGGAGGCAAGACGGACGCGGAACTCGCAGCATATTTAGTGAATCCCGATCCGGTATCGGGAATACAGATCATGAAGGAGATCGTCGACGGGCTGACCAAGCCGCTTACGGCGGACGAAACGAAGACGGGTCTACAAGCCATGGCGGCAGGGCCGGCTATGTTCGGTCCGGATACTGTGGATAACCTGCAAGAAATTTTCATGAACAATGGAATGACGGATTACATGCCGATCGTCGTTCCCACGGAAGAAAAAGTACAAGCGATGCTGAAGGCGACGAGCCACAAGCCGGACGAAGTGCTTCGCACTCCGGTCCAAGGAGTGGGGTATACGTCCGCGCGATGGGGGTACACGGTAAGGCAGGTGGCGGTGAACGCGGTGATGGCGGGATGCAGGCCGGAATATTTCCCGGTGGTGCTGGCGATGGCGTCTTTGGGGCCATTGGGCCTTTTCGGTTCCACGACTTCGTCGAGTACCGCGATCGTGATCAACGGCCCTATCCGCGACAAACTCAACATGAATTACGGCCTCGGCGCGCTGAGCCCGTTTGCGCAATCCAATGCGACGATTGGGCGAGCGTGGACGTTGATGGGGAAGAACCTCACCAACGGAGGCATCCCCGGGGATACCTACCAAGGCGGGCAGGGCAACCAGCTGGACTACAACAACTGCGTGATTGCGGAGGATGAGAAGAACAGCCCGTGGAAGCCTCTTCACGTGCAGTTCGGATTCAAGCCTGAGGAAAACGTGGTGAGCATATTCGGCGGGCCGGACCTCCGCCAAGGTCATGGCGCAAGGGGCGCAGGAGCTGAAATTGCGATGTTCGATCAACAGATCAGCTTCATGTGTCAATCCGTCGTCGGCGGATCTGGCGCGCTGGCAATCTTAGACCCGCTGGTAGCGAAGCGTCTGGTGGATCAGGGATACGACACCAAGGAAAAGCTATCGGATTGGGTGTTTAAGAACACGCAGCGCACCGTGAAGGATTTTAAGGAATCCTTCCTGGCTTCCTTCCATTTGTATCCGCTCGCGCTGCAGGGCAGAGAGCCCTATGCCAGCTGGTACAAGCTTCCAGACGATGCGATGATCCCGTTCTTCGTCTCGGCGAAACAGATTAATTTTGTGGTTTGCGGTGGGCAGGCCAACGCCTTCTTTCAAATCGCCAACATGAGTCACGGGAGGAGCGAGTCAATCGACAAGTGGATGTAGGGGCGACGCTGTTTAGGGCGACGATTCAAAGGACGGAATGTGTTGGCACTTCGGTAATGGTTGTAGTACCTGGGCTACAGAACGACTAGGAAGCTGATTTCCCATTTGGAGAACCGGCCTTCAGGTGATTGGAAGTACAGGGGAAGGGATCAACCTGAGGACCAATTTCAGCTCCACCTCGGACTGTTCTCCGCATGGGCGGCATGCCCGGAGTCGACGCTGTTTCCCGGGAGCCTCGAAAATCCCTCCATCGCACTTGCAGGCTTCCGGTTGGCTCACGCGGTTACCGACATGCGCCCCTCTCGTGGATGTAACCGTCTATCGTTGTGAGGCTTAGGAGCAACCGCGAGCGCAATGGGGGTCATTCGGTTGACAGCGAATGGCGGACCGAAATGTGCACCGCGAGGTCAGGCTGCGGAGTCCCGGCACCCGGTTCACGCGGGTGTGAGTACCCGAGCCTCCCCGGGATCTCGCCTGCTCCACGAGTCCGCGCGCCAGGGATTTGGCATTCCCCGTGCCCTTGGAACAACCCAACGGGGTCACTTGGGGGCATTCGTGGAAGTGAACGGCCAACCGATCTCTTGTCTGCCGGGCTGCCACACGCCTGTGCCAGCGGAGCTTGAAGCTGACGGGCGCTGTGTCCTTCACTTCTTGCTGAGCGTTGAACATACCTGCGCCAGCATGCGCCGCGAGACGGTGATCGGCGGGTCAAGCACGGTGCGCCGATCTGAAATCGCAACCCACGTGAAACGCACAGCGGAGAAACTATCCCGGGTCGCCGTGATCAGTCCAGCTTTGAACGACGACATGAAGAAGCGCGTCCTGACCACGTTTCTCACTTTGATGAACCTACAAGAGAGTCTCGACCGCTTAAAGGTGCGCAACGCGCCTGGGCCGGGATCCAGAACTCCGGCAGCGACGCGTTCCCTCACCACTCTCGCCGCGGCGCGAGGATAGGCTGAGCCGCAGCGCGATGCCATCGTGCGTGCTGAAGTGTGAAGCTTAGACGGTATTTCAACCCTTTCACGCCTACGAAAACGGTCAAGGACGCACGGTGAGCCGGACGGAATTCCTCGCAATGCGTTGAAGCCTTTGAAAGTTTGGCGCGGTCATGAAGGTGAATTCGATTCCGATGCCCTTGGGCGGAAGCGACCTTCGGACCAGCGCTCGACTTTGCGGTCCATCTTCGACTGCTAAAGAGAGTTCGATTTCGCTTCCTTCCGGAATGGAATCCCGCATCTCAACGAAACAACCATTCAGGCTGATGTCAGTCAGTACGCCGGTCATGGACGTCCCCGAGCCGGCGACAATTCGTGCCGGTATCTGGCAAGGCACCCGACTGAAACCTCGTCTTTCCACCGAGCCGGAGGTGATCGGGACATTTACCTTTGGGCTTGGCTGATCCTTCGGCGATTTTACCTTTGGCGGATCGCTAATCATGGGGGGCGGGAACGGCCGAGCATCAGTTGTCTCGCGGCCATAAAACCGTTTATAACAATCCATGCAGCGGAACGGACGGCGCCTGATAAATGGCAAAAGAACGCGTTCCACAAAAGCGTGGGGATGAGATCTGCGAACTCTTTTGCTCCCGCAAAAGGGGCAAAGCTCCGCGGTTTTGGTCAGCCTTTCCATCGAAACCTTGCTACATGAGGTATTTTAAAATTATTCGGGTCTCACGTCGAACGCTGCTTACTGACTGTCTTGGTTTTCAATTGCGGGCTCAGTATAACTTTACTGATGCGGTCTGGGCTGTTTCGGCGGCCTAATGGTGCGGATTGCTAACCTGCTGCGGGATTTATTTGTTGGGTCGATGAAACCGCGCGTGCCGGGGCGTTATGCCTTTTCGACTCTTAGGGCGGAAGGGGCGCTTGCGCTTTGCGGTTTATCGAGCATGGCGATTCCCTCGAGTACGAGGTCAACGGCTGCTTCAGTGCCAATCGTGGAGTTGATCATCAGATGGAAACGGTGGCGGTCTGGCCATTCGACGCCGAAGTATTGCTTGATGAAAGCAGCGCGGTCGAGATCCACGGTTTCGGCAAGCTGGGCTGCCTCGCGTTCGCTCTTGCCGGTGGCGCGCAGCCGCTGAACTTTTTCACCGAGCGGGGCGTAAACAAACGTGTGAAAGGCGTCGGAGCGGCCTTGGAGATAGTACGCGGAACCGCGCCCGACGATCACAGACTGACCGCGTTCGGCAACATCCTTGACGACGCGCTCGGTGACTTCCCGGATGCAATCCGCATCCGCCATCTTGAGCCGCGGAGCGTTCAGGCTTCCTTCGTAGCTGCCTCGCATGAAAGACTTGAAGAGGCGGTAATAGAGAGGGTCTCGCTTTTCTGCGCGCTCTTCCACCACGCGGCAATCGCAGTCCATCAGGCGGGCGATTTCGTTGGTCAATAACTGGTCCCACAACTTCCAGCCCAGCCGTGCCGCGACTTTTTTGGCAATTTCGGCGCCGCCGCTGCCGTATTCGCGCTCGATGGTGATAGTTCGAATCATCGACGTTGGGGCTTGCTTCCCGCCAGCCAGGCGGGTCGTACTCCAACGGGAGCTTACCATAATCTGGGCTATTCCATCACGACTCGGCGCCCTGCGGGATCGTTCTTCCTCAGAGCGAAGGAGAGGACAAACATAATCGCGGCTCCAGCCATCAGAACGAAAAAAGTATCGATATAGGCTAGTGTGTTGGCCTGGGCGATCACGGTGCGGTAGACCAGGGCATATGCTTGAGTGACGGCCCTCTCGGCATTTACGCCGGAAGCCGTGAGGCGGGCGGCCAGTGCGGCTGCGGTGCCCGCGAGCGTCGTGTTTCCCGAACCAAGATTCCCTACGAGATACACCTGATGGACCTGAGCGCGGCGCGCGATCAGCGTCGTAACAAGCGACGTGCCGACGCTGCTGCCAATATTACGCATGAAGTTGATCAAGCCTGAGACGCTGCTGCTTTTTTCCGGCGGCATGCCAACATACGAAGCGAGGTTGATGGGAACGAACAAGAAGGGCAGGCCGATGACTTGCACGACTCGAATGACACTGGCGACACCGAAGCTGATGTCCAAGTCGAGGCGGACGGCGGAATAATAGAAGCCAAATACAAGACTGAGCCAGCCAAAGGCGATGAGGTAGCGCGCCTGAAACTTCCCGGAAAGAACCCCGATCAAAGGCATGGTGAAGAGCAACACCGCGGAACCGGCGGTAAGCACGAACCCGGAACTTTCGGCGGTGTAGCCCATCAGAGTTTGCAGATACTGCGGCATTAGAACCAGACTCGAAAAGTAAATGACGCCGAGGGTGAACATCATCACGTTGGCGCCGAGAAAATTCAGATTCTTGAAGAGGCGCACGTCTACAACGCCGTTTTTCGCAAACCACCATTCCCAGATTAACAGCGAGACGAGTCCAATCGCCGCGAGGATGAAAAACGTGAGAATGAAACGCGAGCCGAACCAATCGTCTTCTTGTCCTTTATCCAGCATGACCTGCAACGCGCCCACGCCCAAGGCGAGCAGAGAGATGCCAATATAGTCGATTCGAGCGAGAGCATCCTTGATGCGATGGGCCCAAGGCGGGTCCTCGATGAATTGATAGACGAGCAGCAGCGCCAAGATGCCGACGGGCAAGTTGATGAAGAAAATCCAGCGCCAGGTGTAGTTATCAGTGATCCATCCGCCAAGAGTGGGACCGATGGTGGGCGCGACGATTACGGTGATGCCATACACAGCGAAGGCGATGCCCCGCTTTTCTGGTGGAAACGAATCCGCCAAAATGGATTGCGCCAAAGGCTGAAGTCCGCCGCCCCCTGCACCTTGAAGGATGCGGAAAAAAATTAGCGCACCGAGGCTGGGCGCGATTCCGCAGAAAAGGGAGCTCACGGTGAAAATGAAAAGACACACCATGAAGAGCCGCTTGCGTCCGACTACGGTGACAAGCCAGCCACTGATCGGCAAGACGATCGCGTTCGAGACGAGATAGGACGTGAGCACCCAGGTGCTTTGATCGTTGCTGACGCCGAGGTTGCCGGCCATGTAGGGCAGCGCAACGTTGGCGATGCTCGTATCGAGCACTTCCATGAATGCAGCGAGAGCAACGATAACAGCGATCAGCCACGGGTTGAACGCGGGCCGCCACGTTGTGGGCGAAAACGCAGGCGCTGCTGCTTCCGGGGCGTCGCCGGTCGGAGTGCTACCGATGCTTTCGGAACCGTCTGCCATAGGCTGGCCACTCTAGTTGGTTTGTCACCCGCCATGCAAGCCGCGCAGGCGGACTTTTTGCCTGAGTCCTACGAGGGAATCCCACTAGCCTCCCCTGAGTGGAATTCGATGACGTTGCTGCCTTGCCAGGTTCAAAATTTCGAGGGAGATTTTGTTTCGGGATTGTGAACGCCGGCCGGGGCGGAACCATCGGTGCGGTGCATGCGTCTGAAGGTCGTTGACGCGAGTGGAAGGTGGTGCTAGTTTCCGTCTGCAACTCGGAGCATGCGGGGAGGCGAATGGTGAGTATGGGAGCGTTGAATGAACCTAATTAGATGCTTGTGGCTTGGCGCCTTGGTTCTCCTAGCATCAACTCTGACGCTAAATCCGTTTTGCGTTGCTCAGGCCGCAGGTCAGGAAGCGCCGGCAGAACAGGGCGCGCCACCTTCTCGAGCCGCGAAAACGCCGCCCGATCTCGAAGATGGCAAGCGGCAATTTGACCAGAACTGCTCGACATGCCACGGAGTGGATGCTGGAGGGCAAGAGGGTCCCGATCTGCACGGTGTTCCGGACAGCCTGGGTGATCCGGCTGTGCAAGGCATCATCCGCAGGGGAATTCCAGGCACCGCAATGCCGAGCTTTTCCACGGTTACCGATAAACAGGCCGCGGACATCGTGGCTTATCTGCGAACACTGAGCGGCACGGCCGCCTCCGAGAAAACAATTGGCGACTCGCAGAAGGGCGAGGCTCTCTACAATTCCAGCGGCTGCTCCACATGCCATATGGTTGACGGCCAAGGCGGCAGCATTGGACCCGATCTGAGCCGAATCGGCGCGAGCCGCGGCCCCACGAACTTGAAAGAAAGATTGCAAGATCCCGGCGCGAATTTGCCGCAGGTTGGAGGCGGCATTTTCGGCGGGAGCGTGACGCAATATCTGATGTTCCGCGCAGTTGAAAAGGACGGACACGACGTTGAAGGCATACGCGTCGGTGAAGACTCGTTCACGATTGTACTAAGGGATGCCGGCGGAAAATTTCACGGACTGTGGAAGCCCAGTTTGCGCTCCCTGGAAAAAGAGCCGGGGAAAAGTTTTATGCCGAGCTTCAAGGGCACCTTGTCCGACGCGCAGATGGACGATCTGGTGGCCTATCTCATGAGTTTGAAGAGAGCACAATGAAAACCTTTCTCTACGCTCTGATATTTCTTGTTTCGCTCCTGCCGGCTGCGCCGCGGCTATTCGCGCAGGATGTAACTTACCAACAATTGCTGCACGCGGACGAAACGCCACAAAACTGGCTGATGTACGGCGGCGATTATTCTTCGCAGCGTTTCTCTAGGCTGAAGCAGATCAACCGCGAAAACGTTCATGACCTTAAGCCGGCGTGGATTTACCAGCCCGACCGTCCTCTGCGGCCGGTGGAAACGTCTCCGATTGTGGTGAACGGAATCATGTACGTCACCGAACCGCTGAGCACGGTAATCGCTCTGGATGCGCGACTCGGCACGGAGATATGGAGCTGGAGCGCCAAACTTCCGGAAAGAATTTATACCATCGGAGTGCATCGCTCAAATCGCGGAGTGGCAATTCTGGGCAACACGCTTTTCATGGAAACGCTCGATGCTCATCTGGTGGCGCTGGACGCCACAACGGGCGCGCTGAAATGGAATGTCCACGTGGACGATAACAACCAAGGATACGCGATGACGGGCGCGCCACGGGCGCTGGATGGAAAAGTGATTATCGGTGTTTCCGGAGGCGACGTTGGCATTCGCGGCTTCATAGATGCCTATGACGCGAAGACGGGCAAACGTCTTTGGCGCCTGTGGACGATTCCGGCTCCGGGTGAACCTGGTTCGGAAACGTGGGGCAAAGATATGGCCGGCACCGGAGGAGGAGGCACGTGGGGCACCGGCTCTTATGACCCGGAGCTGAACACGCTGTATTGGACTGTCGGAAATCCCGCACCGGATTACAACGGCCACAACCGGGAAGGGAACAACCTCTACACCAATTCGCTGCTGGCGATCGATCCCGACACGGGAAAAATGAAATGGTATTTCCAGTACACGCCGCACGACACGCACGATTGGGATTCGATTCAAGTTCCCGTGTTATTCGATGCGACCATCGACGGCAAGCCCAGAAAACTTTTGGCGCAAGCCAACCGCAACGCATTCTATTACGTGATCGATCGGGTGACCGGCCAGTTCATCACCGGCGTCCCTTTCGTGAAAGAAACTTGGGCCAAAGGACTCGACGCGAAGGGCCAGCCCATTGTGCTGCCGGACATTGAGCCAACGCCTAAAGGACGATTGGTCTATCCCGATGGTCACGGAGGCACGAATTGGAATAGCCCGTCGTACAGCCCGGAGACGAAACTGTTTTACGTATCAGCGCGCGAGACGGGCGCCTATACGGTGGCCGGTGAGCCGAAGGTGGATTTTCCTAGCTTCGGCGGAGGCGGAAGAATCAATCTTCCGGCAGATCAAGTCTACGGCGCGATTCGTGCGCTGGAAGCAACCACCGGCAAGTTGAAATGGGAGTACCGCATGCTCGCACCTGCCGAGTCCAGCACACTTGCGACGGCGGGCGGCCTGGTCTTCGCGGACAGCAACGAAGGGAATTTCTTCGCGCTCGACGCCGAAACCGGCAAGCTTTTGTGGGAATTTACCGCGGGCGGGTCGGATTCCGAATCGAATCTTATGACCTACGAAGTCGATGGCAAGCAATATGTGATCGGAGCCTCCGGCAATTGCTTCGTCGCCTTTGCCTTACCGTGACCTGAGTCAAGCTGCCTTCGCGCGACGGAAACAGAAAGTCTGCCCTTGTGAAACTTCACGAGGATGGGCAGCCTCAAATTCAAAACGCGTTCTCGAACGCGCGTTACCCCCGCCAATCAGAAGCGAAATTCCACGCCGACATTGGCTTGACCCTGCTCGGCATGATTATTAATCGGAGTTGTGATGCATCCGAAAGAAGGGTCGCAGAAAGTGGTGCTCGACGACGTAGTGCGCGAGGGAGACCAGCGCATCTCCGCACGTAAAGCCACCTGCGGAGCGAGCCGGTACTTAACGCCGGCGCCTAGGTTGTAGGAGAAGCGATTGCTGAAATTTAGGATTCCGAAGGAATCGAAATGGGTGACTCCGATACCGCCGACGACAAATGGCCGGATCGGCGAGTGCTCCCAAAATTCGTAGAGCAGGCTCACGTGGTACAGATCCACATGGGCGCGGTCGGTCAGCGTCACAGTGTCATTGGTGGCGATGTGGTGGGCGGCTAAGGTCGTCGTTTGCCGGTTCCACATGAACTCGCCAAACAGGTTCGGAACGATGCCTACGCCGGCATTGAATCCCCAATTCAGCGAACTATCGATGTTGATACGGTCGACGTCCGGCGTGTTGAGGGAGATGCTGCCGCCGAAGCGAACGCCGATGAAGGGCGTAAACGTGAATTTGGTCGACTCCCTAGCGTAGTATCCCTGGGCGCGCGCCGTGGAGGGCGCGATCGCCACGAAAATGCATGCGAGCGAAAGAAAAATGAGAGCGCTCATGCCACGCCGAAGGCTCATGTGCTTCATGTGTTCACCTTGTGGTCCGGAGCCGACTAGCGCATTCTCGCGCGGCGGTTTTCCCTTGACCTAGCCCATATTGTCGGAACGCACCCATCTCTTCGATGTAAGAAGGCGCGAGCAGGTCACTTTCGGCGGGAGACGAGGGACTCTAAAACGGCCAACAGAGGTTTTGCGCGTGGCCTACGGTCACTGTCGCTTAGCTGGTTGCGTTTCTGGTTCCCAATGGCGAGTGGACAAAAGGTTGCGCGCGTCCACAAGTTGCCGAAACTTCTCGGGGTCTCCGCCGACATCGGGGTGATGGCGGCGAGCGGCCTTCCGGAATGCCGATTCGATCTGGTCGTCCGAGGCTCCGGGCGCAAGGCCGAGCAAGCGCAATGCGTGTGTGTACTCGTCCTCCTGGGACCGCCTGTCGTTTTGTGAGGGCCTGCCGGACTTTTCTCTTGGGCCGCGCACAGCTTCGCGAAGGCCCTCCAGAATGTCGGAGCCCAGCCCGTTCTTGGCTACATACTGCTCTACCACGTCCAGAATGTGCTCGAGCGGAATGGAGCGGAAATCGGGGGAGCGTCGAAGAATTTCCTGCCAGTGCGTGCTGCTGAGATCGAGCGTCTCGCCTAGAGACACGGAGTACTCGACGGTCTTCCAGTCATTTCCGCTGTTTCCACCGCGTTCGGGAATGCAGAGGAAAAAATGCTTGCGCCCAGCGCGTTCTTTCGTTTTGACAAACATGGCGATCGCAGACGCTCAGATTCTAATGCAGTCGGGCTCGGGAGGCTCTTTGCCGGTGGTATTCGCTCCAGGTGAGGGCTATCACGATCAGATCGAAGATCGACAAAAGGATCATGGCGATGGAATGCGTGAGGACAAAACGGTAGATCTGATAGCTGATAAATCCCGCCAGAACGACGATCATCGCCGGGTAGGCCCACAACTCGTTCATCCAAAGCGCGATTACCAGGAGGAGTTTTACCGCGCCGTGCGATAGAAGATACCAAGTAGCAAAATGTTTTCCGCCGGCCCCAAATCTTATGAGGTAATCCCGCAGATGCCTGGCAATAAAATCGTGACGATCTTCTGGGAGCTCCGTGGCGATGAAGTCCATGACTATTCGATTGAGTGCGTCTGGTGAAATTTTCAGGAAGGCGATGCCCGCGATCACCTCGGAGAGCGCGCCGAGACCTTTCAAGGCGATGCTGACAAGAAAGCTTTCATGAAGAACGGTGGCTGGTTTGGGCTTGTGCACGAGTACGGTCAGGATAGTCGATTGTAGGGCTGCTAGGTGGGCTAAGTGCCAACGCGTAACGATCGGGTGAGATTCTTCAGGGTGGCGATCGCTGAAAATGCGGCCAACTGAGAAGTGCGCGGATTTGTTTTCGAGGGGACGTTTTCCACGCGCATCGAGAGGCGGCCGAATTCCCCCTGGATGCGAATCTCGTGCACGTTTTCGCTGCCTCCGGGCACCGCGACCACGCGCACACGCACCGCAGCCGATGGATCGACAGCCAGACGCAGCGATGCGGCCACGTTCGAAGTTGCAGGGAACGCTCTGGCGGCCTCTTCGGCAGGCCCGTCGAAAATGACCGTGTCCTCTTTCATGCCATCGAGTTGAATCCCGCGATCGAGCACGTATTTCGAACCGGCAAGCGCCTTCACCGGCTTGCGGCTCGTCAATTCAGCGGAGTCGATTCGCCCAATCGAGGCGGACTTGATTCCGTCGAGGCCCGCGATGGCCCCTGAGGGAACGTAAATTCGGCAGCCCTTTGCGTTTGCCTCGCGAAACCACTCGTCGCGGCCGAGCAACCCTCCGACGCTCATGATCAGCATGTCGCGCCCGTGGGCGAGCGCCTTGGGCACGAAGTCCGAAAGCGCCGCCTGGCTCGCGGCTTCGACCGCTAATTCGCAACGGTCGATCATTTCTTCGACAGGCAAAACCGGCGGATGAGTTGAAAGCTCCGATGAAAGCTGTTTCGCTCGCGCGCAATCCTGATCCGACAACGCGACAAGGCTGGCGTCCACCTGTTTTTGATCGAGAGCGGTAGCGATAGTCTTGCCGATCGCTCCAACGCCCAGAAGTCCGATTTTCAGCATGTCGCGAGCCTTAGGCCAACGCGAGCATGCGGTCGATCGCACGCTTCGCCTTGCGCGCGATGTCTTCCGGCACGCGGATTTGAGGAGACATGGTTTCGAGGGACTGAATTACCCTGTCCAGGGTGATCGTTTTCATGAAGGCGCAAACCGCGTTGGGATTCACGGCGTGAAACGTCTTTTGCGGGAATTTCTTGTTGAGCTGATGAAAAATTCCCAGCTCGGTGCCAACCGCGAACTCGGTGGCCTCCGATTCGCCGATGTGCTTGAGCATTCCCTCGGTGGAAAGGAAAAAAGTGCGGTCCTGCGGCAGTGTGCCGTCAACTGCCTTGGCCATGCAGGAACTGACGCACCCGCACTCGGGATGCAGGAGCAACTCGATATCGGGATGTTCCTCGAGGATTTCCACGACTTGCTCGGGACGGATGGTCTTGTGCACGTGGCAATAGCCAGGATACGCAACAATGTTGCTGCGTCCTGTTTGCCGCGCCACGACTTCGGCCAGGAATTTGTCAGGAAGAAATAGAATGGTTTTATCGGCTGGAATCGAGCGAACGACTTTAGCCGCGTTGGCGGACGTGCAGCAATAATCGCTCTCGGCTTTCACGGCCGCCGAAGTATTGATGTAGGAAACCACGACGGCGTCCGGCAGTTTTGCTTTCCACTTCAGCAGCTCTTCGCGGGTGATCGAAGCCGCAAGCGAGCATCCAGCGCGCAGATCGGGCAGAAGTACCGTCTTATCGGGAAGCAAAATTGCGGCAGTCTCAGCCATGAAGTGAACGCCGCAGAAAACGATCACGTCCGCATTGGTTTTCGCGGCGGCTTGCGAAAGCTTCAGCGAATCTGCAACTGCGTCGGCAACTTCCTGTACTTCGGGGCGTTGGTAATGGTGGGCCAGCAGAATGGCGTTGCGTTCCGCGCAAAGAGCCCTGACGCGTTCCTGTTTCGCGCGAATCTCGTCCGCCGTATCATCGAGCTGTTCAATTACGGGAAGAGTGTAGCGTCCTTCAAAAATCTCCTGCGTAGCTGCGCTTGCCATATGTTTGCTCTCCGTGGATGAAAATTATTACGAAATTCTCTGGCACACATCGAGCGCCCGGGTCGAGTGCGTCAAAGCGCCGACCGATATCGCATCCACGCCGGATGCGGCATAGGCCTCAATGCCCGATTCCGAAATTCCCCCGCTTGCTTCGACCAGCGTGTCGTCCCATAAACTTTCGCGCCGGAGCGCATCGAGAATCGCCGCGATCGCGTCAGGAGCCATGTTGTCCAACATGAGCAAGCACGGATAATCCAGAGCAGCTGCGCCTCTCAGGCGGCGAAAAGTTTGCGCCGCGACGCGCGCGCCATCCTCGCTCCGCACTTCGACTTCGATAAAGGCGGAGTCGCCACGAAGCTTCCAGGCCCTTTCAATTGCGAGAGGCACGGCCTCTGCTTCCGTGGTTGCCAAAAGCGCCAGATGATTGTTCTTGATTAAAATGGCGTCTCCCAGACCCAGACGGTGCGTGCCGCCATTACCAAGATGAAGGGCGCGCTTATCGAGCAAGCCCCATTGAGTCTTCCGGGTGCCAACCACTAGCGCCGGAAAGCCGCGTTGCTTCACACGCTGTTGAAGGCAGCGCGCCGCGGTGGCGATTCCGCTCATTCGTTGAACAAGATTGAGGCCGACCCGTTCGAGCGAAAGGAGTTCCAATTCGTCTCCTTCAGCGCGAAGCAATGCGTCGTTCGGCAGGATCACATCGCCATCTTGCTTCTGAATCTCTGCGCGAAGGCCATGAGAGCGCAGCAGAAGCGCGAATTCTTCCAGACCGGCGGCTACTCCGCCTTCGCACGCTGATACGGTCGCGGTTGCGCTGCGGCTTCTTTTTCCTACAGCTTCCGCCGTCAGGTCTTGCGTGCCAAGATCGGACTGAAACAAGAAATCCGAGAGCGTGTGGACAGCCTGGGAATACCGTGGATTATCGATTACCAGGTCGGAGCCGCGACAAAGCGCGTTTTCGATTCGTCGTTGTCGAGTGTCACTCATTTGAATTTCCGAGCGCTACTTCAACAGAAAGCCCCGCCTTCGCAACGCTGTTTTGGCGCGCGCAATCATCCCGGGTCGCGACGCTTCTACTGTGTGCAAATGCACACCGCGCGTGAGCGAAGAAAGAAGCGACGCGTGCGAGGAGCGCACACGCTCCAAGAAATCCTGCACGTCCGCACGCGATTCGATCATCAGAGCGCCGCGCAACTCGCCGTAAATTGGATGCTCGACGATGACGTCGAGCACCTTGACTCCGTTGTCGACCAGGATCTGTAGCTCTTCTTCAGTTCGCTCGGGAACGTGCTTGCATGCTAGCAGCGCCCGGTGCGACCGAATCGAGCCTTTCGGAAGACGGTAACCCTGCGGCGTGGCCAGGATTTCCTCACCGCTTGCCCGCAGGATCGCGACATCCTGGACCAGGCACTGACGGCTAACCCGAAGACGCTTGGCGAGTTCGCCGCCCCGGACCGGCGCGCCATGCGCCCGCATCCAAGCGATGATGCGCCGCCGGCGCTCCGCCGCAGTATCGGCCCGACCGTCCGTGCGCGGCGACGACTTGGGATTGATCTTCATTGCTCTGCTGTCTTGTCAGATATCTTGACCAGTGTAAAGCCTAGCACAAGAGCAGACGCTTCGGATAGCGGCGAACGACTTTGAAAGGACCGTTACTTTGGCGGCATGGACGGCGCCATTGCCCCAACCGGCAACGACTATGTGAGGCAACATGGATGCGGGGTGACTCCATTCATGACAAAGGCGGGGGAGCGAAGAAGTGCGCGTGTGCTACTGGACGTTCCGGTAGCGATTTGGGGCGAATCTCCCGATGAACAGACCTTTCGCGAAGAAACGTTCACCGTAACGGTGAGTGCTCACGGTGCATTGATAATGCTCGCCGCCAAGGTATCCATGGGGCAGAGGGCCGTCCTCCGAAAGCTCACAGATAGTATCGAAGTCCGAGGGCGGATTGCCTATGTGGGAATGCCTCACGCCGGTTTGACACAGGTCGGGATCGAATTCGACCGGCCGTCACCGGAATTCTGGCCAGTCAGCCCACCTCCAGCGGATTGGATAGCTTCGTAGGCGCAAGTGTCCTGAAGCTGTGCCACATACTCAGGCGACGACGCCCGCAACGTGTCTCCCTATCTTTAGAAGAGTGGTCGACAGCGAGAATCTAGGCGTTGAACTCGGCAAGCCAGGAATCGAGGAGCTTCTCTTGATCGTTTGCAACTTCCAGAAAAATCACGCCCATCCCCATTCCTTCCTGTACATAAATGATCTTTCCGGCAGCCACGAAGGTGCCTTGATCGCGCGAGATGCGAATCTGTACAGCCGTTTCGCGCGGAAGGGTGTTGAGAAGGTCCACATAGCAACCCTTGCGACTGATTTCCGAGATGCGCCCGGACATCCGCATCTCGCTGACCGGCTCGATAATTTCCGCTGTGGCAATGAGCGAATAACGCGGTACCGTGCGACGTTCACTGTGGGACGGTTGACTTTTAATTGGCGCTCCCGCTGGATCGGTGCTCATCGCGGTTACCTCCGCAAGCTGCTTTTCGGTTAGCTTGACACAAATGCGGATCGCGCCGCGAATCAATGATATGGGAGGTCACGAAAGCGCAAACATCCTTCGTTGAGGCACCAGCCATGACATCGCGCCGCCCGCCGGGGCAGGTTGCAACTCCTCCCAGGAGCAGCGAGACCGTCGTTTTTCGGGGGCCGTTTTTCGGCATGGCGAAAAACCGCTCATTGTGGTCTGGGAGGCTGGAGTTGCAGTGAAGATACGAGAGTTGCTTTCAATTGTGAGCATAGCAGTACTACAACCACCTTGCCGTCGGGCAAACGGGCAGCCAGGTTCCGCTTGTAGCTGGGACGCGTTTGGCAGGCGCAGTCCGTTGCGGTCGGTCAAAATCTGTTGGGCAGCGGCCAGCAGCAATCCAGTTGATTCGCGGGCGGAAAGCCTTATTGTTCACGGTGTCACAACGATCCAGCCCGACATTTCTCTTTGTGATGCATTGATTTAGGGACCTTTATGCGCCCAGGGGAGCAACTCAGGGAACTTCGTAACCGACTTGGCGTGACCACGCGCGAGGTGGAAGAATTCAGCCGCAGCATTGCGGAAGATCGCCAGAATGAAGAGTTTTACATCTCCAATGCCTGGTTAACCCAACTGGAGAACAAGAATTCGGTACCCAGCATCTACAAGCTTTATAGCCTGAGCGTTATCTATCGTACGAAGTTCAACGACCTCCTGGTCGTTTTTGGCATCGATTTAAGCGCTACCTCGAGATACCAGCTCGCACTTCCGCTGCAGAATACTCACTTGGCGTCGTTCGAACCGCCGAATCCCGAAAAGTCGATTACGTTTCCGATACGCTTCGACAAAAGCTTCAATCTAGAAACCACAAGTCTAATTGCGCGAATGGTTGAAGTATGGGGCGAAGTCCCTATCGCGCTGATTCAGAAGCTGGATGTACGCCACTGCCAGTATGGCTACATCGGGATACAGGACTACACGATGTATCCGCTGCTGCGTCCTGGATCGTTCGTCCAAATTGATAATCAGCCGACCCGCATGCAAGCGGCGGCATGGCGCACGGAATTTGACCGGCCGATTTATTTCGTCGAACTCCGGGATGGCTATGCGTGTTCCTGGTGCGAAGTGCGGGGTTCTCAACTGACTCTGATTCCGCATCCGTTATCGGGATGCACGATCCGCCAATTCGTATATCCTTCGGAAGCGGAAATCATCGGCCAGGTGACTGGCGTAGCGATGCGCCTGATCCCTCCGGATGGCGAGTCAGACGAGCTTCTAAAATTGCCAAGGCGATCTTGAAGGTGGAAAAAAGAAGCTGCGCCGAGAGCGGATCGGCTTCCACCGGCACGGCCACGCGATAGGGTTCCAGCTTGCGCCACGTCGCCAGGAATTCGCCAGGGCTCGTGTGCGTGGACTTCATATAGGCTTCCATCTGGCACACCACATTCTCCAGCGAAGAAGCCACGAGCTGTCGAAAAACCTCCCGGTGACAATCCGCCAGCGCTTCGCAGGCTACTTCCTGGCTGAAGCGGGCCGCTAGGCCATCATGATAGTAAAGACCGGTGTTGTAGTCCCGCATCGAGGCGAGATAGATAAGCCGATCAAGCGATTGCGGAAGCGCTGAAAGGGTGCGGTGGCGCAGATCTTCAGCGGCCTCCTGAACGTCGAGTCGTCGGGGTAGGGAACTCACGGATCGATTCCTAGAGGGACGCGCCCCTTGGGCGGCCGGGCAGTGCTCCAAGACGAGCCGAATTCAAGAATGCGAGAGACCGCTCCGAGACACTGCAAACCTGAGCAGCCGTTGCAACCGTTGCGCCCACGATGCGGGGCGCGGCGTACGGCCCACCAACATACAAGATCATCTGGAGCGCCCGGCAGGCGAAGAGTAAACCGGCAAACTGAAGCGCGAGTGCCAGTTCTGTCCGAAAGCTTGAGCCGGGCATAGAAGCGCGCCGAACCCAGATGAAAGCGCATCAAATTGAGAATCTGTTTTCTAATCTCTGCGGCCCATGCGAGAGCAATGGCTCTTCGCTCGCTCAGAAACCTCGCGCAAACGGGGGCGGGAGCCTGCGATCGGACGTATTCGAGGTCTTCCCGGGCAAAGATCCGGCCGATTAGCTCCATCGGCAGCAAGCCGGTCTGCAATACAACTAACGCCTGCCGGGCTTCAACGAGGGCTGCGGAACCCTTCTCCGCGCGCGGGCTTCGCCAAACGAGGAAAATAAGCGAGGCGACGAGCGCCGCTCCTATCAACAAAAATAGGATCAGTTGAATCACAGATTCTTCCTTTGTGAATACGCTACTGCCAAGCGGCGAAGATCAATCTAACGCGCTACCGCCCCAACTACAGTGTCGAATCCGCGCACCGCGATCTCGCTCGGCCCACTCACGGCCGAGCCGTCTTGACCAGATACGCGCGCAGCAGGCCGAACACAGCTTTCGTCCTGGCAACGAACGCCCCATAATCCGCGTCAAGCGATATAGCCGGCTCCGGAACAGGCTCGGGATTATAAGACCAAAGCGCAACCATCCACAGGACGAGCGAAACGTCGTAAGAAAGGGGTTGGACAACTTTCCATATTTGGTCGAATGCCATTCCTGCATAGGAACGCAGCGCGAGGCTTACAAGGCTCGTTGAGACATACAGGCCGTAGCCCGCGATCATTCCTTTCATGTTTTTGCCGATTCTGATGCGATAGTACGAGATTATTGCCAAGAGACCGCAAATGAAGACCGCCTGTACGGTTCGCAGGTTTCGTTCAAACTCAATCATTATCCCTGAGGTCCACTCAGCTCGCGCCACGGGATAGAGGGCGCAAAAACCGAGGACTATCGCAAAAGCCAGTAGCCCGCTCATCCTCGCAAATCTCGACGCCCCAGGATATGGAGCGAGAACATGGTTCAAGATTTCAAGGAGGATGCCGTAGCCGAGAACGAGCGTCAAAAGTTGGAACTGCCAATACCCGTGAGGATAGACGCCTGGGAGCATGATTACTACGGAGCCGACCAAGACCGAGCCGGTGTACACGTAGAAAAAGGGGTATCTAGGAGTGAGGCCCTTGATTAGGCCACGGCACACGACGACGGAATCCAGAAAGATGCCTAGAAGCCAAATGAACCAGAAAAGCGCCATATCTGCGTCTCGAACGATTGCGCATCGTAACACAAAGAGCGCAAGAATGGGCGCGCACACCCATTCTTGCGCTCATGTCAGCTTCGGCTTGTTGCGCCCAGGTACGCGGAATACTAACCGCGAGCACTGATTCGGGATGAATTAGCCTACGAGAAGTGCGTCCCCATGAGGAGGGACCGGGCCGTCGGCTGCTAGAAGTGCGTCACCATGAGGAGGCACCGGGCCATCGGCTACGAGAAGCGCATCCCCGTGAGGAGGGACCGGGCCATCAGCCACTAGAAGTGCATCCCCGTGAGGAGGCACCGGGCCGTCGGCTGCTAGAAGTGCGTCCCCGTGAGGAGGGACCGGGCCATCAGCCACTAGAAGTGCATCCCCGTGAGGAGGGACCGGGCCATCAGCCACTAGAAGTGCATCCCCGTGAGGAGGGACCGGGCCATCGGCTGCTAGGAGTGCGTCACCATGAGGAGGCACGGGCCCATCAGCGACCGCTAGTGTCGCGTGAGAGGACATGGGCTTGTCCAAAAGCAAACCCGTCCTGTTCGCGGGCGACGCACCAAGTAGAAGTACGCTTAACGCCAGCGCTGCTAACCAAACACAATTACTCGTCTTCATGTCTATTTCTCCTCTGCCATTGGAATGACCCCACTTAGGGCCGAAGCGTATCTGCCGCGCCGGTCCGCCATCGTGGGGTGCATGCCTCTTGGGCAGCCGAGCAACGCCTGGTATTCACGGTTTGGCTAATGTGCAGGCCGTTACATTGAGGGGACCTTGGAGCGAACCTCGTCGGAGAATTCGGGTCCAGGCCAGGGATCAGTATCAAGGAGATAACGAGATTGGAAACTCAGTGGGATATGTCTATAGAATTTCGCCGCGGAGTGGGGTAATTAACTAGTAGCCGAACGCGCGGTCACAAAAAATGACTGAAAATCAGGCATCCCCCGACGGCGCAACCGTGCGCCCGGAAGTGGTCCGCGAACACATGCGGAAGCTGGACCGCCGCCAGTGGTGGTTATGGTCATCCACCATGCTGGTGCTGATTCTTCTAAGTATCGCCATTGCCTCGTTTACCTTTCCGAGTATTTTGAGTCGTGAGCAGGGTTCGTATTCCTTTTATCTCAATCAAGCGGTGCGCTCTCTCGTCGGACTTGTGCTGGTCTTCAGCGCGTATCTCGTATATCAACAGACGATGCTCATTCGCATGCGCAACCAACTGGCAAACCAAATCGAATCTCTGGCAAAGGTTCAGACCCTTACCGACGAGGTTTACAAGCTAGCCGCGCTCGATCAGCTCACAGGTCTTTATAATCGCCGCTCCGGCGAACAACGTCTGGCGGAGGAGATCAGCCGAGCCGTGCGCCATCAGCGCCCTCTCACTGTTCTATTGATCGATCTTGATGGGCTGAAACAGATTAACGACAAGCTTGGCCATGCCGCAGGCGACTTGGTCCTGAAAGCTTTTTCCGAGCGCCTCCAAAAGGCCATTCGCGGCTCGGATCTGGCAGTGCGGCTGGGGGGCGATGAGTTCATGGCGCTTTTGCCTGAGTGCCGCGCGGAAGAGGTTGGGCACGTCATGGGGCGCATCCAAGGCCTCGAGGTGGAATATGAGGCTACGCGCATTCCGATCCGATTCTCGCGCGGCTGGACAGCTCCGAAACCAGGGGAAACCTCCGAAGAACTGCTGAAGCGCGCGGACGAGGCTCTTTATACCGATAAGCGTGCAGGCAAGCGCAACACTTCGCAGTCGGCGCAGACGACACCACAGGCTGTAATTTAGTGTCCGGTCACAGAGTCAAAAGGCCTAGCTTTCCGGCGCATGTCAGGAATCGGGCAAGAGGCCAAACACGATTCCGGCTGTTTCCTCCCAAGCAACCGGCAGCGATGTTGGCCTTGCGCGTTCCACGGCCGCGCCCGTAATATGCGCTAGTTGCATGTAAGATACTCCCCCGTATAGGAAGTGATACGATGCCTAAGGAAAAGCCCAAGGTGAATATCGGCGAGGTCATTCGGTCCTATCGCAATGACCGCGGCCTCTCGCAGGGAGACATCGAGCGTCGCACCGGCCTGCTGCGCTGCTATCTTTCGCGCGTCGAGAATGGCCACACGGTGCCATCGCTGGAGACACTGGCGAAGATTGCCGAGGCCATGGAAATCAGCTTGGCCGACTTTTTCCCGGGCACGGATACGCCGCAAGACCGCGAAACCCGCAAGGTTCTTGGCGAACTTTCTCGACGAGGAGATTCGGTTCCTGGCGGAGATTAAGAAGTATTCCACCAGCCTATCGAATGACGACAAGCGCCTCGTCCTTGCCATGATCCGAAAAATGTCCATCGTCATTCCGCCGCCACCGCGCAACGGCAAGTCTACGGGCGCCAGCCACCGCACAAACGCCTGACATTGCAGGAGTTTTTTGAATAGCCCGAAGGGCGAGATCTATCGCTGACGTCTGACCAACCCGCGGGGGTCCACTAGCATCACTATCGGCCAATTCGTTACAATAGAAGCAATGTCGCTGAAACGGCGCGAAACAATCGGAGTGAAGGTCGGCAACGTCCAGGTAGGCGGCGGCGCGCCCGTCGTCGTCCAGTCGATGACCAACACCGACACCGCCGACGTCGCTGCCACCGCGCAGCAGTGCCTCGAACTGGCCGAAGCCGGCTCGGAGATGGTGCGCATCACCGTAAACGTGCCGGAAGCCGCGGCGCCGTGCCGGAAATCAAGCAGCGCATGCTCGATGCCGGCTGCGACGTTCCGATGATCGGCGATTTCCATTACAACGGCCACGTGCTGCTCACGAAATATCCCGATTGCGCGCGCGCGCTCGACAAATACCGCATCAATCCCGGCAACGTCGGCGCCGGGCAGCGCCGCGACGAACAGTTCTCCACCATCTGCAAAGTGGCGCGCGACAACGGCAAGCCCGTGCGCATCGGCGTCAACGGCGGCTCGCTCAATCAAGAGCTGGTCATGCGCAAAATGCAGGAGAACACCGACCGCGATCTCGGCAAGCACGTCCGAAGACATCATCAACGAGTGCATGGTGCTTTCCGCGCTCGAATCGACCGAACTGGCGCTCGAATCCGGCCTGCGCAAAGATCAGATCATCATTTCCTGCAAAGTTTCGCGGCCGCGCGATCTGATCGCCGTTTATCGCGATCTCGCGCGACAAACCGACCAGCCGCTGCATCTTGGCCTGACCGAAGCGGGCATGGGCACTGAAGGGCGCTGGTTTGGTCCTCGGCGGCCATGGGAATTCTGCTGCACGAAGGCATCGGCGACACGATTCGCGTCTCGCTCACGCCGCGTCCCGGCGGCGATCGCCGCGAAGAGGTCTACGCCGCCTGCGAACTGCTGCAGGCGCTCGGGCCTGCGCTCTTTTGCGCCCAGCGTCACCGCCTGCCCCGGCTGCGGCCGCACCACCAGCACCACGTTCCAGGAACTTGCGGAAAGCATCCAGGGCTACATCCGCGACAAAATGCCGGAATGGAAGCGCAGTACGAAGGCGTCGAAGAGCATGACGCTCGCGGTGATGGGTTGCATCGTCAACGGCCCCGGCGAATCGAAGGCCGCGAACATCGGCATCAGTCTGCCCGGCACCGGCGAAGCGCCGCAGCTGCCCCGTCTACATCGACGGCCAGAAATTCACCACGCTCGAAGGCACGTACGACGAGCTCTCCGCCGCATTTCAAGCGCTCGTCAACGATTACGTCGCCACGAAATATCACAAGCGCGAGACGCCGCTGCCAGCGTCGCCCGCTGCTGTCGCCTCTGCAAAACCCTCTCTGCGCGTCCTCGCGTAATCGTCTCGCTCAGAATTAAAGTCCACAGGACTAATTTCTTGCGCGTCGCTTCCCACGGGCTAAGATACGCTCGCGGTCTTTTGGTTGAGGCACGCAACTGGGGACATGTAGCAGGCCGGTTTCGGCAGTTGCCGAAACGAGAACGATACTTCTGCACGCCACAACAGCCGAGTAGAACATGAGATAACTTATTGAAAAGAAAGGATGGGCGCACGGGTTACTCGACACTTTTCTAACGGTGTCCAGTTTTCGCCAGAGACAAAACTGATCATGACGGAAAGCTTGCCAAACTCGACTAGGTCCCGCCCGCAGCCGCCTCCTCACTGGCAGCGCGGCTTCTGGAGCCTCATCGTCACGCAGTTCCAGACGGGGTTCAATGATAACGGACTGAAATTCCTCGTCACGTACATCGTCGTTGCAATGAATCTTCCGCATGCGCAGCGCGACCGATTGGTACCGATCGTCGGAGTGCTTTTCGCGGCTCCCTTCATCCTTTTCTCGATGGTTGGTGGCTACTTCGCGGACCGCTACAGCAAGCGCAGTGTGACGATTGGCACGAAACTGTTCGAACTCCTGATCATGGCGTTTTTCATCGCCAGTCTGGCCGCGCACAATCTGCCGATGGAATTCGTGGGCGTATTCTTGATCAGCACGGAGGGCGCGCTATTTGGCCCGTCGAAATACGGCTTGCTTCCTGAGTTGCTGCCTGAGCAGCGGCTTTCGTGGGGCAACGGCATCATCGAATTCGGAACGTTTCTCGCTGGAATCGGCGGCACGATCGCCGCGGGCGAGCTCGCCGAAAGCTACCAAGGTCGCGAGGCGATAGCCGGCTTTCTACTGCTGGGTTGTACGTTCGTCGGAATAATCGCCAGCTTGGGAATCTCGAAACTTCCAGCGGCCGATCCGGCTAAGAAATTTCGCTGGAACCAGATCGGCGAATTCGCGACGCAGATGAAAACGATCGTGGCGGACCGCGTACTTGGCTGGGCCGTCCTTGGCAACACGTATCTCTTCTTTCTTGCGACATTGCTGCAACTCACCATCATTATTTACGGGCACGATGTGCTTCGCATTGATGACAGGCACATAACCTACCTGCAAGCGGCCGTCGCTATTGGAATTGGGGTTGGCAGCATCGCGGCTGGGTATCTTTCCGGCGGAAAAATTGAATATGGATTGATCCCGCTCGGTGCCGTGGGAATGACGATATTTGGCGCGCTGCTTTACTTTCGGGCGCCCGCCGAATTCCTGGCGAACTTGTTCCAGACCTTGATCCCTCGAATTCCAGTGGACTTCGTCGGGAAGATTCTATCGATAGGTGTGGCGTGGGCTCGCCTTCGAATTTTTGATCTGGGATTCCTAGGTTTCTTCGGCGGATTGTTTGCGGTGCCGCTTGGCGCGCTGATCCAGCATCGCCCAAAGCCTGAGGAGAAGGGCGGCGTGATCGCCGCAGCCAATCTGGTTTCGTTCATTGGCATCGCGATGGCATCTGGCGCCTACTATGTGTTCACGGATGTATTTCATCAAACGCCCGCTGGGATTTTTCTCGATGGCGCCATCCTCACTCTGGTCACAACAGCATATTCCATCTACTTGCTGCCCGATTCGCTGCTGCGGTTTTTGCTCTGGGCGGCGACACACTCGATCTATCGCATCCGCGTGGAGGGGCGCGAAAATATTCCGGAACGCGGCGGCGCGCTTTTTGTTTCCAATCACATGTCGTTCGTGGACGCCTGCTTGCTGATTGCTTCGACGGAGCGTTCTATCCGGTTTCTGATGTTCAAGGGCATTTACGACCTGCCTTACGTAAAGCCGTTTGCAAAGATGATTCGCGCAATACCGATTTCCTCGGAACTGCGGCCACGCGAAATGCTTCAATCGTTGCGCGAAGCCACCAACGCAATCAAGAATGGCGAAGTGGTCTGCATTTTCGCCGAGGGGCAGATCACGCGCATCGGGCAACTGCTGCCATTTCGCCGCGGGATTGAGCGCATCATGAAGGGAGTTGATGCGCCGATCATCCCGGTGAGCCTCGACGGTGTGTGGGGCAGCATCTTCAGCTTCGAGCGCGGACGCTTCATGTGGAAGCTGCCGCGATCCATTCCCTATCCAGTCACGGTGAGTTTCGGCAAGCCGATGCCGGCCACTTCGACGCCCTTCGAAGTGCGGCGCGCGGTGCAGGAGTTGCAAACCGAGGCTTATTGCCACCGCAAAAAACAAACGCGCACGCTGCACCGATCGTTGATTCGAACGGCGCACCGCCATCCGTTTCGCTTTGCCATGGGAGACAAGCGGCGCCCGCGAATGAAATGGGGAGAGGCGTTGCTCAGCGCAACTTTTCTTGCGCGGCGGCTGCGAAGTGTCTGGAAGGGGCAGGAGATGGTTGGCATTCTGCTGCCGCCTTCGGTGCCGGGCGCGCTCGTCAATTTTGCGGCCATGCTGGCTGGGAAAATACCGGTGAATTTGAATTACACAGCGTCGGACGAATCGCTGGCTTCAAGCGCGGCGCAATGCAAGCTCGAAACGGTGATTACAACCAAGCCGCTGCTGGATAGGATTCCGTTGAAAGTGCCGGGGAAAACAATTCTGCTCGAAGAAGCGGCGGCGCGTCCACGCTTCAGCGAAAGGCTGGTGGCTCTGCTTCTGTGGTTTCTTCCGGGCGGAATGCTCGAGCGCGCCGTGAGCGGAGGGAAAAGCAAAACTCCAGACGACCTTGCGACCATCATTTTTTCGAGCGGCAGCACGGGCGAGCCAAAAGGCGTGATGCTGACACACTTCAACGTGGCGTCGAACATTGAGCAAAGCGGCCAGGTGTTCATGTTCGATAGCAAAGATTGTCTGCTGGGCGTGCTGCCGTTTTTTCACTCCTTCGGATTCACGATTACGCTATGGCTGCCGGCTGTGCTGGGCGTCGGTGTCGCGTATCATCCCAGCCCGCTCGATCTCACCGCTATCAGCGAGCTCGTGCGCGACTACCGAATCACTTTCTTGTTGGCTACGCCGACTTTTCTACAAGCCTATACGCGCCGGTGCTCGCCCGAGGATTTCGGCAGTTTAGAGTTTGTTGTCGTAGGTGCCGAAAAACTTCCGGAGCGGCTGGCGCTGGCATTCGAAGATCGTTTTGGAGTAAGGCCGCTCGAAGGCTACGGTGCAACCGAATGTTCTCCAGTCGTCGCCGTAAATACGCGAGATTTTCGGGCGCCCGGGTTTCGCCAAGTGGGCGCCAAACGCGGCCACATCGGGCATCCGCTTCCGGGCATCAGCGTGCGCGTCGTCGATCCTGAAACGCGCGAGCCTCTTACGGCGGGCGTGCCGGGCTTGCTGCTGGTGCGCGGACCGAACGTGATGCAAGGCTATTTAGGCAAGCCGGAAAAAACGGCCGAGGTGTTGCAGGACGGTTGGTACGTGACCGGGGACATTGCCGCGGAAGATGAAGACGGATTTCTCACGATCACCGACCGCCTCAGCCGATTCAGCAAGATTGGCGGCGAAATGGTGCCGCATATCAAAGTGGAAGAACAGTTGCACGAGTTGGCGGGTGCAACGGAGCAGAAATTTGTGGTGACGGCGGTGCCCGACGGGAAAAAGGGCGAGCGCCTGGTGGTTTTGCATACCTTGAAATCCGAGGAATTGAAATCTGTTCTGGAGAACCTGGCGCAGGCCGGGCTGCCGAACCTGTGGACGCCGCGCCCGAATCAATTCTTTGCCGTCGAGGAGTTTCCGCACCTCGGTACCGGGAAACTCGACTTGCGTCGGATTCGCGAATTGGCGCTTCAGTTTTCGCCGTCGGAAGAGAACTGATCTGAAAGAGCAATTCAGCATCCCTATCGCAATTCGACCTCTGCGCAAAACCGTTCAACGCGATTTTCTCGCCGTTCGCCCGTTTATTCTTGCGCGCATCGACGCTTGCGCCGAAAATGTGTGACGCTGGAGAACATTCGGCATGGACAAAAGCGAAAAACACAATTCGTTGCCAAGGCAAGCGGCTGTAACGCTGCGCCGGGATTGTCGCCGAATAAGCTCCGGTCCCGCGAAATAGCCGTTTCCTTGCAGCTAATCGTTCATCAAACAACTAGCCACATTGTTTTTCCAGTTCTCGAACGACGCGGCCGAGGCGCGCCTTTTTGGGGTAAGGACTGATGACGCGTGTCGCAGTAAGTGCTAGCCAGTCACTCGGCGGCAGTCCTTTGCCTCGGCCGACGCTCGAGAAGAGTTCGGTGTTCAGACTTCGATTTTGCTCCATCCGAACGAGGGGGCGTCTTGATTGCCAAGGTGCCCCCCTCGATTTCTCGACCGCTAGAAAACTCCGATTTTGATGTGCAGGAATTTCTTGGGGTTCTTGCGGAAATCGGCGATCAGCAGCCGCATGTCGCCGCTGAGGCCGGTAACATTGTCGTAGAAGGTCGGATCGGTGAAGAATTTTCCGAGCGTGCCCTGGCTGGAGTTCAGTTTGCCGGAGGCGTCGCGGATGTTGGCGGAAGCATCGCGCAAATTATTGAAAACGGTGTCGTCCGTGGCCAGCTTGCCCATCGTGCCTTTGCCGGCGCGTACATCACCGAGCAGTGCGTTGCTTTTCTGGGCCACGCCTTCGATCTCGTTGTACGCGGTTGGATCGTAGACCAGTTTGCCAACCGTCCCTTTCTGATCGTGCACTGCAGCAAGCACATCATCGAGCTTGGCAACCGCGGAATCCGCTTTGTTGTAGAGTTCATCGGAGGCGACGAATTTGCCGAGGCTGCCTTGGCCCTGCTGAATCGAGGCGGTGATGGCATTTACGTGAACAATTGTGTCGTCGAGATGATTGTAGATCTGGGGATCGTTGAGGAACTTGCCGATCGTTCCCTGACCGCGATTTACTTTGGCGATAATTTGATTGAGCTGATCGGAGAGCGTGCCCAGGTTTTCAACGACGTCTGAGCCGCGCTGCACAATCTGCTTCATATCGGCCTGCTCCGATCCCGGTATCACGCCCTTCGGCGGCAGCACCGAGCCGGTCAAGCCGCGAGTCACACTCACGTAACGATTTCCGAATAGGCCCTGGGTGACCAATGACGCCGTAGAGTCGGTGCGTATCTGATCCTGAAACTTCTTGTCGAGGCGAAGCACAAGGGTGATGTTGTGCTGGTGATCCGGTGGACGGGGAGTGAGCCGTATGGACTCGACGTTCCCGACTTCAATGCCATCGAGGGTGACGGGCGCGCCGGTTGCCAGTTCATCCACTTCGGGCAGGTAGGTGACTAAACGATATTTCGGTCCAAGAAATCCGCCACCCGTCACGTAGAAAATCGCGACCACCACGATTAGCAGTCCTACCAAAACGAATACGCCTACTCGAAGTTCCGTCCACGTCAGTTGCTTGCGTTGCGCCATGCCATCCCTCCTGGTGGTGCCAGCAGTGCCTATTCAGCGGAAGCCAGAAACATCTTCAAGTAATCGTCGGATGAGTGAAGCAATTCCTCGGCCGGGCCTTCAAAGTAGATTTTGCCGCCTCGCAGAACCAGAACATTGGTAATCGGGCCGCCCTTCTGTTGGCCTTCGGTACCGGTGGGCCTATTGCCATTGCCATCGGAACGAATCACACGGCCGCTCGCACGATCAAAAGAGAAATGAGACAGCCCGAACGCGTCCTGCACGCGGTGCGTCGCCAACAGTGACGTGACGCCCTGCAGATCGCGCCCGCGCAGGATCAGCGTAATGATGGTTTGCGAAGTCACCGGGTCAAGACCGGCTGTGGGAGAATCGTAAAAGACAAGCGGAGGATGATCGACCAGCGCGCGGGCAATCGAAACGCGTCGCCGCATTCCGCCGGAGAGCTCCGCCGGATATTTCTCGAGCGTATCCTCCATTTCGACGAACCGCAGAGCCTCGCGCACGTGCCCATCGATCTCCGCTTCCGCGACGTTTTCCTCGCGCAGGCGGAACGCCACATTCTCAGCTACCGTCATGGAGTCAAACAGAGCGCCTTCCTGGAAAACGAAGCCCAAATGCCGCCGGAAGTCGAGCAATTCGTCTTCAGACATCGCGCCAATATCGTGTCCCATAACCCAAACGCGTCCCGCATCCGCGTCGAGCAGGCCGGCGGCGATTTTCATCAGCAGGGTTTTTCCGGAGCCGCTTTCGCCAAGCAGAACCTTCGTTTCGCCCGGCCAAACTTCGAAGGAGATGCCGCTGAGCACTTCTTTTTCATCGAAGCCAATGTGGATATCATCGAACGCAATAAGCGGTTCGCCCGGCACCATCGTGCTGACGTCGCTTACCGGCGCGGGGCGCGGTGGGAGCTGCATGAGCAATTATAGATGGAAAGCGGAACGGTCGGCAGCCCGGTTTTCCTTGCGAGGCATCGGGCTGCGGCTGGTATTAATGGGCTCGGATCAGGGGTGGAATGCGTACAGCAAGATTCGGGATAGAAATGCATCCAGGACAATAACGGTCACGGAAGAGAGCACAACGGCCGAGGTCGTTGCGCGCCCCACACCTTGCGTTCCGCCCTTTACGCGCAATCCCTGGTGGCATCCAATCGTCGCAATGACGAAGCCAAATATCAACGGCTTCACCATGCCCTGAACGATGTCTCCCGGGTCTAGCGCGTCAATCGCTCGCGTCCAGAACTGAACCGCGCCGAGTCGAAGCGTGAAATGTGCGACGACGAATCCGCCAATCAGTCCAACGAAATCCGCCACAGCAACAAGTAGCGGCAGCACGAATACGGTTGCGACAACCCGCGGCGTTACTAACTTGCGAATCGGGTCCGTGCCCAGCGCGCGCATCGCGTCCACCTGCTCGGTAACGATCATGGAGCCGAGTTCGGACGCTATTCCCGACGCATTGCGACCCGCGACGACGATCGCGGTGATCGTTGGCCCGAGTTCTCTCACCAGGGCGAGCGACACGGCGTCGCCGGTGAGAGCTGTTCCCCCGAAGCGCTCAAATTGCGCTGCAGTTTGCAGCAACAATACGGCTCCTATGAAAAAACCAATGATAAGCACGATGGGAAGCGAACCGATGCCGATGAAATCCATCTGCTCGAGCACGTCCGCCCAGTAGTAAGGGGGAGTGAAAATGTTGGTTACGGAGGTCATCGCCAGCAGGGAATAATCCTGTAAGGAAAAAAGCTGGCGCTTGACTGCATCCCCTAACACCGCAAAGAGGGATAGCGTTTCGCCTGTTTGGGCCATCGTGTGCGAGGCGGCTCCCGGATGCAGCCGAATCTAGGGAAGCCTAACGTCCGATGCAGATGCCGTCAAGCAAACATCCGGACAATGATAAGAGCGGTTGCGGTTTGCGCGGACGCTGAGCTCCGCACGGCCTTTACGCCTAGGTGAGCGTTCGGTAGAATCCTTCGTCTGTCTCGAAAGGCAAGCGATAGAACATGTTGCGATTCGTAACTGCCGGGGAATCTCACGGGCAGGCGCTGGTAGCCTGGATTTCGGGCTTACCCGCAGGTGTGCCGGTGGACCTCGATTTCATCGGCCGTGAACTGCACCGTCGCCAATTGGGATTTGGGCGCGGAGGCAGGCAACGAATCGAAAAGGACCAAGCTGATATTTTCGCCGGGGTCCGACACGGCAAAACGATCGGCGCGCCCATTGCTTTGCGGATTGAGAACCGCGACTGGAAAAATTGGGAAAAAGCATTGCCCGTGGAAGATAGTGACGGCGCCGATGACTTGCAGCGCCGCTTGACCGCTCCCCGGCCCGGCCATGCGGATTTGGCGGGCGCGCAAAAATTCAATTTTCATGACGCGCGGTATGTGCTCGAACGCGCGTCCGCGCGTGAAACAGCCGGGAGAGTGGCGGCCGGATCGCTTGCCAAGCTGCTGCTGCGCGAGTTCGGCATCACGATTTTGAGTCACACGATCGCCGTGGGCCATGTGCGACTGGAACGACCGGCCTCGTGGGAGGAAATCGTTGCGGTCTGCGAGAATCTCGAATCGCCGCTGCGGTGCGTTGATTCGGATGTAGAGGCGAAAATGAAGGCTGAAGTGGACGTGGTGTTGCGCGCCGGCGATTCGGTGGGCGGAATCTTTGAAGTAGTGGCGCGAGGCGTTCCGCCTGGGCTGGGAAGCCACGCTCAATGGGATGAAAAGCTCGATGGACAGCTGGCGCGCGCGGTCATGTCGATTCAGGCGGTGAAAGCGGTCGAAATCGGCACGGGCGTATCGAACGCGGGAAGCTACGGCTCGGAAGTGCAAGACGAAATTACCTATGACGCGGAGCGAAAACGTTTTGGGCGCTCGTCAAATCGAGCGGGCGGGGTGGAAGGTGGAATTACGAACGGGCAAGATATCGTGGTGCGCGGGTACCTCAAACCGATTTCGACACTGCGACGCGCACTTTTGACCGCCGATATGAAAACGAAGGAAGCGGTGAAGGCGGCTTACGAGCGGTCGGACGTTTGCGTGGTGCCGGCCGGCGGCGTGGCGGGCGAAGCGATGGTGGCGCTGACCCTTGCCGGCGCGCTGATTGAGAAATTCGGTGGAGACTCCATCGAGGAAATGCGCCGGAATTTCGATGGCTATCAGCGGCAATTGGATAACTTTTAAAGGGAAGCGAAAAGGCGCGATGATTCATCCCATTGTGAAGTACGGCGACCCGATACTCGAAACGCCCTCGAAGCCGGTGGAGACTTTCGATGAGGAGTTGCAAACTTTGGTCGCGGATATGTTTGAATCCATGTACGCGGCGAATGGCGTGGGATTGGCCGCGCCGCAAATCGGAATCGGCAAGCGGCTCAACGTGATTGATGTCAGCATCGGGAAAAATCCGGAAGCGAAGATTGTCTGCGCGAATCCGGAAATCGTTCATGCCGAGGGCGAGCAGCGCGAGGAGGAAGGGTGTCTTTCGGTGCCCGGATTTCGCGGATATGTGGCGCGGCCTCTATACGTGACCGTGCGCGCGCAAGACGCAACCGGTAAAGAGTTTGAAATGCGCGGCGAAGGGTTGCTGGCCCGCGCATTCTGCCACGAGATCGATCACCTCAACGGAGTACTCTTCATCACGCACCTCAGCATGCTGAAGCGGGACATGATCAAACGCAAAATCCGCAAACTGAAAAAAGCCGGCGAGTGGTAGGCGACCGTGCCGCTGCGAATCGTATTTTGCGGCACGCCGGCATTTGCGGTGCCATCGCTGCATCGGCTGATCGCGCAGCCTGAATTCGAGATTGTCGGCGCCGTCACGCAGCCGGATCGCCCGCGCGGCCGAGGCCGGGAAATCGCGATTTCCGCGGTAAAGGCCGCGGCTGCAGAAGCGGGAATCCCCGTTTATCAACCTGAAAAGATTCGGTCGGAGGAAGCTTACGAATATTTTCGCGGCGTCGCGCCAGACGCGGTTGTCATCATCGCCTATGGGCAGATTATCCCGCCGCGCTTGATTGCGATTCCGCGGCTGGGCTGGATCAACGTGCACGCGTCTCTGCTGCCGAAATATCGCGGCGCGGCTCCGATCAATTGGGCGATCATCAATGGCGAGACGAGCACCGGCGTAACCACGATGCAGATCGATGCGGGTCTCGATACGGGGCCAATGCTGCTGAAGTACGAGACCGCAATTGGCGCGGATGAGACTGCGCCGGAGCTGACTGCTCGGCTGTCGGAAGCGGGCGCGCCGCTGATCGTCGAAACACTACGGAAACTCGATTGCGGCGAAGTCACGCCCACGCCGCAGGACAATTCTCAAGCGACGCTTGCGCCGATCCTCAAGAAGGACGACGGGAAGATCGAGTGGCAGCTCAGCGCGCGGAAGATATACAACCGCATCCGCGGCTTGCAGCCCTGGCCCGGCGCGTTTACCACCTTTCGCGGAAGGAATTGCCAGATTTGGGGCAAGCCGCTCAAGCCAGTCGCGGCGGGTGGCGAGCCCGGCATCCTCTTGCCGACGCAGGAAGATGGATTGCTGGTGATCTGCGGCGGGCCCGTGGCCTCAGTCTTACGAGTCGAGCACATCCAAGTGGAAGGCCGCAACCGCGTCACGGACTTCGAGTTCATGCGTGGGGCGCGCATCCAGCCGGGTGAGCGCTTCGGCGCGTAGAGCCTCACCATGGGTGTCTCCCCATCCAGAAAAACCGCATTTGACGTGCTGCGGCGCGTGGAGGAAGAGGGCGCGTATGCAAGCGACCTGCTGCACTCGGCCCTGACTTCGCGCGTGAAACCGGCCGACGCCGCGCTCGCCACTGAAATTACTTTGGGCGTTCTGCGCTGGCGAAGGCTTCTGGATTTTCTTCTCGAACGGCATCTCAAGAAACCCATCGCCCGCTTGGATTTGGCCGTGATACTCGCGCTGCGAATGGGGCAGTATCAGCTGCGCTTTCTGGACAAGGTTCCGGCGCGCGCAGCTATCAACGAATCCGTGGAGCTAGTAAAGAGTGCGCGAAAAAGTTCCGCTGCGGGACTGGTGAATGCCGTGTTGCGCAAGGCGGAAAGTGAATCGCAATCTGCCGCCGAAGCTTTTTTGCCTCCTAATCTTCTACTCCCCGAGCGACTCGGAATTTTGCATTCGCATCCCACGTGGCTCGTCGAACGCTGGCTTTTGCGGCTGGGCGAGCAGCAGACACTAGCATTGCTTCGCGCCAACAATCAGACGCCGAAGCTGAGTTGCGCTGTACAGGATTTCAGCCGGCGTGAGGAAGTACTCGGCACCCTCGCGAAGGCTGGCTTGCGAACACAGCCCGGAGTCCTCCTCAGAAATGCATTCTCGGTAGGCGGCGGAAGCCCTGTACAAACAGAGGCGTTTCGGGCGGGCGAAATTTCGATTCAAGATGAAGCATCCCAGGCGGTGCCGTTGCTGCTTGCAGTCCAAGCGGGAAATCGCGTGCTCGATTTGTGCGCGGCACCGGGCGGAAAGACTGCCGCGCTAATACGCGCCGCCGGAAGCACGGGCGCCGTGATTGCTGCGGATCGCCATTCGCATAGGCTGGCCGCGATGCGAGTGCAATTGGACCGGCTCGCCGCCGGCAAAGCGCATCTGGTCGAGCTGGACGCCGAACAGCCGCTCCCTTTCCAGGGACAATTCGACCGTATTCTCCTCGACGCCCCATGCTCGGGCACCGGCACGCTCGCACGGCATCCGGAAATCCGCTGGCGGCTGGAATCAAGTCAACTCGCGGAATCCCACAAGCATCAAGTGAGCATGCTTCGTATGGCGCTGTTGCAACTCGCGTCTGGCGGAAAACTCGTTTATTCGACGTGTTCCATGGAGCCTGAGGAAAACGAAGAGGTAGTCGAAGAAGTGCTGCGTGATACGCCTTCGGTGCAGCGACTCCCGCGAGCCGAAGTGGCCCAAGCAGTCGCGCCACATCTCGCAGCTGCAGTGGATCCGGAAACGTTATTCGATTCCGCCGAATATTTTCGAACGTTACCGTCACTGCATCACACCGATGGTTTTTTCGCCGCAGTTCTCGCTTCTGCGGATCGTGCGTGCGCGCCCAATCGTGCTAGGCTCATGGAGAGAGGCGCGCGCGAGTGAATTTCCGGCAGCGTATGCAATGGATTTTACGCATGGCTCTGCTGGTATTTGTGCTCTCGTCCGTGGGATTCCTCAGCGCGCTCATGGCCATGCGGTTCGAGATTCAGGGCAGGGAAGTGGCCGTGCCCGATCTCGTGGGTAAATCAGCCAGCCAGGCCAGACGGATTCTCCGTGGGCGCCGGCTGAGTTTGAAAATCGAGGACAGAATCTACAGCAATCTTCCCGTTGACGCCGTGGTTCGGCAAAGTCCGCCCCCAAACATGAGCGTCAAGGCCGGGCAAGATGCGCATGTGGTGCTCAGTTTAGGGCCGCAAAAGGTAACGATTCCGTTGCTACTGGACGAAAGTCTCCGCGCGGCGCAGGTGGAGCTGCTTCGCGCCGGAATGCAGCTCGGCGAAGCCTCCAGCGTCTACCTGCCGGGCGGCGAGGAGGATTCCGTCCTTCAGCAGGACCCGGCACCCGGTACGACGGACGTCACGAGTCCACATGTGGATCTGCTCGTCTCGCTGGGGCCACGGCCGCCCGCGTTCGTGATGCCGGAACTCGCGGGACTTCAGTTTACCGAGGCCGAATCGAAGTTGAATGCGTCCGGGTTGAGGGTTTCCAAACTCACGCCAGTCGCGGCGCCCCAAGCGCCTGCTGGCAGCGTGGTGAGCCAGTCGCCCGCGCGCGGCCAGCGAGTCGACTCAAGCACGAAAATCGAATTGCAAATCGCGCAACCGCAATAAGTTCGATCCTATTAGCGATCCCAGCGGCTCTGCGCTGCGACGAATCTGTGTAACCGGTTTTCGCGCTGGGGGGTCAATACAGTGTTGCCCCTGCTACTGGATTTGGCGATAAAATATTAAGTAGTCTAGTTATCTCGGGCGACGTATGATGTCGCTGATTTGACATTCATCCCTCTCAGGGAGGCTTCTGCTCACTAAAATTTGAGGAGGTAAAGATGGATAGGCGAAAGATGTTGCGGTTCTTGGGAATCAGCCCCGCATTTCTTACCGGGTTTCCTGCTGGTGCTGCGACGCCTGGGGCTCGGGTCTCCTCGGCAGACTACACAGGTCACGGGGAGGGCATGATCACGGTCATGAACCCTGCGATCGCGGGGAAACTGGCGACTCGCGTTCCTCTGGTGGCACCGCTCGATAGCCTTGAAAACAAGAAAATCTACATGGTCAATCTTTCCTGGGAAGGTCCGGATGCCGCGAACTATTTCTATGGAGCGATGACGGAATGGCTTAACAAGCATTATTCCGGCGTCAAGACGATGGTGAAAGTCACGGCCGATGGCATGTTCGGCAGCGATCCTTCGATCCTGAAGGAAATCATCGCCAGCAAGGCGGACGCCGCAATTGTCGGCGTCGCTGGTTGAAACGGCTGCTGCGCGGCCGTGAGCCGCTGGGCAAAGCAAATCCAGGTGCAGTGCAAGATTCCCGCCATTGGCGTCGCCTCTTCGAACATCGTTCATTACGCAACCGGCTATGTTGCCAAGTATCAGACTGGCATGCCGATCCGATACGTTTCCGTCCCATTTCCATTTACTGGCCAACCGCGAATGGTCGACGTCGGGTACGTCACTGGCAAGGACACGCTGACTGGCCAGCCGTTGATGACCGCCGTGATTAACGGACTCACCAGTCCTCTAACGGCCGAGGAAAAAATCTCGGGGGCGGCTCCGGAAGAGGCCGTCGAGCCGAGATTGCTTCCCCCCGATTCCGAAGAGAACCTCCGGGTGCTTTTCGAAGAGAAGGAATGGACCGATTTCAACTCGATCATCCTTCCCACCGAGAAGCGCGTGACCGCGATGCTCAAGGGCACCAGCCACAAGCCCGACGAGGTGATCAAGACGATCAATATCACCGGGGGCGCCCGACCGCTCACGGTGGAGAAAGTAGCTGTCAGCGCAGTAATGGCCGGCGCATCGCCGGAACATTTTCCGGTGATTTTGGCTCTGGCCACTCAGGCGCCTTTCGGGAACTCTACCAGTTCGATGGCGAATATGGTGGTGATCAGCGGCCCGATCCGCAATAAGCTCAAGTTCAATTGCGGGACGAATGCGATGGGGCCGTACAACAGGTCGAATGCGGTCGTCGGCCGTGCCTTCGCGATGATGTCGAAGACGGCGGGCGATCTGCGCAACGACGTGAATGCCTGGGAAACTTTGGGCAACACGATGCAGTACAACAGCCAGACCTACGGAGAGAACGAAGAAGCGTTGCCCGACGGCTGGGAGCCTCTGCACGTCGAGATGGGATTCAAGCCAACGGATAACGTGGTCAGCGTAGGCACGGGCTGGAGCAGCATCGCCAGCGTGGGAGCCAGCCAGAGCATCTATCCGACGCATTACCTGATGCGCGATTACATGAGTTCGTTCTGCGCGTCGGGCTCAGCGGCCACCGTGGTGATCGATCCAACCGTCGCTGGGCTGCTCAAGGACGAGCATGGATTCAAGACCAAGGCCCAGTTGAGCGAGTGGTTTTCGCAGAACATTCAGAAAACCGCCGGCTCGTATTGGGGCAACGGCGTAATTCAGAGCACGGCCGTACCGTTTGCTATAGCGGGTCTTGAGCCTTACGCGAGTTGGAGAAAACTACCGGATGACGCGCTCATCAAGCCGTTCACCAACCCCAAGGCCATCCACGTGGTAGTGGCTGGCGGAAAAGTCCAGACGATGTGGTTCGTCACGGATTTTGGCATCCGCCGGGGCGTGTTGATCGACGATTGGGCGTAGAGTTAAAATTGAATTGACCAGCGGCGAGCGCGGGACACAAACCCCGCGCTCGTGTCTCAGAAGGGAGTGGATTATGAAGCCTCAACTCTGGGCGGGCTTCTTCTTGGGATCCCTGATGCTTGCGGCGGCAGTTTCTTCGCCCGCTTTGCCAAATCAATCGGCGCAGACGTCTTCAGCCGCCAAGACGGACCAACAAGCTTCAGCATCCTCAAAAGATAAAGTGCCTCTTCCGCAGGTACCGCGCATCACCGCCGAGGAAGTGCAGCGCTTGATGAAGGACAAGAATGTGGTGCTTGTCGACACCGACGATTCCGAGAGTTACGGCGACGAGCACATCAAGGGCGCAGTCAATATCGTCTACGACCCGACGGCCGATCCCCGGGCGCAGGACGAGACGCTCTCCGCCCTTCCGGGGAACAAGCTGATCGTCTTCTACTGCAATTGCCCCCACGAAGAGGATAGCGCGCCTCTGGTGATGGAGATGTGGCAGTTGAATTACGACCACGACAAGGTGAAGGCCTTGCAGGGCGGTCTGGTTCGGTGGGAACAGCTGAAATATCCCCTCGCCGGTTCCTCCATAAGCACGGCGTCAACAGAAAAGGGTAACTGAACGTATAGCTCCTCATGTGCGTTTCCGCGTCGCTTCGCCGGCACGGAAACGCATTCGTACGAGCCCGCTAAAAAGCCCCCGGGATTTCGTGGCCAGAGTTTTTGACACGTAACCCGGCCTGTGTTCAGATGGCCGCCGGAGAATTGATATGCGGCCGTATCGTCTGGCCCTGCTGCTTGCGGGGCTCGTTGTAATCCTTCTGATAATTGTTCCGCTTTTCTCGGCCAGTATTGGCTTGCTGGTCGACCGGATATGGTTCAATCACATCGGTTTCCGCGAGATCTTCGCCACGATTCTGTGGACGCAGGTCGGGCTGGGTGTCTGCTGCGGGGTGGGGTTTCTGGTGATTGCCGGCCTGAACTTCTGGGTCGCTCAAAGCGTGGCCCTGCGCTCGGGATACCGGCGGGCGATCACACGAACGATCGAAATTCCCGCCATCGAGAAACTTCCTTCCTTTTTTGGGCGTCTGATCTGGTTCGGTCTCGTGCTCCTGGCCTGGATCGTTGGTCAATGGGCGGCGGGGCACTGGGAGACCTATCTTCTTGCGACGCACGCGGTGCCCATAACGCAGACCGATCCGCTCTTCGGGATCAGCCTGAGCTTTTACCTGTTCCGCCTGCCTTTTCTTTTCTTTCTTTACCATCTTGCGCTGATCATCCTGGTGATCAGCCTGCTGACGGCGGCGCCGCATTATTTCATCACAGGGGGCGTGTGGGTCTCGCCGCGCGGTCTGGGCATGGGCCGCAATGCCAGCCGACACTTGATGGTTCTGGGAGGAATATTCTTTTTGCTGTTCGCGTGGCGCGCGCGGCTGGGCATGTACGACCTTGTGTATGCGCCAAGCGGCCTGGTGTACGGCGCCGGGTACACGGACATTCATGTGGGCTGGCCCGTACTCTGGATTCAGCTCGCACTCTGCATGATCGCGGCGATCGCTTTTTTTGCCGGAGCGCCGAAGGGCCGCATACGGCCAGCAGGGTATGCGGTTGGCGGCGTACTTGGGGTGGCGATCCTGGGAGGATTGGTGACTCCCTTATTGGTGCAGCGTTACCTCGTTGCGCCGAGCGAGCTGGAGAAGGAGGAGCCCTATATCGCGCGCAATATCAAGTTCACCCGGCAGGCTTACGGGCTCGACAGGTTTGATGAACGCGACTTTCCAGCAATTCAGGACCTAACCGCCGCGTCGGTCGAGCAGAACACAGCAACGATGCGAAACCTGCGCTTGTGGGATCACGACCCACAGCTCACAACGTTCCAGCAGCTTCAGGAAATCCGCACTTACTATGATTTCGCGAATGTCTTCTACGATCGGTACACCATTGATTCGGAACTTCGCCAAGTCTCCCTTTCAGCCCGAGAACTCTCCGCGGATAGCCTGCCGGACCCCAACTGGGTCAACCAGCACCTGACTTACACGCACGGATACGGGCTGTGCCTCGGGCCGGTGAACGAGTCCACTTCGGATGGCCTACCTGTGCTCTTCATCAAGGATATTCCACCGGTCTCGTCTATTTCGCTCAAGGTTACGCGGCCGGAAATTTATTACGGGCAAGTACCCAACAACTACTGTCTCGTTGGGACCGGGGCCAAAGAGTTTGACCACCCGTCCGGCGAAGATAACGTCTATAAAGCGTATCAGGGTTCGGGCGGCATCTCGGTAGGCGGCCTTTGGCGGCGGCTGATTCTTGCGCTGCGCTTCGGCGATATCAATATTCTGATTTCCGGATATATTCAGCACACAAGCCGCATCATGATGTACCGGCGCGTTTTAGAACGAGTCCAAACGCTCGCTCCCTTTTTGTCCTACGACAGCCAGCCCTATCTGGTTGTTGCGAACGACGGATCATTGCAGTGGATCGTGGACGCGTATACCACCTCCGACCAGTATCCCTACTCCGAACCGACCCAGGATGGGGGCAATTACATCCGCAATTCCGTCAAGATCACTATCAGTGCCTACGACGGGGGCGTGAAGCTTTACGTCAGCGATCCGTCCGATCCGTTGATACAGGCCTATCAGCGGATTTTCCCAGGCGTTTTTCAGCCGCTCTCGCAGATGCCGCCGGACCTCCGTGCGCACATTCGCTATCCGCAAGACCTTTTTGCTATTCAGGCAGCCAAGTACGCCGTTTATCACATGACGGACCCGAGCGTCTTCTACAGCAAGGAAGACTTGTGGCGCGTGGCCACGCGGTCGGTAAACGGAACGTCCACGCCGATGAGTCCTTATTACGCCGTCATGAGACTTCCCGAGGTTGGAAAGAGCGAAGAATTCATCCTGATGGTTCCGTTTACCCCAGCGCGGAAGAACAACATGATTGCCTGGATAGCAGCCCGTTGCGACGGAGCCGATTACGGAAAGGTTTTGGTCTTCACTTTTCCCAAGGAAAAACTGATTTACGGCCCGGAACAGATTCAATCGCGCGTCAATCAAAGTCCTTTGATTTCTCAGCAGCTCACTCTGTGGGATCAGGGCGGGTCGCGGGTGATTCGCGGCACGTTGCTCGTGGTCCCTGTCCAGAATGCGGTGCTTTATGTCGAGCCGCTGTATCTCGCCGCCGAGGGAGGCTCTTCAATCCCTGAATTGAAGCGAGTGATAGTGGCCTATTCCGATCAAGTGGTGATGGAGCCATCGCTGGAAGACGCCTTGAATGCCATCTTCAGTGGCAACAAAAGCGGGACCGCGGAAGCGGCCAGTTCCGGGGCTCTGCCGACGACTACTTCGGCCTCGGCAAAAATCCCTGCTTCAATCGAAAACCTCATCCAGCAAGCTAACCAGCATTACGAAGCGGCTCAGCAGGACCTCCGCCAGGGCAATTGGACCGGTTATGGCCAGGAAATACAGAAACTTGGTGAGATTCTTAAGCAGATGCCTGCGAAACCTAAATAAGTCGCCGTCGGCAGTGGCCAATTTCACGCTGTCACTAGCCCCTTGCCGCTGTGCTAAGATTCTTACCCGACGGCATGAGCTACGCAAGAATCGAGATTGCGCCATCCATTTTGGCGTCGAATTTCGCCAAGTTGGGCGATGAAATTCGCGCTGTGGAAGAAGGCGGCGCGGACGTGATACACGTGGACGTGATGGATGGGCATTTTGTGCCCAATATTTCCATCGGGATTCCGGTCGTCGAGTCGCTCCGCAAGGCAACCCAGCTCCCTCTAGACGTGCATCTGATGATCGAACGGCCGGAGGAATATATCGACGATTTCGTGAAGGCGGGAGCCAATCGCGTGCTGGTGCACGAGGAAGCTACGGTTCATCTGGACCGGGCCCTAGCCATGATTCGCGAGCTTGGCGCTGAGGCCGGCGCGGCCATCAACCCCGCCACGCCAATCGCAATGCTTTCGGAAGTGCTCGACAAAGTGGATACCGTCCTCGTAATGTCGGTGAACCCGGGTTTCGGAGGACAACAATTTATTGCTGGAGCTTATGAGAAAATTCGGCAGCTGAACGAGTGGCGGGCACGCTATAATCTCGGCTTCCGGATTGAAGTCGATGGCGGCGTGGACGCGGAAAATGCCGCTGAATTGGCTCAGGCCGGGGCGAACACTCTCGTTGCGGGAACTTCGATCTTCCACACGCCCGACCCGGCGGCGGCAACGCGCCAAATGCGCAAACTTGCAACGCAGGCCCTGAGCCAGAGGGCCTAAAATAGCGATCGGGGTTAGTCCTGATGAAAAGACATTTTGTGGCGATGGCTGTGATTCTTTCCTTTGCGGGCGCGTTATCGGCCAGCCCGCTGGGACAGAAGAAACCTAAAATCACAAAGGTAAAGACGCCTCCCGCCGCTCAGAAGAAAGCCCCCTCCGCCGATTCCGCCGAGCCCGACAAGGTGCTGTACATGCGCGCCATGCAGGACGTCCAGAAAAAAAAGTTCACCGAGGCTCGCCTGGACTTTCAAACCCTGATCAACACCTACCCCGACAGCGAATACCTGGCCAAAGCCAAGCTCGGCGTGGCCGATTCCTTCTATAAGGAAGGCGGCACCTCGAATCTCACCCAAGCAGTAAGCGAGTACAAAAACTTTATCGTTTTCTTCCCGTTTCTCGACGAAGCCGCCTATGCGCAGATGCAGGTTGGCATGGCGCACTACCGCATGATGATGAAACCGGATCGCGACAACAGCGAGGGGGAGGCAGCCGACCAGGAATTCCGCACTTTCCTGGAGAAATATCCGCAGAATCCTCTCGTTCCGAAGGCAGAGCAGTACTTGCGCAATGTCCAGGAAATCCTGGCTGACGGTGACTTCAGGGTAGCTCGCTTTTATTACCTAAAGCAGGACTTTCGGGCGTCCGCCGCGCGCCTAGTGGAGGTTTCGGACCGCTATCCGCTATACAGCCAAAGCGATGACGCGCTGTTCATGCTGGGCAACATCTATTGGCGCGCGAAGCAAGTCTCCAAGAACGAAGATGACAAAAATCATTGGGCCGATCTGGCCACCAAGTGCTATCAAAGAATCGTTCGCGACTATCCCCTTTCGGATACCGCGCCCGAAGCCAAAGCTCGCCTCAAATTAATGGGTATGGCCGTTCCCGCCGCTGACCCAGCTGCCGTGGCCCGAATGCGCAAGGAGCAGCTGTATGCCAAGGAGCACCATCCCAACCGAATCTTGAAGCTGCCGGTCGCGGTCATCAAATCGAACCCCGATGTTTCAGCGGCTGCGCACTCTGGCGTGCCGGATCTAAAGCCGCCCGATGACCTGATCTCTGCAACGGAGGTTTTGAACCAGGGCGCGGCAGGGCCTACGTTTAGTGTCGTCGGCGCGACGGTCACTAGGTCAAACGGGAATGTGAGCAGGAGCGGGGGCGACGCCGGCGGTGGTAGTACGAACTCCGTTGAAACCGAGACGGTCACGTCGACCGACGATTCGACCGCCGATCCGCAGCCCGCGGCTAACGCAGCCGGGACCACGCCATCTGCGACTACGCCGTCCGCGACGTCGTCCGACCCCGCGACTACAGATAACACGAGCGCAAATTCAGCGACGTCTCAAACCCCCTCTACAGACTCCTCGAAATCCGGGGCCAATGCGACCGCTCCTCCAAGCGATCCTCAATCGGAATCTACCAGCAAGAAAAAGAAGGGCCTCCACAAGATGGTGCCCTGGTAGGCGGGTGTTTACCCCCTGCTAACAACTGTAGCACTCTGACCCGCCGAGTTCGTTGACGCCCCCCGTCTGTGATGGTGCAATAGGTGTCAGACACAGAGGCAGTTTGTCCGCAAGCGCGTGGGGAGCCCGGTGCCCAAGATCCTGATCGCCGATGACAATTCCAACGTCCAGAAGACGGTTGCGTTAGTATTCCAGGAGAGAGGCGTCCAAGTCGTCTCCGTGGGCAACGGAGAAGCGGCGGTGCGCCGCATCCCGGATCTCGACCCAGACCTGGTGTTAGCCGATATTTTCATGCCCGTTCGCAATGGGTATGAGGTCTGCGAGTTCGTCAAGAAGGATCAGCGCTTTTCGCACATCCCTGTAATTTTGCTCGTCGGCGCATTTGACCCCCTTGACGAAAAGGAAGCCCGGCGCGCTGGCGCAGATGGCATTCTCAAGAAACCCTTTATTCCGCCCGATGCTTTGGTCGCCATGGTGATGTCCGCGCTTGAAAAAAGCCCCAGAGCCGCGGCCGAACTTGCGAAGGCGAAGGAAGCCAAAGAAGCCCCCGAGCCACATCCGATGCCGCAGCTTGAGATTCCCGCAAGAAAAGAATCCAAGCCATTGCCGAACTTTCCCGAGCCAACCCCTGAAGAGGCCCCACTGGCCTACGGGATTGGCGGCAGCCGCTCTTTAGGCGGTGAAAAACAAGCCCCAAGCGAGCCGACCGCCCTCACTGCCGTACCGGCCGATGCTGACACTGAGTTCGATACCGCAGCGGACTGGCGGCGTGACGCCAAGGATTTCGAAATTCCCGCTGAGGCGGCGAGCTTGCCGGCGTTTTCTTCCGATGACGACTGGGAACCGACTCCGTCTTCATCTCTACCCGACGCGATTGCCCCCCGAGAAGCGGATTTGCCGGCTACCGTGCCGTTCGCAGCGCAGGCGTTGAGCGAACTCGAGACTTCCGCGGACGATTTCTTTGAACCGGAGTCGCCATCTACAGCGCCTGCCCCGTCTGAAGACAGCGCTGAACCCTTTAGACAGTCATTGACCGCGCCCCAGTTGGTCGAATCATCCGCCTCCGAATTCCACGCTGAGCAGACGCCGGCCCCGCCGGCGCAAGAGCCCCACTGGATGGATGCCGTTGCGGGCTCTGGGTGGCAACATCCGCAAGGCGATTGGATGACTGCACTGGGCGAGCAGCGAGTAGAGGGCGGCCTGGCTGATGTGCCTGGGCAACCGACCGCCAGCGAAGTCAGTTCGCCTTCAATTGATGCTCCTGCTGAATCTACCGTGCACTTGCATTCCGCGGGCGAGGAACCATTCTTCGCTGACGAACCCGAGACGGGCGAACCGGCGACAAGTCTCTTTGTTCCCGAGCCGCCTGCCGCTGAAGTCAGTCAGGAAGCTGAAGTGAGTCAGGAAATTGACGCCCAGCCGTTTGAAACCGCAGGCTTCCAGGCGACGCAACTCTTTCCGTCCGAAATTGAACGGGAAAGCGCCAATCCGATTGTCTTCAAGGAGCCGGCCCTTGTGGAGCCTCCGGCGGTCCACGTAATACCCGAGCCGCTGTTGGTGAATGAGGAGCCGCGCCAATCGCCGGAATATGGTTCGCATGCGGAGGAGCTTCCGCCTGCGCATTCGTTTCTGGTGCCCGAAGAGAATCAAGCCATCGCAGAGGAATCCGCGCTGCAGGACGCGGAGGAGCCTCACAGTGTTCCCGTACCGCTGGTATCGGCTGCTGATGTCGACGAGCGTGTCCCAACCAGCCACCCGCCGAATCGCGAAGCGCTAGCCGACATTCCGTTTCTCGTTCCTCCTCTGGGCTTCCGCCCGGACGCTGCGCCGGAATCGGCTGCGACGTCCGATACGGTGGACGCGGTGGTGCAAAAGGTCCTGGAGAAACTCGAACCGCAGCTTCACGAGTTGCTTTCGCAGGGCGTTCTCAAACCGCTGGTGGAAAGCCTCCTCCAGGGCGAATTGGCCAAGAAGGAACGATAGCGCTTTCGCTGATCCCCTCCCAAAAGTTGCGATTAGGACGGTCGCCCTTCCTTATTTTTCAATAACTTAGAGTGGTTTCTACTCGTACGGTGTGGCGGTTAGAAGTTGTCCGCACGACTCTTTTCAGAGGCCGGCTTCGCGAAAGGAAATACGGGCAATCGCGGCCCAGTCGGCCTCGCCCATCCCTTGGGCGGTGGCAGCCAGCATGCGGTCGCGAACCAGGCTGGCGATCGGCATGGGTACGGAGGCAGCTTCAGCGGCCTCAAGCGCTAATCGGTTGTCTTTCATCCCCAGAGGCATGCGGAAGCCGACAGGCTCGAAATTGTCAGCAGCGATCATTCCCCCATAGGTTCGATAGATCGGCGCGGAAAAGAGCGTTCCGGTAACCACGTCCAGAAATTTTGCGGGATCAACTCCGGATTTTCTGATGAGCGCAAAAGCTTCCGCCAGGCTTTCGATAACCGTGGTGATCAAGAAATTGCCGGTGATTTTCACGAGATTGGCCGCGGGCGCCTCTTCGCCGACGACGAACGTCTTCTGGCCCATAGCGTCAAACAGGGAGCGGCAACGTTCGATCTGTTGTGCGGGGCCGGAAGCTACGATGAAGATTTTCGCGGCAGCCGCGGCATCCGGGCGACCGAAAACGGGCGCGGCAATATAGTGCTGTTTTCTTTCCCGATGCGCCGCCACCAAACGATGCGACATGGCCACACTCATGGTGCTCATCGAAATGTGGACGGACCCAGCGGGAAGTGAGTCGATGATCTTGCCGTTTCCGAAGATTACGTCTTCCACAGCGTGATCGTCCGCCACCATGGTAATCAAAGCCTCTGCGCCGGCTGCGGCTTCAGCGGGAGTGTTGGCAACCGTTGCGCCGAGAGGCCGCAATTCCTCCGCGCGGCTTCGCGTTTTGTTGTAGACCACCAGCGTGTGGCCTGCTTTGATCAGATTCCTGGCCATAGCGGAACCCATGTTTCCGATGCCGACGAAGCCTACTTTCATTTCTCTTGTCCCCCGGCTTTCTTTTGGCGCGTAGCGGCTGGTTCGCCGCTCGCTGCCTTTTGCAAATCCGGCCGCCAGCCGAGCTCGGCAAGTATCCGGCTGCCGCTGCTTAACAGATCGACTTTCACACGATCGAGATCATGAAACAGCAGTTTGCCGTCACGTTTGCGCCATCCTCCGGCAATCATCACCGAGTCTATATTCGCCAAATTGGCTTGCATGACCACTGTGGCAACCGGATCGTGAACCGGCCACAGATTCAACGCATCGGCGCGGATGAACACGAGGTCTGCCTGTTTGCCCGGAGCAATTGTGCCGATGCGATCCTGGAAGCCCAGCATCCGCGCGCCTTCGACTGTGATCCAGGAGAGTGCCTCGCGCGCCGGAATGGTGGACGTCTCCGGGATGCCGCCGGTGACGTCGCGGTGCGCGGCGTTATCGAGAGCGCGCTGATGCGCGAGCGCGATCCGCGCGACGGTCAGCATATCTCCCGAAATCACACTCTCGAGATCAACGCCCAGCGATGGCGCGGCGCCTAGCTTGCGCAGGCGGCCGGTGATCGGGTGGCCGTGCCCTTGGGCCATTTCGTCTTCCGGAGCGATCGAGAATGTGACACCGCGATCCACAAAGCGGGCCAATCTCTCGTCGGAGAGGTCGTTTCCGTGAACGATGTTGACATAATCCTGGACGAGATTTTCCTGCTCGAGGACATCCCAACCGTTCGGAGTCTTCGGGGGGCTGCCGCCTTGGTGCATTGAAGCGATCAGGCCTAGTTCGCGGGCCAATCGAAAATCGTGTAGCGCGACATCCAGCGTCGAAAAATGCGGACCCAGGATTGCGAGGCCGAGCGTGAGCAATTGGTCCCGCGAAGCGAATGGGCCGCGCAGCAGACGCTCGACCTCGCTACGCGGATGCGGAACCTCGGAATAATGCGGCTGGCCCGGCTTGGGATCGGGTTTCGGCGAGCCGTGAAAGAAGGCGGCGCGGATTCCGGATTCGCGAAGGCCTTCGATGGCCGCATCGGTGTGCGCGGGGGTTGGATTGTTGTGACACCAGTCGACCAGAGTGGTGGTGCCGCAGTTCATCTGGTTCAGGGCGCCCGCGAGCGTGGCGATGCGAACGTCTTCTGGAAGGAACCGCGTCGCCAGACCAGCGTGAACCCAGCGAAAGTATTCGAGGAGTGTCCAATTCGAGGAGATTGCGCGCAACCCTGTCTGCCAGGTGTGCATGTGGGCGTTCACCAAGCCCGGGATCACGATGAACGATCTGCCGTCGACGATTTCCGCGTCAGGCGCGTGGATACGGGCGCCCACTGCCGCAATGCGCTCGTCCTCGATCAGAATGCTGCCGGGCCGCAGATCTCCCCATTGGCGATCCATGGTGATCACGGTGGCATCCTGAATTAGCAGTCTGCGCATGAGGTGTCTTCCGGCTCGGGCATAACATGCCGCGCCGGATTTCTTTACCACAAAGATTCAGCGGAAGATACAGAAGTTCTTTTTCGAATTTTTTCCGGAGGACCATCACGGCCAAAGATTGCGCCGAAATGGTCGCGGTCCTTAGCCGTCAGAGCTTAAAGGAGATAGGGGAAGAGAGAACAATTCCCATCGCGGAGCCGAGAATTGGATTACAAGAAAATTATCGCCATTATAAAGGTTTCCCCGTATTCGGAGTGCAGAAGTGCCGCATAGACTAAGGGCGTTTGGAAAATCTGCTGTGATCGTCCGCCGTGCTAAAGCGCATTTGGCATCGATTGCAACTCGATAATTGCTTCGATCTCGCTGCGCAAACGTCATTTTACTTTGCACTCTCGTTTTTCCCGTTTTGTCTTGTTCTGGCGGTCATGATTGGGTGGCTGCCGTACAGCGCTTTGTGGAAATCGTTCGTGAGTTGGACTGTCACCTATCTTCCTCGGGATTCGCAGGAGCTGGTCTTTTCAACTATTTTGGGATTGGTCAACTATTCCGCCGGGTTCCTTTCGTTCGGGCTGGTGACGACGCTGTGGAGCGCTTCGGAGGGATTCGTGAGCCTGATGGAGTCGCTGAGTGTTGCGCATGGTGTTCGAGATTCTCGATCCTACTGGCGTAAACACGCGATCGCCACGGTGGTGACCGTCCTCGCGGCGGTGTTTGCACTGGGGGCATTCGGCGTTATGGCTTTCGGGCGCTGGGAATCGAGGGTGCTCACGGTCAACCTGGGACCCTCGAGCGTACCCCGGGCTGTATGGGAAGTCGGCCGTTGGATTGCCACTCTTGTGCTCATGGTGTTAGGGATCGATTTGCTCAACTTCGTGCTGCCGGACGTGCGACGCCGGTGGCGCTGGTTCACCCCGGGGACGCTCTTGGCGGTTCTTACGCTCATGGCCTTATCGGCAGGCTTCAATCTCTACTTCCAACATTTCTCGCTGTACCCCAGGGTGTACGGAACCCTGGGTGGTTTCATCATTTTGATGTTGTGGATTTACAGCGCTTGTTTGATTGTTTTGGTTGGTGCGGAGACCGATCACGAAATGGAGAAAAGTCAGAGCGAAGCGGGTAGCCAGTGAAGAAGCATCCCGCGGATGCCTCTCCATTGCATCGCGCTCGCCAAGGTTCCTACGCGCTCTTTTGGCTTTGTTCCATTCTGTATTTTCTTGCAGGCGGCTTGCTGTTTGCCCAGCAAACGCAACCAACCGGTTACGCAGGTTTCGAGGGCCAAAACATTTCCAGCGTGGAAATCTCGGCCCGCCCGGATGTGGATATCAACGCGATGCGCGAGCGGATCGCAGTGCAGGCTGGAAAACCATTTTCGGCTCAAGAGCTGAAGCAGAGCGTCGCAGCCCTGCAGCAGACGCGGCTGTTCTCGGAGGTACAAGTGAGTTTGGAACCCGAACAAGCGGGGCTTCGAGTTCTATTTATCTTGCAGCCGACCGATTATGTCGGGGTGATCGAGTTTCCGGGCGCAGGGACCAAATTTCCGTACACCGCTCTTCTACAGGCGGTCGATATTCCCGAGCAGTCGCCATACTTCTCCGGCCTGGAGGTCAAAGGTCAACAGGGCTTGCTGGATTATCTCCACAAGCGCGGGTACTTCTCGGCTGAAGTCCGGACGGAAGCGGGCCGCGATGAAACCCGTCGGGTGGTGAACCTAATCTTCCACTGCGAACTGAAAAAACAGGCGCGGGTGCGCAAGATCGAGTTCACCGGGATCAGTGAGCAGCAGAGCGAGCAATTGAAAGCTGCCTTGCGAGGCGTCTGGGCCAGACTGAAACGCGTAACTCTGAAGCCTGGCCAAAAATACTCCGAACCGCGCATCGCCAAGTCAATCGACTTTATCCGCGATCGCCTGAGAACCCAGAACCGGCTGGCGCCTACGGTGGGGCTGGCTTCCGCGACCTACGATCCCGATTCGAATCGGGTCGATTTGAGACTGGATGTGGTGGCCGGCCCGGAAGTATCCGTGCGTGTGACAGGTGCGCGCGTCTCCTCAAAAACGCTTCACCGCTTGATTCCTATCTACGAAGAGAGAGCCGCGGATCAGGACTTGATCGACGAGGGGCAGCGAAATCTGAGAGCCTATTTTCAGACCAAGGGTTATTTCAATGCGAAGGTCGATGCACATGTGGACAAAGAAAACGACAGAGTCGACATTGTCTATGAAGTGGAACGAGGCAGGAAGCATCGCGAAGCCGGCGTCTATTTTGACGGCAACCGCTACTTCTCCGACGCTGATCTCAAGCCGCATATTTCCATCAAGAAGGGCTTTCTCTTCCTACATGGACGGTACAGCGAAGAGCTGTTGACCAAGAGTGCGAATTCGCTGACTCAGGTGTACAAAGATGCAGGATTCGAAGGTGTCTCCATACAACCAAAGGTGGAGGATTTCGATCCGCAGGTTTACGTCACCTTTGAGATCAAGGAGGGCCCGCAAGACAAGGTTGGTGCGCTCCAACTGCTCGGGAACAAGACGCAATCTTTGCCCGCGCTCACGCGAAAATATAAGCTGCAACTGCAGGCGGGGGGGCCGTTTTCGCGAAAGTTGATGGAGGCAGATCGCACCCGGTTGCTCGCTGGCTATCTTGACCTCGGGTACTTAAATGCGACAGTTCGATCGGCCGCGTCGGCCGTGCCGGGCCAGCCTCACACGGTCAACGTAACGTACGATATCGACGAAGGCCCGCAGGCGCACATAGCCGAGGTCGCTTTTCTGGGCCAGCACCATACCAAGACGCCGTTCATCAAAAAAATCACCGCAGCGCAATTGAAACCAGGAGAGCCCCTCAGCGAAGGGCATTTCCTACAGTCGGAAAGCGATCTCTATGATCTCGGGATCTTCGACTGGGCACGAGTCGAGCCCTTGCGGCCCGTCGTCGATCAAACCCAAGAGGAAGTGCTGGTGAAGGTTCACGAATCGCCGCTGAATTCGATGGATATTGGCGGCGGACTGGAAATCATTCCTCGCGCGGGAAACATTCCCGTCAATTCGGTGGCTGTGCCAGGCATCCCGCCCATCAGCCTTGGCAATAAGTTTAAGGTGAGCCAGAAAAGTTACGTAGGGCCACGTTTTAGCTTCGATTTCGCGCGTCACAACCTGCGAGGCAGGGCGGAGACAGCGACGATTGGCACCATTCTTTCGCGGTTGGACCAGCGCGGATTTTTCACTTACTCCGATCCGCATTTGCGCGGGTCTTCGTGGAGCTCCCTTTTCAGCCTATCGGGCGAGCGAACGACGCAAAACCCAATCTACACCGCGGAATTAGGCCAGGTCTCGTTTCAAGTGGAAAGAGCTTTGGATAAAAGACGCACACAAAATGCGATCCTTCGCTATAGCTTTCAGCGCACCAACCTCTACAACATTCTTATTCCAGATTTGGTGCTGCCGGAAGACCGGCATGTGCGGCTTTCGACGTTCGATGGAGAATACATCCGCGATACTCGCGACAAACCGCTCGACGCTCACCGCGGGAGCTACCAGACGTTCGATTTTGGTATAACCTCGAAAACGCTCGGAGCGAGCGCCGACTTCGTGCGTTTCCTGGGGCAGAGCGCGTTTTATGTGCCCGTCAATCCCTCTCTGGTGTGGGCTACCAACATCCGCTTGGGATTAGCCACACCATTTTCGGGAAGTGATGTTCCCCTCAGCGAAAGGTTTTTCACCGGGGGCGCCGATTCGCTGCGTGGATTCCCGATCAACGGGGCGGGACCGCAGCGGCCCGTGACTGTCTGCAGCAACCCTTCAAATCCGGCGACCTGCACTTTGATCAGTGTTCCGGTGGGCGGCAATATGCTCTTCATCGTTAACTCCGAGGCTCGATTTCCGCTACCCATCAAGCAGGGACTTGGAGGAGTGTTCTTCTATGACGGTGGAAATGTGTACAGCAATATCAGTCTTCGTCAGTTTGCCGATGACTTTACGCATTCGGTGGGAGTCGGAGTTCGCTATCAAACGCCGGTTGGCCCCGTTCGATTCGATTTTGGATATCGCATCACATCGGTACCTGGGATCAAAGCGACCCAATACTTCGTAACGCTGGGACAGTCATTCTAACGTATGGGCTGATGCATGGAGAACGAACCAGCTAAAGGGCTGCAGTGAACAAAAGGCACATCGCTCGAAACCTCTTGATTGGCATTCCAGCAGTTTTGCTGGCCTTCGCGCTCTTCTGCATCATTATCTTCAATAGCAGCATGTTCCGGAAGTTTGTGCAGTCGGAGATTCGAAAGCAGGCATTCGAGCGTGGCGGAATGTACGTTGAGATTGGCGCGCTCAAGACCCACTGGAGCCATCTTGACTTAGAGGCCGATCGCATCGTAATTCACGGCACGGAGGATACCGCGGCGCACGAGCCCGCACTTCTCCAGGCTAGTCGCCTGGAGGTGAGCATCCGGTTGTTGCCGCTGCTGCGTGGCAACGTCCGGCTCAGCAAATTCGTGCTCGACCAGCCGGTTGTTCACTTGAAAATCGACTCGCAAGGCCGCAGCAATCTGCCCTCGCCCCGGCAATCGAGCACAGAAAGTGTCCCGGACACCATTTTCGATTTAGATGTGCAGAACTGCGTGATCCATTCGGGAGAAATCTATTACAACGACGCCCGAATTCCGCTGGAGGCTGACCTGCATGATCTGAAGTTCCAATCCCGTTCGAGGCCGTTCACCAGCGAGTACGCGGGGTCTCTTTCCTACGATAAGGGGCATTTCGTGGCGCCGCAGTTGGACGGCATCACGCACGCTGCACAGTTGGACTTCGTGGCCAGCCGCTCGGGCCTACTCGTCAATCGCCTTTTGCTTACCAGCGGCGCGTCGCATTTGGTCTTCAGCGGCCATTTGACAAATTACGCGAGCCCTAGCATTGAAGGAACCTACGACGGCGATCTGTTTACAAACGAATTGGCGAGAGAAATCCATTCGGCTTTCCTTCCGGCTGGAAACGTGGCGCTCGATGGTAAATTCGGTTATCGCCCGAGCGGACCGCGGCCATTCTTAGCAGTGCTGAACGTACAGGGCCGGATGCGTAGCCGCAGACTGAACTTGCGAACTAATGGCGGCTCTTTTGACGCCAATGCCATCAGCGCCAACTACGAATTGAAGGACGCTAACTTACGGGTCCACGATATTGCCGCAGAAATTCTTGATGGCCACGCGCGAGCAAACTGGGAGATGCTGCATCTCGATGCGCCGACGGCGTTGTCGCGGCTGGATGCGTCGATGCAGGGAGTTTCACTCAAGCGTGCGAGCGACGCGCTTTCAGCCCGCGGCGGTCAGAAGATTCCTCTGACCGGCACGATGAATCTGAATACGCGAGCCTCGTGGTCTGGCTCTATCGACAATGCCGTTGCGCACGTGCGGCTGGCGATTTCAAGTCCTCAAGGTTCTTCCACAACGGCTGCGAACATTCCTGTGAACGGTTTGCTTGAAGCTGATTATGACGCTCCACGGCGCACAGTCTCTTTCGGGCAATCCTATCTGCAGACGCAGGCCACAAGAATCACCGTGTCCGGAACGCTCGGCTCGCGGCGCGGTTACAACTCGAATCTTATCGTACTGGGCACCGCGAGGGATTTGCGTGAAGTTCGTTCCCTCATCACGCTGGCTCAAAATGCGATGCCTCCTGCAGAACGAACGTCCGCAATTCCCAGCCTGGGCGGCAGCGCCGCGTTCAATGCCACTGTCAGCGGTTCCGCGAAGGATCCTCGCATCCGGGGTCAGCTAACGGCCCAAGATTTGATGGTCGACCGCAGCCACTGGCGGTCACTCGCTCTAAATCTCACTGCGCGTTCCTCTCAGGTGGCGATTCAAAATGGGCTGCTCGTGGCTGCTTCGCACGAACAAATCTCTTTCAGCGGCAGCAGCACTTTGCGGAACTGGTCCATTCCTCCAGATGCGTCTATTGGGTTGCAAGCGACGGCGGCAAATCTATCCGTTACGGATATAGCCGACGCAACTCAGCTGCACTATCCGGTCACAGGGGCTGTTTCGGCTCATGTTTCGATCAAAGGGACGAGAGAAGCCCCTGAAGGCAACGTGGCGCTCACCCTTGCGCGCGGATCCGCGTGGAGCGAAGCGATCGATCATCTGGCCCTCAACGCGGCGTTCCATCAGGGGACAGTCAAATCGACCATCAATCTGCAAATTCCGGCCGGCACAATTTCCGCCGATGCCAGCTACACCTTACAGACCCGGGCATATGAATTGAAGCTGCACGGCGGGGGGATTCACCTGGATAAGATATCGGTGATCGAACGAGCCGTCCCTTTTCAGGGAGTGCTCGACCTTTCCGTGAGCGGGAAGGGCACGATTGAGAATCCTCAACTTCAAGCAAACCTCACATCGTCGCAATTCCAGGTTCGGGACCAGGTTATTTCGGGTGTCGCCGCTCAGATTTCTGTCGAGCATCAAAACGCGAACGTCACGCTTCATTGCACCGTCGATCGCGGCGCGGTCGACGCGAAGGCCGGGATCAACCTGACGGGAAACCGCTATGCCGTTGCCTCGATTGACGCACGCGCTCTTCCGGTGGCGGCTCTGCTGGCCAACGTGCTTCCAGCGCAAAGCGCCAAGGTGGGCGGAGAGACAGCGGTTCATGTAGACCTAAAAGGTCCGCTCGAGACTCCGGCACAGATCGAAGCGCACATCGAAGTTCCGAACTTCAACATGACTTACGGAACCGCCCATCTGGAGTTGGCACGTCCGCTGCGAGCCGATCTTCGCAATGACGAGCTGACCGTGGCGCCCGCCCAAATTCGTGGTACAGGTGCGAATCTCACTGTTGCAGGCAGAATACCCATCCACGGCGCAGCGACAGGATATTCCGTATCGGCTGATGGATCGCTCGATCTAGCCGTATTGCAGACTTTATTGCCCAACGTGCACTCTTCCGGTCAGATCAACATCCACTTCAGCGACAAAGGCACTCCTTCTCGACCTAAGGTGCTCGGGCAGCTTCAACTCAAGAACGTAGCTCTTTCCACTGACGCGGTCCCGATTGGACTTGAGGGCATAACCGGACAAGTGAATGTTTCGGGTAATCGTGCGGAAATCGCTAACTTATCGGGCACGGCCGGGGGAGGGAAAATTTCTGCGAGCGGGTTTGTCTCCTATGGCCAAGAAACGAGCTTCAATCTTGGCTTGAACGCGCAATCCGTTCGCATTCGTTACCCCGAAGGGCTGCGCTCGATTCTCAGCGGGCAAATCAACATGCGAGGAAATCCTGGTGATTCGACTCTTACGGGGCGAGTTTTGGTGGACCGTCTTTCCTTTACGCAAGCCTTCGACCTGGCGAATTTCGCGGGCTACTTCTCTGAAGATTCAACCGGAAGCGCTCCTTCTTCGTTCGAACGGAACATGAAGGTAAGGGTGGCTGTGCAGTCTGCTCAGGAGCTTAATCTAGCGAGCAACAAACTCAGTATGGGAGGGTCGGCGAATCTCAACCTTACGGGAACCTTGGCTCAACCCGTCTTGCTGGGACGAATTTCCTTAACCGGCGGCGAGGTCTTCTTTTTGGGCAAGCGCTTCCAAGTACAAAGCGGCACGATCGAGTTTGCAAATCCTGCGCGCACGGAACCAGTGTTGAGGCTGTATATCACGACGACCGTCGAACAATACAACATCACACTAAATTTGTCGGGCCCGATGGATCGCCTACGAACGAATTACACCTCCGAGCCGTCTTTGCCGCCGGCGGACATCGTTCACTTGCTGGCATTCGGCAAGACATCCGAGGAAGCGGCAGCGGCGCCCTCATCATCGGCGGCCATGGGTGCCGAATCGGTGCTGGCGCAAGGTGTCAGCAGCCAGGTGGCCGGGAAACTGGAAAATGTGACTGGCGTCTCGCAATTGACAATTGATCCGCTGGCCCTCAATAGCCAAGGAAATCCAGGAGCCCAAGTCGCAATTCAGGAGCGAGTAACGGGGAGCCTCCTTTTGACGTTCAGCACTGACGTCACAAGCACACAAAGTCAAACCGTCGAGCTGCAGTATGACCTGAACAAGCGCACGTCCGTAACCGTCCTACGTGACCAAAACGGTGGCTATGGCATTGAGCTGCGTGTACACAAGGTTTTCTGAGACTCAGGGAGTGGCCGCAGCAGGCGTCGCCGGCACTCCACCAGTGTGAACAGCTTCTGCAAAGCTTGGAAAGGTTCGCTTCGGAAGGTTCTGTTTGCGGAGGGCTTTTGGGGTGAGCGATGGGATTTGAACCCACGACCCTCGGTGCCACAGACCGATGCTCTACCAGCTGAGCTACGCTCACCGCCCGGGAAAATGATAGCACGTCGGTGAGGCGCGGGACTACGCCGGGCAGGGAATTGGCCTACGAGTGAAATGATTTCAAGAGTCTGATTAAGATAGGTGTGCCCGTCACCTCAAAGAACGTGGGCAAGTTGCTCAACTTCCCGGTGCCGCCAGTGTGAACAGTGGGCGCAAACTCAACGAGCACCGCCCTGGGCTTTGAGCAAGAAAGCAATACTTCGCTCACTATCTGCATTTCTTTGCATCTATGTCAGTCCCCGGTGCCGGCAAGTCGCCTCGTTTCAGCAGGGCGAGAACGGCAGGGAACGTGCGATTTGCGCCCCAGGGGGCCCTCATGCGTACAAGTTTGATGGTGTTGGTGTTAATGTTGACGTGCTTTCTGGCCACTGCGGCGCCGGCGAAGGCCGATGCGATATATAGCTTTGACAGTACCGATTTCGGATTCAGTTGGTCATTCGAAGTACCCGAAATTATCACGACTGATACGACCATCACGAACTTTCTGAGCACATCCGTACTTCCGACTAGCTTCTTTGCCCCTGGCTGCGCAACCATAGATTCGGCTACGATATTGCCGAACCCAAACCCGCAGGGCTTCTCTGGAGTAAATACTGTGTTCTCGGGGACTGTTTGCGGCAACGGCTTCTCCAACTTCGGGGTTGTCGGTCCAATTGCCAGCTTTGGAACCTACATCCTTGCGGGCGATACGACGCTTACGGTAAGCCCTGCAGCCGCTACACCCGAACCAGCGACCCTGCTGCTGCTCGGCGCAGGCCTCATCCTAATGCTGGGAGCGGCGCGAGGGAGGGACCATTTCCAGCGGATTCCACTTTTGAGTCAAAATCCCCTGATTTCGTTTCCTGACTAACCATGATTTCCCGAATTTGATTGTTGGAAGCCGCTGGGGCGAACGTGAATGCGGACCGAATGGGCGCAGTACGAGGATACGAGGAAAATCTTTACACGAGGGGTCGGTCTCGCGCAAGTACCTGTTGGTGTAAAGAAAAATCGTCTACGGTGAATTCGATCCGAGGCCTGTTTTTGTGCCATGCGCGAAGGCGTGGGGGACCCTTCTAAACTAGGATTTGCGGCGGAAGGGAATTGGGGCGGAGTGCTTCCGCGGCTCGGAACAAACCTTCAGGTGGGCACGAGCTTCGCCGGCCCAGAGGCCGTTGGGAGCGAGGCGGAGGTAGACTAGCCACTCCTCGCGAGCCAGATCACGTTCTCCGCGTTTTTCATAGGCAAGCGCGAGGTTGAAATGAACGTCGGCGTGTGCCGGCATCGAACGGGCCGCGCGGACCAAGTGTTCGATGGCTTCGTCCATGTCTCCCCGCTCTTCCAGGACACATCCCAGGTTATAGCGGGAAATTCCATTCAGCGGGTCGAGCCGCACGGCGCAGGCAAATTCGGCAAGCGCCTCATCGGACTGTCCCATTTGATAGAGCGCCACGCCAAGATTGATATGCGCATCCACCCATCCGGGCGCGAGGGCGAGGACGTGGCGATAGTTCTCGATGGCCTGCGGCATAAGCTCAGACCGTGTCTCGCAATCGAGCGCGGCTTGGAAGAGCTGTTCCGCGCTGGGACTCGCCATGGAATGAAGCTTCGAGGGCGAAGCCGAATCGAAAAGAAAAGCCCACTGTCGCTTGATGGGACTGAACGGCCGCGCGGCGCCGGGAGGAATCACAAGCACGTCCCGGCCTTGATCAAGAAACTGAAATTCCTGCAGCGGCTGCCTGGATTCCCGAACTGCTCCTCGATGAGCTTCACGGCGCGCCGGACACGCACCGCCGGAACGCGCCTTTCCGTCAGGCGCTGGAGAGTTCGTAAAGCCACCAGATCGCTAAAGTTGTAGAAGCGCTCTCCCCAGCGGGCCCGCGGACGCACCAGCCGGAGCCGTTCCCAATAGCGCAGGCGGCTCGGTTCAACGCCAAGCATACGGCCTACTTCTCTTCGCGTATATCGCTGC
>CAVRSO010000027.1:0-14259 GCA_963723845.1 uncultured Acidobacteriota bacterium
ACACAACAAGAGACTTGGATTCCGGGGTTCGGATTCGGCTACAGCGGTGTCGTCGTCGGGTTCCCGCTGGCTCCGGATGCCTGTCTCGTGATGTTCGACCGGCCGCAGTTAACGGACCGGCGAAGTTTGGATGTTGAACTCGCATGAATGGAGTCATGATCAGCTGTTGTGACCGATTTGTTTATTCACGCACCCGTTCTGATGAGACCGCCAAAGTCGTGAACGAAATTGCCGCGACTTCGGTACCCGGTGTGAATGCCTTCATGGACGGAAGGTTGACGAGAATCTGATTGAAGACCACATGCGAAGGACACTGGGAATTCAGAGGGTGCCGAATGGGAACGAAAAGCAAACGACGACGCCAGCGGCTTCTAGCTGAACATCCGACCTGCTATCTCTGTGGCGGACTAATCCATCCACTACGATAGATCATGTTCCGCCACGAGCCTGCTTTCCGCGCGGGTACGCGCCGGAGGAATTTGGGCTTCCCGGCCTGTGATGCCTGCAATAAGTCGAGTAGGGCAGAGGATAAAATCTTCGGTTTCTGGGCGATGGCCTTGAATTTTGATTCGGCGGCGATGTCAGGTGCGGAAGACCGCGAACGGATCACTCAACTGATGACCGAAATCGCGAAAGATTATCCGCAAGACATGGGGGGCGATTCCAGCGAGCTATTCCTATTTCCATGATCGGTAGAGTCGCTACGCCTCGGCCGATAGCATTCGAGATAAAGACCCCGGATTCATTGGATCGCGCGGCTGAGTTGATTTCGATCAAGCTCACTCATGCTCTCTATTTCCGTGAGACTAGGAAATATCTCGACGCGGCACATCGGTTTATGGCGTCCATTTACCAACCACAGGTCGGCGGCACCGAGCAGGTCACTTCCTACATCATCTCGGTGCTTCCGAACGCTTCGATCGGCGCCCGCACGAACATCAGGAATTACGGAGACCGCTTCGGCTACAGAAGCGGTTACAAGGAAGACGAGGATTTCTTTTTTATGCCGCGCAATTCGGTCGCGGTCTAATCGTCTGGGGAATGGTTTGCGGACCTAATATCGAACTACCCACCGATGGTCCGCTTTCGACGGCGACTTGGCATAAGGGAGCCTGGGGGGCGATACGGCCCCTGGCTCGTGATGATCTTACTTCTTTGGCTGCTGGACCCGAGCTGTTGACGGCGAACTGCCTTTTAGCCGCATGTAGACGACGATGTTGCCGTAGTGCTCGTTATTGTGGGCGACATTGAACATGAGCACGGCGCCCCGGACGGTATTAGTCTTCCCCATGCCGACACCAAACCCAATCTGTACCGGCTGAATGAAGTTAGCGTCGGTGGTCGCTGCGTATACCCGGTCACAGTAGGCGAGCGAATCGTTCAACGCCCTAACAAGTGCGGTTTTGTCAGCCATTTGCTCGTAGTTCGCCGTGGCTGGAGACTTTTCGCCCGCAGCTTGCGAACAGAAGAAGAAGTTCGCATTGGCCAGGTGACCGAAATCTGACCGAAAGTGCGGACCTGCGGCGTCGGGCGAAAGGCGTATATCCTCCGCGGGCATGTTGTCTGCCGCCTCGGCCAGATTTCGGTGAATCGTAGCGTGCATGGCCTTGGCGGGGCTCGCGGGCGCTGGACAGCGCACCAGCAAAGCCAGCGTCCGTCGTTTGAGCGGAGGCAGCCGGCAAAGTCGCGTACAAAAAGACAAAGATCAACATAAGCGAACGCAGCATCGGGTCATCTCCCTTCCCGTGCGAATCATTCGGCCCGGAGATTCTAGCACTCGCTTCAGAGCCTGCCGGCGAAATTGGCAGAACTACTTCCGATTTGTTATTCCGTCGCGCCGGGACGACACGAGCGCGTTGGCTGATCGAAGCCGCGTGTGGGCAGGTCGCAGCAGTAGCCAGAACGCCAGGAGATGCACGCAGACGAGCGCTGGTACGTAAAGAATGGGGATCGCGTAACCGGCCCCGAGCTGCCCGGCCACAGAGGGCCGTCCAACCCCACGCGTTCACCGTGTCGATGACGAGGTCGGCTAGGCCGACCAGATTAAAACGCCCAGACTAGCGGCCAGAAGAGGGAGCGCACGCGCACCGTCAGCAGCGCGAGGATTGCGAGCAGTCCAGTAGCGAGGTCGCCGTAAGCCGCGGGCGCGGCGAAGCCCCTCGGCAGGTTCGGTCCGACAAACCCGGGCAGCAAGAAGACCAAGCCGAAAAAGCGGAAACTGTTAAACGTGGCGATAGCGCGATGCGCCTCGACGCGATCCATCGCCTTCAGCCGAGGCCAGACGTAAGTCGCGATGCAAAGAGCGCCGGGGCGAGATAGCCCAGCAGCCATGTCGATTCTGAAGATTTCCTTTGGCAGCATGCCCAACCTCCTTGTGAACGGCTCAGTCCTCATAGATGATATATATCATCTCAAGTCGCAAAAAAAATTACTTCTCGGTCTGCTCCGCAAACGCGTTTATGTAGAAACGCCTGGCCTCGGAAAGGATTTCCTTGCGCGCGGCCGGGTCCGCTAGGCGCGAGCGGTCATCAGAACTCCGGCCATCGACGGAAAAAGGACTATGTACTGGCGCCTCTTTTCGGCATCATCCTTCCCCGGGAAAAAAGGCAGCAAGCGTTCTCTATACGACTTCATGGCAGCGTTAATGCGCGCCCTCACCGCGGGGCGTTGCCGGGCTATTTCGGCAGCGAGTGTGGAAATGACACACCCGCCGCCAGGATCTTCGAGATGTTCGATACTGAGATAACGCTCGATGATCGCGCGCAGTTGTGCGCCTCGAGGAGCCTTTGCTGCCGCCGCTATCATTCCGTCCGCCGCCTGTTGAAAGCCCCTGGTGATCGCATCCACATAGAGGTCTTCCTTGCTTTGGAAATGCCGATAGAAACCGCCATGCGTCAGCCCTACCTGTTTCATCAACTGGGCAAGGCCCTCTCCCTCAGAGCCATGTTCGCGGAACGACCGCGCGGCAGCGTCGAGAATCTGTTCGTGTGTTTCCGCTTTTTGCTCGACTGGGTATCTCATCGTTAAAAGATTACTAACATCATCTTACAAAGGCAAGGAGAAGTTTTCTGTGGGTTGACCGAGCGGTCCATTGCAGATCGTCACACACGAAAACGGGGAATAGCTTTGAGTGGCAGAGATGGGGAGCTCGCTGTTAGACCGCCAGCGGTTTGGGCCTACGGTACAGCCACAGCAGCATCACGCCGAGCAGGACGCTGGCGAGGATGCCGGTGATGGCGTCGATAGCGAGGCTGCCGGTGATTCCTCCGTGGGCGAAGCCGAAGGAGTCGACGTAGAGCATATAGGAGATTGGCACGGCATAGGCCGAGCCGATGAAGCAGAAGGTTGTGGAGGCCAGCGGGTTGTCGCGGCCAATGGTTTCGAAAATGACCGCCGTGCTGGTAGTGATGGCGAAGGACTGGAAAAGGTTCTCTGTAATCAAGGTTATGGCGTATGACGCTGGAGTGCGCGGCAGCAGGACTAGCCCTAGCGTGCACAAACCGCCAACAATCCCCACGGCAAGGTAAAGGAGCCGCAGCGGCATCATGCGGCTGAACGCCGGAAAGATAAGGCAGCCGACGATTCCTCCAGCAGCCACGCCGACGCCTCCGACCAAGCCAACGAATCCTGGCAAAGCGTGGAAGTCGTTGCCACGTCCACCGAGGAAGTTCGTGAGCGAGAAAGTGGCGGCGGGTGCGGCGAAAAGGATAATGGCGATGAGTACTTCGCGCCGCTTGACCAGCGAGATAAGGTCGCCGAAGAATCGAGGGAAAGACTCGCTGGCGAGTTTGCGATCAGGGCCGGGCGCCTGCATGAAGGGAAAAACGATCGTCGGCAACAGGATCAATGCCCCGAGTACCAACGCGAGAGCGACCGGCGAAAGCAGACGAGCGAGCTGATTGCAGCTAATGGCCATGACGCTAAAGCCACCAACGTTGCCAATCGTGACCCAAACGCTGATGGACTTTTCCTCTTCGCCGGATGTTATGGACGAGAGCCAACCACCAATGGCGCTTTGATAAAGATAGGCGGCGAAAAACCCGACGGTGAGCACGGTTTCCACCAGCACAAGATGATCGAGGTTCAGAAAAGCCACAACAAGTGTCAGCGAGGCGACGATCGCCAGCGCGACTGCATACCAGCGGCGGCTGAATCGGACATCGAGGATGGGGCTGATGAGAAACGCGTAGAAGCCGGGTGAAAACGCGACAGCGGTCAGGCCGGCGATTGCTGTCTCAGGAACGTTGCGATTGCCCAGCAGCTGCGGGACCGCGAATGCAACGACTCCGCCGTAGAGACCATACGACAGATTGGTGAGACCCATAAGCCAGAGAGGAACCCGATGGCGACTTGGCATTTTGTAGGGCTCCGGTGCAATCGATTAGATCGAACTACTATTAATACTCGGCCAGACCGTTAAGAGCATGTCGGGAAACTGGAGAATCTTTTCGGAAATGACGTAACAATACCAGCAACTGCACACCTGAGGAAGTGACCTCCGCTCGGCACTTAGGCTGGGCTCTGTACGGTGACGGGCAGCCCGGAAGCTATGCCGTGCCGACTCAGGTCGGATCCCGCGCATCTGAATTGGAGAACGAATATGCCTGCGAGTCCGCGGGCCGACATGGGAGATACGCGATGAGGGCAGTGGTGCTGCATGAGTACGGCGGTCCCGAGAAGCTGAAATTTGAAGACAACATTCCCGAGCCGCAGATTAGCGGAAGTACGGTACTGATCGCGGCAGCCGCTGCGAGCGTCAATCCGATTGACTGGAAGCTGCGTTCAGGTATGAGGCAGAAGGATTCTCCATTGTCATTTCCTGCAATTCTGGGCCGCGATGTGAGTGGCGTCGTTCGGGCGGTGGGCGCAAATGTGAAGCACTTCAAGGCTGGCGACCGCGTTCTTGCACTAACCAACGCGACCTATGCCGAGTTGGTGGCAGTGGAGGATTCGGACGTGACCCACCTGCCGGATGGAGTGGACGTGACGGAGGCAGCGGCGATCCCGCTGATTTCACTCACGGGGGACCAGCTTGTGCGCCTGGCGACAAACGTGCAAAAGGGACAGGTTGTTCTGATAACCGGAGCGCTGGGCAGTGTTGGGCGCGCGGCTGTGCATACGGCGAAGAAGATAGGCGCGCAGGTGATTGCAGGTGTTCGCGGGAGGGAGCTGGATAACGCCCGTTCCCTCGGTGTCTCTGACGTGCTCGCGATAGATGACGATAAAGCGATTGAGAAATTCCGCATGGTAGATGCAATTGCGGATACCGTTGGCGGCGTGGTTGCAGCGAAGCTGATCACGAAGGTAAAGCAGGGCGGCTCCTTTGGGTACGCCTCTGTGTTGCCGGAAAACGCGGCGGCCCAAAATCCGGGAGTGAAGATCACGCGCGTGCGCGCGCAGCCTGATCCATCCAAGGTGCGTGAGTTTGCCGATGACGTGCGCGATGGCAAGTTCGTTCTGCCTATTAGTCGCCGGATGCCGTTGCGTGATGCGGCGGAAGCACATGTGCTAGGAGAGAAGGGCGGCATTGGGAAGATCCTCCTGCTAGCGCCAGATTCACGAGGCTGACGGATTCCCAACTTCCGGGTTGCGGACTATCTACTAGCTGAACTTCGGACGCCTGTAATGGATTGCTTCCACTCGCGTTTTCTTCCTTCTGGATTTCTCACCGTCCGATCGGACGAGATTCAGCTTTGGTCCCGCCCGGCCAGCCGGTGCCACGCTTGTAGGCCTGCGGGCCTTCGAATACGGCCTCGACGCGCGAGATCTTGCCATCCACGAACTTGAAGATTTCCGTGTTCAAAATCTCGTTCGGCTCGCGCATCCCTTCCGGCATGGCGAACCGGTGGCCCTGATAGGTCCAACTCTCCACGTTTCCGCGGCGCATGAAGTCGAACGTGGCAAAAACGAGCTGCCGCTTCACATCGATGATGGGAAAGTGCGCGTCCTCGTACCCGGTGATGAACGAGTACTCTCCGTAATCGAGCTGCTTGCCACAGCCGATCCCCATCATGTTCGGCCGCGGCGCCTCGCCGGCAACCTCGGTCGGCTGCCGTCCGATCGGCACCGGAGGTGTGTCGTTCGGGCCGATCGCCGTCACATTGCCGTTCTCCAGGCGAATGCAGGATTCTGCGTAAGGCGCAAGATGGCCGTCGTGAAAGGCGACCGAGCGCAAGTAGCCAAGTGCGCCCTTCTGCAACTCCTCGCGCCCGAGTCGCTTCGCAGCGGGCTCTTCGCGGTTCATGATCTCCATCCAGCTCGGATCCTTCGGTGGCAAGTTCTTCGCGGATTGCGCATGTCGGTAGACCACCGTTTCGATCTCGGTGATTTTGCGATTCACCACCTTCAGACGAACCATCAGCAAGTCCGGAAACGGGATCTCGTGATTCTCCGTCAGACTGACGATAAGTCGCGACGCCACCAGTGGACGGATCGAAAACGTCATGTCGATATGGCCCGTAGGAGTTGAATGTCACCCATAGCCCTTCCTTGCCCAGCTCGAGTTCAGCGCCGTTCTCGGTGTAGCGATGGTGCTCCGCGAGCGGCAGTGTGGAAGAATCGTGCGTGGCGAGAGCCTGCAGATATCCGTCCATGAAACCCTTGAGGCATGCTTCATCGCACGTCTGCGTTTGACCGCTGGCGGAGGCGCAACATAGCAAAGCCACCGCCACAGATGCTAACCACGCTTTCTTGGTGAAACCTGTCGTAATAAATTCCCAAATCGTCACGTTGCCCTCACTTCTGAACCATCTCGATATCAAGCCGAATCTGAATTTGGTCCCCGATCATACCGGGATCGGCGCTTATGCCAAAGTCCCTGCCGCGTTGAATGTCGTGGTTAGCTCGGTGCTCCTTTTGCTCCGGTCAATTTGGCTGTTTACGAGACCATGCTTCGGTGCCACGGTTTTAGCTGTTAACGACCGATCTTGTTTTGAGGGAGTTTTGTGATCCGCATCGAAAGCGCGGAAACACCCGAGTTCGTCGCCACGATTCGAAAGCTTTTTGTCGAGTATTCGGAATCGCTGGAAGTCGACCTTTGCTTTCAGGGATTCGCAGAAGAATTGGCCAAGCTGCCCGGGGACTACGCGAAGCCCGCTGGACGCCTCCTGCTCGCGTTTCAAGGAGACGAAGTCGCTGGCTGTGGCGCCTTGCGCCCACTCAGAAGCGACGTTTGCGAGATGAAGCGCCTCTACGTTCGTCCAGCGTTTCGCGGAAAGCGTATAGGCGACGCAATGATCAGCGCGCTAATCAGCTCGGCACGGGAGATCGGCTATCAGCGCATGCGGCTGGATACACTTCCATCGATGGCGACTGCAATTGCGATTTACCGTTCGCTGGGATTCAGGGAAATTGTGCCGTACCGGACGAACCCTGTGCCGGGGGCGTTATTTTTCGAGTTGGATCTCGTGAGACTAGGCTGAGGCGCACCGACTGTGGTGACGCTGGGGCTTTCGGTTCATTGATGGCCCGAGCCTCAATCCTCTTATTACGGCTGCGAATACAAGATTGAGCACATTCTGTTGCCCTAGTACGAGCAGTCTATCGTCATATGAGCCTCATTCTGCCAGGCTCGTGAGGGGGAAATCTCCATGAACTTTCGGCCAACGGTCACGCGAGCGGCTCTCTTCTTGTTCGCTCTCGCTGCCCTTGCGCGAGCACAGGCGCCGGCACAGACTTCCACTCAAACGACCGCGCCGCCGGGCACTGATCCCAACTCTCTGCTCGCGGCAGCCACTGCGGGCGATGCACAGGCGCAATTTAATCTCGGCAATTATTATTTTGGCAGCCGCTATGTGACGCTCAATTACGCGCAGGCCTTAGCCTGGTTTCGCAAATCCGCCGCCCAGCACTTTGCCCCTGCGCAAGATCAGATCGGCAGCATGTATGAAAACAAAAGCGGTCTGCCGCAGGATGATAAGAAGGCCGTAAGCTACTACCGCCTCGCGGCAAACCAGGGCTACGCGCTCGCGCAGTACCATCTGGCGGCTATGTTCGAGGCCGGCCGCGGCGTCCATCGCGATTACAAGCAAGCCCTCACTTGGTACCGTAAAGCGGCCGACCAGAATCTCCCGCAGGCCGAAAAGCAAGTCGGCTACTTTTACCAGTGTGGATATGGTGTGAAGCAGGATTTTGCCCAGGCCCATGCCTGGTATCTCCGCGCGGCGGGTCATGGCAATGTCGACGCCGAAAACCAGCTAGGCTTCATGGCCGAGGAGGGATGGGGCCAGCCGCAGAGTTACGCCGTGGCTCTTTCCTGGTTTGACAAAGCCGCGGAACATGGCAGCAACGACGCCGCGGAAAATATCGGCTACATATATCAGCATGGCACCGGCGTCCCTACAAATTACGGCAAGGCCATGGCGTTGTTTGCTCAAGCTGCGGCCCAGGGCAACGGCGACGCGGAGAACCAAATCGGCTGGATGTATCAATACGGGCAAGGCGTGCAGCAGGACGATGCCAGGGCTTTGAGTTGGTACCAATTGTCTTCCGACGAGGGCAATATCAACGGCGAAAGGAATCTCGCGGATTTTACCGCCGATCTTGACGAAGATGGCACGTTGCAAAATGCCACCGCCGCTGTCCACGATGCTGCCCTCGACGAGGCTCAGCGCTGGGCGAACATCCGAAATCTTCAGGGTCGCATTGATGCAGTGGAGACTGACGCCCTCTATCAGGATGATCTCGTCGATCAGCTCGAACACATGAACAAGGGCAGAACCGATGGCGTCAGCAAAATTTTCAAGGCCATGGGAGACGTCGGCTCTGTCAAGTACCGCGTCCTAGCTGCCAAAGATCGCGACGAAGCGGCAAGCCTCCGCGACCAGCTGGCTCGAATTGAAAATCCCAACCCGTCCTCCGCAGACGCGAGTACTCCCTAACTTCATCCAACTCGAACGGGTCTAGCAGTTTCTTGAGAGAGGTTCTAGGCGCGCTGGGCGTTGATCCAGTCGACGGTTTTATTGAATCCGCCGAAGACGAAGAAATGTACGCCCGCGATGCCGAGGGGCAGCGCGGAACCATTGGCGGGCCCGAGCGCCTCGCACACCCCGCGAACTAGCGGCTCGGGGCCCTTGTCGATCAGCAGCTTAGCGAATTGCGGCTTTTCGGTGAGCACTTTCATGGAGGCACCCACCCCGCAGACCAATGCGTAGCGTGTGAGCGAAATCAGGCTCGCCGGGCCGGCAAATCCCAGGCGGATCGGATTGTCGATCCCCTGCGCGCGAACCTTGCGAAGCCACTCGACCACGGGTTCTGACGCAAAGGCGAATTGCGTCACGATGGTAAGGTTCAGCCCGTTTTCCCGCGCGAACTTTGTTTTCGCCTCAAGAGCTTCCCAGAGCAGCGGGTCGGAAATCTTCGGATTGCCCTCCGGAAATCCGCCCACGGAGATGCGCGTGATTCCGGCTTTCTGCAAGATGCCGCTCTGCATCACCGCGAGGCTTGAATCGAATGGCCCGGCGGGCTGGTCGCGGTCGCCGGCGATGATCAGGACGCGGTCGACTCCCACGCCAACCAGTTGCCTGACAAACTCCTCGAGTTGCGCTGCGCTTTCCACGTGGCGCGCGCCGATATGAGGCGTCGGGAAGAGCCCTGCGCTCCGCAGTTTGCCGGCGGGGCCCACGGTGTCCAGCGGATTCTTGCCGGGAATCCAGGTCATGAATACTTGCGTGCCGGGTTCGAGGCGGGTGGGCGCCGCGTCGATGATTTTCGATTCGCCGGGATTCACTTCGATGGAAAAGCCGCGGAGCATATCCGCGACGCTAGGAGCCGCTGAAATCTCTGTCATAAGCTCACATTATATGACGCGGTTCGCGGCGAGCCAAGCGACCTAGAAACTTCGCGGTGGGCAGTTTCCGGTTAGCCGACTAACCAGGCCTTTGCTACCGCTATAATGCCTCCCATGACGACTTCGCCCACACAGCACATGCAGTGCATGGAGGTTTGGGGCGGCAGCCAACTTACTTCCAGCGGTGTCGAACTGGGTGGCCTCGATGTCTGGGTCTATAGCAAGCCGTTCGGCCAGGCCCAGCGCGGCGGCGATGTCTACTACGTTTCGAGTTGCGCCACAGGCCGTATCAGCCGCCTGCTCCTCGCCGACGTTTCCGGCCACGGCCAGTCTGTCGCCTCCACCGCAGCCGACCTGCGAACCCTGATGCGCCGCTTTGTCAATCGCCTCGACCAGAAAGAATTCGTTCGGCTGCTCAACGAACAGTTCACGGCGCTCTCCCGGGATGGCAGTTTCGCCACTGCCGTTGTCACTACCTTCTTCGCACCCACTCGCCGCCTCTCACTTTGTAATGCCGGCCATCCCCGCCCGCTTCTCTTTCACGCTCTCGATGGCCGCTGGTCCTTTCTCAGCCACCAGGAGCAGCCCGAAAGGAAAGAGCCGCAGAACATTCCTCTCGGACTCTTTCAGATCGCCGATTACGAGCAGCTTGATGTCGAACTCCAACCGGGAGACTGCCTCCTCAGCTACACCGACGCCCTCATCGAATCCTATGACGCCGACGGCGAAATGCTCGGCGAAGAAGGCCTGCTGCGTATCGTCAATCTGCTCGGCGACGTCCCCGCGGAGAAACTCATCCCTTCGCTCCTCCAGGAAATCGGCGAGCGCTTCCCTGAAAACCTCGCTGCCGACGACGTAACCCTCCTCGCTGTTCGGGCTAGTGGCCGCTCACTCCACTTCAGTCTCCGCGAAAAACTCGATGCGTTCGGGCGCTTCCTGAAAGCCTTCTTCCGCTCCCTGAACCCGCGCGCGGATCGGGCCCCGTTCCCCGACGCTAATCTCGCCAATCTCGGCGGCGCCATTATTCCCGCGCTCGCTCGTCGCTGGCGCGCCCCTCGCTCGTCCTAGAAAATAACTTCCCAACTCTTGGAATAGAGTGAGCCATGCCGCACATTCATACATGAGCGAATCTGCCTTTCCGCTCCCGCATAAGCCTGACGAGGAAGGCAAAACAATTGGATCAAGGTACCGCGCGATACTTTGGTATCGTTTGCAACCAGTTGTCCAAGAAGCCCGTCGAATCGGCAGCAGGTATAATGCGAAAGAATCAGAATCACGGGATGAGCACCGTTTATCGGAATTGGAGTCGTCAATGAGCAGCGTACGAATCGAGCAGAAGACCTATGAGATGCCCCCGCGGGAGGGGATCAGCATCGCGTATTTTCTCACCGTCGCCGACGTCGAGCGATCGGCTCGCTACTACGAAAAGGTCTTCGGCGCTCGCATTCTGACCATGGGTGATGGCAACGCGCCTCCGTACCTTCAGCTTGCGAATATCTGGATGATTCTGAACGTAGGGGGCGGGCCGACCCCGGACAAGCCGACGGTAACGCTCAGCGTCCCCGACCCGAATCACATCAACAGCTTTATGAATTTCCGCGTCGCGGATATTCAAGCCTGCTATGAATTGTGGAAAAGTCGAGGAGCCGAGTTCATCACCGAGCCAATCCCCAAGTACGGCGAGATTCGCTGCTACATCCGCGATCCTGACGGATATATTATCGAGATCGGACAAAGCACCTCTCTCAAGTACGGTTAACGCTCGGCCCGGAAAAAGCATTCTCACACGTCGCTACATCATTCGAACCAATATGCAGTTGTCTTTCAGCTTACGCGCCGGGCCGCAGGCGGCGAATATGGGGACCTTCGATTTCTAGCGTGGCTTCACTTCGTAGCGCGCGACCATTCCCGCGAGCATGTGATCGCTCACGTGGCAATGGTAGAGCCAGATGCCGGGCGCGTCAGGCACCATGTCGGCGGTGATCATTTGCGCCGATCCCAAGTTAAGGACGTCGGTGCGTTGACCCGCAACGACGACGGTATTTCCGTGCCAGTGCGGCGTGTGAAAGTTATTGAAGTCTCCAAGACTCGCCACGTACCATCGCACGTGGTCGCCCTGCTTCATGGTCATTAGCGGCATGTTTCCGTAGAGGTAGCCGTTGATGGACCATTTGATGTTTGTGTCTCCAAAGCCCGTTCCGACAACGGTGCCTGCCATTCCGTTTGGAGTGAGCGGTATAAATTCCTTTCGATTCACACCCTTGGGATCGGTCGTGTGGTCGCGGATGTTGTCGTCCAGATACCAGCTTTCGTTTTCGTTGATCGCGATGAAAATGTTGACGAACTCGTGGTCCACGTCCTTCGGACGGCCGTCGGGGAGGGCCATCCCGCGCCGCGTGACCACGATCCCGCCGAACAGCCCGGAGGCGACGTCGCGCAGTTCGTCTGCGTGAGAGTGGTAAAGCCAGAAAACGGAGTCGGGGTCATTCGGGCCGGGCCCTGAACGCTCCGCGATTTCCCATATATAAATGTGGGTGGCGCCCGGAGGCACTCCGCCGTCGCTCTTGTCGGCGCCACTCGTGCCGTCGTTGTAATCCGCCCCCTCGGAGTCTTTTTGGTAGAAGACTCCGTGCGGATGCATGCTGTAAGGGTGCGAGGCATTGTTCTTGAAGACGACTTTGATGGTATCGCCCACTTCGGCGTGCAAAATGGGGCCGAGGATGCCGAGATACTGTTCGTCGGGCGGCCGAACTTTCAAAGTGGAGAACGAGGCGTCCGTATATTCTCGATAGACGGCCTTCTTATAAACGCTGCCGATTCGATGAGGCCCGGGCTCGGTGTAGAGTTTCGAGATTTCGTCGAACGGCATTCCCATAGCCTCATCGCGGCCCGACGGCGCGTAATTCCAATTCACTTCGTCCGCCGCAATGTAGTACGTGCGCGTCTTGCCCTGCGCCTTGCCTGCGTTGCCTTGCGCGCGGATAGTGGGTGCGAGCGACAGCAGTGAAATTACCAAGAAAAGCGCAAAACGGGGCGGCACAGAAATCCGCTGAGACATGCATCCCTCCGGAATCAATTTGCGGGATCGCAAAGTTTACCAGAAAGGATTTATAACCACTGCATAAATTCGACGGAAAAAGCGCCGAGTTTGCCGCAGTAGAAGAGTCTAACTAGGCCCAACTTCGTGCTCTTTTGCGTCGATTTTGGCCGCGTAACCCGGGGCAACCGGGCTCTTCCCAGCGCAATCTGCCAGTCGTTCGGAGGCGGCGCACGACAATGATAGTATACGGCGTCAGGTAAATTCCCAGGGCGCGCCTCGAATCGATCCGTGAGAATCCGCTTCGTCATGCTCGGCAAGACACGGCGCGCGGAATCGCGGGCGCTTTTCGATGATTACGTCCGCCGGATTGGCCATTACGCGGAAGTAGAAGTAAGCGAGCTGCGCGATTCTTCGGCCGCCGCTCTGCGCAAGATGAAAATCGAGCCTGGCGCAGCCGTTGTTTTGCTGGATGCTGCAGGGAAGCAACTTACGTCGCAGCAATTCGCGCACTGGCTTGGCCAACTGCGCGATCACGGGACGCGCGAGATTGCGTTTCTATGCGGCGACGCCGAGGGCTTCCCGTCCGAGTTGCGGGCTAGCGCCAAGCACAAGGTTTCGCTTTCAACGCTGACCATGCCGCACGAGTTTGCTCGCGTGGTGCTAGCCGAGCAGATCTACCGAGCTTTCGCGATCCTCGCGGGCCATCCTTATCCCAAGTAAACAGTGTGGTTACTGCAAGTGCGGGGAAAAATCCGTCAGGGTCAAAAACGTCGAGTCAATCTTCTCGACCAGCGGCCCATTTTCTTCTGATTTCGCCTTTACGGCTTTCCACGCTGGATCGTCCTGGAAGGTTTTCCAATTCGCTGCCGCCGCTTCGCGGCTGGGATGCTCGAGCATGTAAAAGAAGGTGCTGCTTTTCACCGGTTCGTCCAGCGCCCTCCAATACGCCACGCTTTTGATCCCGTGGTTCGCAAAAAGCTTCATGGTGTGGTCCCGGAAGCGGGCCGCCAGATCCTCGATCTTTCCAGGGAGCACGTGATAAATCCGCAATTCATAGACCGTGGTCGATCCCGCCATCTCGCCACCTTTCTCGCCGGTCGGCAAATTCCCACGCGCAACCGAAGCGAACGCCAACTTCATCGCCTCCGCAGTACCGCCGGGCGCCAGCACCGCCAATGCCGCCGCGCCGAGTAATGTTCGTCTCTTCATGCCGTGCATTCTACCAGAGGAAGATGTCGGGCAACTGAGTTTAGTCTTTTGGCGCGACGTCACGCGTCTTGATGAGCCACTGGCCGTTCACGCGGACGAGTTCGTCGACTTCCCGCCCAGCAGCAGCTACGCGAACAGGTACGTTGGGGCCTGCCTGAGCGAAGACGGTCATCCAGTAAGCCTCCATGTGTGCGTGATCCTTATCGACAAATTCCAGGTAGCT
>CAVRSO010000028.1:0-62953 GCA_963723845.1 uncultured Acidobacteriota bacterium
TCAGCCTCATTATTATTAATTAATTAATTAAATCGGTAGCCAGTCGTCCGCGCACCCCAGCGCCTTCTGAAAACTTCCCGCTGCACTCGCTAGATCCAAAGTTTTTCATTGTCCGTCACCCAGTGCGTCTTATCGTCGTAATAAAACTCCACCTTGCCTGGAGCCGCCAGCGACAAAGGTATATTCCCTCCATCTTTGGCCGCGCCCTTCCCATAGTTCACCGTCCAGCTATCGTTGATAGCCGCTTTATATTCGTAATCCCCCGCAGGCAGGTCCCATTCCCCCTGCCACAGGTCATCTGCCGCGTCATACGTCAGGTGGGTCTTCGCACAGTCGGGCTGCCAATCCCCCAACAGCCCAGTTGCTCCGATCGTGCCCGGGAACGGTCACACACGGTTCTGTGGATTTGCTGCCATTGCAAACCTTACCGTGCCCTGGAACAGGCTGGTAAGAAGAGGAGTAGCAGAGCGGAAGCGGTTACACGTGTCGAACGTCGTCCGAACATAGCGCATTTCCCTCCTGTGCGAAATATGGCGCGCAAAATCCAGGCTGCCGTTCTACGTGTAGCTGCTTATGGCGCGGATTGTCCCAATCGTAGACTCACGTTCCCCTCCTTGTCAAGGATGTCACAAGAAAATATCCTATTTTCCTTGTCGACGCTCTTGACTTTTGGACTACAGATAACCATCATGCCTGCATTGAGCACTCTCATTCTGCATTCTATCTCACATCACCTACACATTTCCGGAATAATCAAACACATATCTCGTGCTCAACGGCAATTCAACCATCACCATCATCCGGTGAGCAAGTGTGCCTGTGTGCCCTGGCAGGCGCGCCGGAATATTAAAAGGTCCCACAAGGAGACAAAGAGAAATGAAGCTTATTATTAGCCAATTTAGATGCAGAATACCGCGTTGGGCGTCCCTCGCCATATCGGCTGTGCTTGTATGGGCACTCCTGGGCGTCGGCTTCGGGCAGGGAGGTGCCTCGGCATCCGGACTGATTTTAGCTCAGGCCAATCCGAACCCCACAGCCACCTGCCCGGAAAAGGCGGACAATGCTTTCACGATGTACCGCCTACTAATCCCTTCTATACCTCCACAAACAATCATCAGTCCCTACGATATCATTGGCTATGCCTGTGGTGGTCCCGGCGAGCAATGCGACTCCGAGAACCGTCCGTACTACCGCCCTTCCACAACGTCACCCGCCAGCAGATGGCCAAGTTTGTGGACAATGGCCGCCGCAACATCGCCAACTATCGGTACCTCGCTCGTAATCAGCACTACTGCAGCCGTCGCCGTCCGCGCCCAAACTCAATCTGACGGCGCAGCACTACGTGGCGAATGTCTTCATAGCGGCGTCGAGTGCTACTCTGTTGAAGGGGTCGCTCCTTCCGGCGATTACGCAGGTCACTTCTCTGGGAGGGGAGGAACCTCTCTGGAAGCCAAGACGGGCAGGCCCAGTCGCCCACATACAGGCCATCGGCGGAAGTTCTTATGGCGCTAATATTTCTAGTAGCGGGTACAGGGGCGCATACGTCAACGCCACAACTCCTGGTTTTATTTCGCTTTATGTGGACAAGGCCGACTTGGGAGTCACCGATCTGTATGTGAATAGCGGTGCCGAGATCACAGGCAATCTCATCGTTGACGGCTCCAAAGACGGGCTATGTCGTGGACATAATGCAAATGCGGGCCCCGACGCTTCTGCAGGTAGGGCGATGTAGTATCCATTACAGGGAATAGCGCCCCTGTCCTCGGCCAGATCCCCGTTGTGACCGTGAAGAAAGCCGACGAGGCATACAGCACCGGTGTTGTAGGGATCGTCGATCAAATGGTCTATGTGCCCGACGCAACCACAAAAGCAGCCTACCAGGCACAACAGGATGCCTGGAATAAAGCCCAGACCCAGCGCAGTGCTGCCAATAAAGCCGCCCAGGCGAATGGCACCAAGCCTGACTACTCCAACATTACTATGCCCAATCTCACGATCATACGTCACCAGGGTAATCTCCACGCAATAGTCGCCGCAACCTCTGCTCCCACAGGCACTTACATCAACGTGGTCACTCTTGGCAGCTACAAAGGTGTAAAAGTTGACGCCTCTTTGGCCTGATCCATGCAGGCGATCTCCTTATCCAGTCCCCACGCCGGTTATGCCATGAAAGCCACTGATCGCTCGCTCACCTCAGGCGCAACTATCGGCAAAGCTCTCGGCTGCATCCTTGATACAGGCACCGGTCTAATACCCGGTCATGGTCACCCTCTCTAAATAACTCTCATATCCAAAATAAAGAAAAAGAGCACAATGGGCGGCGCACCTGCCCATTTGCTCTTTTTATTTTATTTTATGGCCCTCCCCGCACATGTCACATATGAATTTCTTGCGCTCTGTGTAGACCCATCCTTTCGCATCCATTCTCGCTATCCGCGAGTTCGTCGGTGGAGAGGCCTTTGCCAGTCCAAAATCACGCATGGCTTGGCCGTCCGGCGTGATAACCACCTTCGCAGTTTTCAAATCACGGTGTACAACACCGCGCCCGTGAGCCGTGTGCCAGGGCGGCCGCGATCAATTGCCGTAACCGAAGCAGGGTCTCTGTTGCCAAACGTGGGCTTCACCAACACGTTCAACGGCTGGCCCTCCACTAATTCCATGGCGATATAACTCGGCCAGTGTCCTCTCCCGCGTCATAGATAGTCGCGATGTTCGGATGGTTCAGGGCGGACGCGTGCTGAGCCTCGCGCAGCAGACGCGTCCGAGCCGCTTCATCGGCAAGCGCGCCATCCGGAGGAAGTTTGAGTGCTAGAAACCGGCCAAGTTTCGTGTCCCGGGCTTTGTAAACCACACCCATGCCGCCCGCCCCGAGTGACGCGATGATCTCGTACGGGCCGATCCGGCTGCCGCTCTGAAGGATTTCCTTCGTTGTACTGGTGGGGCGCTCCATGAAACCGCTGCCGCTTTGCTCGTGCACTGCGATTAGAGATTCTACCTCGCGGCGCACGCCGGGCTCCGCGCAGGCTTCGTCCAGGTAAGCACTTCGTTCCTCGGGCGTCCGTTCCAGGGCGCTCGCGAGCACTCTCTTTCACTTCTTGCCAGCGTTCGGGTGTCACTTGCTCGCGTCCTTCTTCATTTCGCGCCGCAGCCACGCTCGCGCCGTCGCCCATTCTCGTTTTACGGTGGCTGGCGAAATGCCCAACACAACAGCGGTCTCCTCGATGGAAAGGCCTCCAAAAAATCTCAGCTCGATCAAGCGGCCTTGCTGCGGATCGAGAGCGGCGAGTTTGCCCAGCGCATCATCGAGTGCCACCAGATCAATTTCTCGTTTCTGCGCCGGGGCCAGCTCCGGATCGAGACTGAGGCGGGCGCTCCGGCGCCGCGCTTGGCAGCTAGCCGGTTGCGGGCGTGGTCTACCAGGATGTGCCGCATCATCTGCGCGGCCACGCCGAAAAAGTGGGCGCGGTTTTGCCACTGCGGCGCCTCCTGGCGAACCAGGCGTAGATAAGCTTCGTTAACCAAGGCAGCACTCTGCAGGGTGTGGTCAGGACGTTCGCGCCACAGATGGCGGCGCGCCACCCGGCGCAATTCGTCGTAAACCACGGGAATCAACGCTTCCCGCGCTTCCTCATTCCCGTGGCCCCAATCGGCCAGCAGCCTATTGATTCGCGTGGACGAAGCCGCGCACACGTTTTCCCTCCGACGAATTACTAGACGATAACGAGGAAGGTAGCGCCCCAGGCACGCAAAGTCAATTCATGGGCAACAGAACCGGAGCGGCTTGGGCGGCAGTCCGCATGGCCAACCACAAAAATCTTCGATTTGAGTGAGCCAGTTTGCCCCTGGTTCCCGCTTTATGAAGTGAAGGCACGATGCGGACCCAATCAACAGGTTGAGACGCAATCGGCCAACTTAAGGAGGAATACGACCATGAAACTGAATATCACACGAAATGCAACTAGGCTGACGTTGTTTGCGGCCGCCCTGTTGGCCACTGCTTTGTTCGCCGGCAGCGCCAATGCCCAATCGCCGTTCAAGGGCAAATTCACCCTGCAACACGAAACCCGGTGGGGCCGAGCAGTACTCCCGGCAGGCCATTACATAGTCACATTCGATAACCATTTGTCTAAGATGCTGATCATCCGCGACGCCAAGACCCTGCACGCGGTGGCGTACGAGCCGATCAACAATGCGCAGGACAGCACTGAGGGTGAAAGCGCACTGCTCATCGGCGTTCGAGGATCACAGCAGGTTGTTCATTCGTTTCGTCTTGCGGAGTTGGGTCAGACCTTCATCTATGATCCCGCGCTCGCGAATGGACGCGCAGTCGAAGAGGCGCGTCAAGCGCAGGCCGTCCCGGTAATCGTGGCTAAGAAATAACAGGAAAACGCGGGTCTCGATGATGCCTGTCCAAACGGGGGCCAGCCTTCACCCACCTTCTGGCCCCCCATTCCTTGAAGATTTCAGGGAAAAATCTGAGGATTGCGGCTAGTGCTGGCAGCGAGGTTGAAGGACGGTCAAGATCATCAATTCCGAGTTGGTGAATAGCCACCGCCCGGCCTGGGCGCCAGCCGTTTCAGCGGCTTTTGCGAGAGTTCCGAGATGCTTGTTGCGAGCCAATCCGTGCAAGTGCTCAAGGCAAATGCCTGTCAGGTTGGCGACTTCATCCTCGGTGAAAATCTTCTGGCTCGACTTGATTCGGACCATCGTGCCACCTCGCAACTTTCTGGATGCCAAGAGCAGCCTAACTGCCGCCACTTTCGCCTGCAATAGCCGTTCCGTACCAAGCGCATGGGACTTTTAGTTTGCAACTCACGCAGAACTCTTCTGTCTTCCGTGATTTAAGGAAACCGAAAGTCGGCTAACGGCGAAAAGAACACGATTGGTGATGTTCTAGAGAACGGAAAAAAAATTCACGACGCGGGATTTTGTTACAAATTTTTAGTAAACGAATTCCGGTAGGTGCAATGTTCGCAGACTCTACAGTCCAAAGCCACCGGCCTCCTCGAATGCTCGTGCGACTTGCAAAACGCGGCCTTCCGCGAAGTGCGGTCCGAAGATTTGCATGCCGATGGGCAGGCCGGCTCGGTTCTTGCCACAAGGAACCGAGATTCCGGGAACACCCGCGAGGGATCCTGTAACTGTATAGATATCAGCAAGATACATCTGCAGGGGATCGGCGGTTTTCTCACCTAGCCCGAACGCTGCGGTCGGCGCCGTAGGCGTGACGACCACATCAGCCTTCTTGAACGCATCGGCGAAATCTCGCGCGACCAATGTCCGGACGCTCTGCGCCCGCAAATAATACGCGTCGTAATAGCCGGATGAGAGCACGTAGGTTCCCAGCATAATCCTGCGCTTCACTTCTGCTCCGAACCCGTTCTCCCGGGTGTTGCGATACATTTCCGTTAGAGTTGCGCCTGGCACTCGCAGGCCGTAGCGGACGCCGTCATATCGCGCCAAATTGGAACTTGCCTCCGCCGTTGCGAGCACGTAATACACGGCAGTTGCGAAATCGGTGTGCGGCATATGCAGGGGAATTCGTTTGCAGCCCAAGCGCTCCAACAGCTGCGATGCCTGATTCGACCTTCTCTTTGACCTCTGCATCGATGCCTTCAGCGAAGTAGTCCTCCGGGACGCCGATTCGCAAGCCCTGAACGGGTTTCCGCGTCTCGCTTGCATAGTCTGGAACATCAACGGCGGCGGATGTGGAGTCATTTTCGTCGTGGCCCGCAATCACGGACACTACCGTCGCCGCATCGGCAACGTTTCCCGCGAGGGGCCCGATCTTATCGAGCGAGGATGCGAAGGCCACTAACCCGTATCGCGATACCCGGCCATAAGTTGGCATTAGCCCCGGAATCCCGCAGAAGGAGGCCGGCTGCCTGATGGACCCTCCTGTGTCGGTGCCGAGCGCCGCTACTGCGAGCCCGGCGGCAACGGCGGCGGCCGATCCGCCGCTCGATCCGCCGGGGACACGATCGGACGCGACGGGATTCCGCACGGGACCGTAGGCTGAATTTTCATTGGAACCGCCCATAGCGAATTCGTCGCAATTGGTTTTTCCCAGTAGAACAGCTCCGGCTCGTTCCAGTCGCTCGACGGCGGTTGCGTCGTACGCGGGCACGTAGTTCTCGAGCATTTTTGAGGCGCAGGTGGTCCGGACGCCGCGAGTGCTGATTACATCTTTGATTGCCATCGGCACGCCAGCGAGCGGCGGAAGGTTTTCGCCTCGCGCCACTGACAGATCGATCTGGTCGGCCTGAGCGTACGCGCGCTCTGGCGAAAGCGTCAGATAAGCGTTCAGCTCGGGGTTTCGGCGCTCGATGCGACCGTAGAACTCAGTGGCAAGCTCGCGGGCGGAAATTTTCTTGGCGAGCAGCGCGGCGCGAACACTCTCCACAGTCCAAGAGGTGGCAGCGCTCATCGAGTGATCACCTTAGGAACCCGGAAGAATGGCTTCTCGGCATCGGGCGCGGCGGCCAGGACGGCATCGGCTATATCGCAGGGCTGCAGCGTGTCGTCGCGCAACTCCGGATGAGCGTCCTTATCTGATCCCGCGCCAGCGTGTAGCACTTGGGCCATTGGCTCGACGTTGCTGATGTCGATTTGCTTGAGCTTGTCGATATAGTTGAGGATGCCATCGAGCTGGCCGCGGTAAATATCCACTTCCTCGGGAGATAGCCCGAGATGAGCCAGCTCGGCGATTCTCAGCACTTCTTCGCGGCTAATTTTCATGGCTTCTTCGATCCTTCGAGCCGGTGTATTCCGAGAAATGGCCCCCTCGACTTCGTGACGGGTAGACGGGACACCGATCCTTTGTTTTCATGATGTTACGTCACATTCTACTCGTCTAGTGTTGCGAGTAGGATTCCTCGCACGCCTGGCGCTCTTGCGGTGGCGGCACCGCCGCCGACCTCGCTCAAAAATACGATCGTAAATCATCGGAAATATCTTAGAGGAAACGCACAGCAATGCAAGCGGGGGGCGCCTGTGGACTTTTTTCGTGAGCGGTTTTTGCCGTGATTTTGTCAGGCGCGGCGTCTGCGGATGAAGGGCGTATGCTCGTTATCCGCTTCGAGGGAAGCCCGTGTGGGACCGGGCGAGGAACTCCGAGAACCAACCGAGCGGCTATCGGAAGCGAATTTCAATTCGCTGACCAGCTTTCCTCCCCAGGCCTGATTGACACGAGCGCAGATTTCGCGCTTCATGCTTTCGAGTTGACGTTGCCACGGTTTGCCATCCGCTGCTAACTCCAAGCAGCCGCTTTGGCACCGCAGCGGAAGGGTGTGTTCCGCGAGCGCTTTGCCAACGATGGTGGGCCACGCGCTTGAAAGCCAGGCCATCGCCGCCTCGGGCCGATCCATCCGGCGCAGCGCCGTGCCCAGAAATTCTCCTATTCGATCCATGAGGGTCGCGATTCTAACACAAAGCGGAACCAGACAGAGATTTGTGCGAACTGTCGAACATGACGGTCACTCGGAAAAATTCGGCAGAAGTTACGGGCTGCGGGCCGCGCGGCTGGCTACGCGAAGCCGGGCGTCCAGCCAACCGATGTTTCTCGAAGCGTGAAGCGCGGCCTCCGTGCGGGGGAGCGGTAGAGGCCGCGCTCACTTATATCGAAGGTGCCATCCGGCGTTGCTCGACCGATCCGCTAGTCAACGGTGATGCGTGTTGCGTTCACCGTGCCTGTGATGGTCGCCGCAATTGTCGTTCCGTCCGGCTCATATTGAATTAAGATGAAATTTCCTTTGTAGCTGTTTCCGGATTTGTCCACGATTATCTCTTCGCGGATATTTGTGGGCCCAACAAAGTCAGCACCGCCTGTTCCTGGGCCGGTGGAGGGGGTACTGGCGTCGAATGCCCAGGACAAAGCAAAATGATTGAGTCTGTACGTGGAGCGTCCAGTCTGCTTCCACACGCCCATGCAGAAACTGCCGGTAGTCGGAGCGCGACCCGAGTTCATCAACTCCGTTCCATCGCTATGCCACTGGACGTATCCCGCATCGAACGGGCCGCTGAACGGGGTAGACGCCGTGAACGTGAACTTCCACAGGCCCACGATTACGGGCTGATTTGAGTCTCTGTCTGAATCTTGGTCATTATGGGCGGAGATAAGCACAAGTGAGGGTTGCCTGGATCCGCGTTGGCCCTCACCCGATCTCCGTTGCGGAAAGATCGGCGCGGGAGCCGTCGGGGAATAGCCGCAGCCCGTGCTCGCTCCTGTGAACCCGGGCTGATTGTTGCTGCCTGGTGCCTGTGCCGGAGCTTTCGCCACCTGTGCCCAGAGTTCTTGTGCAGGAAACAAGCACACTAGGCCGAGCAAAAACCAGAAACTTGCCATCCTGAATTTGCTTTTCATTTTGTCGCTCCTTTTCGAATCAGTCAGTCCAAAGCCGCTCTTATCGACTACTTTTCTTCGGGTCCGTCGCCGCTGGACGAGGTCCGCAGCGTCCTTCACTCAATACAGCGAGAACCGACGGCAATCCGGCTCAAGAAAATCGAAGACCTTGTTGCTACTTCTTGGCCACAACCACCGGAACCAGCTGCGGTTTGTGCGCTTCTACAACCCTTTCTGCGTGCGCGAGGGCGGGGTCGGAGACGAAGACCACGCCGAGCTCGGCCACCCTGAACGAGTAAATCACTTGCTGCGTGCCTCGAGTGGCAACGAGCAAAGCGGTGCGGCCCGTGGTGCTCGCGTCCTTCAAGGGAAGGGCCACCATAGCAACATTCTTCCCGCTCCTGGCTTCCCGAACCACGACCATAGCGGGGCTGCCCATCGCGGTTATTGAGAGTAGATAGTCGCCCGCCGGAAGCACGGCTTGGCCCCACCGCGTTTCCTGTTGCAGCGTAAACTTGCCCTCAAACATCGTAAATTGAGCGTTGGCCTGGCAAACCGAGAACAAAACGAGCAAAGCCAGCTTCATCAAAACCGAACTTCGAACTGATCTCATTTGCGAATCCCCTCTCTCTTGAAGTTTTTGCCCGATCCGATTTGTCCGGCGCGGGCGGTGGCGCAATCTCGCGCAAGTCAGGAAGGGACAGCAATGGAAGGTGCGTACCGGGTGTGTGGAACTTTCATCCTCAGCTAACTACTTGAAAGCAAATAGCTCGGACCGATATGTCCTCAGCACATTGCGCCGCGTGGTATAGTCTGTGCCATCTGATTGGGTCTTTTTGATGGACCAACTCGCCCCGATTGCCACTAGCAATGCCTTGGGTAGTGGAGGTGTGCGCTTCGGGATCTTCGAGGTTGACCTCCGCGCCGGCGAGTTACGCAAGGGCGGGGTAAAGATCAAACTCTACGGACAGCCCTTCAACGTCCTAACAACCCTGCTGGAGCGGCCGGGCCAAGTCGTTACTCGCGAGGAGCTTCAGCAAAAGCTCTGGGCCAGCGACACCTTTGTCGATTTCGAGCATGGCCTGAATAAGGCGATCAATAAGGTGCGCGAGGCGCTCGGCGATGATGCTGACAACCCTCGCTTCATCGAAACTTTGCCCCGGCGTGGCTATCGTTTCATCGTCTCTGTCGAGGGTGTCGCGACGAGTCCACAGGCATCGAAGACGGATGCGCCACCGTCCGGACAACACCTAACCGCGATCGGCACGCTGGCCGTGCTGCCCTTCGAAAACGCGACTGGCGACTTGGCCGCAGAACGCGTACCCCGAACTGCAGTTTCCGTGCGCCGCTGGCGTCGTGCGATGCCTTGGGGTGTTGCAGGCTTGCTGTTGATCGCCTTAGCATTGCTAGCCTTCGTTCAGATCCGCGAAAGACCAGCCACTCCGGCTGAGTTAATGCGCTTCACCATTCCTGCGCCGGAGACTAAGACGGCGTCCCCACAACTCCCGTTCGCGCTTTCACCCGATGGCCGCCAGTTGGCCTTCGAGGCAACCGACCCCGATGGCCGTCGGCAGTTGTGGATACGCTCACTGGCCTCGCTGGAGGTACGGCAAGTGCCCAGCGCGGAATCGGTTAGGATGACTCCTTTTTTCTGGAGTCCCGATAGCCGGTATATCGCATCTGGTGTTCTCAGCGAGTTCAAGAAGGTTGACGTCTCCGGCGGGCCGGCCCAGACGTTGTGCAGCTTCAGTGGGGCTGTACTTGGCGGAACGTGGAACCGCGAGGGTGTGATCCTCTTCGGGACTTACAAAGGTCTGATGCGGGTTTCTGAGAAGGGCGGGGTCGCAACCCCGATGACCACAATCGATGTGTCGCGCAAAGAGGTCTTCCACGGCTTCCCATCTTTCCTTCCCGATGGGCATCATTTCATTTATTTCCGCCTGTCGCAGAAGTCTGAAAATAGCGGCGTTTACATCGGCTCTCTGGATGCCGAGCCTGCGGAGCAAAGTTTGAAACGACTCGTGGCGACTAACTATGGGCCCGTCTACGTGCCGCCTTCGGGCGGGTTTTCCGGCCACGTGCTGTTCCTCCGCGGCGGGACGCTCCTTGCGCAGCCTTTCGACGCCCGCCGACTGGAACTTACGGGTGAGCCAGTCCCGCTGGCCGAGCAGGTTGGATCTTTCCTACAGTACGGTTTCTTTTCGGCTTCGACCAACGGCGAGATCGTTTACAGACCTGGTGCTGGAGACGTTGCTCGTCTCACATGGTTCGACCGGCAAGGGAAGGCCCTTGGCACGGCTGGAGAACCGGGCGTCTACGACACGATCTCTCTCTCTCCAGATGGAACGAGGGCCTTTGTTAGTCGCGCTGATGATCCGTCAAATTCAGTCGCGGAAACTCTATGGCTCGTTGACTTCTCGCGAGGTACCAGCACGCGGTTCACGTTTGGATCTTCGTCGGCAACTTTGGGCACATGGTCCCCGGACGGCAGTCGGATCATCTTCGCTTCCAACGACAGCGGCGAATATGACCTGTATCAGAAGCTGGCCAATGGCGCAACGCCCGAGGAAGTTCTTCTGAAGTCCAGCGATGACAAGTTTTCCACGAGTTGGTCGCACGACGGCCGTTTCCTACTCTATCAGTCAACGTGGGACTCATCGGACTCAAGAAAGGCAACAAAGCCAACAAAGGAAGGCTTATGGGTGCTTCCCCTCGAAGGTGACAAGAAGCCATTTCTTTTCGAGAGCACAGGGTCCAACAGCGACGAGGGCCAGTTCTCGCCCGACGGACGTTTGATCGCTTACGTCTCCAATGAGTCCGGACGAAATGAAATCTATGTTCGGACGTTCTCGCCAGCTACAGCAACAGCCGCTGAAGCAGGTGGGAAATGGTTGATTTCCATTGCGGGGGGAACACTGCCTCGATGGCGCGGAGACGGGAAAGAGTTGTACTACCTGGCTCCCGACGGCATGCTGATGGCTGTCGATATTTCAGGGAGCCTGGTGTTCCACGCGGGAGTCCCCAAACCCCTTTTCCGAGTGCCATCATATGTTGGAGCTGTCTCGGAAAACCATTGGGACGTGACGCGAGACGGCAAACGGTTTTTGTTTGCAGCAGAGAGCACGCAGGGGCCGTTCACCGTCGTGCTGAACTGGCCCTCGCTGCTTAAGAAATGATGATGGCGCTGTCCTCTTTGGCTACTACCCTGCTCGCCCCGCCTCTAGCCTCGGTTTCACCGGACAGCCGGTCAATTTGTCTTAGGAGGTCAGGGCAATTTCGCGGGGCCTGAAGTTGGCGAGTCACTGCGGAAAGCCGACGCGGTGGACGAGGTCGGCGTAGCGCGGGTCGGAGCGCAGGTTATCCCACCCGTGGTCCGACTTCAGGAATATCAGCTCGCTGGCCTTTCGTTGGTAGGCTTTTTCCAGCCAGGCGAAAGCATTGTCCTTGTCTCCTAGAAGGGCGTAGTTCTCAGCCACGGTGGCGGGGTTGTATCCGGGCTTGGCGGGGTCGCTCTGCTGCTTGATGAACCATTGCCCGACACCCTTTATCCCGGAGGTCGCATAGACTCGTTTGAGTTCCGCCGCCACATCGGGTTGTCCGAATAGCGTCCAAAGCCGCTCTTCCGCGTCCATCGACTTGTCGTACATCCCTTTGGCCTCGTAACACCCGGCCAAATAGTTGTACGCCAAGCCAAAGTTGGGGTCGATCTCCAGCGTCTTTTGTAACCGAGCGATCGCCTTGTCGTAGTCACGCTGGGCACTGAAAACGAAACTCACTTGAGCATTGGAGTAGAGCGATAGCGGATCCAACTCCAGACCGCGGTGAGCCTCATCCATGGCTTCGCTGTATCGCCCCATGGAGACCAGGTAATTCGAATACGCCTCAGGTGCATTCTGGAAGTTTGGGTTCAATTCCACGGCGCGCCGATACTCCGGCTCCGCCGCGGTGAATTCCCAGCTCATCCAATGGACGATGGCCAGGGCCAGGTGCGCTTCGGCGGAACGATCGTCGAGCGCCAACGCCTGCGCGGATGCGGTGCGAGCCCTTGCGAATGCGGCCTCGCGTAGCGCGGGTAGAAAATATCCAAGGAGGCTGTTCGCATCAGCCAATCCGCCGTAAGCGGCCGCGTAGCTCGGGTCCTTATCGATTGCCTGTTGAAAGTAATCCGCCGCCTTCTTGAAGTGGTCGGGAGAGAACTGATCGAATTCGTGCCGTCCCAAAAGATATAGGCGGTAGGCATCGGCGTTTTCCATGGGGCGTTCGGTTATCTGCTCCTTCTGAGCCGGACTCAGTCTCATGCGGAGTTTGTCCGAGATGTCGCGTACGATCTCTTGCTGGACCATTGCGACGTTGGCCATCTTCTCAGTGTACTGCTCGCCCCATATTTGGCTGCTGTCGGCGGCATTGACTAGCTCGGCATGGACCGAAATCGTGTCGCCTTGCTGCTCGATCCTTCCGACGAGCACCGCATCCACTCTCAGGTCGCTACCGACTTTCTGGGGATCGGGATTTTTTCCCGCGTAGCGCATTGCGGCGCTGCTGGACATAACCTTGAGGCCGGGCAATTGCGAAAGCGCGTCGGTGACTCCGGTGCTGATGCCATCCTGCAGAAATTCAGCATCCGGATTGGCGCTCGAGCCCGTGAAGGGCAAGACGGCCACGGAGTGAACAGTCTGCGCGCGTGGGGCGAGCAAATAGCGCGCTGCGAACAATCCTGCCACTACAACAATCGGCACTGCGACGCCAAAGGCAATCCATTTTCGCTGGTTTCCCCTGGCGCGCGCAGGAGTAACCTCGGTCGCGGTCGCGGGCGCAGCAGGCACCACCCCTACGCCGGAAGGCGCAGCTGCGGAGCTGGGCGCAGTCGCTAAAGTCGCGCTCTTACCCGAATCGAGCTGGCGCCTCAAGCGTTTGAGATCCGCTCGCAACTCGGCCGCGCTCTGGCATCGCAATTCGCGATCTTTCTCGAGCGCTTTGTTGATGATCGCTTCAAGTTGTGGCGGCAGCTCAGGATTCAGGCCGATCGGCGCTATTGGCGCGCGGTTCAGGATGGCCTCGAAGATCACTGCGGACGTATCGCCGCGGAAGGGAAGCGAACCTGTGGCCATTTCGTACAGCACCACGCCGAAAGAAAAAAGGTCGGTGCGGGCGTCGAGTTCCTTGCCCCGCGCCTGCTCGGGAGACATGTAGGCCACGGTTCCCAGCGTCGAACCGGGGCTGGTGAGTTGTGCCTCGGGAACTTCCGTGGTTGCGGCCGACGTGGTTTCTGAAGAGCGGTCCGGGATCGACCGAGACTGCGGTGTCACCTTCGCCAGGCCAAAGTCTAAAATCTTCGCGTGCCCACGTTGGGTGATGAAAATATTGGCTGGCTTGATGTCCCGATGAACGATGCCCTTGGAGTGGGCTGCATCGAGCGCGTCCGCGACTTGGATGCTCAGGTCGAGCAATTCTTCGAGGTCGAGCGGATTACCCCGAATGGCGTGTTTGAGCGTTTGGCCTTCGAGCAGCTCCATGGCGATGAATGGTTTTTCGTCGGCTTCGTCCACCGCATAGATTGTGCAGATGTTCGGGTGGTTGAGTGCGGAAGCGGCCAAGGCTTCGCGCTGGAAACGCTCGCGAGCACCGCGATCTTTGGCCATCTCTTCGGGAAGGAATTTCAGCGCGACGCGGCGGTGCAGCTTCACGTCTTCCGCTTCGTAAACCACGCCCATGCCGCCGCCCCCGAGCCTTGCAACAATACGGTAGTGCGAGACGAGCTGGTCCGCGTTGAGTTCGGCGCCGGGCATGGTGGAGGGATTCTAAGCTGCTTTGCTGCATCCTTCGAAAGAATTTTGGAGAACGAAGCCGCGAATCCTACCCGCCCGTTGCCGCAGATTTGCCGGGACAGAGTTGGCTGTGCTCGGTCTGTTGCGCGGAGAATTCAGGCGTGCGAAAATTGCCTGCATCGTTTGTCCGCAAGATTCTCCCGCGCTAATTCGCGAGGCATTTGCGATTGCGAGGCGGAATCTGCCGTGGCGATATGGTCTAAGGGTTAGGACGCGACCCTCTCAAGGTCGAAATCCGGGTTCGAATCCCGGTATCGCTACCAATCAGATCCCGCAGAATTCTGAAGAGCAACGGAAAAAAAACCGAAGGAAGCAGGCACCGCTATCGAAGTTTCGATGTAAACTTTTTGTATTCCACGGCGGTTTGGCAAACAGACCGCCATGAGGGCCAACTTTATGCCATCTAAGATATGTTGTTCCGATAACCACGCGACGAAGGGAGTTTCGGTTCACGACGCAGCGATTGCCATCTCAGAAGGGCGCGCAATCGGCGCTTGCAAAAAATGCGGGAAAGAACTGCAGTACAGAATCGAACATGCGTTCCCGGGCGATCCGAATGCAAGGTTGCACAGCTTCGCAGTTACGCGGGCGGTGCGACTGCGGACTCGGCTAACAGGCAACGACAGTTATGATCCGTTTCTTTTGGTTCTGCGCCAGATCGAAACGGGGAAAGAACGGATTCTTCCTACCTTTTGGTTCGATGGGCAAACCGCTCAGCGCGGGGCGCTGCTTCCGCCACTTCTGACATTTGAGGAATGGAAGACGCTTTTCCGCCGGCTGGATGCCTCCTTTGACGAATTGGAAGACAGAATCCGCATTAGAGCCTACGAGCTTTACGAAAAGCGCGGGAAGCGCGACGGGTCGGCGGTGGCCGACTGGCTGCAAGCCGAGGCGGAGCTAACGGCGCGAGATATTCTCGGCGTTGCCGCGTAGGGCGCTAAACCATCCAGGAACGCGGCGGGCGGCCCTCGAAAGCATCTTCCAGCAGCGTGCGAAGTCCCTCCGTGGTCAGCGGGCGCGGATTGTAGAAGGGCGTCTTTACGGCGAGCTCGGCGGCATGATCCAGGCCTTCGCGTTTCATTCCGATGGATTCGAGCGACAGCGGCGCGCCCATCGCTGCTTCCAAATCGTGGAGTCCCTGCGCGGCCGAATCTGCTCCGCCTTTCATGCCAAGAGCCCGCGCGATGCGTTTCATCGCTTCGGGAGCGGCTGCGGCATTGTAAGCGGTGGCGTGTGGCAGCAAGACGGTGTGCGTTTCGGCGTGTGGCAAATTGAAGGCGCCGCCGAGAACGTGGCACAACTTGTGATGAAGCGCCATGGAAACAGCGCCGAGCGAAGTGCCGCCGAGCCACGCGCCATAGAAAGCTAGCGAGCGCGCTTCCATATTTAACGGTTCCTTCACTACTACCGGCAGACTCTTCGCCAACGCGCGGATTCCTTCTTCAGCGATCAGCGAGATGATTGGGTTCGCTTCCTGCGAATAGAGGGCTTCGACGCAGTGCGCGATGGCGTTCATGCCGCTGGTGGCAGAGAGCGCGGCGGGCATGCTGATGGTGAGCGCGGGGTCGTAGATCGCAGTTTTCGGGCGGGCTAGCGCGTCGCGCATCGTTTTCTTGATGCCGCGCTCGGTGAGGCCCCAGGTGGGGGTCATCTCCGAACCCGAGTAAGTGGTGGGGATAGCGACGATTGGATTGCCGGTGGCGACCGCGATGGCTTTCGCGAGGCCCGTTGCGGAACCGCCGCCGATCGCGATGTAGCAATCTGCTTGCAGGCGTGCGGCCTCGGCGCGTCCTGCTTCGGCGGTTTCCGCAGGAACATGCATCACGGCGGCGCCGAAAACTCCGGCTGCTTTTGCGCCGAGGCGCACGGCCAATTCTTCGCCGAGTTTCTTGCGGCCGGGCGTGGTGAGGATCAGAACGCGCTTGGCGCCAAGGCGTTCGATTTCCTCCGGCGCCTTTTCGAGGCTGCCGGCACCGAAGACGACCCGCGATGGTGCGGCTTCGTAAGTGAAGGGCGCGATGCCGCCGAACTGCGCGTTGACTGCGGTCTCAAGGACCATCCGAGCATGTTCTTCGAGGGCGGTAGTGGTGTCAAGCGTGCGCGCCGGTGGACTCCCGCGAAATTGAAGGCCTGGAAAGATGGAGCCGGCGCTCGGGTTTAGCCTCCATTTTCAATCGACTTCGATGGGTGCGGTGCACCGCCGCGGCGAAAGCCTGCCAGACCCGCAAATTCCCGGCGTATTCCTTCAGCATGCGCTCGGGATGAAATTGAAGACCTACGACAAAAGCAGATTGGCGATCGTAGTAAGCCTCGATCAATCCGTCATCGGCCTGCGCCATCGGTCGGAAGCGAGCGGGCCAATTCGCGGATTCCCTGATGATGGTAGCTATTCACGCGCAGCGTTTTCCGGCGATACCAACGCGCGAGAGGGGTTTCCGGAACGATTGACACGGGATGCCGGTACGTATCGTAATTGTGATAGTCGATGTGCGGGCGATGGGGACGCTTTTCCTTTTGCACGTCTCCGTAGAGCGTGCCTCCGCAAACTACGTTCAATAGTTGCGACCCGCGGCAGATGCCCAGGATCGGGAGATGGCAGCGCAGGGCGTGGCGCAAGAGCTGAATCTCGATGTCGTCCTTGAGGGGATGCGTCTTTTCAAGATATTCAAAATTGCCCTTCCTGGCCGCGAAGCGCTTCGGTTCTATGTCTTCCCCTTCCACGAGAAGAAGACCGTCCATGGGTTCCATGTATTGCGGAAGGCATGTCTCTGTGCCGGCGACGACGGGGACGATTACCGGCAAGATGCGCAAGCGGATGAGAAGCTCGAGATGAAGTTCGCCAACGTAATCGATGAGCTTGTTCTTCCGGGCGGTTCGGCGGGCGCCGACGAGAACCACGGGCCGGTTCATCGCACGAGTGTCCGCAGCGCTTCCACGAGCCGAGCGTCCTTCTCGCGCCCTTGCGAGGCGACACGAATGTGAAAGGCATCCATGCCGAGTTTATTGGAGCAATCACGCACGTACATCTGGTGGTCGGTGAGCAGGCGCGACTGGAGTTCAGTAGCGGTCATGCCGTTTTGTATCTTGAAAAGGACGAAATTTGCGCCTGTGGGATAGACCTGCAGGCTGGGGATCGTCCGCAGGGCACCGTAGAGGGAGCGAACGTCGGCGATCAATCGCTTGCGCCCCTCGTGATAGGCAGCATCAGTGGGTGGCAGAAGAGAGAGGAAATATTGCGCAAGCGTGTTCAAATTCCAGGTAGGAACGAAGCGGCGCAGACGGTTGAGGACAAAAAGATTCGAGCTGTAGCAATATCCCAGCCTGAGACCGGGCACGCCGCAGTGCTTGCTCATGCTACGCACGATCAGGAGATTCGTAAACCTGTCGGCAAGCGGAAGAAGACTTGGAATCGGGTCTCCGGCGAAATCGATGAACGATTCGTCGACGATCACCAGTTCCAAATCCCGCGCCCGCTGCAAGAATTCCACCATCTCTTCGAGCGGGATGAATTGGCCGGTGGGATTGCCGGGATTAATGATTAGCAGGGATTCGAGTTTTCGTTGGTGCACCCAGGCCAAATAGTCTTCCAGACGAAGAGCGTAGCCGCTCTCGGGATCGAGCGGATAGAGCTCGGCATCCCGCTGGTCCTTCATTTTCTCGATATATTCGCCGAAGGTGGGGATGGGCACGGCGATGCGATCGATCAACGTCATATCGATCAGGGCGATCAGTTCGGTGGCACCATTGCCGATGATGAGGTGCTCGGGATCGACGTGCAGCACATCGGCGAGATTTTTCTGGCTTGTCAACGGATTGCTCGACGGATAGGACTTGATCAGGTTTGGCAGGTTGCGCTGCAAATCATCGAGCATTTCCCGAGTCGGGTAATACGGGTTGGCAATGAAGCAGAAATCGACGATTTCCTTGGCCTTTTCATAGCCGACCAAATCGGCAACGGCAGGCGAATGCGAAGTCTCGTAGAAGAGATGCCGCCTCAGCTCGGCGGCAGAGTCCGCATGAGTCTGATTTCCAAGTAGTGTAGTTTTCATCGAAACTTCCGTTTTGAACGTTCTTGTTCGAGCCTACCTCTCGGCGGCGTTAACGGCAAGTCGTGCCCCATGCCGTCAGGCTCTGGGCCATCTAGTCCTCCACTTGTTGTCGTTTTTTGCCACGTCTGCACTGCGTCCGACCCAGGAAACTTCTACCGAGTACTGTGCCTTTTTGACCGTAGAAAGCGTGACATTTTCAGGCCAGAGAGGCTTCAAGTGGTTAAAAAGAAACCTTTTGCTGGCTGGCGCTTCGATTGCATTTTTCTGAGTCCATCTGAGGGTTTGAAAGAAATACGAGCAAAATTTGGCAGAGTCCTTCGGGGAACTGATAGGTACCCGTAACCCAGAGGACAATGGGAGGAGTGGAGATGACACGTTACGGAATTCTCGCGCTGGTGGTGCTGGCTCTTGGAATATCGACGAATGCTCAGAGTTCGCCGGGCAATCAGGCCAACGCATCGGCACAGGCCCAGACGAACGCGTCGGCAGCGGCTTCGGCAAACGCTTCGAAGCCGAACGATCAGGGGACAACGAACAAGCAAGACTCGAAGTCGGCGTCGGCCTCGGGCAATAGCTCGAGTTCAGCGTCAGCGAGTGCAAATGGCAATTCTTTGAACATTGCATCGGGGACGCCTATTGAGGCCGCTCTGGTAACGCCGGTGGATGCGAAGCACAACAAGCCAGGCGATCCGGTGACGGCGAAGACAACTCAGGATGTAAAGCAGAACGGCCAAACCGTACTGAAGAAGGGTTCGCGCCTGACCGGGCACGTAACACAGGCGGAAGCGCGCTCCGAAGGCAAACTCGGAGTCGTCGGTTGGAATGGTTTTCGATAGCGCCGTGATGAAGAACGGGCAAAAGGTGCCGATGAATCTTTCGATTCAGGCTCTGGCAGCGTCAGCGAATGAGACATCGGCCGATCTCGGCAATGACCAGGGCGCGATCGATTCCATGTCCCAAGCGGGCGCAGGAGTCGCGGGAGCGCGGCCGGCCACAGGCGGCGGTGGTTCTGTTCGCGGTGCGGGCGGCGCAGCCGGTGGCGTCGGAGGAACGGTTCGAGGCGTGAGCAACACTGCGGGCGGTGCGACCAGTTCCGTGGGTGCGGTGGGCGGCGCTGCGGGCAATGTTGGACAGACAGCGGGTGGGACGCTCGGTGCGACGACACGGTCCGCAGGCAGCGTTGGAGGCCTAAACACAGCGGGTCAGCTCGCCTCGGGCAGCAGCGGCGTGTTCAACCTGCAGGGACTCAACCTGACGTCCGCAGCCAGCAATGGAACGACGGCTTCGGTAGTGAACTCCACGAGCCGCAACGTCCACCTGGACAGCGGCACGCAGATGGTGCTGCAAGTTGTGAGCCAGTAGACTTCCCCTTGCACGATTCCGGCCGTGCGGCGCCTTCCGGGCATCGCACGGCTGGAAAATCACCCGTCGACGATTCCCCCCAAACGCGATTCTAGCTTTTGGAATGCTTAAGAATGCGGTGTCAACTTGCGGATGACGAATTCCTGAAGAATATTCGCGGCGGCGGTGCCACCGATGCCGATGAACGTGTTTGCGAACGTCAGGCCAACTCCGCGATCCTGGGCTGGATAATAGAGATTTGAGAGGCCACTTGAGGCCAAATCTCCCATGAGGTACGAGTAATTTGGCTGCCAGCGTCCATTATCGCCTTTGCACATGAATGTACTTTTGATCGCATAAAGAAGGCGCGATCGCGTACTGCCGGTGCCCTTGTAGAAATAACGCGGATCCTGTTTCAGGAGCGATGGCAGGACGGCACCGCCGATGAACGTGCTAGTAACGCGGTCTGCATAGGCGGCGCCGAAGCGCTTTGCATAGCCTTCCGGGCCGGGCCCATATCCGCTGAAAACATTTGCCTCCTGCTCCATCCCTGCGACGGCCGCAGTGACTCCAATACTGACCGGATCGATCGTCGACCTCCAGGCAAGCTGGAATTTTTGCTTGGGGCTGAGGGGGACGGCATCGGGGACGTAACTCACGTAGAAATTTGGAATAAAACCGAGGACGCGCTGCGCCTCTTCGGTTTGGATCTGCACTTCCGCGATTTCGGTTGGCGTGAGTCCGACGCGCACTTGCGTGGTGGTGGCAGCGAGAATCAAGCTGATCGGCGGCGCAATGCTGGCTTCGCCAGGCTGCAGGACGCCGGAAGATGTTTGCGTCGCGAAGCCGGGCGCTGCAATTGTGAGATGGAAAGGTCCCGGGGCAAGGTTGTCAAATGAGAATTGCCCATCGTCGCCTGAAGTCACGTCTCGTTTTGGGGATTGGTCTTCCCGTGTGAGTGTTACTTGAGCTCCGGAGACGGCGGCTCCCGTTTGATCCACAATTGTGCCGCTGAGGGTTGCGGACGATTGCTGATCGGGCTGCTGGGCAGTTGGTGAGTCTGTTGCCGGTGCAGCAGGTTGGCTACCTTGGGCTGTGGTTGCGCCGGGGACCTGGGTAGATTGCGCCAAGGCCGAAGATGGCATGGTAAAAAGCAGAAGACCCAGGCTTAGCCAAAGCAAACTTCGCAAGCCAATGATCGAGAGCCGAGTTTTTTGGCCGGCAAATTTCCGACGTAGATTTTTTCGCATCAAGTTCACGACTCGCGTCTGCTTGATCCCGCATTTCAGACTACTGCATATCCGTACTAATAATCTGATGTCGCATGGAGACGGATAGATGGCCAACGTGAAGGCCGCCGGTACTAGGCTGAAATAATTTTACGTTATGGGAGTGCGAAGGCGATCACGCTGTCGCCGGGAGTATCGTTGAAGTAACCGTTCAAGGCGACGATGCCGGGTCCGCCGAAGGCTTCTACCACCACGTACTGCTTGCCATCGCGGCCTTGATAGGTGATGGGGACGGTATGGGCGCTGGCATCAATTTTCTCGGTCCACAATTCATTCCCGGTTCGGGCGTCGAAGGCGCGGAAGCGGCCGTCATTGGTGGCGCCGATGAAGATCAGGCCGCCGGCGGTGACGACCATCGGGCCGGTATTGGGCGCGCCAGTATCCGGGAAACCTTTCGCGGCAAGCGCATCAACCGTACCGAAGGGAACGTGCCAGACAATGTCGCCGGTTTTCGCGTTGACGGCAAAAATTTCCGCCCAAGGCGGCCTGATGCACGGCCAGCCATTCGCCGGTTCCCAGAAGCGGCTCTGGTAGCGCGAAGGGCCGTTGGGAAAGACTTTGTCGTAAGGGCCGCCGAATGGACCCGGAGCCGGCTTGTCGAGTTTCACGAGCCGACCGATTTGGCCGGCGTTGAAAGTGGTGCTGCCGAAGACGTAATCGAGTTTGGGATCAAACGCGACGCCGCTCCAGTTGCCCGCGCCCTCGCGGCCGGGAAAAATCACCGCCATTTCATCGGGATCGGTGCTGTAAACGGTGAAAGGGCCGTCGTTGTACATGTGATTCGCGTCCCACAGATTCCGGCAGAAGGCGGAGTGCTCGGGCGTGAGATCGTAAATACCGTTTTTCGAGATGCTGGTGGGCGCGAGTGGCGGCGGCTTTAGCGGGATCGGCTGAGTGGGGGAAGTGGCGTCACCTGGCACGGTGGTCTGCGGCACGGGACGCTCCTGCATGCCGAAGAGCGGCTTGCCGTTGGTGCGGTCGAAAAGGAAGAGGTAGGCCTGTTTGCCGAATTCGGCGACGGCGGGAATGGTTTTGCCGTTGAGCTTTACGTCGAAGAGGGTGGGCGCGCCAGGAACATCCCAATCCCAAAGATCGTGATGGACGAGCTGCTGATACCAAATTAACTTGCCGGTATTGGCGTCGATGGCGACAACGCTATCGGCGTAGAGCGTGTCGCCCAAACGTCCGCCACCGTAAAAGTCGGGCCACCGGCGGGCGGGATCGGGATGTAAACGATGCCGCGTTCGGGATCGAGGGTCATGAAACTCCAGACATCATTACCGCTGCTAACATCCCACGCGTTGTCTTTCCAGGTGTCGTGACCAGGATCGCCGGACTGAGCCTTGGTGTAAAAAGTCCAAACGAGCTTGCCGGTGTGCGCGTCGAAAGCGCGAACGGACTGAACGCGATTTTGGCCGGTGATAATGAGATCGTGATAGATAACCGGCGCGGAAGCGGGGCTAACGCCGGAAACGAAGCCGTCCTCGCCGAATCCGGATGCGGGTTTTCCGGTTTTGGCGTCGAGCGCGAGCATTTTGTCGTCCGCGACGCCGAGGATAATGCGCGGAGGCGTTTGCGTGTCGCCCGGCCAGTAGGAAAGGCCGCGGCGGTTGGTTCCTTTCACTTCGAATTTCCAAATTTGCTGACCCGTAACGGGATCGAGCGCGAAGACATTCTTGCCGGCGTCGAGATACATCACACCGTCGATGACGAGCGGGGCACCTTCGGAATTTACGTCGTCGGCTGGATGGCCAGTGTGGAACGTCCACGCGCGATGGAGTTTGGTGACATTTTGTTTGTTAATTTGAGTGAGAGGGGAATACCGCATCGCGCCAGGGTCGTGGCCCGCGTAGCGCCAATCTTTTTGGCCATTCGCCGGAAGACCATTTTGCGCCGCGAGAGCGAGGGGTGAGGACAGAATGGCGAGGACGACGAGGCAAACGGCGGCGCTCGACTGAGCGTCGCGCGCCGGAATTTGTGAGAATTTCGCCGAGGGCATTCAGTGGATGCCCGTGCTATTTAGCAGCCAGAAGGGGAGTCACATCGCGTTCCATGTCCGCGAGTGTAAGCGCCTTCTGGTAGTAGTGCACCATTTTGCCGTCCCGATCGAAAATCATCGTCATCGGGAGGGCTTCACCGTCTTTGGCCCACTGCGGCGAAATACCCTTGTAGAATTCGTCGTCGAGGGAAGACGCGATGTAGACGGAAAATGGAGGGTTCGTCTCACCGAGCCACTTGAGCATTGCCGCTTTATCGGAGGGATCCGAATTATCGTTCATCGAAATTTCCACCACTTGGACGCCTGCATTCTGATACTTCTTCGCCATCTTGATGATGTCCGGAAATTCGGTGTGACACGGAACACAGTAGGTGGCGAAGAAGTTCAAGAATACAACTTTCCCCTTGTTCGCGGTGATGAGGGCGTGAACGTCCGCGGGCTGTACAACTTTCATCTCCTGGGTATCAGCCGGGGCCGCTGATGGTGCAGGGACCGCTAACGGAGTGAATACCAGGAGCGCGAGCGCAGCTAGAGCCAGTCCGAAAGGCCTCAGCGAAGCTACCCGCAAAGTTCGTCTCATTGGCCGCCACTCCCGGAGGCCGTGGATCCGGCGCTCGCCAACATTTTCTCGGAAGCGTCGGCAACTTTTTGGAAGTCGTCGACGTTGACAAGATTGGTGACTACTTGGCGCTTGTCGTCCACTAGGAACGTATTCTTGGCTTCAGGGTTAATTTTGTAAAGACGAACGCCCAAGTCCTTGGTGCCCCTTGCCAGATAGACCATTGGAATGTGAATACCCTTATCCTGGGCCAGCTTTTCCAGCCAGGGCTTGGAATCCGGGCCATTAACCATCACAACGAAGGCCTTGAGATTCTTCGACGATTCCTTTTCAGCCAGGCTGTTGAGTTTCACGATCAGATCGGCGGCTTGATCGCTAGGACCATTAAAGAATCCGATCACCGTGGGAGCTTCGCCGTATTCGCAAACGTAGCAGGTGTCCTGTCCCTTGTATTTGCCGGTTACGTCTATCACACGGAACGACGGTGTGACGGCGCCTACTGGGCGGCCCGAAGTGATGGGCCCTGACGATGTGGCGGCTGTTTCAGTCGCGGCAGGAGCGGCAGCCGGAGCTGTGGTGGCTGCCGGCGCCGAAGAGTTCGCAGCATTAGCATTGCCCGCGTTGCCGGAATTTCCGCCATTGGCCGCAGCAGCATCGGCTTCCTTAATCGCGTTAGCGGCATCGGTGCCGACGACGGGGTACTTCAGAGCAACCCACTTGTACCATCCGCCTTCGAGAACCTTCGAATTGAGGTAGCCGAATTCGCGCAGCTTCTTGACCATGTCAATCGAATCTTCATCATGATTGCAAGGGCAGTAGAAAACGAGCTCTTTGAAGCGCGGCAGAGAGATCGGCGGCGTGACTTTCGGCACCCAGGGGAAATTGACGGCCCCCGGAATGTGGCCTTCCGCAAACGCTTCCTCAGGTTGTGTATCGACCAAGACGAAGTTGGCGGTTTTGTCCGCGAGAGCCTTTTGCACGTCGGCAGGCTTTATGAAGTCGATGGGAAGGTTAGCGGTTTGGGCCGTGGGGTCATCGAAACCCTGCTGCGCCGAATCATCCTGGGCTGCGGTCATCTTGGGCGCAAAAATGAGGAGTCCCACCACCAGACTCGCCACCGCAAACCACTTAGCAAAATTCGTCATGATAGCCTCCCGAATAAAGTCGTGCTGCGACCCCTAAATAATTAGATTCCAACAGTTGCCAAAGGGTGCGCGCCATTCACATCCAAATCTCCGCGTCTAGCGGCGATGTTACTCACCGCCTGAAGAGGTGTCAATACTGTGTACCTCCGAGCCATGAGCCATTTGACCGCAATCCTGCGGTCCGCCTACATATAGTTGGACGTAGATGCGTGAACTCGGTTTCAGCGGCATGTGGGGCTAGGTGCTACTGGCCAAGATTTCGAGAACCGGCCGATGGCGTCTCAGGGAGTGCGAAGCCGTACACCACTCCATCCACCGGGAACACGACGTACTGCCGATTGTCCAGCTCATATGTCATAGGGCCGGTCCCCATTCCGCCACCAGGATACATGTGCCAGAGGACTTTGCCCGTGGCTGGGTCGAGTGCCACTAAATTTGCAGCGTCGTCGGAGGTGAAGAGTAGGTGACCAGCAGTCGTGAGGATGCCGGATGATCCGCCGCGCCCGTTTGCGGTGTACTCCCAGCGAGTTTTGCCAGTCTGATAGTCGATGGCCTTCAGCATCGATTTGGACCCAGGAAAAAGTCGCGGCCCGCCCAGCCCTCAGCGTTTTTCCCTGGCATAGTGAGATAAAACACGCCCATGGTTTCGCGCGAGTTCACGTAGAAAAGTCCAGTTTGGGGATCGAAGCTGGGCGCTTGCCAATTTGTGCCGACGCCTCCGGTGACTAACACACCGTCAGGCTGCGGCTCTTTATCTTTTGCCGGAATCGGCTCGCCGCGTTTATCGTAACCGGAGAACCAATTGGCGGGGACGAAGGGCTCGGAAACAAGCGCTTGCCCGTTGGTACGATCGAGGACAAAAAACATTCCATTCTTATTTGCCTGCGCCAGCATTTTTCGAGGCTTGCCCTTAAAAGTGCCGTCGAAAAGAACCGGTGTCATCACCGTATCCCAATCGTGCGTGTCGTGCGGCGAACTCTGAAAATACCAGGCAAGTTTTCCGGTGTCTGGATTGATCGCCACGATCGAGCAGGTATAGAGATTCGTGCCTACCCGCGTATAGCCGTTTTCCACCGGATGCGGATTGCCCGTGCCCCAGTAAATCAAATTGAGTTCCGGATCGTAGGTGCCGGTGAGCCAAGTCATCCCACCGCCCCGAGTGATCACATCTGTATCGTGAGGCCAAGTGTTCCACGCGGGATCGCTCTGCTTGGGCATGCTATCCCAGCGCCACTCGACTTTGCCGTCCACCGGATTAATCGATTCGAGGAAGCCGGGTAGATCGGCCGTATCGCCGGAAGTTCCTTCGATCAGATGATTGCCGACTACGAGTGGCGCCACAGTGCCGAATGCTTTGAGCGCAGGATCGGCAATCTGAACCTGCCACAGCATTTTTCCCGTTTGCGCATCGACGCAGAGAAGCTGCGCGTCGAACGTATTCATGTAGAGCCGATTCTTCCACATCGCGACGCCCTTATTACCGCCGCCCGGAGGGAATCCGGGGCGCACAAAATGCCAAATCTGGCGGCCCGTGCGCGCGTCCACGGCCCAGATCTGATTGCCACCAGAAATGTAGAGAATGCCATCGACCTCGAGCGGCATGGACTGCAGTCCCTGCGAATGACTCTGGAAAGCCCAGGCCAGTGTGAGGGAACGCACATTGTCCCTGTTGATCTGGGTGAGCGGGCTGTAGCGACGGCCAGTATAGTCGCCATTGAAGGTCGGCCAATCATTAGTCGGCGGTTTCAGAATTTGAGATGGATCAAGTTCCTGCGCAGGCAGACACGCAGCAACAGCGAGCAGGAGTGCAAAGACTGGAAGAAGCCGCTTCACTTTAGCGTCTCCAGATAGGTAAAGATGTTGTGCATATCGGCGTCAGTGTATTTCTCCAATAGCGCCTCATGCACGGCGAGCGGATCATGCACTTCGATTTTCACGTCGCTGCGAGGCCAGGAGTGATACCAGCCGTCCTTCCCCTGGATCGCCACGTTGAAGCCGTCATTCAGCAATAGTGTACCTTCGTATTTTCCGCCGGAGGGCAGCGTTACGATCGCGGTCGAAGGCGTCCCGGAGGGATAGAGGAAGCGAACCTCGAGATCGGGCGGATTGTATTTGCTTGCGACGTGCGCGAGGTCACCTGTAGGCGAGTGGCAACTGGAGCACTGAGCGTCGAAGTAGGATTTTCCCGCTTCGACGCTCCCGGTGGCAAGTCGCGACGCCGGAATATCATTAGGATAAGGACTAAAGCGCGTATGGAGATCGAATAGAGCGAGCTGCGCCTGGATGAATGCGATGAGATCGGACACTTGGGCTTGGGTGAACGGGAAGGCCGGCATGCCCTTGTCGGCGCGGCCGTTCGCGACCACAGGGCCGATCAGGTCGCCATTCTTATCGTGCCGCACAAGGGACGAACGAATGAGGTCAGGGCCTCGCCCGCCGGTGAGGTTTTCGCCGTGGCAGGCGGCGCAATTTTCTTTGAAGATGGTGGCGCCCCGGTCGGCTGCCGCCGCTTCGGCCTCTTTCTGCGCTGAGTTGCGTGTGCTGAGCCGGCCTCCTTGTCCGGGCGCAGCCCCTGGCGGCGCTCCTTCCTGAGCTCTGAGCAACATCACCGCAGAAAGAACCAATATCGCGAGGACCGCAACTTTTTTCAAATCTAAGTTCCCCCACGCGAGCGCATCTACACCGTCAGACGCGCATCGTTTCCGCCGGGTTTCGCGGAGCACAGCCTCGATCGTGATCACCTCATCCGTGCGGCCTTGCGTCCTTTAGGCGGTGGCACGTAGTGGAACCGAATCAGAAAGATCCTGTCGCCACGGCCGTGCTTGGCGACTTTGAGCAGGTCGAGGACTCCGAGAAAGCCCGACGCCCGTGCCAATTCCGGTGTGATATCGGGGAAGCCGATCGGTTCGATCGAGTCCACCTCAATCTCGCCCTCCTCCATCCGGTAACGACCGCCCGCTCGGACGTGCGGCCGCGTCCAGATTCGGACGGTGCACGTAATTTCTCCGCGACGAACTCCCTCCCGGAGGCGCTTTGCAAAAAGCATCAGAAAAAGAATTCGCTAGTTGCCCGTTTTGCTCAGCGGGGCGCCCGTGATTTTCACCGTTTGGTGCGCCCAGTTCGTTCCCGGATAGGTAAAGAGCAGATCGTATCCCGGCGAGCCGCCCGCCACGACGATATGAAAATCATCAGGGCTCTGGACGACTGGCACCCGCCCTCCCGGCTTAAGGTTATCCAGGAAAATCTGCCCACGGTCCGCTCGGATTCGCCCGTCGGCTATTGATGCGCGGATAAGTGCCTCTTCCGAGCCTTCGCCAAATGCCGCCAATCCTCCGACTAGCTTCTCGTATGGCACGCGCGTCTGCTCGTAGAAATACTCCTGCAGACTTTTTCGCGTGTAACCGTCATTCGCAAGTTCAACCGCGCAATCCGGGTGCAGCACCACGATATGTTTCTGAGCGTGAGGCCAGGCCACGCCGCGGTTCCGAATTTGCGCGGCCATCTGATCGATCACGCCCTTGGCTGTCCATGGCGCCACCGCTCCGCCGCCGAAAACCGCTGGGTTTCCTGCCGACGACACCGTGACCGTGCTGTCTCCCTTCTGAAAGCCCTGGCTCACGTTGTACGGTTCCCACGGGCTCTTCGCCGTGTCTTCCGCGAACGTATAGAAGGTGTAGCCCTCGAGCCGCCCGGTAAGTCCCATGAAGTTCACTTGCGGCCAGGTCTGCCCAAGATTCAGCAGTGAAAGCTGGAGCGCTCGGCCTACGGTGCTATTCGCCTGCCACCCAACACCCAACATCCCGATGCCCGAATTAAAGCCAAGCTCCTGAGCGATGGGGCCGTCCACGATGACGACAGGCGTAAATGATCCCGTGGAAGCCACCACGTGCGTCAGGTCGTAGTGCTTGTCGAGGAAACCTTCCATCGCTGCAAGAATCACCGGGAAATATTCCGGCTTCGCCCCCGCCATCACTGCGTTGATTGCGATTTTCTCGATGGTTGCCGTGCCATTCTTCGGCGCCACCTGCCCCATGACGTCCTTTGGCGAACGTGTCGTTCCCGCCTCCATCGCCTTCACCAATTCAGGCGTTGGCGGGACAATCGGCAGTCCATCTGCCCAGCGATTCTCAAGAAAAAGGGCATTCACCTTTTCCGATGCGTCGAGGAAATCTTTGCCGGTCACTTTGATGTTCGCGTCCTCGTTCATCTTTTGCGCCTGAGAAGGTTTGGCCTCCTCTGGCGTCAGCGGTCGCGTGAGGTCGTCCACCATCTTGTCGAAGAACGCGTCGGCGATCGGCTGCAACTACTTGTTTGTTCCCGCGCGCGACGTAATACTTGTTCGCCGGAAGCGCCAGCGTGCGGACTCCCGGCATGCCGCGATCTTTCGCCGCGGATTTTGCATCGTCTAGAAATTCTGTGGTTGTGAAGTAAACGCCCGGCATTCCTGTCTTTTCAATTTCGATTGTGTCGTGGGAACCCCACCACGTGCAGCTCCCTCAATCACCGACACCGAAAACGAAAAGATCGCCCTGCTGCTTCACCGTGGGATACCACTTCGGTAGAGCCGTAATCGTTTGCGCCGCGGGCTTCGGATACATCACAACTGTTGCCTTCGGATACTTTTCCTTCAGCATATCCGCGAGCACATCAAGGAAGTTGCTCGCGCCATATTTTCCGTTGTCGATCAGGACGATTTTCTTGCCGTCGAGGCCCTGTCCGCGCGGGCTGATGCCCAGCGTTTTCGGCGGAGGAATCTCGCCCCGCGGATTCATCACTTCGAGCGTCACCTGAGCCGAAGCCGCCGCAGCTAGAAACAAGCTGGCACAAGCCAACGCGGCGCCCAGCAGCCAACTCGCGTTTTTTCTCATGATTTGTATCCCCCTGAAACTCACCGGTATCGCGCCTTACAGATGCACGCGGCGCAAAGTGCCTTCACGATAGTCAGCACCGCCCCGATTGTCAATCGCGCAGCATTCTGCGGTTGAGATCAACCACAGCTGGTCGCTTTCAGCCATCTTACTTAGCAAGGCCGACCAATAGCATGGCTGTTATCAACGACTTCGCATGTGGCCCTGAGTTTGCATTGTACGCGAGTGCACTCGACCCGAACTGATTCAAAGTTCAAGCGAGCAGCGCGGCAGTAGAGAGGCGCGAAAGGAAAGTCACATGAAAGCACGTGCTCTAGCGGCAGTTTCAGTTCTCGCTCTGATGTTGGTTGGCTTAGTCACTGGCGCGAGCGCAAAAACGGTTGGCGAAACGAACCGTCCCCTAGCTGAACAAGTACGCCATCAGTTGGCGTTGCTTCCTTGGTACGGCGTGTTTGATGATTTGCAGTACCAGGTGAACGGCACACAGGTGATTTTGAGCGGCGACGTGAGCCCGCTACACAATCAAACGAAGTACGATGCGGAAAAAGTCGTTAAGAGGATCCCAGGCGTAACACAGGTCGTCAACGACATCCATGTTCTACCGCTGTCGCGCTTTGATGACCAGATTCGCCGAGCGGAATTTCGGACGATCTTCTCGCGGCCGGGGCTGGGGCGGTATACGCTCGGCACGATTCCGCAGATTCACATCATCGTGGCGAACGGCCACGTCACTCTGGAAGGCAGCGTGATAAACGAAATGGATCGGACCGTGGCTGGTATTGCAGCCAATACCGTTCCTAACGTGTTTTCGGTAACCAATAACCTTCGCGTCGGCGGAAAGGGATAAGCGTTCTTACTCTCGCGAGGACAGTGGGCTGGCGAAAGCCAGCCCATTTTTTTGCAGCCTCAGTCTCAAATCCGATCGGCCCACGGTTTTTGCCGTAGACGATTTTCACTCGTAAAAATAAGGCTTTTGCGCGATTCAGTTGATATTCACGCAATCCGCCCAGTCGGCTCAGGTTCTCGTCTCAGAACACCGAATCTTGCGGTCGCGCCGCTGCTACTGCCACCCGGAAGTATCACCAAACGGCAGGCCCGTCATCACGGCGATGATCGAGTCAATCTTGCCATCCTTAATTTTGAAAATTTCATCCACCTCTTCGCTGAACGGGCGCAGAGCGGCCGCTGATTCGTTCACTTTGCCCACGCCGGGCACGTCCACGCTCTTCACCTTGCCGGAAGTATTGAACATGAAATCGCCCATTACGATTCCGCGCTGGCGATCAACGACCGTGTAGCGCCGTGGGCTGATCGGATAGATGTACTCGAACAGGTGCGAGTCCAATCCCGCAGCGCAGCCTAGAGGCTTGCCATTCATCGATGCAGCGCCAAACGTCGAAGGGCAGGTCTGCGTGCCGTTCTCCACACGAATCACGTCGGGCGCAAACGGAACGATGCTGCCACTGCTCTTTTCAATCCCGTCGAAATAGAGGTCCGTCTGCGCGATCAGATCCTTGCGCGATTCCCGCTCCGCCTCCGGAACATCCTCGAAAAATCCTGCGAGCCCCGGCGCCACTTTCGGATCGGTGAGTCCGTCGGGCCGCGTGAAGCCTGCCGCTGTTTCCTTGCGCGTGATCAGCGCCTCCACTTCGCTCACCTTGTGATCCACTACCTTGAGCCGGGCGCACAGCAACCCCGGCATCCCCGCTTCGAAAGTCTCGCCGACGAAACCCACCTCTCCTTTTTCAGGGTCGTCGATATACAACTTGTAGCCGCCCCAGCCGGTGAGCGTGCCCCAGAGTCCATCGCCGAACTTCAGGTCCTGCGCGTTTTCGGTGTAGCGCGCATCGCTTGTCAACGGCAGGAGGGAGGGATTGTGGTCGATCAGCGCCGCGCGATACTTGTCCACCAAATCGTTCAGACACTTGCGATCGCAATTACCGGCGGTCGATGCGGCCCGAGCCGTCGGTATCGCGTTTCTCTCCCTCTGCGCCCCATCCCGACTTGATGCCGTACGGCTCCTGCGTCAGCGCGGCTTGAACGAACCGGATTTTTCCTTTTTCAATCTTGAATAGCTCGCCCACTTCCCAAGTGAACGGGTGACGAAGCGTTGCCGGCACTATCCTGCCATCCGTCAGGGTCACCGACTTGACAGTGCCCGCGTGATCGAAAAATGTGAACGCAAATGCGAGACCGCGCTCCCGGTCCACGATCACCCATCGCCGCTCGCGAATCCGGCTGACGATTCGGAAGTATCCCGTCTTGAACTGCGCTTTGCATCCCAGACTCATGATCTCGTTGCCGATGCTCGGGTCGCTCTTGTACCGCTCGGAATTATTCGTCGTTTGGGTCGCATTCTCGATCCGATTGCAATCGTCAGTGAAGGGATACACGCCCTTGCCGTCGTTGTTCTGAAGGCCCGAGAAATACATGTTCGCCGTCTTGACCAGCTCAGCGCGTGTGGCGCGCTCCGCGGGAGGTACGGCTTCGAGAAAGAGCGGATTCGGCGTCATCGCGTCCAGATTCTTTGCCGCGTTAGCATCGCGGACGACAAAATCTTCGACCTCGGCAATTTTTCTGTCCACTACCTTCAGGCGGAGGCAAAAAATTACGGGGTTATCCCACTCCTTCATCACGCCGATGAGGCCGACCTGCCCAGCCTCGGGCTCCGCGAAGTACAGCTTGAAGGCGCCTTCGCCATTGAACGTGTCCCATGTACCTTCGCCGATTTTCAGGTTGGCCGTGTTCTCCGTGAATTTCACGTCACTCGCGAATGGCACTTTCGATGGATCTCGCGCCGCAAGCGCAGCCAGATACTGGTTGACGAAGCCTTCGAGGCAAGCGCGGTCGCACTGCCGCGCGGGAGTATCGCGAAGGAATTTGCGCGCTCGCGGCCAGCGCCAACGCGAAAAACGCAACCGCAGCCGCGTACAACGGCGCAATCGCTTTCATGCAGCCTCCAACTCGTAAAATGTCTTCGATTCGCTGGGAATTATTACATCGAAATTTCCGCTGTCAAGCGTTCCAACGTATTGCGAAGATCGTAAACAGCGCTCCGTCGGGTGTATAATCCGCCGCCGAAAAGAAAATTTCCTCCGCCGCAAACGCGCAGCAACGGCAGCGCACTGGGGGACACAACCATGAAATGTAATCGACTTCTATTTCTGATTGCACTGGCTGGACTCTTGATCATTCCGGCGCGCGCTCCTGCGCAGCAGTCCTGCGAAAGCCTCGCATCGCTGAAAATTCCGAATGTCGCCATCACGCTGGCAAAGTCGATCACCACGCCGCCCGATTTCGAAGTCCCTAGCACCGGCGGACGCTTCGGCACGCCCGCTGGTCTCAAGGTCTCGGTGCCTTTCTGCCGCGTAGCTGGTTTCTCCGCGCCAACCAGCGATTCTCACATCGGTTTCGAAGTGTGGCTGCCCGTCCCCGCGAATTGGAACGGTAATTACGTCGGCATCGGCAACCCGGGGTTCATCGGTTCAATCAGTTACGCTGGGCTGACCCGCGAAGTCGGGCACGGTTCTGCCACAGCGTCCACGGACACGGGCCACGAAGATGTTGGCGCGACCAGCGAAGCGCCCGACGCCTGGGCCATCGGTCACCCGGAAAAAGTCGCAGACTGGGGACACCGCGCCGTGCATGAAACGGCCGTCGCTGCGAAAGCGCTCATCCGCGCGTATTACGGCAAGCCTGAAAGGTTTTCGTTCTGGAGTAGTTGCCACGAAGGTGGCAACCAGGCGCTCACCGAGGCCCAGAAGTATCCCACCGACTATGACGCCATCGCCGCCGGCGATCCCGCCTATTACATCACTCATCTTCAAGCGATGTCCGAGTACACCACCTGGGTCGCGCTGAAAGATGGAGTGAAGGCGCCGGGCTACATCCCGCCGAGCAAATATCCGGTGATCCATCGCGCCGCGCTCGATCAATGCGACGCGCTGGACGGCGTTCGCGACGGCTACATCGAAGATCCCACTCGTTGCCATTTCGATCCGGAAACGATCCGCTGCCCGGGCAAGTCCGATTCGCCGTCCTGTCTAACGGAGCCGCAAGTGCAAACGGCCAAGCTGATTTACGCGGGCCCAAAGTTCGCGGATGGCAAACAGGTTTATCCCGGCTTCGATCCTGGCAGCGAGTTGGGTTGGGGATTGATGGCCGCCGGGCCGCAGCCGCTGAGCATCAGCACCGGTTTTTTCAAGGCCATCGTATTCCAAAATCCCAACTGGGATTTCCGCACCTTCGACGTGGATCGCGACACGAAGCTCGCCGAATCCAAAGACGGCGCCGCGCTGGATTCAAACAATCCTGACCTGAAGCCTTTCAAGGACCATGGCGGCAAGCTGCTCATCTATCAATCATGGGACGAGGCCATCATTCCCCCGCGCAGCATGATCGATTACTACAAGAATGTTCTCGCAGCGATGGGTGGGCCGAGCAAGACAAATAACTCCGTCCGCCTGTTCATGGTGCCTGGCATGGGAATGTGTCCCGGCTTCGGCCTCGGAGATAACGGCACATTCAACGCGCTCGATGTAGTCGAGAAATGGCGCGAGACAAATGTCGCGCCAGACAAAATTATCAATTCTCACAAACTCGCAAATGGCGAAGTCGATAGAACCCATCCGGCGTGCCCCTACCCGCAAGTAGCCATCTACAACGGGAAGGGCGACCCCTACGACGCCGCCAGCTTCGCCTGCGGCAACCCCAAGTGGTGATTTTTATGTTGTAGGGGCACGGCATGTTGTGCCCGGCGCAGATGCTTGGCTTCGCGTCGGCTATTCGCCTCGGTGCCATGTGGAGTGCGGGAGCTTGCTCCCGCTGTCTGCCGCCCGGGCTTGCCCGGACGTGCTCCTCGAACTAGCTGGAACACGCGCTCGCCCCACATCTCCTTAGGGGGTCGGATCTTCAGGTCGGACAAAGAGGTGCAACTCTTTGTGCGCCTTAGCGCCTGAAGACGTTTTCTTCCATGCGACCAACTACGGCAGCCCTAGGCTCCCATACGCCCGCGGATACGTAATGATTCCCCAAGGCGTCTGAAATCCTCCGATCTCAGTGATCGGCTTGTACGAATTTGCATCAATCACATAAACGCTGTTCGAACGCCCGCACGCCAGCAGAATCTTCGAATCGTCCGGCGTGAATGTGAAATGCCAGCAGCGTTTGCCCACAGGCGTCTCTCCGAGCAGTTGCAGCGAATCCGCCGAATAGACCTGAAACTCGCGCGCGGCAGCCGCCGCCACGAAAATTCTCTTGCCCAGGCGATCGAACGCCACGCCATACGGTTTCGCGGCTGTGGAAACGGACTTGATCACATTGAATTTGTCATCGAGCAAAAGCAGGGTTCCCGATCCCTCCATCGTCACCGCATATCGATCGCCCTGCGGCGCCGGCTTCACGCCGCGAGGTCGCCTGCCATACGAAAGGAGGTTCACTTCCTTGCTCAGCGCTCCTGTTTCGACGTCGTACACGCCCAGCGTATTTTGCGCCTCGTTAGCGACGATCAATTGTTCGCCGTCGGCCGAGAAAGCGATTCCCTCGGTTTCCTTCCCCGCTGTAAAACTCTTTCCCCGCGACCAATCCCCCGTATTGAACGACACAATCTGCGCCGGCGCTTCATTCTCGCTGGTATCTTCTTCTTCTCCGCTCGCTCCTTCGCTAGGTGGGCCGCCCGAAGAGCCCGGTTCGAACGATGTGTAAATCCATTTTCCGCTAGGCCCGATCTTCACGAATTCAGGATTGTCCCCCACCGGAATCCGTTTCAGGAGATTTAGCCCGCGCGTCTTGAACACCGTCGCGTCCGCCGTGTCCTTATTCGCCGTGAAGAGGTAGTTTCCATCAAAGGTAATCGCGATGCCACGAGGGGCCACGTTCTTGGGGTGGACCCTCTTCACTACTTTCAGCGTATTCAGATCGATTACGGATATTCCGCCATCTTCTTCGCTCACGTAAGCGACATTAGTAGGAGTTCTCGTAAAGCGTATGTATAAGGCAACGCAAACAGCAAAGGCCAGAAGTGCAGCAACCACCAAAACGGCGTGCTTACCTAAACTCAATTCGCCTTCCTTTCGCCGCGCATTCTAATTAGCTGGGGAACCACGACTTATGTCCCACAATACATTAAACGCGAGGAATCATGCTGACGGTTACTTCGATTCGGGATCGCTGGTAGCAGTCGTCATTCTGAGCGGAGCGTCCCGCGCTTTCTGTCTTTCAGAGATCGTGCGTTCGATCCGGGCGGGATGCGAAGTCGAAGAACCTCTCTTGGATCACGGGGAGAGACGAAGTTACTTTGCACTCTCCGATTTCCCGCTGCTTCAGCAGTATCGCGATTCTACACTGCACCCGTCGAATTTGTGAGATGCGCGGGAAGCTCGGCCAGGTTATCGACCATGAGGTCAGGGGGATTGTCGCGAAGCGACGCCAAGCCGAATCCATAGGTCACGCCGCAGGCCCAGGCGCCCGCGTTTCGCGCCGTGCGGACATCAACATCGGAATCGCCAACCACCATTGCCTCGCTCGCAGCTATTCCCAAATCCCGCAAAAGCACGTTCATCCCCTCGGGATCGGGCTTTTTGGTTGCGAAACTGTTGCCGCCATGCACATATCTGAAGAAGGGCAACAGACTCAGGCCCTCGAGAATCGCCTTGCTGAATCGCACCGGTTTGTTCGTCAGCACCGCCATGGGATATTTCGCCAGGGAGGCTAGCGCCTCGCGCACGCCGGGGTACGTGACTGTGTTGTCCAGCATGTGCGCGCGGTAGTACGAGAGGAAATAAGCCAGCCCCGTTTCGACTTCCTTCGTTGTGACGTCTTCGCCAAGAACGCTACGGATCAATGCATTGGCGCCGCGGCCCACATAGCCGGCGATTGTTTCGTGGGGAAGGGAAGGCCGGCCCATGTGTCTGAGCGTTGCATCCACGGCCAGCGCCAGATCGAGCTTCGAATCGATCAGCGTGCCGTCGAGATCGAAAATCAGCGCCCGAACGCCCGCGAATTTCCCGTTTTCGTTTCCGCCGCTGCCCCGCGTCATCGATTGCCCCGCACTCGAAATTCCATTGTAAGCGGCGCCCTTGCGCGTGTCACCCCGGTCTCGTCTCGAAAAACACCCTGCAGCGTAGGCCCAGGAAAAGTCCACAGGAACTCGTCCCTTGCGCCCCGCACGTAATTTGTTAGCCTGATCACGCGATGATGAGAATTGTGAAAGGGGACCTCCAGCTCGATGGAACGCTCGGCGCGGCTCTGGCGCGTCGCCAAGCTTCTCATCCTGCTCGTCACACGTGTCGAGTAGAATCCCTCGTAACTTACTCAAAACAAAGGATCGGTGTACCGTCTACCCGTCACGGAAATAGGGGCCAAAGGTCGCCGACAATGCCAACTTCCTGCCGCCCGGATCGGAGCGCGGATCAGCGATGACCCCCTCCCAACCATCCGCGAAGCCGTTTGCGCTCCGCCCGCACCCACATTTGTACGAAATCAGCACCTGGGCGTGGCTCGAAGAGCTATCAACTCGCACGGGTCGGCTCGTCAAACTCGGCAATATTCCGGACACAGAGTGGGACTCTCTCGCGCGGCTTGGGTTCAACGCCATCTGGCTGATGGGGGTTTGGCGGCGAAGCCTCGAGTCGCGCCGAATCGCGCTTGCCGATCCCGCAAATATTCCGCAATACGATCGTGCATTGCCGGGCTGGAAGCCCGAGGACGTAGTTGGCTCGCCGTACGCGGTCGCGGCATACGTTCCCGATCCTCGGATAGGCACATGGGACGAACTCGATAGCGTTCGCGAAAAACTTCACGCCCGTGGCATGGCGCTGTTTTTGGATTTCGTAGGCAATCACACAGCGCTCGATCATCCGTGGACCCGCGAGCATCCCGATTTCTACGTTCAGGGCACACAAACTGATTTCGACAATGATCCTTCGCTCTTTTACCGAATCGAAACAGCGAAGCAGCCACTATTCCTCGCATACGGCAAAGATCCATACTTTCCGCCGTGGAAAGATGCCGCGCAATTGAATCATTTCTCGCCGCCGATGCGTGCCGCTCAGCTTGCGACGCTGCGCACCATCGCGCAGCATTGCGATGGCGTGCGCTGCGATATGGCCATGCTGCATCTGAGTGACATCTTCGAAAAAAGTTGGAGCCGCTTTCTGAAGGGAGCTGCCCCGCCTGCCACGGAGTTCTGGGCCGAAGTACGGGTGGCCGTGCCGAACCTGATCCTGCTTGCTGAAGCTTACTGGGGAACCGAGAGGCGGCTGCTCGATCTCGGTTTCTCATTCGCCTACGACAAGGAACTGCACGATGCCGTCCGGGATATTGTGGTGCCGGGTGTGCGCTCACGCCTGAAGGACGACCTCGGGTACCAAAGTCATCTCACGCGCTTCCTGGAAAATCACGATGAGGCGCGCTGCGCCGCGGTCTTTAGCGCAGAACACCTCGCGTGCGCAGCCACGCTGATGGGAACGCTGCCCGGCATGCGCCTTTACCACCAGGGCCAGCTTGACGGATTGAAGATTCATCTCCCAATTACACTCCGAATGGCCGCCGATGAGCCGCCCGATCCGCAGACGACCGCTCTCTTCGCCAAAATACTTCGTCTCACGGCAGAAGATGCATTTCACAACGGTGCTTGGAGCTTATTGTCTGTGACGCCCGAAGGAGATGCCCCGCCCGATGGTTTGATCGCATACGAATGGCGATCGGAGAATTCCTGGAAAGTGATTGCCGTGAATCTGACGAATCAAACGTCGCAGGGCCGCGTTCACTTTGAAGGCCACTCGCTCGCGGCGAAAGAATATCTTTTCTACGACGAGCTGAATGACGTCCGCTACATTCGAGCGGGTGACGAGATGCGCGGTGTGGGTCTGTTTGTCCGCCGCGAGCCGTTTGAAGCCCACATTTTCGATGTTTCTCCGGTTCCGGAACCGTGACGAGTTACGGCAACCGGCGGCTTCTCGCCGCGGCGACCAGGAATACTTCTGCTATGCTTTTCCGCGTGCGACACATCCTGTTGCTGATTTGCATGGCGGCCGCTGTCGCCGCGATAGCCGCGATTCCGGCGGAGCCTCGAAGGTCTTCTCAGCAACAAAACCCTGTACAAGTACCGCCTGCGCCACAGACCGCTCCCGCTCCGCAGACCACTCCCACGCCACCCGCTCCTGCTGCGCAGGTTCCCACGGGTCCCGTGATTGTGCTCGACCCCGCGCACGGAGGCACGGATACCGGAGCGCGCGGGCCGGATGGCCTCGTCGAAAAGGACTTGGTACTACTGATCGTTCGTACGATGCGCGCGGAATTAGAGCAGCGAGGCTATCGCGTGATAACCACGCGCAACGACGATTCGAATCCTTCCTACGATGATCGTGCGGGCATCGCGAATGCGTATCCGAGCGCTGTTTTCGTCAGCGTCCATGTTTCTTCCACGGGCACGCCCGGAACGGTGCGAGCCTACTACGATCGGTTCGGAACGCCTGTCGCGCCCGGCAGCGCGGGCTTAGCCGGCGTGGCCGAGCAAACTGTGAATCGCCCGTCGGGTGGTTTGATTGACTGGAACGAAGCGCAGCGGCCGTTCTTGGACGCCAGTCGCCGCCTGGCAAGTTTGATTCAAGTGCAACTCACCCAATTCTTTCCCGGATCGCCGATTGTTTCCGCAGGAGCCGCGATCCGTGGCTTGCGGTCGATCAATGAACCCGCGGTTGCGATTGAAATCTCGAGCGTGTCCGCTTCGAGTCCGGATTCGCTGGCGGCAGCCGCAACGCCTCTTGCGAGAGCGGTCGCCGCAAGCGTTGTCGCCATCCATCAGGGCGGCGCAGGCGGAGCAAGATGATGGGGCGGTACGTGAGGATCGGCTTGGCGTGCCTGGTGATAGGTGTAATCGTCGGGGTGATAAGCTTTGGCGGTCTGCACCGCCGAGTGAAACATCTGGCGGAAACACAATCGGCAGACGAAAAAGCACGGCACGAAGTGTTGGCTCCGCCGATATCCACTCCCACGGATGTGACGGCAAAAGCGGAAATTTTTTGGGCTTCCAGTCCGGATAGCGTGGCTCCGGTGGAAGTCGAATTACCGCTTTCGGCCGATCGGGTGGAGCGCTCGAAGCAGCTGCTGCGCAAGCTCATCTCCGATCCTCCGAGCGCGGATCAGCGCACACTTCCCGCGGATGCAACGCTGCTCGATTTCTACGTGCTTCAAGATGGAACCGCGGTGGCCGATTTTTCGGATGCCGTCGCTTCCGAAATGCCATCGGGGATTCTGAGCGAACAGTTGGCTGTGGACTCGATTGCGCGGACGCTGGAGATCAACGTGCCAGGGCTGCGGCGATTGAAAATTCTGATTCATGGGCAAGAAGTGGATACGCTTGCGGGCAATTTGGATCTGAGCGGTTTTTTCGACTTGAATTCGTCCCCGCCGCAGGTGCCTACGGCCGCGACGCCAAGCGCAAGTTCGCCGCTTGCGGGCGCGACGCTAGCACCGAAGCCGTCCGCCGGGGCCACCCTCAAAAAAACACCGCACTGATTTCAACCGATTGACACATTCGTTGGGGGTCCGTCAAACTGGCTCGCGATGGATGGTGCGCGCACAGGAAGGAGTTTTTCTTTGAGAGCAGATGGACGAGGGCCTGAAGATTTGCGGCCGGTGAAAATGACGCCGGATTTCATTCCCAGCGCCGAAGGCAGCGTGCTGATTGAAATGGGCCGCACGCGCGTGATCGTGACGGCAACAGTGGACGACGGCGTGCCGTCATTTCTGAAGGGAACCGGTAAAGGATGGGTGACCGGCGAATACGGAATGCTGCCGCGTTCGACCGAGGACAGGACGCCGCGCGAGGCCACCCGCGGACGCCAGTCCGGCCGGACGCTGGAAATCCAGCGGATGATTGGGCGGACACTGCGCGCTGCGACGGACCTCAAGGCCCTAGGCGAGCGAACGGTGTGGCTCGATTGCGACGTGATCGAAGCCGATGGCGGCACGCGCACTGCGTCCGTTACGGCGGCGTTCGTGGCGCTGGCGTTGGCGCTCGAACGCATGACTGCCGCCGGAATGATGCGCGCAGTGCCACTTTTTGATTCGGTGGCGGCCACGAGCGTGGGAATCGTGGACGAAAAGCTCTTGCTCGATCTGGCCTACGAAGAGGATTCCCGCGCGCAGGTGGATATGAATGTGGTGATGACCGGGAGCGGCCAATTTGTGGAGGTGCAGGCAAGCGCGGAGGGGCGTCCTTATACAACTGATGAGCTGCAAAAATTGCTCGATCTGGCAGGCGGCGGCATCCGGAAACTTACCGAAGCGCAACAGGAACTGCTGCACATGAATTTCCGCGGCCGTTCGCGATAGACTGTGAGCGAGCTCGCATTTAATCGGCTTTTGCTGGCCTCATCAAATTCCGGGAAGCTGCGTGAATACAAGGAACTCGCAGCCAGCCCCGGGATCGAAATCGAACTGGTTCCGAATTTCCGGAACCTTCCCACGTTTGACGAATCCGCGCCCACTTTCGCTGAAAATGCCGCAGGGAAGGCATTGCATTATAGTCGGCTCGCGGACGGCATCATACTCGCGGACGATTCCGGCTTGGTTGTTCCCGCGCTCCGCGGCGCGCCGGGAGTTCGCTCAGCGCGCTACGCCGGTCCGGACGCCACGGATGCAGACCGAATCGAAAAATTGCTGCGCGCGATGGAAGGGAAAAAGGGGAACGAGCGGCACGCGCGATTCGTCTGCGTGACTGCAATTGCGGAGCGGGGGCGCGCACTCGCCGTCGTTTCTGATTTCGCGGAGGGAACGATCGCGGAAGAGCCGCGTGGATCAAATGGCTTTGGGTACGATCCGGTATTCCAAACGCTTGATACCAATAGAACTTATGGCGAGCTGGCCGCCGAAGAGAAGAACAGATTGAGCCACCGCGGCGGGTCATTCGGCAGGCTCGTGGCGATCTTTCCGAGCCAATGATTCCGCGACTTTGACTGTCCTCGCTGCATCTAAGCTTGTGGAATAAATTGCTTGCCCTGGCGCTCCATGCCGGAGTAAAAAAGATACCCCCTCTCGGAGAGGTAACTGATGGCGACTTACGGAGTTGCGCCGGAGCTTTATCCACCGTTGTTCTTGCGGCTGGAGGAAGCGCGTTCGCGCACAGACCGTCTCTTCGATTTGCTGCCCCCGAATTCCTTTTATGACCGTCCGGTTGCGGAACGCAACCGTTTGATTTTTTATCTAGGGCATTTGGAAGCTTTCGATTGGAACCTGCTCGCGCCCGCGCTCGATCTCGAGTCGCACGACCCCGCTTTCGATAATCTTTTCGCCTTTGGGATCGATCCGGTAGGAGGGGGATTGCCGACCGACGAACCCGGAGACTGGCCGAATATCGCTCAGGTAGAAAAATACAATTGGCGCGTTCGGGACAGGTTGGATGAAAGCCTGCGGGGTTCGCGCGCGCGGCGTTCCGCTGACCCTTATCTTAGAGATGGAACCCTTCTTCAGTCGGCTATCGAACACCGCCTGATGCACGGCGAGACCCTGGCGTATCTGCTGCATAACCTGCCGGCGGACCGAAAAACTCCGCAGGCCGCGGCCTTCGCGGATCCAAGACCCGCGCCGAGACCGCGACAGGTGACAATTCCCGCGGGAATCGCAACGCTGGGACTTTCCCGCAGCGGCGGAGCTTTCGGTTGGGACAATGAATTCGAAGAGCAACAAATTGAAGTGCCCAGTTTTTCCGTGGATGTATTCCCCGTGACGAACGACGAGTATCTGAAGTTCGTGCGCGCGGGCGGTTACGAGGATCGCAATCATTGGAAGCCGGAAGACTGGGAGTGGATACGCCGCGGCCGAATTGCGCATCCGCACCATTGGGTTCAGCGATCAAGTTCGCGGGCGGCCGATCCGGACACGCAGTGGGAATACAGAGCGATGTTTGGGACGATTCCGTTGCCGCTCTCCTGGCCCGTATATGTGAGCCACGCTGAAGCGTCCGCTTTCGCACGCTGGGCGGGGAAGAAACTTCCGACGGAAGCTCAGTGGCATCGAGCCGCATACGGCACGCCGAATGAAGCTGAGCAAGCATATCCCTGGGGCAGCGCAGCTCCTGAATCGTCGCGCGGCAATTTCCATCATCAGAATTGGGACGCCACTCCGGTGGATGCGCATCCGGCCGGCGCCAGCGCATTCGGCGTGGAAGACCTGATCGGCAACGGCTGGGAATGGACCTCGACACCATTCGGTCCCTTGCCTGGATTCAAGCGTTCCTCGTTTTATCCCGGCTACTCGGCTAATTTTTTCGACGGCAAACATTTTGTGATGAAGGGCGGATCGCCGCGAACCGATGCCTGCATGCTGCGGCGATCTTTCCGGAACTGGTTCCAGCCACACTACCCGCACGTGTACGCTACTTTCCGCTGCATAGAGGAATAGTCATGGGATCGGCTCCGCGAATGTCGGCCGCAAGCGCTCCGAGGCATGCGCTATCTGAATTCTGTTCAGAGGTGATGGTGGGGCTCACCCAACCGGGACAGAAAGAACTCCCGTCGAAGTATCTGTATGACGCGGTGGGTTCGGCACTCTTCGATGTGATCTGCATGCTGCCGGAGTATGGACTGGCGCGCGCGGGGATGCGCATGCTTGAACGATACTCGGGCGAAATAGTCGGACGCATCCCCGGGCCCGCGGTGGTTGCCGAACTGGGAAGCGGAAGCGGCCAACAGACGCGCTGGCTGCTCGAGGCCCTGGCCCGGCGGCAGGGCGTGAATTATTACCCGATCGACATCTCCAGTAGCGCGCTCTTCCGCTGCCAGCAGGAATTGGGCCAGATGGATCGTGTAAGCATCGTGGGATTTGAACGCGCCTATCTGGATGGCCTTCAGGAAGCAGCGGCACGGCGGCGCGGAGACGAAAAACTGTTTGTCCTGTTTCTGGGAAGCACGATTGGAAACTTCGAACGGGCCGCCGGAGAGCAATTTCTGCGCGAAGTACGTTCGATTTTGCGCGAAGACGATGCGCTTTTGCTGGCCACCGACCTCGAGAAACCGGTTTCCGTTTTGGTGCCGGCCTACGATGATCCGACGGGCGTGACGGCGGCGTTTAACAAGAATCTGCTGGCGCGAATCAATCGCGAGCTCGACGGAGATTTCAATCTTTCGCAGTTCGAGCACGTGGTCAGGTACGACGAGCGGGAACGCCGCATCGAAATGCACCTACGGTCGAGACAATGGCAGCGAGTAACGATTCGCAAGGCGGGTTTTCGATTTTACCTTCGCGAAGGAGAGACTATTTGGACCGAAAGCTCGCATAAGTACAACCCGCGGGAAGTGATCCAGATGGGCGAACGAGCCGGCTATCGCTGCGCCGGACAATGGTTCGATTCGGAGTGGCCGCTGGCACAAAACCTCTTCTTCGCGGTCTAAGCGCAAAGGAGGATGAAATGGCGAAAGCTGTGTGGAAGGATGCGGTGCTGGCCGAAAGCGACCGCACTGTTGTGGTGGAAGGGAATCAGTACTTTCCTCTGGACTCGGTGCGTTCGGAATATCTGCGGCCGAGTGAAACACATAGCGTGTGTCCGTGGAAGGGAACTGCCAGCTATTACGACGTTGAGGTGAATGGTGACAGAAACCCGGACGCCGCATGGTATTACCCCGCTCCGAAGCCCGCCGCGGCGGAGATTCAAGACCACGTCGCCTTTTGGAAAGGCGTTCGCGTCGAAGCGTAATTCCAGCGTGTGCTATAGTTCCTGGCTCCATGGCTGGAAAGAAAAAGAAGGCGTCGGCGCGAACGCCGAGAAAGAATAAGCCCGCAAAAAAGCCCGCGAGGATCGCATCTCGTAAAACGGGTGTGTCGAAAAACGGGACAGGGCGCGGAACGAATCCGGCCCGAGTGCAAGCGATTCTGAAGGGGCTCGACGAAGCCTACCCAGCGGCCACTTGCGCGCTCACCCATGAGAATCCCTTCCAACTGCTGATCTCGACGATTCTCTCGGCGCAATGTACGGACGAGCGCGTCAATCAGGTGACTTCAACGCTGTACCCGAAATATCCAAACCCAGAAGCATTCGCGTACGCTAATCCGGCGGAACTCGAGCAGGAGATCCGTCCTACTGGATTTTTCCGCAACAAAACCAAATCGATCATGGGCGCAAGCAAACTGATTGTCGAGGAATTCGGCGGCCAGGTGCCGAAGACGATGGAGGAACTGTTGACGCTGCCGGGCGTGGCGCGAAAGACCGCGAATGTGGTCCTCGGAACTGCGTTTGGGATCGCGAGCGGGGTGGTGGTGGATACGCATGTTCAACGGCTCGCGGAACGGCTCGACCTTTCGAAAAATACCGATCCGAAGAAAATTGAGAACGATTTAATAAAGATAATTCCGCAGGAAAGGTGGATTCTTTTCTCTCACCAGTTGATCTGGCACGGTCGGCGCGTTTGCCGCGCGCGATACCCGATGTGCGCTGAATGCAATCTCTATCGGCTATGCTATTACCCGCATAAGACGGCGTAAAAAACCTCTAAGGATTCGACGACTTTTGCGTTTCAGAGGAGCCGGCTGAAGGCTCCGCAGCGGGAGCCGCGGAAGTGGGTGCTTGCGGCGGCTGTTCGAGGGCCAGATAGGCGCGGCCGAATACGGACTGCTGCGTTCCCGCCGCGATGACCACCGCTTGCACGGTGTAGCGCCCCGACGGAAGCTTCGCGAGCGGCAAGCTGATTCGGAACGATGCGGTGTGCGTTTTTTTATCGATCTGCGTGGACTCGATCAGCGGAGTCATATTTACCTGCATTCCGCCGCGAAAAAATATCAGGCCTGCGCGCAACGTGGTTGGATCGAAGGCCTGATTCTTCTCCGGCTTCTCGGGATAGTAAGCCTGGAAGAAAACGTAGAGCGTTTGCCGCTGGTTGAAAAAGCGCGTCACGCTGGGGACGATTCTTTCGCCCGCAATTTCGAGCGGCGTCGTCACCAATTTCGCGTGAAACCCTTCGCCCTTGGTTTCCGCCTCCGCCGATTTTTCAACCGGCACGAGCTGGCTCGAGAGCAAGACGGAGCTGAGGCTGATCCGCGCAGGTGGACGCGGAGGCACCGTTAAATTTTCTTCGAAAGTGCCAGTTTTCCCAGACTCGTTTTCGCGGGCGACCAACTTCAGCCGGTAGTTTCCCGGCGCGAGAATCACTCCACCCTGATAAACCAAACTGCTGCGGTTTACCTCCGCGAAGCGCTGCTGATCGAGGCGCACATTAATCGTATCTCTCAAAGCGGCGACGGACTGGCCGGAGGGCACAGCGCGCACTTGGACCGCGAAGTCGAAGGCGGCTTCGCGCCGGTCGTGCTTTTGCGCCCAATCCAGAGCGCGCGGAGAAAGTTTTGTGGAAATTGGAACGTAGGCTTGCTCGTCATTGAGACGGAAGACTGAAGTTTCGACCGCAATCGGTAAATCCACCTCGGGATTCTCTGAGTTCAAAGCGTCTTCAAGCTGTTCGTCGCGGCTTTCTTTTTCGAGGTGCTGGAAATCCCGGGGAGCGTAGTAGCCATTGCGGTAGCGGACGTGCGCGCCGGAGGCTTTCACCTTGACTCGGACGGCGTGCCAGCGGCCGTCGCGTTTGGCGTCCGCAGGAAGATCGTAGCCGATGAGATAGTATCCGCCATTTTCCTGCTGGATTTTCGGGAAGGCATCGCTGAGATCGCCGAGATCGAAGAACGCACGGCCGCCAGTATCGGTGGAAAGTGTGGCGAGCGTGTCGCGCGAATCCTCTCGCTGGTCTGTCTGATGGAACACGGAAGCGCCGCTAAACATGGAGGTGCCACTGGCCGCGGCTGTTGTGACGTCGCCTCCGGGAGGAGTGGTATACATGCCGCGGGCGTCGATTGAATAGATGGAAATGTCGGCGCGGTTCGCGGCGTCCGTGGCGGCTTGCAACTCGGCTCGATTTTCTTCCCCGGTTTGGGTGATGCCGCCCGTGAATTCGACGAGCGCCTTTCGGCCGGGAATCGAGGCGAGGACATTGGCCAGCCCTTCGATGGCGACTAACTTTTGGTCGGTATTGAAGACGTTGAATTCGGTTTCGTCGGCTGAATAGGCGTCGCCGGTATATTGCTGCACATCGTACTCGCCGTTTTGAGCAGCGGCGTAGAGAGGATTCGCAATCCCGGATGAAACGCCTGGAATCAGTTGCGCGACGGCCTTTTCCAGGGTGGAACGGTTGTTCGTAAAGTTTGCGAGCACGGAAAGATTCGAGCCAAAGGTGACCACGGAGACCAAGTCTGGCGGCTTCATTTGCGCTTTGAGGAATTTCACGGCGGCATCGTGGGCGCGAATCAGGTCGTCCGTTTCCATCGACGTGAGATCGAAGAACATAACGATCATGCGGCGATTGCGGATTTGGTCGGCGACGGTGTCGGAGGGGTTCGAACCGGCGCCGGGCGCCGGGTTATCGACTGGAACGACGAGCGGCTTGGCGTCTTCCGCGTCGGCCTTTTCGACCGCTTCAATGTCGGCATACGAGAAGCTGGAGATTTTCTGGTCTTTGCCATCGTCTGTGATGACGAACTGGTCTGCTCGCAGGCCCTTGATAGGCTTTCCATCGCGGCCAGTTACTTCGATATCGATGCGGACGATGTTGGATTGGGCGCGGAGAATGGAACGCGGATTCAGTTGATTGGTCCGCGGTGAAGCTTGCGATTCGCGGGGAGCGGGAACGATGGTCGGCTTGGATTGCTGCGCACACAACAGCGACGGAACAAGGCAACTCATGGCCAGCAGCACCGCGAGGATTGCTTTGGCGACGGCCACCCGATGCTTCTCGACGTTTGTCATACTGAGATCACCCTAAAAATTAAACCTAACCATTAGATCCATGGTGCGCATGGAACCTGCGCTGGTTACTTGGCCGAAGTAGCGCGAGCCGAGAGAGGTTCCGACACCACTGTAGTTGACGGTGTTTGTAAGGTTCTGCACTTCCCAACGCGCGTCGATTCGGTGGCGCTGTTCCGGGCCGAAGCGAAAAGTTTTTGCAAGAGACATATTCCAACTGATCGTGCATGGACCTTCGACAGCGCCGCGGTGCTCGTCGCCATAGGCAAAGGCGGTCGGGGTGACGAAGGCGCTGGTATTGAAGAACTGCGCCTGAGAGCCGCCGCAGATGCCAGCGTTCGGATCGCCCACCTGATCGGCACGCAAGGAAAAGTTGGCGCCGGTGCCATTATCCGTCGCCGCGCCGCCGACAAGCACGGTATAGGGAGTTCCTGTTTGCCAAGTGAAGACATTTTGAAGGCGCCAGTCACCCAAGATATTTCTCGTCCAGCCATGATTTGCATGGCGATTGCGTTCGCCGAAAGGGAATTGGTAGACCGAGACCAGGCGAAATTGATCCCGCACGTCGAATGAGGACAGTCCGTATTCGGCGTGGATGTTTCCGTCTTGCTGCTGTACCGTCGCCGACGTACCGCCAAGCGAGCCGGCGTCATCCAGCGATTTTCCCCACGTGTAGATGCCCTGCATCATGAACCCGTGCGTGAAGCGGTGCACCAGGCGCACCTGCAGGGCGTTATAAATGGAGTTGGCATTGGACTGGAGAAAGTAAAAGCTGGTGGCGTCTGGAATTTGCAGATCAAGTTGGGTCTGATTCGGCGGCGTGCCGAGCGGCGCTCGATTTGGCGAGCGCAAAGTTTCAAGATCGGTGCCCTTCGTCCCGGTGTAGGTCAAATCCAAGATCCAATTCTGCGAAAAAGATGTTTCCGTGCCCAGCGTCCAAATCTGCGCATAGGGATCTCTGTAGTACGGATCAATACTGCCAGTGTTCGAGATGGTCGAGGACGACTGCCCCTGTGCCAATAGGCCGTTGGAGAGCGTAAGAGGCTGTTGCGGCGTGGTCAGGACGCTGTTCGAAACGTCGAAAGGTGGCTGGTAGGCCAGATATCGCTGGGCGAGCGTGTTGTAAATGGATGTGTCATTAAAAATTGAAAAGCCGCCGCGGATGACGGTCTTAGGCTTGATTCCGGGCTGCCACGCGAACCCGATCCGAGGCGCCCAATTGCTGTAGTCACCATGGATCAACGCCCGCGGATAGGTGCCGTGGAACGGTCCAACGTCGCCGGGCACGGTGACGCCATTTAGCGTGCCGGCCGCACCGGGAGTTACGACCGCTACGGCTGTAGCCGTCGAATTCAAATCCAAATTTGCGATTTGATTGGCAAGCTCGACTGGAGGTGTGACTGCGTCGTAGCGAATCCCGTATTGGATCGTGAAGGTTTTGCTCACGCGAAAATCATCCTGAGCATAGGCGGCGAAGCCCCAGCTCCGGAAGTGCGTGCTCGGATTTCCAAACTGGACGCGGGTGTTGTATGGGAACCCCAGGAGAAAATCCGCGAAGTCGTTTCCCGTGCCTTCGAGGGGAAAGCCATTCGAACCTTCCTGTGCAGTGACGAGCCCTGTAAACGTGAACTGGCCGCGCGGAATGGGATTCGAATCGTTGTTGAGCTGGATGCGGCGAACTTCTCCGCCGAATCGCATGGTGTGCTTCGTGTGGACCCAGGTTAGACCGTCGTCGAAGCGCAAAGTCTGATTGCGTACTAACGATGGAACCGGATCATTCAAGCTCGAAAAATTCGTGAACTGGATCAACGGAAGGCCGAAATCGATGGGGGTGGTCGCTATACCATTGATTCCAAGGTCCCCCGCGACATTGTTGACGAATGAATTGTCACTCAGGATTTGCGCCCGGCTGCGGCTCCAATTGATTGAAGTGTTTTCAACTAACCTTGGAGACCAATTGTGAGCCAAGCTCAGATTGAAGCCCTGATTTCGAGTGGATTCATTTCCCGCCGTATCCAGGAAATTGGACAGAGTATTCTCGCGCACAGAATTGAAATTGTAGCCGCCGTTCAGATTGAACTTAGTGTTGAGCGTGTGCAGCACGTGGAGATTCAGCGAATCGGTATTCGACGGAGTTGTAGCTTGCAGCAAATAGTTTCGGGTGACGGGGCATCCCGCTGCGGTGCAAGGCACATTCGGCGCCGGAATGAATGCCAGCAACGCCTGAGAAATTGTGCTGACGGGAACTTGCTGACAACCCGGACTTACCGTAGGAAATGGAGTGCCAGGGCTCGAAAAAGGCTGGTATAGAGTGGTGCCACAAAAGATGCCCTGCCGCTCGTCAAGTGTTGGCACGGTCGAAAATGTGTTTATTGGGCTTTGCTCAGTACCGTGCTGATAGTTGGCGAAGAAATAGGTGCGGTCTTTGCCGTTGTAAATGTGCGGAATCGCGAGCGGACCGCCTATGTTCCCTCCAAACCGCTCGTTGTAGTGGCTGATCTTTGGAAACTGATTGCCCGTCAGCGAATATGGCTCGGCGTCGAATGCCGAATTTTCGTAGCGGTCGTAAAAGCTAAAGCGGACGCGATTGACGGCTTGGCGAAACAATCTGCCGCCGCCACCGCCTCCTCCGCGAGGACCGCCTCCAGCTCCACCACCTGGTCCACCACCAAAAAAGACAGCTCGGCCGGCTCCTTGCACTGCACCAGGTCCTCCTGCTCCCCGACCGCCGGCGCCACCTGGTCCGCCGGGTATCGCAGCCCCAGGGGCATCGGGAACGAGTCCGCCGGGTCCCATGGTTCCAAAGCCGCCTGCAACGCCCGGGCCACCGGGGCCGGTCGGGGACAGTCCCATGCCCACGGTGCCTTGCAACAGAAACGCGTCGGAAGATGATCCTGCTGCATTGGAAGGCATTTCCGTGGGGGGAGGGCCAGCTTCCTCATTCTCGCCGGTTGACTCGTTCGCCAAATCGGTTTGCTGAAAACCGCCTGTGGCCATTCCCTGCGTCATCGCATTCAACACGCCGGGAGGAAGCTGGCCTCGGCCACGATTTCTGGCTCGTACGCCGGGCGCGTTCGACCCGGCATTCGAGGCAGGCGTGTTTCCGGCACTTGGATTCCCGCTGCCGCGCCGCCCGCCTGCGTTCGACTGGTTTGCGCTCTTTTCACTGCCCGCCGGAACTGCGAGCTGCGCAAGCGTTGCCACGCTGAGCACAAACTGCATCGGGGGCGGGGCCGGCCTCGCGCCGAGATGCACCTCAAGCGAGGACGAGACGAAGCCAAGCTGGCTCGCTTCTGCTCGATAAAGCCCCGCCGGAAGAGTGGGGAGTTCGAATTTGCCTGATTGGTCCGTCCAACTTACCCATACTTGATTCGTATCGGTGTTCGTGAAACGAACCGTCGCGCCGGGAATCGGAGTGTTTTCGGCTGATCGCACTACTCCGCCAATGCTGAAAGTAGCCGAAGACGACGTCGTTGTAGGCTCAGGCTGCGATTGTTGCCGGCTGGTTTGCGTCTGCGAGTCTGGCCGCTCAGCCGCGCAGAGCAGGCGGACGTAATTCCCGCAGGGCGCGACGAGAATCGCCGCGATTACCATCAACAGGAAGGCCGCAATCCGTTTCACCATCCTACTGTTGCACAATTACCGTTCCCCCGGCGCATGGGCCACAGCAGGTGGCTCCTTGGAGTACCGTACTGAGCGAAAGCTACTCGCTAGGCTTGGTCGAATCGTACACGAAGCGATATACAACCGGCTGGCTCAATCGCTGATTTTCAACGCGTGTTGTCACGTAGAGTTGTTTGCCGTCCGGGGAGAGTCCATAGCTGCGAGTTGTGGAGCCACGGCGAGTTTGCGAGGTCACCACAAGTTGGTCTTGTTGCCATTGTGCTGCCGTAGGATCTGGCTGCGGCGTTGAGTTATCGGACTTGTTCGAATCGCTTTGCGATTGATCGGCGCTTGAGTAAAGGGCAAGGACGCGGCCAGATTCGCCTGTTACCCTGGCCATCGAAGCCGTTTGCGTAATGGTAAGCTGCGAGAACTCTTTCATCATATCGCCGCCTTGGCCTTGCCCCTGGCCCTGACGGCCTCTGCCCATTCCCCTGCCGCCGCCCCCGCCGCCGAACCCGCCGCCACCCCCTCCGTTTCCTTGTTCATTCCGCGCTTCTTGCATTTTTTCGCGCGGGTCGTCGCTCTGTTTCTTATTGAGCTGCCAGGTTCCCGCCAAATTCGGATGCGTGTCAGAAGAAGCGGCTGAAGTTTGGGTCTGTGTCGCCGGCGTTTGGTCGGCTGGTGTACCCGGGGCTATCGGTCCGGCTGGGGCGTTCTGAGCCGAAATGCCAAGGGGCATCAAAACGAATGCACATCCCAACAGGATTGCGGGGACGTAAGGCAAAGATTTGGCGCGGGAAAGCGTAATCATCAAAGAACTCCTCAGGGTCGGCTAAATTCGTTGCTTATGCTGGGTCGCCGCAACAGATATGATTCCGTGCCGGGCTTGCTTGAGTTCCACGATTTGGGTGGGACGGCTGGATTGCAAAGGTGATCCCAACTATAGGGTCAGGCAGGGCGGGTTTCACTGAAGTGGGGGTGCGCCAGCAGTCATGTGTTTGCGGGCCACGATCCAATAAGGCGGAAGCCTTTCGCTTCCTCGCCGCCGATCACAATCCTGTCGCCACAGACCAGCCATGCGTGAGACTCAAGGCGTTTACGGGGGTCTTTTCTGACACCGATCTCCAATCTACAATCGTGCCCTGACTGAGATAGCAGCACTCGGGCGGCAAGGGCTTGGGTTAGGCAACTCGCGCGTGGCACGAATCGGGCAACTGCGCTTACCGCTCTAGCAAGGCTGTCGGCAGAGTTCGTCGGCCTCCCATGCCGAGGCAACCGAAGAGTCCACCGCAGCAGCAGTCGGAAGGGGACAAGGCAAAGTGCAATGCGAATCACGGCCACCAAAAAAAGCGCTTGGATTACGAGAATTTGGTCCCTCAACGGGAGCGCGACAAATCGTCCGAACGTGCGCACTAGATGGCCTCGCTTCGAAGATCCTCGGCTGGACAGGGACGCCAACCTACATTCCTAGGTGCAGCGGTCAACGATCCTGCCGATAAACTCGGCAGCGGCCGTCTTCGTCGGAAAACAATCCGCAAAACGGGACAATAATTCCTCGGTAAGTTCTTTCACTGTACATTTTCCGTCAAAGGCGGCTAAAACATAGGACTCTGCCGCACCTTTCCGACTGAGCCTCGGAGCGTAATCTGGAAGATTCTTCTTCAGTTGCTCGGGCCGTATGGGGAAACAACCTAGCGTCGAATGGTCGAACCTGGCCTTGATGTGCGCGCTGTTTGAAGACCGCTCATCCCCATCGATGATCTCAATTTGCCAGCGCCAGGCTTTCCCGTTATGCGTGCTGATTTTCGTCCTCACACGGTCGCCCGCCCGCACGGGTACGGGTGTTTCGATTGGGAAAACGCTCTGCGTCCACTCGACCGTGCGATCAGAGCGGGTTGACCGGGGAATTGTCAAACGAAACTCCGGGAGCCAAGTTCACAGAAATCCACCCCCCGATACCTTGCATCGTGCCGGTTCGTTCCACAACAGACATAGCCTCGCCGGAAACGTAGTGTGTATCCATCGTCTGGAATCGTATCGTCGTCAGTAATTCCGGCGGGGCCAGGACATTTCCGGGGTGCAAAACCATATGGTAATTCGTGTTGGCCGCAAATTGCCGGATTGGGGATAGGTCTAGTCCGTACCGATCTTTATTCCAGACATCGAGGTCACGACCATCTTTCAGGTCGATCGGAGCGATGAGCAGGTCAACCGATTGCGGAATGATTTGACCCTGCGGCTTCAAGAATCGTGTGCGAGCATCCATCAACGTGCCCAGCATGCCGTCTTGCAAGCCGAAACTGGCTCCCGTATCGCTCACGATGACATCCACTGGTTCCGGCAGCGATACGTTCTGCGAACGATTCTTCACGAACTCTACGCGGTCCGCGAAGCCGTTCGCGACACAGATTTCCGGTCCCAATTCGACGTGTCAGTCTGTTCAACGGCGTAGACTTTGCGGGCACCGGCGAGGCAGGAAAAAAAGATAGAAGGCCGGTGCCGGCTCCGATGTCCAGGACTACGTCATCCTTTCTTACGGTTCTCGCGATTGCGTCACGGTAGGCGCAAGTACGGGACGGTCAGAGAGGAGCCAATGATGGAAGCGTAAGAGATCCTGCACCTTCAGGCGGAGCCCCTAATGGCCTTAAGGAAAGCTAAGGTTTCTTAGTTGCGGGGCTTTTCCCGGATTTTCTGTCTGCTGTTCCCGTGCCACTAAGCGAGAGCATTTCAACGGAACCAAAATCGCTCAACCGGGGCGTGGAATAAGCTCTCTTGACAGCCTGCCTCGGATCTGGAGCAGCAATCTCAGACTTATGTTCTTCCACTCGCCGCCTCCAAGCTTCGCTCTATTGCGCACATCTTCTTGCTCTTAAACCATACCGCCAAACTGAGAATCTGCCAGAGAGAAGAACTGGAATTAGCCTCGCCACGCAACGCGGGCGACCTCATCGCCTCCATCCGATTGACGTTAACATATTCGCCGACCGATGCCAATATACTGCTGAACGTTGCAGGCTCCAAAATGCTCGCTGATCGAGCCACGAGCGACGTTGCGAAAGAACCCCCTGGATGGGCGAAGCGCGTCCGGCATCGGACCTTTTCGGGCAGGATTCCCTTCATGCCCGCGCGAATCACCCTCTTCGGCAAAGGAGCGAACGTTTTCATTTTCAGCGGCAACGACAGAAAGAATTCGATGACTCTGCGGTCCGAAAAAGGATGGCGAGTCTCGATTCTCATCGACGCCGCGATCCTCCCCGATTGCTCAAAGAAGAAGGGCAGAATTCCGGACGTGAAGCTCCAGCAATGAAGCGTGCCGAGATCCTGCGAGACGTCCCATCCTTTCCGGGATCGGGCTTCCAGACGTTCGGAAACGCGCATTCGATCGGCGAAGGCGCCGTTAATCAGCGGGTCCTGTAGCAGAGACTTGCGATATTTTCGGATGCGTTGCCGAAGCCGGATGCTTGGATTGGGGAGCAGAGGCCCAATGCCATAGAGTGCCAGATTGCTCCAAACTCCTTCCTGATAAGCTTTCTTCCTATAAGAGAGTTCTGTGATCGCGGATTTCCAACGCAGAGTACGGATCAAAATCGAAAGGTAATTGGATGGCGCCGTAATGTGATCTCCGGAGATGCCGTCCAACAAGACTCGCACTCCGGCGTCTCGGGCGGCGGAGAAGATGTAGTGGTTCGGAAAATAGTGGCTGATCTCAAAGGGTTCATCGGCCTCTCCCATCTCCGCCTCCAAATTGGAAACGTCGCTCGAACGAACGATGTGAGGCACAAGCCAGCCTCCGCGAAGCACCTCTTGAATGTAGGGGGTTTCTCCACATTTTGATTCATCCGCATCGACAAGTGAAACCGTATGTAAAGGTTCTCTCAGTTCGCCAGAAAGCAATTCCCGGGTGGTGCATACAACAGAAGAGGAATCAATCCCGCCGCTCAAGGTAGAGCCGACCCGATGGCTGCTGTGCAGCCGGCACCGAACCGCCTCCACGAAAACCTCCCGGAACGCCGCGCCGTACTCCTCTAGAGAACCAAGTCGGAGTATTGCCGGCGCCCGAAGATTCCAATAGTCCCGGATGGTGAATCGCCCCGGTGCCACAACCAGGCAGTGGCCGGCCGGCAACCGCAGTACGTCTCGATAGAAAGTAGATTCCTCATCTTCCCGGTCGAGAGTCTCGACCAGGAAATCGGCGAGCCTGGATTCGTTCAGGCGTCGCGGAACCGCCTCCAATGCGAGGATCGCCCGAATCTCCGATCCAAACGCAAACCACGTCGGCGAATGATGGTAGTAGAAGGGCCGGACGCCGACGTGATCTCGCGCGCAGAATAATTGCCTCTTGCTCCCGTCCCAAATCGCGAACGCAAAATCGCCGAGAAGCCGGATCGGGCACTCTTCCCCCCATTGTTCGTAGGCACAGAGGACTAATTCCGCGTCGGTCTTATGACGGATCCGAAAACCTTTGGACTCAAGGTCGCGCTTGAGTTCCTCACGATTGTCGATTCGACCATCCATCGTCAGACAGCGAAGGCCATCAGCGCTGACGAGAGGTTGCTTTTCTTGGGCGGATTGGGCAACGGTTTGCAGGAGGAGATTAGACAGGCCGACCGGCCCGCCTGTCCAATGGCCTATACTGTCCGGTCCACGGTGCTCAATTGCACGGCTCATTTGGCACAGAAGAAGTCGGTCTGCCGGACGCCCATCGAGGTTATAAATCCCGCTGATTCCACTCACAAGGGAAGATTTTAGCTTTCTTTGGTGTGGTCTAGTAAATTACATTGGGAGGGGTCGTGAAGTGCGAAGGTGCGCTAACTTCGGGTGAATCGGGCCCAGCTCGTCTTTCCATGAACACGCCGAAGCTGTATCAAGTCTGCGATTTGGTGATTGAAAGCAGTATTTCCCTGCCAGAGCTCGCGGCGGCATCGGCCCCGGTGTCGGTGCCGGATTATAGTTTCGAACTCTTGCCCCCAGGGGACCCTTTCCCTGGGGAGTATCGCTGGTTCAATCACTGGGCCTTTCGAGAGGAAGTGCGGCTCAGTTTCGCGTTTCGTGACGAAGATTATTTGCTCCGTTTTCCGGACCAAGCTGATTTTCTGGTCTCTCGCGCTGGGACCTGAAATCAGATGCCGGTCGTTGCCCGATGTGCCGGAATCGACGATTCGCCATCTCTTTCTTGACTCGGTCATTCCTTTAATTCTGAGCCGCCGCGAGCCGCTGGTGCTCCATGCTAGCGCGATCCTCTTTGACGGCAGAGCAATCGCGTTTATTGGAACAAGCGGCCAGGGCAAGTCGACATTGGCTGCGAGCCACAGCCAGCTCGGCTGCTCCTTGATTTCCGATGACTATCTTGTGTTGCGTCACGTTGCGGACGAGTGGTTTGCGGTCCCCAGTTACCCGGGCATAAGGCTCTTGCCCAAGGCCAGCGACGAAATCTTTGAAATGCCGTTGTTCAGCGCAGAGGTTGCGCCTTATACCGAGAAACGTAGAATCAGCGACCTCAGGTTAATTCCGTTTACGAAAGATCCCTCCAAGGTGCAATGCCTCTATGTCCTCGATGACGAAGGTGAACCTGCTCCGCAAGAACCTGTCGTAGAACGCATCTCCCCGCGCCAAATTTTCATGAAGCTCGTGAGTTCGTCCTTCAATATGGATATTACGGATAGGAATCTTTTGAGGCGTCATTTTGATACACTAAGGCAGCTTGTAGCGTCTCTTCCCTGCTTCCGTCTTCGTTACGCGCGGGAGTTCGGGGTACTTCGTGGCGTCTCCAAAGTAATTGCAGCCCATCAAGAAGGACTAAGAGAGATGTCGATTGCGCTCACCGATCGCGTTAAGGTCACGGATGACGTTCTGAGCAGCCGGATGGGCGATGAAACCGTACTCCTAAACCTCAAGACAGGCATGTACCACGGTCTGGACGTCGTGGGAACGCGGGTTTTTGAGCTTTTGGAATCGACGGCCGACCTGGGAGGCATTCACCGCCAATTGCTGTCGGAGTTCGACGTTCAACCCGACAGGCTGGAAGCAGACCTCTTGGCGCTCGCAGAAGAAATGCATGCCCACGGTATTTTGGTCGTATCTGAGCCTTGATTTTAGAAGTTCTGGTTCCTTTTTTTGTAGTTGTTCAGCGCGTGGAGACAGTTAGGTTGAGCGGCTCGGGATGAGGCTTAGACGCTAGACAAGTACCCTATTTTTCTGTATGCCCTCGAAGAATCCTGGACGGTCGTGCCTAAACCACCCTGCGAAGGCTGTCTTAGGCTCGTCCCCTTCCACGTCGCTGACTCGGTGCTCTAACTCTTCAGAAATCCTAAAAATTAGAGCAGCTCCGCACCCGGTATTCGCCACTTCCAGAATCGCCCCTGAATCGCGCCTGCGCAATTGAAGAAGTCCGCCTCGATAGGGCCGGGCGCTGAGGTTTATACTCATTGCCACCAGACGATTGTCCACATCGTCGTCGTGCCACTTGTTGTAGTGTTCTCCTCCTGACCGTTTGCGATATAGTCGGCCTCCAAACGCGTTCAAAGGCTGGCAACCAGTCACTTCCTCCAGCAACTTTCGGAACTCGGGGCGATTAGCGCTGAAATAGAGCAGATGCAATGCCCGAGGATCTTCCGTGATGTCGTCTAGACCTAACTCGCCGCCTGGATCGTTATGTGCGTTTGGTTTCCATTGGCAATGTTCCAGGCGATGCTGGAGGGTGGCCAGGAGGGTCGGATCTAGCAACTGCGGAATGCAAATACAGCTGAGCTCGCGAAATTGTGCGCGCAGCCGGGAAATGCCCTCTGGATCGCTCTTCACTCGCGCGTTGCTTATTTGGATTACGCTGCCCGCGTTTAACTCTTGCTGGCTGACGCCCATGAGGTGTCTTTCCCGATGCGGCATGATCCATCTTCCGCACCAGATTCTACGCCAAGGGGCGCTGGCGAAGAACGCGATTCTGAGGAAGTCACCGCCATAGGAATCTCGCAAATCATCCACGTCCTTTTTCAGCAGTGGAACGGCGATGGCTTTGTCCGGAGCCTGGCCGATTGCATCATTTAGCGATTTGACCTGAGATTGAGGCAGAGCTGGCCGCGCCTTTGCAAAGGGCTCTGCGCCACCAGCGCTCCGGCCCCGATGAAGAAACGCTGGAACAGGCGGACCGCGGGAGTCCGAGCGGATGCGTTGCACCAACATAGAGGCTGCAGCCGCGAGACCATTGATTGAAGGGGACGCTAGCACTACCATATCGCTGCTGAAGGCGAGAGGGTGTTGGGTGAGGACAGACAGCCGGCATTGCGCTGTCTGCCACGGAAACGACTTGAAAGGCGGTGGCTCTGTCCCTTCCCCATACCGGGTACCGCCCGACTTGACTATGTTGGCCCGCCGGCACGGCGGCAAATTCCCCGACGCCTATGTTTCGAAAGTGTTGCGGAATGGCGTCGTGATGCCGGCGCACGGGCCGCCTGAGATGCCGATCTGGGGCCCCGACTTTAGGAGGCAGGGAGCAGATAGCGCTGAAGTCACACGGCGAATTGCGAACCTGACGAATTACATCAAGTCGCACCAGGCGAAATAGGCCCAGGGCGTACACTACTGGCAAAGAGGATGCTTTTTCAGGAATGGCGACGTCGACGTCCTCGAACCAAACTGGACTAGCGCGGAGGAAATTATGGCGATTCGATGGTTGTTTTCGTTCGTTGCTCTGTTGCTGATCGCTTGCGTTGCCAGTGCCGGGCGAGGCGTCGATCAAACACAGCTTCCGCCAACCTACATGCCCACTGGCGAGCAGGTGTACCAGCAATATTGCGCCGCTTGCCACGGCCCAGACGCCAAGGGGCATGGTCCCCTGGCGCCCTTACTCAAGACGCCCCCACCCGATCTGACTACCCTCGCAAAACGTCATTTGGGCAAGTTCCCATATGACTATGTCTCGAATATCCTCGAATTCGGGCCAGGCCCCTCTGCTCACGGTTCATCGGATATGCCTACATGGGGCCCCATCTTCCGCTACTTGGACAAGCAAAACGAGAGAGTCGTGCGACAGCGCATCAAAAACCTCTGCGATTACTTGGCTTCGCGGCAAGGAACATGATTGGACTTTCCTTTGGAAGCGCTTAATTCCGCGCCTGGACAACCAGGACGGGGCAACGAGCGTGATGCAAAACCTCTTGGGAGACGCTCCCCATAAGAAGCCCCTCCATCTTCCCGCGCCCGTGGCTACCCATCACGATGAGATCGGCGTGCCAGCTATTGGCTATCTCAATGATCTTCGACGCAGGCTTGCCGGAGTCGACGAATTCCCGAACGCCTGAGCGGATAAGCGTTCGCTCCCGAAACGCCGCGACAAGATGTTTCGCTGCTTGTTCAGACATCTCGGTCAATCGGTCGGCTGGCACGCCCCAGGTCGCGCCAGGGCCGACGGACGGGTCAAACACGTGGACGAAGTCAACTTGGGCTTTCAGTGACTTTGCGAGTTCAACGCCAACGTCGGCAGCGCGCGCCGCAAACTCACTGTCGTCCACGGCAACGAGAATCCTTTTGAAGCTCATCTTGGACTCCCGGTGCAACGCCCGTTTGGACTCATCTGGCCGATCTCCGCGTTCTCGCTGGGCGGAATCGCCCGCGATGCCGAGCGCGATCCAAACCACCCGACCGAAGTCGAGCTCGCACGCATCGAGCAACCGGACAAAGAAAATCCGGTCGAGGTCACGATCCTAAAAGGGCGATTGCGACATCTGGGCTAAGTGCGCCTTGATTTAGCGGGCCAGAAGTGGCGTGCCTACGAGTATTCTCTTAAAGTGGCGCTCCGGCCTGACTCCTTGATCTGGGTCTCCGAGAAAGGGCTTTTGCTTGCCGTGGCCGTCGAGCACCGGCACGCGAATTGGCGGGAAGAAGGATTGAAGCTCGTGCGCTTTCACCAGTGGGCCGACTTTTAGATCGCGCTAAACCTGCAATCGCACACCACTCATTCCGGGAACGTCTTGGAATCAAGCCGCATTCTCGAGGACTAGAAGTCCCGTGGCCGTATTCGATACCGCGACGTGGTAGCTGCTGTGAATCTTGGTTACCTTCGGATGCAAGACGCCGCGCATTGCCAGCCATAGAATGAATTCCGCGCCCTGAGCGCCGGCTTGGCGCACGAGTTCGTGGATCGAATAGCGAGTAAGAGCCTCAGGTTCATTCACGATTTTGTCCATGCAGAGCATGTCGAATTTCTTGTTGATGAATCCCGCCCGCTCGCCGTCGAGCTGATGCGACATGCCGCCGGTGCCGAGGACCACCACCTTGATGTCTTTAGGATACGATTCGATGGCGCGGCCGCCCGGTCCTGCCTCCTCTCGCCGTCAGGTGCGAGTCGTGGTACGCGCGTGTTTCGCGGCCCATTCGAGCGCGTAGTCGGCGACGGCCTCCCAGCCGGGCGCGGCGCAGGTCCAGTGGTCTCGGCCCTCGAACTCGAAGTACTCGGTGAGCGCGGGCGAGTTCTCGTAGTGCCTGGCGTTGGACTTGTTGACCGAGGGCGGCATGATGTGGTCCTTCTCGCCGCCGATGAACAGCAGCGGAGCACGGTCCTGGTCGTAGTCGACCCAGGTCTCCTGGTGGCCCGGCTTGAGGTTCGCGATCAGGCCGTAGACCCAGACCCAGTTGCCCGGCGCGGCGATGGCGTATCGCTGCCACGCCGCGTTGGAGTCCTCGGCGCTCAAGGTGTTGGCGAAGGCGTAGTGGAACTCCTCCGCGGTGAAGGCGACCGCCTTGTGGATGTTGGCCGGGTTCTTCAGGGCCGGGAAAAAGGACCGGACCTGTGACAGCGGAGTGACGTGGACTCCTTCGGTCGGGGCCGAGTCGATGACGACCCCGGCGGAACCCAGGCCGCGGGCCAGGAGCAGCTGGGTGAGGGTGCCGCCGAACGAGTGACCGATGATGAACGGCGCGGTATCGAGCGCTTCGATGACGCTGGCCAGGTGATCCACTGTCTCGGGGACGGTCAGGTTGGCGATGATGTCAGGGTTCTGGCGCAGTGCTTCGACCTCGATGTCGAACCCTGGATACGCGGGCGTGATGACGCGGTAGCCCTTGGCTTCGTAGTACGGAACCCAGTGCTCCCAGCTACGCGGGGTCATCCAGAGTCCGTGTACCAGTACGACGGTGTCCGTGGGTGTGGGGGTAGTCATGGTCCCAACAGACCGCCGGGCGGTGCAGGCCCGGCGCAGAACCCATGGAAGCGCTGTGAAGACCGGCCTAAGGATTGCTGTCCGCGCCGTCCCGTTCGGCTCGGGCGGAACGGGCGGGCACCCGGACCAGGAACAGCCACGCGTTGATCACGCCGCCGACCAGGCCGGCCAGCACCGCCGGGATCATCCAGTACAGGCCGCCGCCCGCCTTCAGCAGGAAGCGTGAGGCCGGCCACGCCGACCAGCACGGCGGTCACCGTGTTCGGCGACGCCCGCTCGATGTACCGGGCCACGCCGCTCGTCCGCGTTGTGCCCGGCCCGCCGGTCCAGGACCAGCAGCGCCGCCGCCGAGGCCGCCGCTACCGCCAGCAGCTCGGCGCCCAGGGCCGGGCCGGGCTGCGGCGCCACGATCAGGACCGCGCTGATCGCCGGCGTGATGAACAGCACCAGCGTCTGCGCGGCGCGGGAGGCCAGGCTGCGCGAACCGGCCAGCACATCGCTCTTGATGGACACGGCGACGAACAGCAGCCCGGTCAGCGCCCCGGCCAGGCCGGCCACCGCGACCCCGAAGTCATGCCACATCTCCGGCAGGTAGCCCATGCGGCGATCCTGCCACCACGCCGGCCTCACTCGGGCGGCAGCTCCTTGTAGACGAAGCTGACGTTGATGCCGCGGCGGGCCCGGATGTAGCGCGGGATGTAGTACAGCAGCGCAGCCGGCCACGATCAGGCCGGCGAACCAGGCCGGGATCCACCAGAAGTTGGCGCTGTTCCCCTGCATGACCAGCGCCGGGTACTGGGTCGAGACCACGGCCAGCGCGACGAAGATGGCGATGGACAGCGGCGCGACGATGAACAGCACCGGGATCCCGAGGAACTTCACGTTCGCCGGCGAGGCCCGGTAGAGCTCCGGCCGGCGCAGCGGCAGCGCGATCGCGGCGATGGCGATGATCACCACGCCGAGGCACCCGGCCAGCACGATCAGGCCGAGCACGAGCTGGAACACGTTGGAGGTGACGCTCCAGATCACCAGCGCGGCGATGATCACGTTCACCACCACGATCGCGATGACGGGCGAGTGCGTGCGGTCGTTCACGTCCGCGAGCTTCTCCGGCATGAGCCGGTCGAACGACCAGGCGAAGAACGACCGGATCGGCATGAACGTGTTGGCGATCATGGACGGCAGCGACCAGAACAGGAAGCAGCCCAGGATGATCACGGTGAGGAACGGGATGTTGACCGACACCGCGGCCAGGAACTGGTAGAACGGCCCGGACGGGATCGCGTACGCCTTGTTCGGCGACACGTTCGCCGCGTACATGAAGTCGTACCCGGCCACGTGGAAGAGCAGCAGCGCGCCGATGACCAGCAGCACCGTGTCGAAGGCCAGCGCGCCGAACATGATCCACAGCTGGCGGCGCCGGTTGGACGCGCTCTTCAGCTCGCCCGACATGTAGACCGACCAGAAGTTCCACATCATGAAGCCCTGGATGGAGAACAGGGTGGGCAGCGTCGCGCTCATGTTGCCCAGGTCGGGCGCGGCGTGGGTGCCGCCTCCGGCCGTGATCACGTTCTGCGCGGTCCCGCCGCCGAAGCTCTTGTTCAGCGTGTTGAAGTTGTGCTGGAACCCGCTCTTGGTGGCGAAGGCCAGGACGATGAACGCGACCACCATCCCGAACATCGCGATCAGGAACGCCCCGTTCTGCCAGCGGAACGTCGACTTCGTGCCGCGGATCAGGATGTAGGTCTGCAGCGCGACCATGACCAGCGCCCCGGCCAGGATCCAGGCCTTGTCGGTCTGGAACGAGGTGCCCCAGCTGATCAGCGTGTTGTTGTGGGCCAGGCTGCCGCCCGCGACCAGCGCCGGGCCGAGCGCGAAGACCGAGAAGAACTTGGCGAAGTAGGCGGCGCCGAGCAGGCCGCCCATGATCATGCACAGGTTCGAGATCAGCGCGAGCGGCGGGTTCAGGATCCGGCTCACCCACACGTAGTCGCCGCC
>CAVRSO010000029.1:0-82046 GCA_963723845.1 uncultured Acidobacteriota bacterium
GAATCACCTGAATACAGTCGGCTCTTGGCATCTACTGATTCCCAAACAGCCTTTGGCATGCGCTCACCTTTTGCCATTCTATCAAGAATACGGCAAAGCCTTTCTCTTAAGTTTTGAGCTTGCAAGTGGCGTACCACTATTCAAATTCTGACTTGAGTCCGCGCCACAACATCATTCGGCCATCGTAATTCCAATAGGTTACATCTTGTTCGATAAAAAGCCACTTCAAGGCTTTCAGAACCAATTCGGGACTTAATCCCTTTGTAAATTTCAAACTGGATTCGGAGAGTACCTTGTCAGGTTCTTCGCAATTCCAAACGCGTTCTATGGACGGTCATAAGCAGTGCTTTTTGTTGGGATCTTCCTTCAGCTTTAGCTGGATGTCCTCGTGCATCACCGAATGACTTGGTCGCTTATCTTTTTGGCGGTCGAATTTTTCAATCCAGACCTGAAAATCGATGCCTTTGTTGAGGAATGTAGGCCTTAAGAGGAAGATGCGATTACCTTCCTGAAGCGTTTCTACGAAGTACTTATAGCGTGTAACGACTTGAGTAGTTCCGTTCCAGTACCCCTTTTTCTCACTAAGGAAGGTGTTAACGATTGTTTTCCTGAGTTCCTCTCGGGAATTAGAATTCAAATTTAGATTGATTTCAGAATCATCGTACTCTTTCTTTGGGGCCATGAGGGAAAACCTCCGTTGTTCGTGGGAACGTGTCATAACAGACCTGTAGCTTATGGTGCGCTGAGATTTGTCCGGGGGGAACTGCTCGGAAGTCCAGGTGTGTGCTGGAGGTTAGAGGTTGGGGAGGCAATCAGTCCATTTCCGCGGCCGAAATGATAAATTCGGTAACAATGAGAGCTGCGCCGCAACCTGCTAGGAACCATCTTCTTTTCCCCGTGGCGAATACGGTTAAAACCATCGCCGCGATAAACGCGTAAAAGGCAGCCCGGCCGGTCGGCTTCCAAAGTCCAAGGGGCGGGCACATTCCGTGAGGGCTTCCACCGTTATGAAACCAGGAAAACCAGGAAACTAAATTCAAAAATGTTGCAGCCATCGCGAGGATCAGGGCGCCAATTCGCAATGCTTCCTCCATCGAGGATACTTTTTGGCGTCAGTTTTCTCCGGGTCCGAGGGCTTGGCCGAGCTGAACCAAGCCGCGGAAAGCAGCGAAACGGGCAGGACGAACATGACTAGAGTCACGTTGTACATGGTGCAGTCTCAGCAGACGAGCTTAATACACAAGAAACTGGTAGGGGAAAACAAAAGAGGAAACAACAGATCCCTCACCCGCAAAAAGCTGCGGGATTCGGGATGACGACCTTCCGAAAATAAAAAAGGGCAGGCCATTTGGCCTGCCCTTTTTTGATTGCCCGCCTACGGCGGACAAACTGGATACGATGTGTGCGCGTTTGCGCTTTGACCATCGATACGATGAGGCAGAATCCGTCCAGGGTAAACGACTACGATGAAGATCTAGGGTAAATCGGCGTCCAAACGAGTGAGTAGATCGATGCGTGTGATCATCTGGCTTCGTGAGAAGCCGAGACCACATTTGAGTGGCATGATCCGCACACCATAGCGGGTTGAGCCACTACTACTTTAGAAAGGAGGTGATCCAGCCGCAGGTTCTCCTACGGCTACCTTGTTACGACTTCACCCCAATCATGAGTCATACCTTGGGCGCTTGCCTCTCTTGCGAGTTAGCGCAGCGACTTCTAGTACAACCCACTTTCGTGATGTGACGGGCGGTGTGTACAAGGCCCGGGAACGTATTCACGGCGTCGATCTGATACGCCATTACTAGCGATTCCGGCTTCATGCAGTCGAGTTGCAGACTGCAATCCGAACTGAGCAGAGTTTTTTCCGATTAGCTCCCCCTCACGGGTTGGCAACGGTTTGTGCCCTGCATTGTAACACGTGTGTAGCCCTGGACATAAAGGCCATGCGGACTTGACGTCATCCCCACCTTCCTCTCCGTTATCCGGAGCAGTCCACGTAGAGTTCCCTCCTTGCGGAGTGGCAACTACGTGCAAGGGTTGCGCTCGTTGCGGGACTTAACCCAACACCTCACGGCACGAGCTGACGACAGCCATGCAGCGCCTCCACACTTGTCCCTTGCGGGAAGGCCATGTTTCCATAGCTAGTCAAGTGCGCTTCAAGCCCAGGTAAGGTTCCTCGCGTTGCGTCGAATTGAACCACATGTTCCACCGCTTGTGCGGGCCCCCGTCAATTCCTTTGAGTTTCAGTCTTGCGACCGTACTCCCCAGGCGCAGGACTTAACGCGTTAGCTCCGGGACTTGCCCCGAACAGGGAAACCCCAAGTCCTGATGGTTTAGGGCTAGGACTACCAGGGTATCTAATCCTGTTTGCTCCCCTAGCTTTCGTCCCTCAGCGTCAGTTGTGATCCAGCGAGCCGCTTTCGCCTCGGGTGTTCCTGCGGATATCTACGCATTTCACCGCTACACCCGCAATTCCACTCGCCTCTCTCACACTCTAGCACGGCAGTTTCGGAAGCAGCCTCTGGGTTAAGCCCAGAGATTTCACTCCCGACTTGCCACACCGCCTACGGACCCTTTACGCCCAGTAATTCCGAGCAACGCTGGCCCCCTACGTCTTACCGCGGCTGCTGGCACGTAGTTAGCCGGGGCTTCTTATACCCGTACCGTCAAACCCTTGCGGGCATTCGTCCGGGTCGAAAGGGGTTTACACTCCGAGAAGCTTCATCCCCCACGCGGCGTTGCTGCGTCAGACTTTCGTCCATTGCGCAAGATTCCCCACTGCTGCCTCCCGTAGGAGTCTGGACCGTGTCTCAGTTCCAGTGTGTCCGGCCAACCTCTCAGTCCGGATACCGATCATTGCCTTGGTGAGCCATTACCTCGCCAACTAGCTAATCGGCCGCGGATCCCTCTTCTGGCGACTTGCGCCTTTGAATACAAGAGCATGTGCCCTCGTAATGTTATGCGGTATTAGCCCAACTTTCGCTGGGTTATTCCCCACCTGAAGGAAGGTTATCCACGTGTTACGCACCCGTTCGCCACGCGCCCATCCAGTGTATTGCTACACCGAACTGCGCGTTCGACTTGCATGTGTTAAGCACGCCGCCAGCGTTCGCTCTGAGCCAGGATCAAACTCTCATTTGAAACTGGTGTTTCGATCGCCGCGATTTGCATCGCCACGATCGGAACGAACTGTTAAATCGCTCGATTTCTCAAATTGCCTTCATCGCGGTACACCCGCGACAAAAGCAGAAACCAAACGGGTTCTGGCTTGTTTCATTCGATTGTCAAAGAGCAGGTACTCCCAGGCCAGCTGGAAGGAACAACAGACAATCACCGAGTTTACGCGAGTGCAGCGAAAAGTCAAGCGCATGCTGTGAATAAATTCAAGAAATCGGCCGAAAAATTCGATGTCACGACGCGCTACCGCGACGTTGTGTTTCAAGGGGTTAGGTCAAAGGCGTCAAACCGGACTCGGCACTCCGATGCGTGCTAAAATCGCGTTAGCGGAGGTCGCGATGGCCGCGATTGACTGGTTACAGTGCCCGGCGGTCGAGAGCGTGCCAGGCAAAGTAAGTGGCGCGTGGGTATTTCGTGGCACGCGCATGCCTGTAGCCACTATCTTTGAAAACCTAGAGTCCGGCGCAACCATTGAGGACATCATTGAGTGGTTCGGCGTGACCCGCGAACAAGTGGTCGCCGTACTCGATTTTGCGGCGCGCAGCCTCGAAGTTCCCGCCCGTCGCTGATGCTCATTCTTTTCGATCAAGGCACTCCCGCTCCGCTGGCCACGTCTCTCGCAGGACATACAGTCAAAAACGCAAAAGATCTGGGATGGGACGCATTGGGCAACGGCGAATTGCTGAAAGCAGCCGAAGATTCCGGATTTCAACTCCTGCTCACCACGGATAAGAATATCCGTTATCAACAGAATCTCGCCGAACGCACCATCGCGATCGTCGTGCTGGGCCATGCGCGGTGGCCGGTGGTGAGATTGCACGTCGAGAAAGTTGTGGCCGCAGTGAACGCAGCCACGCCCGGCAGTTATGCAGAAGTGGAAATTCCTATCCGATAAGAGCGCGATGATGCCCCACTATTTCAGCCTCTTCTGGTCGCTCATCTTTTTGGCACTTTGCGCTTACCTGATTTGGCTTTGGATTCGTCTGCCCAAATCGGTTAGAGAGACCGCGCCTAAATGGCGAGTGGTGAGCGTCGCTGTAGGTTTGCTTCTAGTGACGGCGTCGACTGGCCTATCCGATTTTCTCTTTGTCCACGCAGCCTACACGGGCGGCTACACCTTTTACCATCCTGTGGAATTGTTTTGCATCCGGATCGGAACTCTCACTGCTTTGCTGGGACTCGTGGCTGCCTTAGCGGGCAAAGGTAAGCTGAAGATCCATATTGCGGCGATCTCCCTTCTAAACCTCCTGTCATGGTTTGCCGACGCAATGGCCCAATAACCACGGCAACACTTGAGGCTGGAGGCTTGAAGAATCAATCGTCCCTCCGGGACTTCGCGTCCTCGCTCCCGGAGTCCCGGCACTCCGCCGCTCCGTGCCGGGTGAGTGACGGTCGCCGCTCCGCGGCTGAAAAACTCTTCACAGATTCTTTACACCACCTACCTTGACAAATCGTTCGCGCAAAGTGGTAGCGTTCAGAAGTTAGAGATTGGAAGTTGGAAATTAGAAACCGGACGGCGAAGTGAGGCGTCCGTTCTAGAGGCTGAGGCTAGAGGCTGGAAGCTGGAAGGGACGACAATGCGACGACGAGAAACCGACGGCGAAGGCGCCCGCTTTCTGGAAGCTAGATGCTAGAGACTGGAAGCTGGAGACGGCAAGAAACTAAAAGCAAAAGCGGCCCTTATCTTAGCGGTCTAATCGCAACAGTGGACGAGTAGAACATGACGCAAGTTACTGAAAACAAGGGACGGTGGTACAGTCTACTCGTCACAAACGCTAGAGGGGGGAATGGCGAGATATGAGCATGAGAAATAATAGAAGCAAGTGGAGTTGGGTTGCGTTGTTGATCGGGATTATGGCTTGGACTGCGGCGGCGCAGGAAGCGCCGCATGTGGACGACGGCACTCTGCTGAACGCGGGCAAGACGGGCGATCAGTGGCTGATGGCTGGCGGCAATTATGAAGCGACGCGCTACAGTCCGCTGACGCAGATCGATGCCTCGAATGTGAGCAGGCTTGGGCTCGCGTGGTATTACGACACCGGTTCTCTTCCCGGGACGCTTGAAGCGTCTCCGGTGATTTCGAATGGGATTCTCTACGGCACAGTGACCTGGGGCGCGGTGTTTGCGGTGGACGCGCGCACCGGACAAGAGAAGTGGCGCTGGGTTCCGCAGGAGGGCCATCAGAATTTTCCTCCGGGATCGGAGGGGAATCCGAACAAAGTGCGCACGGGACCGAGTCTCTGCTGCGGCCCGGGAAATCGCGGCGTCGCGGTGTATGACGGAAAAGTGTACGTCGGCACGCTGGACGCAAGGCTGGTCGCGCTGGATGCGGAAACAGGCAAGGTGGATTGGGACGTCCCAACCGCCGAGAAAAACTCGGACTACAGCATCACGGGCGCGCCGCTGATCGTCAAAGGCAAGGTGATCATCGGAAACGGCGGCGGAGAATTTGCGGTGCGCGGCTACATTTCGGCGTACGACGCGGAAACCGGCAAGCTCGACTGGCGCTTCTACACCGTGCCGGGCGATCCATCGAAGCCGTTCGAGAACAAAGCGATGGAGGCCGCCGCGAAAACGTGGTCGCCGGATATTCAGTGGTGGAAATTGGGCGGAGGCGCCAATCCCTGGAATGCGATTTCCTACGATCCGCAGCTTGACCTGCTCTACTTCGGAACGGGGCAGCCGGGCCCGTGGGTCCAGAAATATCGCAGCGCAATGGGGCAGGACAATTTGTACACCAACTCGATCATCGCCGTAAAGCCGGAGACGGGCAAATTCGTGTGGTATTTCCAGACGACGCCCGGCGACGAATGGGACTTCGACTCAATTGCAGACTTGGTCCTCGCGGATATCAAGATCGACGGAAAAGTCCGCCACGTGATCATGCAGGCGCCGAAGAACGGTTACTTCTATGTGATCGATCGCAAGACTGGAAAATTTATTTCCGGCGCGGCGCTACAAAAAATCACCTGGGCCAAGGGCCTCGATCCCAAGACTGGCCGACCCATCATTAATCCCGAGGCACATTACGGCACCGAGGGAACGGTCATCTGGCCCGGCCCTGGTGGCGGGCATGTGTGGCAGGGAATGTCATACAACCCGCAGACGCAGCTTGTGTATGTGACACCCGGCATGGCGAGCAGTTTCAATTACGTCCAGGCCAAGGAATTCAAGCCCGAGCTGGGAGCAGTACAACTGGGGAATCGTTTTCAGAGATGCGGCGGGCAGAGGCACGGGCCCGCGCGCAGCCGGTGCTAACGGCGCGCCACGTCCACCTCCTCCTCCGCCGGCGCCACCGGCAGGAAATTTCCTCGTCGCTTGGGATCCTGTGACAGAGACGGCGCGATGGCGCGTTCCGGCAACGGCTGGCGGCGGCACGATGACCACGGCCGGCAACCTGGTGTTCGCTGCTTCCAACGGTGGAGATTTCGAAGCGTTCAGCGCGGATAAGGGTGAAAAACTCTGGAGCGTGAAACTCGTGCCGGGATTCGCGAATCCGGTTTCCTACATGCTCGATGGGAAGCAGTACGTTTCCATTCTCGCGGGACGCGCTGGCGGGGGACGCCTCTATACGTTCGAACTCGATGGAAAAGTTCCTGTGCCTCCGCCGCCTGCTGCGCCAACACCCACTCAGCCTCCGCCGCCTGGCGAAGCGCGATAAGGAAGTCTGCCGCTAGAGCCAAAACTCGACATAAACGTTCGCGCAGAGTGCGAGCGTGAATGCGGAGCGCCGGAACGGCTTAGCCCCTGTTTTTACGTTCGCTCGGCAAGGCGACGCCGAAATGCGAGTGCCAGAGTCAGCAACCCGGAACACAGCAGGAGTGCGGACCCCGGCTCAGGAACAGCGTTAACAAAGGTTATGAAGTGCAGGTCGGCACCACCGTCACCGCCGGGGAAGGTTACCCCGCCGTCCATGCTAAAGACGGCGTTTCCTCCCGCGTAGCCGCCAATGGCACCGGCCCATGTTCCATCGGGGCTGCCTGGTCCGGGGGGCGGTGCTCCGAGAAAATCCACGACAATGGCGTACTGGTCGCCAGCCACTTGGGGAATGGTTTGTGGAAAGGTGATGACGTCACTTAGGCTGAAGACGCTCGTAGTGGTCTCGCCCAGGATCGTACTCGTGGGAACTCCCCCAACTACGCTGCGAATTTGCACATCGAGAGGGAAACTGTTGTCCTGGCTTGCAACGACATCGATTGAAACACCAGCCAATGTACCGGTGAGTCCAGCAGTGTAGGTCTGTCCTACGAACGCGCAGCAGTCGTTGATGTTGCCTCCGAGATCGGGCGCGCCGGTAAACGATTGATCGACGGTATCCGCGCGAGCCGGACCCGGAGCGAGGAATAGGGCCGCTGCTAGTAGGAACAGTGTCACGGGAACCGCTGAAAATGAAAGAGCGCGGCCGAGTAGGTTATGCATGGTGCCCCCCTCAGAGCAATGAATAGACGCTATCGCCGGAACCACACCGGGGCGACTACGACTTCTGTGGACTACATGGCATTCTTATGGCCATCCGTGAAAGAGCTGAATGGCGCGTGCGAGGTCGGAAGCCGGCGACGTGGTGCACCGAGTATGCAAACTATTGCTTGAATTGCGCAGATAGTTATCTACGCCGCCTCCCTTCACACGTTCGACTCAATCCCGGATGTGCAGGCACCAATCCGCCGCGGGGCTAGTTAGCTCGCTGGTTGGCAAGGGTCAAGGACGGGGAGGGAGTGGGCGGCGACTGCGCCGTCGCTGTGGCGACGGACGGCAGGTTGCTGCGAATCAGGTCCTCCACCTGATTCCAGACGCTGGGGTCGCATTCGATTTCGGTGTGAGCCTTGGCGATGAAGCGATCCCACCAGGGATATTGGCTGTCGCAGCTCACCGGCGACTTGCTGATAGTCGAAGCGGAAATTCCCCAGAATTTTGGTGCGCTCGGGATCGGCGGCGCGAATTCGCCGGACTCCGTGCAGCAAGCCGTGCGGCTGGTAGAAATTGGCAGCTTCGGGCGACGTTGCCGGGGATGAGCGCGTCATCCTCATGGCGTTTCTTCACGCTATCCACCTGAATAGTGAGAAGCACGGGGATGCCGCTCTTCTGCAATCGTCGCGCGAGTGTGACGGCCTCCGACGCGCCCCAGCTATGGCCGTAGAGAATGATGCGCGCGCCGCGCTTTTCGGCGGGGGTGAGCGCTCCATCGCGATTGATGTCGAGAAGGCGAATGATTTCGGGATAGGCGCTCTTCGCATCATGGTTCGCGAGCGACTCGGCGTAGACGCCCTCCGGATACAGGGCGCGGAGCTTCGCGGCCAACTGGACTTCGCTGTGAATCAAATTGTCGCCGTGGACGTATCCGCCGACGAAGCCGATGACGATGACGGGCGAGGCGATGGGGTCAGCGGACGAATCCGCGGCAGCAGGCATGCTGGACAGGACGAGACCCAAAACCGAAACCGTTAAAAGAGCGAGTTGGCGCATTTCCAGCGGGCGGGGACGCGGGATCGTACCAAGAAATAGTTTCGATCGCAAACGCGATCACTAGTTGGTGGTGAGTCAGTTTGCTGGTGGCACAGCCGCTCCTGGATGCGGCTTACCGATTGCCTCGAGTTACGTGCGCAGGCAAGAGTGCCTGCGCCACGAATCAGCGGAGACGCGGGCGGCTGAAAGTGGGAAGGTGCACGAGGTCAGACGCCGGGACAGGCTCCATGGGCTCACCGGCCTTGCGCCAGGCGGCTAGACCACCGACGATGACAAACGCGTTGAATCCCTGCTCGCGCAGCAGATGCGCCACACGGGCGCTGGTGGCTTCGCGCTGTCAAGTACAGTAGAGGTAGATGTCTTTATCCTTCGGAAGAGTTTTGATTTCGTCGGAGAGGTTATTGGGCTCGAGGCGAATCGAGCCTTGAATTCGCGCGGCGCCGGGGTCGTAGTAACCATGACTGCGCACGTCGACCAGCAGGACCTTTCCTGGACCTACCGACTGCAGCTTCTTCGCCAGCTCGGCAACCTGCACTCTGGGCACGATACGGTCACCGCGATGCTTCCAGTACAGCCAGACGCGATGGGCGACGAAGGCGATGGCGGCGAGGATGACGACGATCTCGACGACGTGTCCCGCCGCTTGAAATCCGCGCGTGATGGTGGCAATGAAATCGCGGAAAAAGTATCCGACCGCGAGGTACGCGAACGCATATAGGGTGGCGCCTAGAAAATCCAGTCCGAGGAACTGCACGAAGGGCATTTCCATGCTTCCGGCCAGCGGCGCAGCCATTGTGTTGACGCCCGGAATGAACTTGGCGACCAGCAAGGCGGCTCGGCCGCGTTTATAAAACGATTCCGCGGCGCGAAGGATGCATGTTTCCGGATTGAGAGAAACCCGGCAGAGGAACCCCAACAAATTCCATCCCATCAAGTTGCCGAGAAGGTAGAAGAGCGTGTCGCCGAGGAGCATGGCCACGATCGCGAGCATCGCAAGGGTGGGCCAGCGCATGGTCCCCGACGCCACGGCAGCTCCGCCGGCAATCAGCGCCAGCGCGGACGGCACGGGCATCCCGACCGCTTCCGCAAGAACGATCAGGAAAACAACGAGATATCCGTGTTGGACAATGAGCGAGAGGGTATGACTCATCTGGGCGAGAGGAAGATTAGCATGCAACATGCCCGAGGCGGATGGATGCGTTTACGCAGATATCAATGCGGTCGACGAATGAAGGCAAGGCTTAGTGAATGCCGAGTTTCTCGATGATGCGGAGGACGTCCGCAGCAGAGACGTCGTAGAGCAAGTGCTCGTCTTCTTGCTCGAGGCGGCCGCGCAGATATTCGGCGGCAATGTAACTCGCTTCGCGATCGGACAAATTGCGGCCGGCACGCTCGCGAAATGTGACGAAGCCGGGGTGCGCGAGGCCAAGGATTACGCCTTTGCCGTCGACGATGAATTTGCAATCCATCGTGTCGCTGTGGCGCGTGGCGATCGCGTTCCAGCAATGCGAAAAACGGCAGTGGTAAACGAAATCGGTAACTTTAGACTGCACATCGAAGGCGCCAATAAACTCGCTCATTGCGCCCACGTTGGGGATAGTCGGATAGGCAGAGGCTTTGGCCATTGGAGCGGGCTACTTTCTGCCGCCCACGACGGCCGGCTGAGCGGAGTGTTCATAATTGCGAATTGCGGCGGCGGAGCCTGCGCCGGCTGGAAGACGGAAACCCTGATCGGAGAGCGTCTTTTCCAGCGCCGCGAGAAAAAGCAAGACATTGGTGCGCTGGCTGGAGTAGCCCATCAGACCAATTCGCCAGATTTTCCCCTTCACTGGGCCGAGCCCGCCGGCGATTTCAATATTGAACTCATCGAGCAATTGCGCCCGCACTTTGCCATCCTCAATTCCAGCGGGAATGTTAACGGCCGTGACGGTAACAAGCCGGTCGGCAGGATTGGAAACAAAGAGTTCGAGGCCCATGGCTTCGAGGCCGGCGATCAGCGCCTGCTGGTTCAGAAGGTGACGCTCCCATCGAGCCTCAAGCCCTTCTTCGAGGACGGCGCGCAGGGCTTCGCGCAGGCCATAAATCAAGGAGATGGGCGGGGTGTGATGATAGAGACGGTCCTTGCCCCAATAACTCATAGCCGGTGTAAGGTCAAAGTACCAACTGCGCACCGGCTCCTTGCGGGCGTGCATGATCTCTTCCACGCGCGTGTTCACAGTGATCGGCGCCATTCCGGGCGGCGCACTGAGCGCCTTCTGCGTTCCGCTGAAGCAAATATCGATTCGTTGTCTGTCAACATCTAACGGAATCCCGGCGAGGGTGGCGACCGTATCGACCACGAGCAGTGCGCCGAGTTCATCGGCTACTTTGCGGTAATCTTCGATACGCTGCACGATACCCGAGGAGGTCTCGCCGTGCGTGAGGCCGACAAATTTGATTTTCCTGCCCTTGCCTGCGCGAAGAACGTCCACCGGATCCACCGTATGGCCGTAAGGAGCCTCGACGCGGATTACCTTAGCGGGAATGCGCTCCGCGATAATGGCCATGCGCTCGGAAAACGCGCCGTTCACACAAACAATGCATTCATCGCCGGCTTCGAGGGGGTTCATGACCGCAGCTTCAATCCCGCCCGAGCCCGAAGCGGAAATCGGGTACGTGATGCGATTCTGGGTGCGAAAGACGCTGCGCAAAAGTACCTGGACATCGTTCATCATGCCCGTAAACCACGGGTCCATATGGCCAACGAGCGGCGCAGCCATTGCGCGGTACACGCGGGGATCCACACAGGAGGGACCGGGGGTAAGCATCAACCTGTGTGGAGGGAGAAGTTCGCCGATGATTTCTTCTTTATCACTCATGATATTTGACCTCTTACTTGCACTCGCGGCGCCAGTCTTAATCCTTCAGCATCGGCTGAAGCTTGCCGCGGGGCGGATAAGGCGTTGAAATTAGGCAGCTATGTCAGTACCAGTCTCGCTAAATCCAGCCGCTGCGGTCAACCTCCAAAATGGACGGGTTTTGCCGGTTAGGGCCCGCCGCGCCGACGAGCGCACCGATGGCGGACGGCCAAAGTCTGCGCGAGAGGGGTTGGCGATTTCGCAAACCGTATTTTCGGTTTGTTGAAAGGCCCATACCCCTATGCTAGATTTTTGAATTGACCCCTCGTGACGATGATTAGCGAAAAATCAGTCTCGACCGCAAAGCCACCGGTCTCTCGTGTAGAGGTCTATTGGCACACGGTGAAGTATCGCACCGTGATTCTCTACACGGTGGTACTTACCACGATCGCCCTGACGTTCACCTATCTGGTGTTCCCGGACTTCACAGCGGGTATTCTCCACCGTATTTCGGACGCGGTTGGACACACTGACAAAGGGGTAGCCGCGAGTATCTCCGCGCGGCAGGCGCGTTTTGTGAATTTGGACGGGAGGGTGCAGGTGAAGAAAGTGAACTCCGTCCAATGGATGAATGCCGATTATCAGACGACTCTGGACAAGGGCGACCTGATTCAGACGGGCTCAGAAGGTGTGGCGCGGATCGCCTTCGCCGACGGTACGACGTACACGGTGAAGGGCGATACGCTAGTGACGGTGGAAGAAAATATCGTGGGTCAAGACCATGCCTCGCAGGTTGCGGTGCACATCAGTTCGGGCCAGGTCGATTTGGCGACGGGCACGTGGCAAATGCCGGGATCGAAGGCTCAGGTATCGTTTGAGAATGCGGTGGCGTCTCTGCGATCCAACAGCCGGGCGGCAGTCCGCAGCGATCCGGCAACCAACCAGCAGGATATTACAGTGGATGCCGGAAGCGCCGAATTGAACCGAGGGAACGAACACGTGGACATCGGGCAGTACGAACGCGCCGTGGTGCCAATTGGAGGAGGGCCGATTACCAAGAGCCAGGTGTTGGCGCCGCCGGAACTGGTCGCGCCGCTCAACCTGCAACCAATCATCGTGGCCGATCCCAAGCATGATGCCATCCATTTTTCATGGAAGCCGGCAGCCACGGCCAAGCTCTATGAATTTCAGGCCAGCACGGCGACGATGTTCAATCACATCGTAATGGACAAGAAGACGTCGGCGACGAGCATCGATATCACCGGCCTGGATCCGGGCGTATATTTCTGGAGAGTGCGCGCGATCGATGAAAAGAATAATGTGAGCGACGCGAGCGATTCGTACAAATTCACACTGGCCGCGCAGGGCAAGGAACAGGAGATGCGGCTGGACGTGGACGATACGGAACTGCATGGCAGCGTGGTGGAGGTGATCGGGCGCACCGAACCTGGCGCCGCCCTGATCATCAATGGCGAACAGGTTGCGGACATGACTGCGGATGGCCATTTCCGTTATTTCACGGAACCGATGGCGCACGGCAGCCATACGATTGTGATCACGGGGCAGAATCGGCGCGGGGGAACAGCAATCAAACGTGTGGATGTGGTGATTCCATAAGACCGTGTAACGACGGCATCAGAAAACGGAGGCGTTCCGGTCGGGGCGCTCCGGCGAGACCTGAGGGGGAAGGAATCGGTGAACAAAAACGGCTATAGCATGCGGTCGGTCTTCAGTCTCTTTTCCTCCGACCTAGCCATTGATTTGGGGACGGCCAACACGTTGGTGTTTGCGCGAAGCAAAGGCGTGGTGGTGAACGAACCCTCGATCGTGGCCATCAACAAAAACAACGGAGAAGTAGTGGCCGTGGGCCGCGAGGCCAAGGAAATGCTGGGGCGGACGCCGGGGAACGTGGTCGCCATCAAGCCGATGAAGGATGGAGTGATCGCGGACTTCAAGGTGACGGAGAAGATGCTCACCTATTTCATCCAGAAGGCTCACAACCGGCGCGTGCTGGTCCATCCACGCATCGTAATCGGAGTGCCCAGCGAAATCACGCCGGTGGAAAAGCGCGCTGTGCAGGACTCCGCATATCGCGCACGCGCGAGCGAAGTGTACCTAGTGGAGCAAGCCATGGCTGCGGCGATCGGCGCCGGTTTGCCTATCGAGGAGCCTTCCGGAAACATGGTGGTAGATATCGGCGGAGGCACCACGGACATCGCGGTGATTTCGATGAGCGGCATCGTCTATTCGCGTTCGGTGCGAGTGGCCGGAAACGAAATGGACGAATCGGTGATGCACTATCTGAAGCGCAAGTACAATTTGCTGGTTGGCGAACGGACTGCCGAGCAGATCAAGATAGAGATTGGGTCCGCTTACCCGCTGGAAAAGCCGATGACGCTGGAAGTAAAAGGCCGCAATCTGATCGAGGGCGTGCCGCGCACAGTAACCATCGACGACAGCGAAATCCGCGAGGCGCTTTCCGAGAATATTTCGCCACCATTGTGAACGCGATCCGGGTGGCCCTTGAACGCACGCCCCCCGAACTCTCCGCCGATATCAGCGACCGCGGCATCGTGCTGACCGGCGGTGGCGCGCTGATCAAGAATCTCGATAAGCGCATCCGCGAGGAGACGGGCTTGCCGGTTTCAATCGCTGACGATCCGCTTGCCTCGGTGGTGCTGGGCACCGGAAAAATGCTCAGCGATTTCAGGTTGCTGCGCCTCGTTTCGATTGATTGATCGCGGTTGCGCGAGTTGCGAGTTAAGAGTTCAGTGTTGAAAGTCAACGCTTCTCAAAAGTTGAACTGCGCCCTCTAGTTTTCGGCGCTCCGCGAGCTTGGGACCTCAGAATGCTGGAAGCATCGATTTCGCGTCACCGCCCGCTGGCCTTGCTGGCCGGCTTGATCCTAGCGCAAGTACTGCTGCTGGCTTTCCAGATCAAGCGCGACCACGATGTGCGACTGATCCGGTATTGGACCGTGGAAGCCCTGATGCCTTTTGAGCGGGGCGGCAGCTGGTCCTTTTTGAGGGTAGGAAACATTTGGGACGGATACATCGCGCTGCGTGGCACACGCGCGGAAAACACACGCCTGCACGCACGAGTCGATCAGCTGCAGATTCTCAACCGGCAATTGGAAAGCGAAGCCGCGCAAGCCCAGCGGCTGAGCGCGCTCTTGGGTTTCCGGGAGGCTCATACGGAGGCTCCGATGCTGGCGGCAGAGGTGATCGGAGCCAGTGCTGACTCGTCATCAAACACACTGTTTGTCAACCGGGGGCAGCACGATCGAGTGCGCCCTAACATGGCGGTGATTACTCCCGAGGGCATCGTCGGGAAGATTGTCGAGGTTTTTCCCGGCACGGCGCAGGTATTGCTCATTAGCGACCGAGACAGCGGCGTCGGCGCTCTTCTCGAGGACACCCGCACCCACGGCGTGGTGAAAGGCAGCGGTGATCCCGATCCGCGCCTCGATTATGTGGTGAACGATGAAAAAGTGCACAGCGGCGAAGTGATCCTCACCTCCGGTGAAGACCGCATTTTCCCGAAGGGATTGTTGATTGGAACCGTGAGTAGCGCGAACCCCGGAAATCCGTTTCAAGCGATTCACGTCCGCACGGCCGCACGGCTGGACCGTCTGGAAGAGGTGCTGATTCTGCTCTCCCAAGAGGAACTCGTGCCGAAAAAGACGGCCGAATCCAGCAGTTCGGAGGCGAACTCGTCAAATTCGCAGGGAGTGGTGCACCCCGTGGCAGCGCCGCCTCCCGCGCGAGCCTTGACGAGTCCCACTTCTTCAAACGCCGCGCAACGGGTCGGACCAAGCGGCGAGAAACCTTCAGCGCAGCCGCAGGCGCCGTCCGCCGCACATAACTAATATGGAATACACGCTAAATTCCGGGATGCAGGCGCAATCGAGCATCGAGGTGCACAAGTACTATGGCGGCGCCGTGATCCTCGCGGTTTTTCTGGCGTTGGTCTTGCAGGGTCTCTTTCACAAGTTTGGCCACTGGTCCCAACTTGTCGATCTGCCGCTGTTGGTGACCGTTTATTTCGGAGTGAGCCGGCGCAATCCCGTGAGCGGCATGTTTCTGGGAGCGGCGGTCGGCATTCTTCAGGATGCCCTTAGTCACGACAATCCGATCGGTCTCTATGGGATCGCCAAGACCCTTGTGGGATATCTTGCTTCCTCGGTGGGAGCTCGCATCGATACCGAACATCCGGCCAGCCGTTTTGCTCTGATTTTTTTGTTTTTTCATTTTCATCAAGTTGTTTTCGCAATATCGGAACGCGTTCTGCTGAATCATCCAGCCCCTTTCTTCACGATACCGCTACTACGCGATTCCCTGGTCACTGCCGGTGTAGGCGTGCTCATTTTCGCGGCTCTTGACCGTCTGCGACGCTCCTCTTAACGGGGGCCCCGGCGACAGGTGCATATTAAGCGCACCTGAAGATTTATGGCGAATGCGAGGGGGTCGATGAATTAAAATCGATAACCCCGGCCTATTTAACCGTGCGAGCTTATTTTCGGTGGTTCACAACTACGCAGTCGAGGAGCGCTTTGCGATGATTTTGCGGAAGCTCTCTTGCCGCAGAATTCCTGGATGGCTGATTCGTGGCTTGCTGGGCGCCGGATTGTTGCTGGGGGCCCATATGGCTCAAGCGGATCCGGCCGCCTTCGATTTGCTGGGGCCGAGCCTGGAAGTGAATGTGACGCGGGGCGACAAAACACTTCCGATAGCCGAGGTTGCAAGCCTGCAATCGGGTGACCGGATCTGGATTCATCCAGATCTTCCCGAAAGCCAATCGGTTCACTACCTGCTGATCGTTGCCTTCCTGCGCGGTACGACAAACCCGCCTCCAGAGAATTGGTTCACGCGAGCGGAGACGTGGAACAAGAACGTGCGGGCGGAAGGAATCGTGGTTACGGTGCCTCCGACCGCTCAGCAGGTTCTTATGTTCCTGGCGCCAGAGACGGGCGGCGATTTTTCCACTCTGCGTTCCGCCGTTCGTGGGCGGCCCGGAAGCTTCGTAAGAGCCTCGCAGGATTTAAATGAAGCAAGTCTGGAACGTTCGCGCCTGGACAGGTACTTGAGCGAGATCAAGCAAGCGTCCGATAGCGAGCCGAAAGCGCTTCAACAGAGATCGGAAGTCTTGGCCCGCACGCTGAACATCAAAATCGATCAAGGGTGCTTCTACAAGCCCGAGGAGCAGCAGGCTCCCTGCCTGATGCAAAATACCGACCAGCTTGTGCTGGATGATGGGCACACGCAGTCTATGGTAGCCGCGTTGACGGCCGGTCCTTCGACGGATTTGATCGGAGCAGTAAGTGCGACGCCTCTTGCCGGCGGAGGGTCCTTCAGCCCCTATGTGGGAGCAATCGTCGACATGGCCAGAATCATGGGGACTTTGCATACCGCCGAGTATCAGTATATTCCGGCGCTCGCGCAGCCCCGGCAAAGCCATTTGAATCTTCGACTGAATAGCCCGCCTTCGTTTCGAAATCCAAAGTCCGTCCTTGTGATTGGGTTGCCGGCGGTGGAAGCGCCCCAACTCCCTCCCTTGCGTGCGGTGAATCCGGATGAAGTTCTCTGCCTGCAGAAAACATCTCTCGTCCTTCCGGTTCAGGGCGCACCGCTGGTGTTCTCCACCACAATCGCGCACGACTTCGTGCTGCGCGTGCCCGTAGCGAATGGGCAAACGATCGACCTCCCGGCAACCGCCGACGCCGCGCACGGCGGCTTTACAATCAATATTCATGCCATGCCGCCTGGGACGCCAAAATCACAGGTCAAGGGGACACTTCGCGGCTTCTGGGGATTCGAAGCGTACGAGGGGCCAAGCTTCAATCTGCGTGCGGCGACTGCGGGGCAATGGACGATTTCTCCCGAGGATCGCGGCGCACTCATCGCGGACCGCGAAGATACGCTTCACCTCAAATCGGAGTGTGCCGTGTGCGTGGATCAAGTAACGATCGAAAATGCACAGGGGAAAAATCTGAGTGCCACCTGGAAGATTGCGAAGCCAGACGAACTGGAAGTGCGAGCGCCGCTAAAGGGCGAAGCGGCGGGCCCAGTCAAAGTGAAAGTGAAACAATTCGGGTTGACCAATCCCGATGAGGTTCAGCTGATTGCGTATTCCGAGGCCGCGCATCTGGATCACTTCCTAATCAATACCGGCGATCGTCAGGGTGTCCTTACCGGCACGCGGCTGGACGAAGTGCAGAAGCTGAAACTGGATGGAGTGGAGTTTGTGCCCGGGAAACTATCGCGTGCGGACCAGAAGGACGAGTTGCCGCTCTTGGCTTCGAATTCCGACGTGCCGCTAGCGGCGCCGCCCCATCAGAAGTTGGTCGCGTACGTTTCTCTCAAGGACGGGCGCGTCCTCAATTTGCAAACGACCGTTGAACCCGCGCGTCCCAAAGTGGATTTGATCGGAAAGAGCATTCAGACCGGTCCCACCGGCTCGGCGATCCGGTTCGCGAGCCAGGATCAACTTCCCCAGGACGGCCAGATGTCTTTTTTCTTGAAGACCGAAATCCCCGATAAGTTTCCGCGGACGGAAAAGATTGAGGTGGCCAACGAGGACGAGTCGTTCAGCACTTTGCTCAGCATCAGCGAGGGAAACCTGGTCTTGCAGGATTCACAAACGGTGCTTGGCACGCTAGTTCCCCTGAAGAATTTCGGGCCGTCCGCGTTTGGCGCGCTGCGGTTCCGAGCGATCAGTGAGGATGGAACCAAGGGAGATTGGCAGCCACTTGCGGATTTGGTGCGAGTCCCCTCACTCAAGGAAATTCGCTGCCCCGACAGTGCGGATAAACCTTGCAAGCTTGGCGGGACGAATCTCTTCCTGATTGACTCGGTTGCTTCAGATTCGCAATTCACCCACACAACGCCCGTACCGCTGGGTTTCGCCGACACCACGCTCACGGTTCCCCGCCCCAACGGAACGTTGTTGTATATCAAGCTGCGCGACGATCCATCAATCGCAGACACAATAGTGCTGCCAGTGTTGCCAGAAGCGCAGTAACTTTTGGGCGCTGTCGCCTCGATGAGAAAGGGAGCGCCTGCTCACCCAAGTGATATTATTTTCCTCGTAGGCAAGATTCGCTTCAGGGGGCAGGATAGACTTGACCCAGTCTTCGACACCAGCCGAGATGGTGATCGAACACCGTCGCAGCACTCGCGCGGTGTTGGCTCTCCCAATTATTGTGAAGGGCGTCGACGCGCTGCATGAGCCGTTCAGGGAAAATACGAACACGGTGATGGTGAGCTGTCACGGTTGCAAATATCAGTCCAAGCATTACGTGCCGCGAGGCTCGGTCGTCGAACTCGAAGTTCCCCGAGGCCAGCGAAACGCGCCACGCCAAGTTTCCGGAAAGGTGATTTGGGTTCAGAGGCCGCGCAATACTCGGGAGGTTTTCCACATTGCGGTGGATTTCGAGGTGCCCGGGAACGTATGGGGCATTCCGTCGCCCCCGGGAGATTGGTTTCCAGTTCCGGGCGATCCGCAGATTTCAGCCCCGGAAGGCGACGAACGGCCGGCTCGCTCAGACACGCGACCCCTCGAAGTGATCGAAGAGGAGAATGCAACAGCTTCATGGGACGCAAGCGAAATCGCATCCGCATCCAAAACCACCAATGAAATCGCCGCCGCGACCGAGGAAGCGGAAATTGTTACCGGCGATACCACGGTGAACGCTCAGATCCGCGCGGTGATCGAAAAGACAGTGAAGGCGGCGGTGGCGCAGCTCGCTGAATCAATTGCGGAGGAGGCGCGCACCGAGCGCATTGCCATTGCCGTGCAGTTGGACGCGAAGGTCCAGCAAGCCGTGGAGGCCGCTATAACGAGATTGCCCTCCCCCCAGCACAAGAAATCGAAAAAACGGCATTAGGAGTACCACCCGCTATTCGGACCTGCGCGATTCGGTGCATCGCGTCTTCTTTGTCTACCAGTTCGGATTGCCGCAGGCGAAGTTTGCAGCATCGCTGGTACTGCCAGACCCCTTGTAGATTGCCACCTGAGGATGCGGACAGAGTGGCCGCGTCTCATCGATCACGCCCTTCGTCGAATGTGATGCAACGATTTTCTCGGGTGCCGTGCCGTGCTCACGCCACTGTTCGAGGGCCGTAAGCGAATCAAATGTGTTCGGAGCGGCTCCGCCTTGGCAATGCTGCATGCCCGGCACAAAAAACAACCGCAGAAAATCCTGCGTCGCTTGCTGACCGCCCATCAGCATGCTCGACACTCTCGTAATAATTGAGGCTGTTCCGCGGCATGATGGCTTGATCGGCCCAGCCGTGGTACATGATGATTTTTCCGCCATGCGATTTGAAGGCTTTCAAGTTCGGGTCGATGGCATTCACGATTGAGCCGAGGCGAGAATCCGCAAGGCGCGTGTCGCGATCTGCGTCAAAGGTGTGGAAATCCCAGCTAGGCATTCGCGAAAACCATGTACGTGAAAAAGCCTGTGCCGATGCTGATCGGCTCGGGGCCGGCAGCCATCCCGCTCCATGCCAATTCGCTTCCCGGCTCGAAGCCCGGAAATATCTGCTTGCCATCGGAATACTTCGCGCCGGCGTAAATCATCTGTGCCGTCTTTACTTGCGGGGCGGTAAGACATGTGGGAGCATCCGCGCCTTCGCACTGAATGCTTTTGGGATCGAAAGGACAGCGAGTGGGATCTTCGATAATGCCATCTGTCACGCCATCTTTGGAATCGCAGGCAGCAATTGCGCCCGCGTGCAGCACCGCATACTTCGATGGCGGGATATAACTCGGCGCGTTTATTCCATCCTTCAGCGCGACCCAACTGATGTATTCCGAACCCGCCTGAAGATGCGTGATGTAGTTCGCGGGCGCGCCGGCAATGATGCCGTCGTAATCGTCCGGGTAGCGTTGTGCCTCAGTAAGGCCCTGCTTGCCGCCCGTCGAGCAGCCGTTCCAATAGGAAAGTTTTGCGGCAGAGCCGTAAAACGCCTGGATGATCAGCTTGGAATCCACCGTCATCTCGTGCACGGCGCGATATGACCAATCGACGAGTTTCTCAGGATGACCCATGGCCCAGCTTTCGTCGTTGCCAGTCGCGTGGCCGGTATCAGTTCCAGCAGTGGCATAGCCCCGCTTCAGAGCCGTTTCAAGCGCTGTGTAACCAATTTGGCCGATGAAGCCGCCATTGCCGACGGCTTCGAACTTTCCGTTCCAGGTCGCCGCCGTAGGAAGCCACACCTCAAAGCTGATATGCGAATCGCTCGTGGGCGAGGAAAACGCGATCACGCGGCAGAAGGGCTGAGAGATGTGAAGATCGCGCGCTGGCCCGATCGGTCCGGGGGGAATTGGAATCACCAGATCTGGCGGCGGATTGATTGCCGTGGCGGAGGTGACTGTTGCGTTGGGAATCTTAAGAGATGTCAGACTGTCGCAAGACTGCTGCGCCAAGGATTGTTCTGGTGCGGCTACAAAAATCGCCAGACAAATGAAGAAGGAAAAGAGTGCGAGCCAACGCCTCATGCCGATGCCTCCGTCAACTACTTGCTCGAAAATCCTTGCGTGTGACGTATACACCGCGGCGCGTTTGCGTGCAAGAGTTCTGGTTGAAGGTATTTGGAGCGCGCGATATATTCTGGCGCCGTTCACTATCCTCCAGCCGCTAGCGCGCGTACAGCAGCGTGATAGCCACACATTCCATGTACCCCGCCACCCGGCGGAGTTGAAGACGAGCAGAGATACAATCCGGGACGGGGTGTCGCGTACGAGTGACGCGTTGGACGAAGAAAAAGCTGCATCAAGTTGTTTGCTCCGCCGGAGATATCGCCGCCCACAAGATTCGCATTGTGCCGTTGCAGCTCTACCGGCGCCCTGATACTGCGCGCAAGAATAGCTTCTCCAAATCCCGGCGCGAGGCTTTCGATTTGAGATTCGATTCGGCTGGTCATGTCGCAGTCGCTGTTGTTTGGGACATGGCAGTACGCCCAGGCCGTATGACAGCCTTTGGGAGCCCGCGTCGAATCGAATAGGCTCGGTTGCGTCAGGAGCACAAAGGGCTTGTCGTTTTGAGACCCGTTCCACGCGGCGCGCTCGGAACGTGTGATTTCTTCCAGCGAAGAACCGATGTGAACGGTGCCGGCTCTCGAGCATTCTTTTGCCGTCCAAGGAATGGGAGCCGATAGCGCCCAATCAATCTTGAATACGCCGGGACCATATTTGTATCTTCGCAGCGCCCTCTGGTAATTCGCCGGAAGCACCTGGGCACCGATATTGAGGAGTCCTTGAGGCGTTAAATCGCAGAGAATCGTGCGTGCGGAGGGCAAATCGCCAACCGACTTCACAAGAGCGCCGCATTGAATCTCTCCTCCCAAAAACCGCAGATACGAAGCAAGAGCGTCTGCGATGCGCTGGGAGCCGCCCTTGGGAATGGGCCAACCGTAAACGTGCCCTACCGCTGCCAACACGAGGCCAATTGCCGCTGTTCCCCACTTTTCCAGCGGAACGATTGAGTGGCCGGCTAAACCGGCAAACAACGCCCGCGCCGCCTCGGTTCGAAACCTATTTCGCGCAAGACGCGCGGCGGGTTGGATAGCACGCAGGCCAAATCGGGACATTGCAATTGGGTTTCGCGGAATACCGAGGGGCCCCAGAATAGCGCCTTCAATGGCGCCCCAATTCTGCACCACCGGGCCCACCAGGTTGCGATAGCTCCGTCCGTCCGCGCCGAGAGACTGGCACGTCGCGTCGAGAGAACGATCGAGCACCACCGCAGTCCCGTCATCACGTGGGTGCGCTAGCGGAAGCGGGGGATAAATCCACTCCAGACCGTGTTCCTGCAAAGGTAGCGATCGAAAGAACGGCGAGGCCAGCGCCATCGGATGAACGGCTGAACAAACATCGTGAATGTAACCGGGAAGGGTTAACTGGGCCGAACGCGTTCCCCCGCCAAGAGAGTCCTGCGCCTCCAAAACCAGAACAGACCGGCCTGCTCTCGCCATCACGATTGCGGCAGCAAGACCGTTTGGTCCCGAGCCAACAACTACGGCATCGTAAGCTGTCTTTCGAGGCACCGACGATGGCCTCACGGCCCAATCTAAGGGGAAGAGAAAGAGCCGGGCGCTGCCGGAGATGAGGCGTATTGTTTCGAGCTGGAATTGTCCCGGGCGAAATAGTTTCGCTGGTACAGCCCCCGGTAGATCCTGCCGGCAATTTCCGAGGCGTGGGGTCCGCTGATAATGCGGGCGCCTCCGTGGAGCAAAACTACAATCACGATTTTCGGGTGAGCTTGGTCGGCGTAGGAAACAAACCAACCGAGGCGTCCGCCCAGGCCTTCATCGTTGCACGTGCCCGTCTTCCCAAGGTCCTGCTCGCCATCGGGGTCGTAGCTGCGCTTGGCCGTCCCGTAAAGAACGGCAGCGAGCATTCCCTCTCGCAGGTCCGGAAGTAGCGGAGCGATGTCGAACTGCTCGCGAACCCGCGGCTGGAAATTTTCGCGCTCGGCTTCTGTGCGTGGGTATTGCAGAAAATATTGCGTTCCTCCATTGGCCAACATTCCCACCAGGGATGCGAGCTGGAAGGGTGTGATGCGAATGCCTTCGCCGAAGCTCGACATACGCGCCACGCCTCCGAAAAGCGGCGCCGATGGAGGCAGCGATCCGGGCTGCTCTTCAGGAATGCTGTAACCCACGCGCTGCCCCAGGCCGAGCAGAGCGTCGTATTTCAACACTCGATCGAAACCCAGCCGTGTTCCCACTTCCTCGAAGAACTTGTTATTGGAATGCGCCATCGCCTCCGTCAAATTGATGTAGCGCCGGGGTGAAACTCGGATCATGGTGTCGCGCGTAATGACCCCTTCCTTCAGGGCGGCCAGCGCGACGAAAGGCTTGATCGTCGAGCATGGCTCGAAACCAGCGGAGAAAGCCATCTTCTGGTTGACGATGGAAAGGATGCGGCCGTTCGTGGGATCCACTGCCAGGACGGAGCCTTTTTCGTGTCCCAAGGCATCCACTGCAATATTGCGAACCACGGGATCGTCGTTTGCGACGATATCATCCTTCGCGGGATCGGCGTATTGGACCACCCTTGCCCGGTGCCGGTAATGATGACGCGCCGGAGCTTTCCCGAATGCAGTTGGGGGAATGACAATAAGGGTGAGACACAAAATCGAGACGGCTTGTCTAAGAGCTGGGATCGTTTTCATATGGCAAAAGTTAGATGCGGCAACGCCCTGGCGCGTGAGCCGAGGCTCAGTCTAAGTAACTGCGCCGCGCCTGCGCAACTAAATTACCCACGTATTTTCCATCCGTGTACGCCAAGGCGCAACTGGTCAGGCGTACAGCTTTGCGGCCCGCTGCTCTTGCAGTTACCTCTTTGGACGCCGCTGCGGACGCAACTTCCCGCAAGTCTGCTGCTGCGATACCATAGAACAGCGGAAAGAACCGTGTCGGAGGCAAGAAGAGAATGTTCATCGCGAAATGGGCACCCTTGATTCTGCTGCTTTCGCTGCCAGGGCACACTGCCGCCCGGCAATCGCAGGCTGGAACGCCGTCCGAATCGGGCCAGCAGGAGGATTCACTCGCCGCGGCAGCCCGCCGCGCACGCGAAGCTAAGAAGGACCAAGCAAAACCACCAAAAGTTTGGGACAACGAGACTCTGGCTTCCGCACCCGGCGCCATAAGCATCGTGGGTCAACCCGCCGCTCCTGCCAGCACTCCGGTGCCGGCAGCTAGCGGCAAGTCCCCAGCCGGCAATCCGCCCGCCGCGGACAAGTCGGCGATCGAGGCGGACCTCAGCGCGGCCAAAGCCAATCTCCAGAGCCTTAAAGTCGATCTCGATTTACTTAAGCGCAAATATGCGCTCGACCAGCAGACTTACCTTGGCACGCCCGGATATTCCTCCGATACAGCCGGCGCCACTGCCTTGGCCAACGAGAAAAGCCAGGTCGATTCCAAGCAGCAGGAAGTCACCAACACCGAAAAGAAAGTTGCCGACTTACAGGCTCGATTGGACGCCGCTAACAAATCATCGAGCGGCGCCCACTAGATCTCTCAGGGACCCGGTGCTGGCGTCTCGGCTCCCGGAAAATCCAGTATCACGATCTTCCCATCGGGCTCGCGTTCCAGCGTCGGCGCGTATTCGCCCAACATTTCTCGCCTCCACCACAGTCCCCGCTCCCGCCTGGTTTGTTCGCTCGTGAACCAATACTGATACATCACGCTGCGCACCTCTTTCGGCGGCGTGCCTGGGAACGGATTGCGCGCAAACAATTCCAGCACGTCCGCGTCGTTCACTAAAAGCCTCTCCTCGGTCCACAATACGAAGCGGTACTCGCGCCAGTTCCCTAGCGAAGCGAACCACAAGTTCCATTCGAAACGCGGCTGATACGGCGCGTAGATTCCAGGTGGCTTGCTTGGATCCTGTGGCTTGTACCGGAATGGATACGCCACCCAAGTCTTTCCATCCAGCGAGCCTTGGAACTCGATCTCGTAACGCTGGTGGGTCATGTTGGCAAACAGCGCGTAGCGATTCGCGATACGAAATGGTTCGAGCATGGTCACCGGCTTTTGCGGCAGCGGAACGCTTGGCGCCAGCGTCAGGATGAAAATGGCGGTCGTCGCGTAGAAAACAAGACCCAAACAAATTCCTTGCACCGTCATGCGTAGCGGTTTGAGCCGTCGGCGCCAAGCTACGCGCCAATTATCTGACGGTGTTTCCATCGCCAAACTGACGTCGCGTTTGGGTTCAAGCAACCCTCGAATCCGCTGGGGCACGATCCATTCCACGAAACGATCGTCGAGCAAGAGGAAGCCGAGCGAAAACACCAGGTAATTCAAGAACGCATAATTTCCGGTGAAAATGATGCTGATTTCAAACGGCGCAACGATCCAGAAGCATGCAATTCGAAGTCGGCGCGGCAGGAACACCATCCACACCAGCACCAGTTCGACCGCCAGCGTGTAAAACACGGCCGACGCGTGAAACCAGTGTGGCAAGTGGCCCACATGCCATCCAATCCACGTCGGCAGCGGCCCGTTCTGATAGTAGTCGTCCATGGCCGTGAAATTGCGCCACGACGTATCGCCGCTGGCCATTTTGGCGAAGCCTGATTCGAAATAAATGCGGAACCATTCCCACCGCAGTAGAAACAAACTTGCCCGCGATGGCGGATTCGCGCGCCCCAATCCCGGCAAAAATCCCGTCGGCGCGAAGAACAGGCTGATGAAGCCCGCCCCAAGAAGCATGCCGTCCGACTGATAGCTCGCGAAATCTTGCGCCGCGCCAATGAAGGAGAGGAAGCAGACGAAACAGATTGCCAGTGTTGCCCGCGGCCAAATGTTCAACGTCAGCAGAATGGACGCCGCAAGCCCCACCCAGCAGACCGCCATCAGCGCGTGGTCGCTCGAACTCAGCCAAAAAAGCGTTGGCGCGAACCAGAAGCGCGCCGAATGGAGCGCCGACGAAACGGCCTGCAGATAATCTCCAGCGGGAAGAATCCCATTGGGACCCAGCAGACCTTTAATTTGGAAAATCAGCGAATAAAACGCCGAGAGGTAGATGAGTCCGAGCGCCCGCAGGAAAATCCATCGCGGCCAGAGATGCCCGGGGTGTTTTTCGTCGGAAACCTCCGGGCCAAGCAGCCATTCCACCGCCGCCTTTAAGCGCTCTTCCATGGACCGCGATTATACTGGCGTTAGGTTGCGGCGAGACGGCCTTGCGTTATGGCTGCGGATAGCCGCCCGGCAACGAGCGCAGGTAGGCGATGATAGCTTGCGCGTCCGCGTGGTTCATGTGGTAGATGTGCATCGGCGGCTGGATGGGAAGTCCGTTCGGGCCGACGCCCTGTTCGAGAATTTGCTCGCCCTGTTCGTCGGTAAACTGCTCGAATCCCGCCAACCCAGGTGCGTGCATGGCCCAATTCGTAGTGTGGTGAACGGGCATGATCCAGATCGCCGCGCCTTGCAGTCGTCGCGACTCGTCCAGATTGCCGCCGCCGTCCCGCGGCGTGTGGCATTCCTCGCACATCGCCACGTTCTCAACCAAATACCGCCCTCGTTCCACGTTTCCCTGCGCGGCCGTGGAGGAAGGCGCCTTCTGCCCGGCAGGCTTTTGCACAGCAGCTTTCTGCGAAGTTGTTTTGGAACTCTCGCGCGACGACAAGCGCGACGCCCCCAATCCCACCGAGACCAGCACGAACAAACATAGACCCAACCAGCGCATTGATTTCATGAGGTTTTTAGTCCTGGATTAAGAGATGCGGCAGGTTCCACTCGATCGTTCATCGCCGCTTGCACGCGAAAGTATCCCAAAAACAGCGTTTCCGTGTCCATTAGGTTTTTCATTTCCGTGCCTGCTTTTTGCAAGGGAAGATTCGCGCGCAACCCAAATCCCGTCCCCGCCGCAAGAATCGTCAAGACGCCGCCCGCCCGTTTCAGTAGACTAAGCCACCATGATTCGAAGCACCCTCGCAATTTTGGCAGGCATCGTCACTCTGACGATTACTTCGTTCGCGATTGAGGCCGCCGCCGATCCGCTGATGATGCGCCTCTTTCCTCACGCGCTGCCCAACCGAGCCGCCATCAGCCACAGTCTGCCTGCGACCATCTTTCTGTTGGCCTACACTGCCTTATGCGTCGCAGCCGGCGGCTACGTTACAGCATGGCTCGCGCGACGAGCTCCGGTGTTCCATTCTCTGCTTATGGGAGCGGTCCAGTTCGCGCTCACGGTCTGGGCGATGATGTCGCTGTCGGTCCGCAGCGAGGCGCCCTTGCGCAATTGGATTGGCGCGCTCGTCTTCACTTTCCCCGCGGCTTGGTGCGGAGGCCTGCTCCGCGCAAGGCAAATCGCGAAGAAAAACGCACCTCGGGAAACTCCGCAACGAGCAATCGCATGATCAGAGCACCGCGACCCTCACTAAAGAAGATGCAGCCCGTTCTCGCCTATGCCGCTGGGCATCTGGACGAAGACATCTCGTTAGCCGCTCTCTCCCGCCAAACCGGCCTTTCCGCATTTCATCTTCAGCGCGTCTTCTCCGCCACCATCGGGGAGACACCCAAGCAACTCACGTTGCGCCTCCAGCTCGAGCATGCCGCGACATTGCTCCTCACCAGCAATGATTCCATTCTGGACGTGGCGTTATCTTGCGGCTTTCAGAGCCACGAAGTGTTGATTCGAGCTTTTCGCCGCCGCTTCGGAATCACACCGAGCGCCTACCGCGCCCGCGGCCTCACACCGCCGGTAAACGCAACACAGGCCAAAGAGCACGCCGCACTAGTCAAGCAAGTAGGTCCGTGCATCGGGCTGTATCACTTCAACGAAGCCGGGAGGTTACAGAGAACCGAGATGACTTATACCATCGCAAGGAAGGAAATTTCCCCGCAACCTGTGCTCGTGACTCGGCGCCGCGTAAAGCGAACGGAAATCGCACAGGCCATAACGGAAGCATTGCCTCAAGTCTTCCTGTTCGCCCAACAGAATGGGATCGCTCTCACAGGCCTGCCGCTCACGCGCTATGTCGAGTGGGGACCCGGCTTACTCACCATTGAGCCGGGAATGCGGATCGCAGCGCCCGGCCAAGGCCAGCCTCCCGCCGGCGGCAGCAGTCCCGCACAGCAGCCAATCAAGGTAGACACGTTGCCGGGCGGCCCGGTCGCAACCACGATGCACGCTGGCGAATATGACAAGCTCACCGAAGCCCACGCCGCAATTCAGCAGTGGATTGAGTCGCAGGGTTTCACTTCGGCTGGAGCGCCCTGGGAGTCGTACGTCAATTCTCCTGCCGATTATCCCGATCCGAAGGATTGGAAAACGGAAGTGTTCTGGCCCATCGCGCCCTAGAATTTTACGCCTTACGCATACCCAAGCCCGAAGATTCGGTCGCTGAGTCCTCGCATAATCGTGCCAGCGCCCACTTCGCATGCTCCGCAATCAGCGCATCATCCGAAGATGCCAGCCGGTCGAGCACGCGAATCACGTGCGCATACTCCGCCGTGCTCTTCTCCACTCCCGAATTTCCCAACGCCATGCAAGCATTTCGCACTAAGCCTCGCCACTTGGCGCGTTTCACGGCGCTCCGCCGAAAAATCGCGCTGAATTCCCGTTGCGAAAGTCCCGCCAGCCATTCGAGTTCGGGCCAAAGCAGCGAGAATCTCCTTCCATCGTTCGAGCCCTCGCGATCATCCCCCACGGCCGCATCAACTCCAGTTCCCGAAACTTCTCGTGGTTGAAAAGCGAACAGGCTCGTCACCGGAGCCTTGCGATTCCACGGACACACGTCCTGGCAGACGTCGCATCCGATCACTGCCGCCCCCATCTGCGGACGAAACTCCTCCGGAATCGTGCCGCGCAGTTCAATCGTCAGGTACGAGATGCAGCGGCGCGCATCGAGCACATACGGTTCCGGAAACGCCTGTGTCGGGCACGCATCCAGGCAACGTGTGCAGCTTCCACATAGATCGGCCGGTGGCGCTTGGCCGGCTGCAAGCGACGCTTCAAGTTCCATCGTCGTAACGATCACGCCGAGAAAAAGCCACGAGCCCAGCCGCGAGTTGATCAAGCACGTGTTTTTCGCAAGCCAGCCCAGACCCGCGTATTTTGCGGCCACCCGTTCGATGATCGGCCCCGTGTCCACATAAGAGCGCGCCTCGAAAGGCTCCGGAAACTGGGCGCGCATTTCCGTGATCAACGCTCTCAGCTTTTCCTGAATCACTTCGTGGTAATCGTCGCCCCACGCGTAACGCGAAATCCATCCCCGCGGCGACTGATCAGCTGCGCCTCGTCGGCCCTCGCGAGATTGAACCGAAGATCGAGTTATCGATAGCGGTTGCGGCGAATTGTAATTCAGCGCAACCACAATCAGACTCCGCGCCCCTTCCATCACCAGCCGCGGATCGCCTCGCCGCGCGTCATGCAGATACTTCATCTCCCCCGCGTACCCGAGCGCTAGCCACTCAGGCAAGTGCTGAAGTTCGTCAAACACTTCCGGCTCAGCCGAGTTTGCCGAAGGGATCAGTTCCCCATTCACCGGCGCGACACCGCACAGATCAAATCCCGCGGCGCGCGCGCGATCGTTGATCCATTGCGTTCTTTCGGCCGGCGTCATCTTCAGATCATGCACCAAGCGAGCGCCGCCGAAAAGTCAGGTTTCGCGCTTCGCGATTGCCCTTCACATCCATTCGCGGTATTTGTATGAACCGGGAGATTGCAACCTATGGACAGACGATCTTTCTTCAAGGGCGCAGCCGCGTCGTACGCCGCTCTTTCCACTCAGCTCACAGCCAGCGCCGCACAGGCCGGCGCCGGCCAAGCCAGCCCCGCCAAAGTCACCATGCCCGTGCGCAATGAGGATGCCGCAAAGCCTCGCAAAGTGCCCTACAAGCGGATCGCGACCGAAGAGGCCTGGGGCCCGCCGGAAATGTTCGCAATGTACCGCAAATTACTCGACGAAAATCCCTACGCCCACCCGGGGCTCGCCACTATGTGGGGAGACACCGGCAGCACCCGCAGTGAGGGAGGCGGCAGCGGTGGTAATCCGATCGTTACCAGATTGGTTGACATGGGCGAGCGCCGCATCAATGACATGGACTCGAGCGGCATCGACGTCGCCCTCCTGCTACTCACCGCGCCCGGCGTGCAGGTCTTCGATGCTGCAACCGCTTCCTCGCTCGCGGCGTCGACCAACGATCAGCTCGCCGAGGCAATTCGCAAGTATCCCACTCGCTTCGCAGGCCTCGCCGCCTTCGCTCCGCAGGACCCGAAAGCTGCCGCGAAGGAAATCGAGCGCGCCACGAAGCGCCTCGGCCTGAAAGGCGCTGTCGTCAATTCGCACACCGAAGGCGAATATCTGGACGACCCTAAATTCTGGGAAATCTTCGAAGCCGCCGAAGCCCTCAATGTGCCGATTTACATTCATCCTCGCGAGCCTTCCCCGCAAATGCTTCAGCCGTTCCTCCAACGTGGAATGGAGCGCGCGCTGTACGGCTTCGGTGTCGAGGTCGGCCTGCACACGCTTGCGCTCATCACCAGCGGGACGTTCGACCGTTTCCCGAACCTCAAGATTGTCATTGGCCATGCAGGCGAGGCTCTTCCGTATCTGCTATATCGCATCGACTACTGGCAGGTGCACAAAAAGCCGTTCATGCCAAAACTGAAGATGCTCCCCAGTGAGTACATGCGGCGCAATATCTACCTAACCACCAGCGGCGTTCCATGGGCGCCCGCGATCCTGATGGCGCAATCCGTCCTCGGAATGGATCGCGTGCTCTATGCGATGGATTACCCCTACGAGTTTCAAATCGAGGAAGTCACGATGAGCGACAACCTGCCCTTAAGCGACGCCGACAAGAAGAAGTTCTTCCAAACCAACGCCGAAACGGTGTTTTCGTTGTGACGGACTCTCAGCTTGCCCGGTAGACCGATCTGGCAGGCATTCGACGTGCCCCGACGGGCGGAAATACCACGCCCCAAAATTTCGGTGAAGGTTCCAGGAACTCGAATCCAATAAGTCGCTTATTCAGCTGCAGCGGTCCTACAGAAACCACGCGAGCCTCTTTCGTTTCGCTCGTAGCTCGGTTCACCACCATCAGCTTCTGGCTCACGCAGACCGGAGATTTCAGAGCCACGAGCCCGCCCCACAAGCTCACCTTCACAGAGTGCGCCTCCTCAACGGCGATTCGTTTGTCTGTGCCATGCTCGAAGACTTGCATCGCTATGCGTAGCGTCACCCGTCCACTGCGTCGAGTTCTTGTCCCATTCCCATTGGGCATGCCTTCCTCCGTGGATGTTGGCATAGGCTGGTTAGGTGTCCGGTCAGATTGTGTGAAGATTTTAATTTTTTCAATGGTACCGAAGGACAGGGTGGCACAGGCACTCTCTCGCCCTGAGCAACCGCGAAGGGTGCCTGTGCACGTAAGCCGAGGCACTCAGTAAGCTCAGCAAGGGTCGCGTGCCCTCAGCAAACCGGGTGGAAGCGCGGGCCTTCGGGCCCGCGAAAAGTGAGGCTAGGAGGAGGGGCTTTAGCCCCGGCCAGCCGAGGCACTACCGAGTTTCCGAAACCTCTCTCACACGTAACGGCGCGGCACCCTGCGGCGTGGCGCAGGCACTCTTGCCTCCGTGCCGGTTGTCGTGTGATTTGCCTGCCCGGGGGCCCTAGGGTAAACTCCCTGCCCTGTGTCGGACCCCTCCTCCATCGTCGGTCGCAGCGTTTCCCACTATAGCGTCCTTGAAAAACTCGGTGGCGGCGGTATGGGCGTGGTCTTCAAGGCCCGGGACGTACGGCTCGGCCGTAATGTTGCCCTCAAGTTTCTCCCCGACGATATTTCCCAGGATTCTCAGGCAGTTGAGCGATTCCGCCGCGAAGCGCGCGCCGCGTCTTTGCTGAATCATCCGAACATCTGCACGATTCATGACATTGGAGAGTTCGAGGGTCGCCCGTTTATCGCCATGGAATTGCTCGAGGGCCAGACTCTCAAGCATCGCATTGCCGAAAAGCCCATCGAATTGTCGGACCTATTGGAGAGCGCCCTTCAGATCGTCAGCGGGCTCGATGCGGCGCACTCCAAGGGGATCGTTCACCGCGATATCAAGCCCGCAAATATCTTTCTCGTCGAGCGCGGCCAGGCGAAAATCCTGGATTTTGGGCTGGCCAAACTGACGTCCGCGGTCCGCCCCGCCGCGGAATCGGTGGGTGCCACGTCTATGCGGACGCAGACGCATATGCTGACTGACGACCAACTCACCAGCCCCGGCAGCTCTATGGGAACGGTCGCCTATATGTCGCCCGAACAGGCGCGGGGCGAAGAACTCGATCCGCGCTCGGATTTGTTTTCGCTTGGTGTTGTCCTCTACGAGATGGCGACAGGGCAGGTTCCGTTCTCCGGCGCGACTTCCGCAGTCATTTTCGATGGAATTCTGCGTTGCGCTCCCACGCCCGCGAAAGAACTGAATCAGCGCCTTCCTCTGGCGATTGACAACATTCTCGCAAAGGCGCTGGAGAAAGACCCGGATCTGCGCTACCAGACCGCGGCAGAACTTCGCGCCGACCTGAAACGCCTCAAGCGAGATATGGATTCGACCCGCCACCCTCAATCGGACAAGGCCGAACCGCCGACTGCCCCTTCCGCTGGCGCTGAAAAGAAGTCGGTCGCCGTCCTTTACTTCGAGAATCTGAGTGGAGTGGAGGAAGATAAGTATTTCCGCGACGGAATGACGGAAGACATCACCACCGAGCTGCTCAAAATCAAAGGCTTGCGCGTCTTTCCTCGCGCAACCGTGCTGACCTTCCGCGATAAGCCGGTCACTGCGCCTGAGGTTGGCCGGCAATTGAATGCCGGCTTCGTGCTCGGCGGCAGCCTACGCAGGGCGGGGAACCGCCTGCGGATCACTGCGCAACTCGTCGATACCCGCACCGATTTCCCGGTTTGGTCGGAACGCTACGACCGCGAACTCAAGGACGTCTTTGAAGTCCAGGACGAAATCGCACAGAAGATCGCTGAGTCCCTGCGCGTCTCTCTCTCACCACAGGAACAAAGGGCCATTGCCCAGAAGCCCACGGAGAACGCTCAGGCTTACGACTGCTATCTCCGCGGCCGCAGCTATATGAGGCGTGTCACGCGGACCGACTTGCAGTTTGCTCTGCAACTCTACGAGCAGGCTGTCGCCATCGATCCTCGCTTCGCTCTCGCCCATGCTGGAATTGCCTATGTGTGCGGCATCTTCTATGAATGGCATGAACGCGACGACCGCTGGATTCAGAAGGGATTGGCGGCCTGCGAACAGTCTCTAACGCTTGAGCCGAAGCTTCCCGAAGCGTTGACGGCGCGCGCCCGCATTTTTTGGGCTCAGAAAAACTACGACGAAGCCATCCGCTATTCTCTCCAGGCAATCGAACACAAGCCGGATTGCGAGGGAGCCTACTGGCTGTTGGGGCAGGCCTACTTTGCCTCCGACCGTCTGCAAGAGGCCGCCGCGGTCGCCGAGCGAGCTGTTGAAACCAGTGGTGACGACTACAACGTCTACATTCCCTTCATGCTTGTGTTGGAACGATTGGGAAAGATGGATCTCGCCGCCAGCCTTCAACAGCAAATTGTCCGCGCCTTGGAGCGGCAGTTGGAGCTCGTTCCCGAAGATGTTCGAGCCAGAGTCTTGCTCGCCGTGCAGCACGCCGCGGAGGAAAAAAGTCGGACGCCATCCGCGAGCTCGAAATTGCAGTAACTCTTCGCCCCAAGGATGCCAACGTCCTTTACAACGCCTCCTGCGTTTACGGCCGACTTCAAATGAAAACCGAGGCTCTGGATCTGCTCAAGAAGGCCAAGGATGTCGGCTTTCCAAGTTTTGACTGGGCGGCTCGCGATCCCGATCTTAGCTGCCTGCACGACGATCCCGAATTCCAGCAGATCCTCCAGCAAGTGAGGCAGAAGGGTTAGTCCCCTCTCAGGTTTTTCGTGGCACAGGCACTCTTGCCTGTGCACGTAAGCAAAGGCATTAAGCTCACAACCAGGAGTAGCGTGCCATCAGCAAACCGAGTGGAAGCGCGGGCCTTCAGGCCCGCGAAAAGTGAGGCCGTGAGAAGGGACTTTAGCCCCGGCCAGCTGAGGCCACCGGCGGAGCGTTTTGCTTGTAACCACGCCGCCGTATTGCATACAATCGCGGGACGCTCGCCACGTCACGGGAGAACTAAATGAGCCACCGGATTGCCGCGAAAATTACCGCCGTAGCCGGTTACGTTCCGCCGCGCGTCGTCACCAACGCCGATCTGGAAAAAATTGTCGATACCAACGACGAATGGATTCGCACTCGCACCGGCATCCGCGAACGCCATTATGCTGAGCCTGGCGTGGCCTCCTCCCATTTGGGTACGGAGGCCGCCAAAAAACTCCTGACCGCGAAGGGTCTATCTCCGGAAGAGATCGATATGATCGTGGTCGCAACCGTCACGCCTGACATGCTTTTCCCCGCTACCGCGTGCCTCATTCAAAACCGCCTGGGAGCCACCAAAGCCTGGGGTTTTGACCTTTCCGCCGCATGTTCCGGGTTCGCCTACGCACTCACGGTGGGCGCGCAGTTCGTTGGCGCGGGATCGCATAAGAAAGTTCTCGTCATCGGCGCCGATGTGATGACCTCTATCCTGGATTTCAAGGACCGCGCCACCTGCGTCCTTTTCGGTGATGGCGCCGGAGCCGTGCTCTTGGAACCGGCTTCAAACGATATGGAGGGAATTATCGATTTCTCGCATGATATCGATGGTTCCGGCGGCGGCAATCTCTACATGCCCGCCGGCGGGTCGCTGCACCCGCCGTCGTGTGAAACCGTCGAGAAGCGTATGCACTATGTTCACCAGGAAGGCCAGCAAGTCTTCAAATATGCGGTCAAGCGTCAGGCCGAACTCGCCTGCCAGATGCTCGAACGCAACGGCATTTCCAGCCGTGACCTCGCCCTCGTCGTGCCTCACCAGGCCAACCTCCGCATCATCCGCGCCATGCAAGAGCGCCTCGGCGTGGACGACTCGAAGGTCCTCGTCAATATCGACCGCTACGGCAACACCACCGCCGCCACAATTCCGCTAGGTTTAGTCGACGCCGTCGAACAGAAGCGCCTGCGCAAAGGCGACCTAGTTCTGCTCGTCGCCGTAGGCGCCGGCTACACCGCCGGCTCCGTCCTAATGCGCTGGTCCTACTAAATATCTTCGCCGCGCACCATGTGGTTGCCTTAGCGCAGGTCTTTCTTCGTAGGGGCACAGCATGCTGTGCCCGGCGCACATGCTTGGCTACCTATCCACAATCCGCCTTCGTGCGAATGGGCGCGACGTGACGTGTCATTCCGAGCGGAATGTCCCGCGCCTTTGCCTTTGCGCGAAGCGCCGGGACACGCAGTCGAGGAATCTCTCTTCGATGTAAGCGAGAATTGCAGCCCCAACCGTTTCATTTCTATTTGCTTTTTGTTCGCCCCATGCTAAAATGCCCTCGATAAATCACCCGTGCGGTCCCGCGTCACTCTGCTAGAATCGGGCCGCCCGCCTTAGGCGGGACCTAAACGAAACACCCTTCGAGGTAAATCATGAACGACGAAAAGTCTAAAAACTTGGATTTGGCAATTTCGCAAATTGAAAAGGACCACGGTAAAGGCTCGATCATGCGGCTTGGGAATCGCGACGTCCTCGTTCCCGTCAGCGTGATTTCCACCGGCTCCATTTCCATCGACGCGGCTCTCGGCGTTGGCGGATTTCCGCGCGGCCGCGTAATTGAAGTGTATGGGCCGGAATCGGGCGGCAAGACCACTCTCACCCTGCACGTGATCGCCGAGGCCCAAAAAACCGGCGGCATCGCCGCGTTTATTGACGCCGAGCACGCGCTCGATCCTGCTTATGCGCGCAAACTTGGAGTGGATGTTGATAATTTGCTGGTTTCGCAGCCCGATAATGGCGAACAGGCGCTGGAAATTGCACAGGCTCTGATTCGCTCGAACGCCGTAGACATCGTCGTGGTGGACTCGGTGGCCGCGCTGGTTCCCAAGGCCGAACTCGAAGGGGATATGGGTGATCCGCAGATGGGTATGCAAGCACGCCTGATGTCGCAGGCGCTGCGCAAACTCACCGCGATCGTTTCGAAGTCGCGCACCTGCCTGATTTTCATCAACCAGATTCGCGAAAAAATCGGCGTGATGTTCGGCAACCCCGAAACAACCACGGGCGGCCGCGCGCTGAAATTCTATTCGTCGATTCGCGTCGATATCCGTCGAATTCAAAGCATCAAGGACGGCGATCGCGTCGTCGGCTCCCGCACCCGCGCCAAAATCGTGAAGAATAAGGTGGCCGCGCCGTTCCGCGAAGCGGAATTCGACATCATCTACGGCGAAGGCGTTTCGCGGGAAGGTGACTTGATCGATCTCGGCGTGATGAAAAATGTGCTGGAGAAATCCGGTACGTGGATCTCCTACAAAGGCGAGCGTTTAGGTCAAGGCCGCGAAAACGCGCGCCTCTTTTTGCGTGAGCATGTCGATTTCCGCGACAAGATTGAGCACGATCTTCGCAAGGCGCTTGGTCTGGGGTTGCACGCGAACCCGCCGGACGAGGCCAAAAAGGCTGCCGAGGCCGAAAAACCAGCGGTGAAGGTTGCCGTCGCCGCGGGCCAGGGCCGCAACAGCCGCTAAGCGCAAAGCAACAATCGGCTTAGGCGGACGCGCTGGTTTGTGCCGCGCGCGGAAACCCCGCGCTGCTCATTACTTCCTCGCTCTGCGCCCGGTGACGGTCGCAGTGTGACGCAACCAGGAGCAGCCACTGATACAGGTCAAGTTCCCCAAATACACGATGCGGGAAGAAGTGCTGCCTCAAATCCACGGTGGTGTTGGCCGCAAAATCGTGCGTCCGCTGCCGCGCTAGTTCGAATTCCTTCAATAATTCTTCGTGCGGCCATCGGCCTCTCGGCACTAGCATTTCCGGAGCCTGGAAGCGGGTCACGCGACCCGCCACATCGGCAACCAGTACATCGTCCTTCATCGCGCTGCTCTTCGAGGGGTCGGGCCCGCTTTCGAGCGTCTTTTCGATAAGGCCGAGCACGCGCCCTTCGACGGTCGTGATGTGCTCCACGCATTCGGCGACCGACCAGCGGCCCGGCTCAGTGCGATAGTGCCATTGCTCGGGCGAGAGGCCTGCTCCCATCCGGTGCAGTTGGTCGCGGGAATCGGTCAAATTCTTCAAAACGGCTTCGCGTTCTCCTGGGGTCATAGGGCTTCCTCCATACGGGCGGCTTACCGCCATCCAAGTGGCGCAATCATAGCCGAAACTCGCCGTTTTTGCTCGTTAAGAGTGGCTAGTTAGAGGGAACAACTGCGTCAAACTCGAAGGATTTCTGGAAGCGATTTAGAGGGAAATAACTACTCTTCGGGGTCGGGCTTTGGGGTGTAAGGATACTTTAAGGATTTAGTTGTGTGGGCCACGCGGTACTCGTCCAATTCCTGGTTGCTCAGTAAAAAATGGCTTTCTAGCGGATGATTTTCCGCGCCGGCTAGCTCGCGGCGCAGCTTGTGGGAACAAACATCCGGCGCGTCCTGATAGCGGACGCGGCGTGAATTAAACGCCTCGTTGGCAATCGTGAGGGTGTATTCGCGCGGCTCTTCCTCGCGCTCTCGAACTGTAAAGGTGTACTCGCGGGCCTGCGGCTTTGATTGGAAACCAACGAATTGTACGATGAGGTTATCGCTCACGTGGACTCTGGAACTTCTCCCTCACTACGACATCCCTTTCACTTCGACATCTGCTCACAAAAAAAGGGCGGGCTGGCGATGAGCCGGCCCGCCCTTCTTCGACTAGAGGCTAGTGACGTTCGCAGCCTGCAGACCCTTCGGTCCACGGGTAACTTCGAATTCAACCGCTTGGCCTTCGTTCAGCGATTTGTAGCCCTCCGCCTGAATCGCGGAGAAATGGACGAAAACATCCTCGCCGGACTGGCGCTGAATGAACCCGAACCCCTTGCTGGCATTGAACCACTTCACTGTTCCTTGTTCTCTCACTGATGTACTCACTTTTCTTTTTTAAGCTATTTGTGCTTCTCGACCGCCTCCAGCCGTAAAGCGAAAGAGGCCGCAAGTTGGAACTTGCAGCCCCTTCAAACGAATCTAAAGGTGTTACAAGAGCAACAAACGCAGGCCAAACATAGCATGCTTTGCCCATCCCCACTAGTAAATTCTCCGCGGTGAGATCGAGTGCGGCTTAAAGGAATTCCATTGCAAGCAAATCGCGTGAGTGAAGCAGCGCCCGGCGGGAAAAAATCGGTCTGTCGATTCATCGGAGAACATCGAGAAAAACCCCACGCTCACTGTTTGCTCGCGACGAGGCGCGATGGAGATCGAAGAGAGGTCCTTCGACTGCGTTTCGCGCCCGCACAAAGCACGGGAAAAGCAGAACCGCGCGAAACTCCGCTCCCTTCCTCCGTCAGGGCAGGCAGCATGACGGCGCCGCAGAAAAAGCCAGGGCGTCAATTGGGAGATTGGTGTTCGTAGGTTGATGCGAGGAGCACGCCGGGGCAAGCCCCGGCGGCAGACAGCGGGAGCAAGCTCCCGCACTCCACATGGGGCGGGGCACCCGTTCGCATGAGGCGGATTGTGAGCAGGTAGCCAAGCCTGTGCGCCGGGCATCCGCCGCGGCGGATATCGCGCCCCTACGAATGCGACAAGAAAGAGCCGGCAGGATGCCGGTGCTACAGGAGCGGCGAGGTGCGGGGGGAAATCGAAGAGAGGTCCTTCGGCTGCGTTTGCGCGCCCGCACAGACCGCGGGAAAGGCAACAACGCGCGCGAACTTCGCTCAGGATGACAGCCAGAGGAAAGGCAAAGCGCCGATCGAGAAACTGGCGGGAGAATATTGCGCGTCGATGGGACGAGGGTGTACGTTATCGGTCGGCTGGAAGTGGATATGGGGCTCCGGGAATAAGTTGGCCAGCAGTGGCATTGGAGCGAACAGTTGCCGACTGACTCGACCGCGTCCGCGCAAAAACAACCAGCGCCGCTGAGCAGAGGCAGCGCACTGCCAAGAGTGCTGGGCATTGGAATTGTTCTTCTCTGCGTTGTGGCAGGATTTCTCTATCTGGGCGGCTGGTTCAGCCCAAAGGCGCTAACGCCTGCGCGGTTCGTCGACCAATTTGAACGGGACGACGGAGTTCATTCCGGTTTTCGCCGCAATCATGCCAAAGGCGTCGGCGTCAGCGGTTATTTCGAGAGCAATGCCGAGGGAGTGCGGCTCTCAAAGGCTGCGGTTTTCAAACCGGGGCGTGTGCCGGTCGTCGGGCGGTTCTCGTTCGGCGGCGGCATTCCAGATGTTGCCGACGCGCCTACCATGGTCCGCGGGCTGGGGCTTTTGTTCCGGCTGCCGGGTGGCGAAGAGTGGCGGACGGCGATGGTGAACCTGCCGGTATTTCCGTTCCAGACGCCGCAGGCCTTCTACGACAATCTGGTTGCGTCGCAGCCCGACCCCCAAACTGGCAAACCCGATCCGAAAAAAATGGCGGCGTTTGCCGCAAGCTATCCCGCAACCGTCCGAGCGCTAGGCATCATCCAGAGCCACGCACCGTCGTCTGGTTTTGACAACGCGACGTTTAGTGGTCTCAACGCTTTCTGGTTCATCGACGCCGCAGGTAAGTCGATCCCGGTGCGCTGGACGCTGGCGCCAGTGCAGCCGTTTGCGGCAGCTAACATGGCGACGACTCAGACAGACAAGAACTACATGTTTGACGCGCTTATCGCCAGCATCCTGCAGCATCCGTTGCAATGGCATTTGATCATCACTATTGGGCAACCGGGGGACCCGACCAACGACGCCACCATGGCGTGGCCTGACGGGCGGGAGCAGGTGGATGTGGGAACGCTGACCCTCGATCATATCGAGAGCGAGGAAACCAGTCCCGCCCGAGACATCAATTTCGATCCGTTGGTTTTGCCGAGCGGGATGGCGCCGTCCGACGATCCTCTGCTCAGCGCACGGTCGGCGATTTATTCGCGGTCGTTTACACGGCGTGCGGGCGAAGCAAAGACGCCGAGCGCGATATCGCCCGCGGAAGTGCGAAAGTGAACATGGCGAGCCAGCAGACGCAATTCACAGTCCTCATGCGAATTCTGCACTGGCTTATGGCTGCGATGGTCCTAACCATGCTGGGGATTGGCGTTGCCATGGTCGCGTCGCTGGGCGACTACCACCGCCTGGTCTCCATTCACCGCCCGTTGGGGATCGCTATCTTGATTTTGGTCGTGATTCGCTATTTGAATCGCCAGTTCAGCACTCTGCCGCCATTTCCGCCAACTATGTCGTCGCAGGAGCGCTTCGTCGCGCACGTATCCGAACTTGTGCTCTACACGCTGCTATTTGTGCTGCCGCTGGTTGGCTGGGGGATGTTGTCTGCGGCGCGCTATCCGATCGTGATGTATGGGTCGCTGCATCTTTTCCCAATTCTTCCGCACAGCGTGATGTTGTATGCGTTTCTGAGGAAGACGCACACCGTTCTCGCTTACCTTTTGTTCCTGGCGTTTATCGCCCATTTTGGAGCGATTTTGTTCCACACGCTCGTCGTGCGAGACAGGTTATTGAGCCGCATGGTGCCGTGGAGAGTTCGCGCGCGCTAGGTGGAGCGCGAAGCCCCGAAACGCCCAGTCGGTCGACTCAAAGACAAAAGCGGATCTCTCACACCATCCGGGAAAAACGCGCTACACGAGCGACGAGGCACATTGGCGATCGAAGAGAGATTCCTCGCTGCGTTTCGCGCGCGCAAACAGCGCGCGAGAGGCAAGAGCACGCGAAACTCCGCTCGGAATGACAGTGTGGCCGCCAGCGTGAGGCGGATGGCGGACAGGTAGCCAAGTATGTGCGCCGGGCATCCGCCGCGGCGGACCGTGCCCCTACGAAAAGATACCTACAGCCAGGCCTTAGCGGGTGACGGTGGTGAAGAAGGAGTTTGTGCCGGAGCGGAGGTTTTTTCCGTAGCCGAGGACGAATTCGAAGCTGCCGAGGATGCGGATTTTCGCTTGAACTCCGGTATCCCATTGCCATCTGCGCGCGCCGAAATATCCGGAGGGATCGTAAATTTTGCCGCTGTCTAGAATCGGGCCGGCTTTGACGGTGAAGAACGCGCCTTTGTAAACCGTTTTATCCAGCTCCCAATTTTCGAGGATGTAGTTGCGGCCGAGTGGGGCGTTTCCCTTTTCTCCGTCGCGCAGGCCGGGATGACCGCGCAGCCACAGATCGTTGTCGCGTTCGAAGCCGAGCTGGAAGAGTTCGTCGAAGGGGACGAAGCCGAAGGTGCGGCCGGCGCGAAGCTCGGTTTGCATCCTGTAATCGTCGCCGGTGGCTTGGGGAAACCAATTCTCCGACAGCGAGGCGGCGATACGGCCGTATTGGCCCAAGTTGCCGTTGAAAAACTTTCCGAATTCGGCGCTGGCGCTGGAATCGAGCGTGAATCTTCTTTCGGGAAAACGAATCAGCGATCGGTGGATGGTCGAGCGAATTGCGAGTGAGGAGCCGTCAGTGAAAAATCGGGCTGCGGGCGCGGGGATGTTTTGCAGATCGCGAAACTGCCGATAGGAGTACTCAACGCCCGCATTCCACTGCCACAAACCGCTGGGGATGAATTGAATTTCGGCACCAGCCGCGGCTTTTTCCAGATTGAGAGTGGCTGCGGACGGAATGGAGGGCACGATTGTATTGGTGATGTTCCAATTTTCGTCGCGGGCATCGAAATAGACACGGTAGCGAATTTTCGGATCATCTTCGAGGGGAGCCGCAACTTCTGTGAAGATGCGGCGTTTTTGATCGTCCCAGCGGAGAAGGGATGTCCAGTTCAGGCCGTGGCGATCGAGGTCGTAAAATTCAGGGAAGACAGTTTCATAGGGCAGACCGCGCAGCACGGTGACGATTCCCTCCCATTGCGGGACGGGCCATGTGTTCCTTTCGGCAGCGCTATATTTCAGATCGAAGGTGCCATCGGCGCGACTATCGAGATCGAAACGCAAACTGGGAAAAAGATCGAGGCTTTCGAGTTGGGACTGCGTGGTCAAGAAACGGTCGAGACGCCATTCGGCGCCGGGAGAAAACAGAAATGTGCGATCAAGGAAGAGCGGACTTAAACGGGGCTGCGGATTGAAGTCGAGATCGGCGAGTTTCGGTTTGCCCGTGCGATTCCAATATTTTAGCGCGGCCTCGATGTTGCCTTCGAGGTAGTAGATTGAAGCGAGGAAATCGTTGGCGTAGGCATTGCGAGGATCGATGGCGAGGGCGCGGCGGAGTTCCCGCTTTGCGCGCGGGAATTGCTTTTGGCGATAGGCGATGCCGGCGAGTTCGGTAAGGAATCGGGCGTCACGCGGATGGCCGGCCAGCCCGGCCTCAAAAGTTTTGGCCGCTTCGGGCCACCTTTGCAAATGGGCGAGCGCCAAGCCGCGGTAAAGTTCGAGATCGGGATCTTCGTTGGAAGATTCGGGAACCGCGCTGATGACTTCGTTCCAGCGTCCCGCGTCGTAAAGTTTTGTGATCTGAAATTTTCTATCAGTTGCTGGAGGAGCGACCTGCGAAAGCGCGGGCACGGCGTGGAAAAATAAGAGAGCCAGCAGGCAAATCAATCGGCGGCTCGCGGCACCGCCAGCAATGTCCAATTGCGGGTATAACTCCATTCCGATTCGAATCCCTGCCGCGATATTCGCTGCATTTTTTGCTGAGCGGGATCGTTGACGAATATATAGCCTCGTGTGGAATCGATTCCGACGACAACCACATAGTGAAACGGCTCGCGCGGGCCGCTGGCTTTGAGGCCGACGATCAGCGGGCGTCCTTGCTGGATGTGATGTTCGAGATCGCTCCAGACGCCTTGAAATGCAAAAGCCCGATAGCCGGATTCGCGGAAATAGGCCTGCATTTTGCTGGCACGAATTCCGCCGTCCGACGGAGAGAATAGCGCGGATTGGATGGCTTTCGCGTCGGCCGCAGCAGGAGCGGCGCTACTTTTATTTTTCCAATATTGCATCACCATGGAGATGGAGGCAGAGCCGCAGCCGTCCTTGGTTTGCGCGATGTAGGGGACATCGATCCAAATTGCTGATGAGTCCGCGGCGAGAGCCAGGCCTGCACCCGCCGCGGCTATCAGCAAAAGTACGAAGATGAAACGCAGCTTCATTTCTTCAGCGAACAGCGACGATGATCAGAATCAGAACGGCAATGGCCACTATGATGATGATCAGATCGCGATCGGACAGCGTGCCGGCGGCGAAGTCCTTCTGAGCTTTTTGGGAGCGGGCCGACAGCCGAGCAAGATCATCGTCGTTGAGCTGGCTGACGGCGCTTTTCACTTGTTGGGAATCGATGTGCGCCGAGCGCAGGGCGCGCTGAGCTTCCGGCGAGGAAAGCAGATTCTGAAGCTGCTCGCGGTTTTGTTCACGGGAGGCAGAGGCGGCGGCGACGTCCTTCTGAAGATCGGAAGGAGAAACGACGTGATCCTGGGCAAAGGCACACTGCGGAGATGCTAAAGCCAGGCCGAAGAACAACATGAACAGGGGAACGATCGCGAATGAAAGAAGCCTTTTCATCTTTCCTCCGTTGAAGGGAATTTGGGCAGGCTGGCGGAATCAGTTTATAAGCTGATTAGGATGAAAGCAATACGCGGCGCCGGTGGATAGAGGCGCCGGCTACGGAAAGTTCTGAGCAGTTAAACTGACCGCGATGGCGTTCTCAGGTGTTTGGGCCAAACGCCGCTTTTGCCCGGGGCAAGAATCCCGTTGGGATCGATGGCGTCCTTGACCGTCTCGTGAAAGCGCAGCAGGGCGTGGTTATTGTAGGAATACACGTTCATGACGTCGGACATGAACGCCACGTGCGTGCGGTATTCTCCCCAGCCATGTTCGGCGGCCACTTCCAGAAGCCGCTTGTAAACCTGGCGGCTTTTCCGGTTTTGCTCGACGTTCTTCTGAAGCAAGAAGATGAAAAGGAGAACGAAGCATCTTGAGAAATAGCTCGTGGGAAATGCCCAAACCTGGTCTTTGGGTTCCACGCCCAGATCCGTGTATGCCTGGCCGAAGACTTTCAGCATTTCGAACACGGCTTCGCCGCTCATGGGAATGATCGGCGAGAAACCGATGTGTCCTTGTGAGGCCGATCTGAGAATTCCAAACACTGACAGGCTGGGGATGCCGATCTCCGGCAAGTTCGTCACCTTGGCCTGCTGCTCCGGAGTTAATGGGAACGTGTATGACGCGCCCTCTCTGAATTTCGCGCCGGGAATGGATGACAATTTGTCCTTGGCGTACTCCCATTGCGCATTGATCACCTTGGTAGGCCCGTAGAAGCGCAGATCGGCGCTCCAGTATGCGAGATTTTTTTCCTGCGCCGAGACGATCCATCTCCGCGATGGAGGGGCCGCCCGGCACGTCGAGCATCGAGTGACCCTGTCCGGCGCGGTAAAAGAGCAGAGGGCTGCCGAGGGCTATCATCGACTGGAGGATCTGGAGATTTTTGAGATGAGCCAGAGTATCGACCAAGGGCACGAGATCGTCGTGCTTGGGCACCAGGACGGTTCCCGACACATAGGCTTCCGGCTCAGGCATGAGCCACACGCCCATCTTCGTCACCACACCGAAGTTTGATTGGGAGAAAATTCCGTCTATGTAAGGGCCGAAGCCGTATTTATATTGCTGCCAGGTGGTGGAATTCGGCAGCGCGCCCATGCCGGTGCGCATCACTTCCCCATTGGCCAGCACGACTTCCATTCCGCACTGCGCGGCGAAGTGTTCGTGCATGGGAGTGCGCCCGCCGCCGCGGTCGAGGGTATTCCCGACTAGGCCGCCCCAGCCGGGATCGGGCGGATCGATCCAAACCTTGAGTTTTTTCTCCTGAATGTAGCGATAGAGATCGAAATAGCTGACGCCTGGTTCGACGAGCGCATAGTGATTCCGTTCGTTTACTTCGAGAATCCGATCCATGCGCTTCAAATCCAGGATGGCGGTGCCCGAGAGGGCAGGTGAGGTGCCGCCGTAGGCGAGATTCTTGCCGGTCGAAACGGGCCACAGGGGAATTTTGTATTGGTTGGCGATCTTCACGACCGCTTGCACCTCTTCCACGTTTGCGGGCGCCACAGCCGCGGAGGGGATTTTTTCCTCCTCTTCGTGCCAGGCGGGGGTATACGGGTCACGATAGAGGTTTACGTCGTCGTCGCTGGTGAAAACCCAATCCTTGCCGACAACCTTTTCGAAATGCTGCATCGCAGCGGAGAAGTCTTTGCTGCTTACACCGGGTGGAAGCCGCATGATGTAGTCCTCGAATGTGAAAGCGCGAAGCGGGTACTTTACTACCACGGGCCGGGACACACCACAACAGGAGAGCTATTTGTGCGGCTTTGCGACTACGAATGGGTCGAGGGTGAGCGGGAGTTCAAACGGGAGCGTTTCCGGCGCTTCACAGACGGTGTCGCTGCATTGTTGGTAGCGAATGTGACCCGATAGCACGATTTTGCCTTCTTCGAGCGGAAATTTCAGCAGCAGTGAACCTAGTCCTTGGAATGAGCCGCTATAAACGGGAATCGTTTCTCCGAGCGACGGCGATCCGCATGGGCGCGGCCGACGGAAGTTCGAACGATTGACGGATGATTTTCGGATCTTCGAACGCGACCGACGTGGCTGTGTAAGCTTGCGGCAGAGGGGAACCGTAGACGTGCCATCCGGGTTGGAGCGTGAATTTCGCGAAGAAGCCGACTTCCTGGCCGGCGAAGGCCTTCGGGGCGGAAAGTCCAACCTCCACGGTGAGCGCGCCGCTTCGCAGAGTTACGGTTGGGGCGCCATCCGCTGCAACTCCGAATTCTCGAAGAACGACGGCGGAGGCCGTGACCCGATGCTGGTAGTTCGTAACGAAATACTTGCGGATGACGACGCCGTCTGGGGCGATCAGATACTCGACGGGATGGGGGACGCCGTGCGCGCGCAGGCCGGGAGCAATGTTGGTGTTCAAGATGCCGAAGCTGCGGATGACAGCGCTATCCCGATCGGACAGCAGAGGAAATCGAATCCTGTACTTCTCCGCAAAACGCTGGAGAGTCTCCTGGGAATCGTAGCTAACCGCGGCGACGCGGAGACCTTCTCTTTCGATCAGCGGAAGTGATTGCTCCAACTCGACCAGTTGGGAGCGGCAGTACTGTCACCAATCAGCGCTTCGATAAAAAACGAGAAGCAGGCCCTCGGGTCCGACGAGATTAGCAAACGACCTGGGATGGCCTTCCTGGTCTGGAAGGGAGAAATCGGGGATGCGCTCGCCAGGCTCTGGGCCCGTAATGTAGCGATCATTGGTAGCGTTAATGTGCCTGGCGTGCAACTCGGGGGGAACGGGCTCTCCGGCGGCGCGAAGCCGTCCGAATTCGCGCATGACCGCGGCTTTTTCTGCGAGATCTTCTGGTATATCGATTGCCATCGCTATCCCTTATCACTTATCACTGACGGCCACTATACTACCGCGTGGGTAATTGCCGTTGCATTGATCCTGTGGACTCTTCATGGGGATTTGCAGACAAAATTCGCGGCGTCGTCAACGCTGCCGGAACCTTTGTAGGCGGCAACTTGCGGATAAGCGCATATCGGACGCGTGCGATCCACGACTCCATTGGCGCGATGAGATGCAAGGATTTGGGTGGGCGCGTCTCCCTTCTCAAACCACTGCGCGAGTGTGCCGATTGCGTTAAAGGTGTTGGGCCCTTCTCCGCCGCCGCAGTGTCCCATCCCAGGAAATAGGAACAGGCGGATCGAATCCGTTGCCGCGCTTCCCATCGTCTTCAGAACGCTTTCGTAATAGTGGATGGTGTTGAGAGGGGAGATATTCGGATCGCTCCACCCGTGATACATCAACAGCTTTCCGCCACGACCGAAAAATTCCTTCAGATTTGGATCCATGGCGCTGGTGGACCCGTTGTCCACTTTGTCGGCAATGGCTACGTCGCGATCGAGATTGAGAGTCTGAAAGTCCCAGTTCGGATCGCTAAATGTGACGTATTTGAAGCCGTCCGTGGCGAATGATAACGGCTGCGGACCTGCGTGGATCGACCAGCCTAGCTCACTTCCGGGCTCGAGTCCTGGATAGATTTCCTTGCCGGTACGCGGATTCTTCGCAGGGGAGTAAATCCTGAGCGCCGTTTGCACTTGCGGCGCCGTGAGACAGGACACCTCGTCGGTGCCCTTGCACGTGAGTACCTTAGGATCGAAATGGCAGCGCAAGGGATCGCCGATGAGCCCGTCCTTGAGGCCATCGAGCGAGTCACAGGCGTCCAAGGCGGCTTTGTGAATCATGGCGTATTTGCTCGGCGGTATGTAACTGCCTTCGTCTTTGTGAATCGCCTGCGCAATCGAGAGAGACCAGGAATAGAGGTGGGTTCGATTGTTGGCGGGCGCGCCTGCGATGATGGCATTGTAATCGGCCGGATAGCGCTGCGCTTCGGTGAGCCCCTGCCGGCCGCCCGTTGAACATCCGTTCCAATAAGAGATGGCGGGCGCCTGGCCATAAAAGGCTGCAACAATGGCCTTGGCGGTGACGGTCATCACATGCACCGAGCGGTAGGCGAAATCAGTCATCTTCTCGGGGTGACCGAGAGCAAAACTTCCGCCGCTTGTCGCATGCCCGGTATCGGTGCTGGCGGCGGCATAACCCTCCTCCACGCCACGCGCTAAGGCGCTGTAACTGATGACCCCAGCCCAGCCACCGTTCCCAACCGATTGGAGCTTGCTATTCCATCCCGACGCAGGCAGCCAAACTTCGATTTTGATATCGGAATCGCTCGATGGCGTTAAGGTTGCCGTTACGCGGCAGAACGCCGGCAGATGGCCGAAGGGCGAGGACGAGGGTTGCGCGGCTGCCTCTGCCCGAACCGGCACAGGCGGCGTGAAGGCTCCGGGCGCTACATCCGCGGCCGATGTGATTTGCGTCTGCGGCAGCGAAAGATGGGAGAGGCTCTCGCACGACGCAGCGATTGCCGTTGAAGCGCCACATGTGACCGTCGCGATCAGGGCCAGGAAGAACGCGAGAATAATCGGACGAAACGCCGCGCTCTTCGCAAACATGGCGACTCCTCCTGGAAATTTCGTTCCAGCCGGCTAGAGATGAGGGAGCGGACTTATTGCTCGCTAATCTGCTCTGTCTCGCTTGCCTTTTCAGCAGGCGCCGATGCGTCGAGGACTTGGGCCTTAATCGTAAGGCCATTTTTTGCGGCATCGAAGCGGACTTTGCGGTCCATCTTTTTCCATACGTCGCGAAGCGCTTTTCCGATGCCCACGGGCAAGCTGCCTGCTTCCAGGCGCAGTTTACCTGCGACAGTCGGCCCGCTGTTGCGATCGTGATATTCGATCTCGACCTGAATCGTTTTGCTCATGTGTCTTCCTTTGGTTGTGATCTTTGCCGAGCGCGCTCCTCGGGCTTAGGCGGATGGCGGCTGAAATCGGCTTTGTTCGCGCTAAATTCTGTTGCTATCGCGGCGGCCTATACGACGGGACTGCTCGAACTTTTCATCGCATGAGGGTAGATGAAAAGAGAGGCGCCTGGGTCAAACTCACCGGCGCCCCTCTAGTTTACTCTAATAATTCGTGTACCTCAGGGATCACCTCCTTCTCGGCAGGAACGCCGACCAACGATTGCAATTGTAACGAAGAGCGGTGGAATTTTGAAGAGGGAGTTAAGCAGGTCCTTAACACGCCAATCGCGCGGGCGTTCTTGACATAGGAGTTTACGAACGCTACCGTGACAGGAGACTGTTCGCAGAGATAGTGAAGGGTGGAAGTCCCGGCGACGATAACGAATGATTTTTCGTTGCGGGTCGTGGGGAGTGTCGCTCGAACGCCTTAAAGAACGCGTATCACGCGGTGCCGGGAACGCCAGCGGGGAATGTCAGCTTGAATACTATTCAATCGCCACCAAAGTTCGATCTGAAAAAGATACTTTTTGACCCGCCAAAGATCCACGAACACGGGAATCAGCTCATTTCAGACTGGCGAATTGATAACACGACTTGTCTTGAGTTAAACAGCCGTCTGAAGACCGGCCTAAAGACTCTGGAAACTGGCGCCGGCCTGAGCACGATTATTTTCGCGGCTAACGGTTGCCAACATACTTGCGTTACACCTGACAAAGGGCAGGCCGACCGAATTAAAGATTACTGCCGATCTGCCGGCATAGACACCAGCAACGTTAAGTTCGTTATCAGCAAGTCTTCGGACGTCATCCATCAATTACCCCGCTCCGAGTTCGATCTGGCACTGATTGATGGATGCCACGGGTTTCCCTCTATTTTCGTGGACCTTTACTATGCAGCCAAGCTCCTCAAGATTGGTGGAACGCTGATAATCGACGACATGCACATCTATACCTGTCAATTGGCGGCCCGTTTCCTTCAATCGGACCCGGGCTGGAATGTGGAATTGAAGACCAACCGTGTAGCGTTTAGCGTCAAGGTTGCGGAGACGATTGATGAGGAATGGACGAGCCAACGGTTTGTGGTGCGTCGAAGCAGCCGGAACACGCTTCTACGCACATGGCACTTCTGCCTCAACGTCAGCAGGCCACTTCGCTCCCGTGTGGGTCTAACGGGGAATCAATTGCGTCGTCGTACATGAGTGAATTGCAGGGCGCCGACCATTTCACATTAATTCCCGGGTTTCAGAACGATTTCCGCGGTGTCGCCCTTTATCTCCATGGTGGTACCAAAGGGTTTTGAGGCGTCTGCGAGACGCTGGAGGATGTATCCCGCCCGCGCACCGGTAGCCGGCGAGGGCAAGCCGCGTGTATCGAGGAACTGGTTGTTGGCGTACTCGTTGTGAACATCGGGTTGGCCTTCGCCCAAATTGTTCAAGAAAATCGGGCGGAACGAAATCGATTGCAGCTTCTTTCCTTGAAATTGAACGTAAGCGACCGCGCTCTCCCAATTCATCGGCTCGTCGATATAAGTGAGCGTGGGGGGGACGTTGTATATGAAGTTGCCTAGGTCGTAGAAAATGGGGCGGCCGCGATAAATCTCGACACCGTGCAGCAGGGGCGCGCCGTGCATCACCACAATGTCCGCGCCGGCATCCACTTCCGCGTGCGTCCACTTCCTGAGCCAATCATTCGGAGCTAGCCGCTCTTGCATGCCTTCGGTGAAGATCGCGGAGAAAGAGTGGTTACTGAAGACGTGGTTATGCTGGTAGACGATGACGAGGTCGGCGTTTTTCGCGGCGTAGCGAATGCTCTGAAGGATGCGCTGCGAATCCTCCTGATTGGGCGTGTTGACTTGTGCACCGGGAAGATCGGCGGTGGCTTCATTTTCCTTGTCGCCGGCTTCGACGCGGAGTTCATTCACTCCCGGGCGGTTCGAAGTGGCGCTTGCACCCGGCGATATCAGGCCGGACGCGCTCGCGATCAGGGCAATCGTGCCCTTGGGCGTGCGCAGATAACCCGGGGCTACGGCCTCGGTTACGTTGTTTCCCGTTCCGGCGTAAACAATTTTCCGGCGGTCCGCCTCGCGGATCGTGTTTTGAATACCCGTCACTTTCAGATCGAAGGCGTGGTTGCCGGCGAGGGACAACAAGTTGACGCCGAAAGCCTTCAGGGCATCGAGCGCTTCAGGCGGAGTGAGAAATCCTCTGCCTTCGTGGACCGCCTGGCCCTTTTCCGCAACCGCGGCTTCCAGGTTAGTGAAGACGACGTCTCCTTTCAGCAGTCCCTTTATCACCGGCACTGCCGCGGGTGCGGTCGAGCGGATGTCCGAGCGAATCATCGACTGCCCAGCCAAGGTTATCGTGATCGCGGGCGACTGCGGCCGAGCGGCAGCGCACATCGCGCATACGATCGCGAACAGAAGCGCGAGGCGCTCCGCTTTCAGCAATAGCAAGCCAGTCTTCAACATTTTTTAGCCGACCGTCGACGGCGAGACCGCGGCGTGCAGAGGTTCCGGGTTGGCACCTTTGATGAGGAGCCACAGCATGGCGACTCTCCCTGGGTTGCGGGTCGAAGTCATGATCCCTCCGTTGTCGTGCTCTAGCCGGAGATACTAGTCGGAAATACGGTAAATGATGAGGAAAAGTTTAGGCGCAAGGTGCCTTCACACACGCTCACTAGGCGGGGGACCGGGGAGCAGCTAGTTGGTAGAGGCCCCACCCAACGCCAGCCGACACAAGGAGCAGCGCCCAGCCGGCACCGAGAAACGAAAACACACCTGTCAAAACCGCGAGCAGCAGGTACGACGATGCGTTCGACGGGCGAACATCCGTGGCACGCAAGAAAATTACGAACGCCGGTGAGAATAACGCTACTGCTAACAATGATGTAACCGCTCCAGTCAAGGCGGCTTGCGACGACGTTTGGGTACGGGTGCCATCGAGTAAGCGTCGACCGGTGATCGCACCGGCCAGGGCATGGGCTACACCAGCTGCGATAGTGAGTGCCATGGCGCTCATCCCCGCATTGGGTATCCAGGCGAGATGGGTCACGACCATCGTTATGCTGCCAAACGCGAGGGCAGCCATGGTGCGCGGCCACCGCGTAATATAGGAGCCGAGTGATTCCATCCCCTTCTCTCGACTGATGCCTCGCTATACTCCCGAGCCGTATCTATGCTGGGGACCAGTGCTTGAGGATAGCTTGGAAGCCCTGCGCTTTCAGCTGATCCTTGACTCTTACGGCGGAATCGGGATCGCTATAGGCTCCGACGGCCACGCGGTAGAAAGGATTGGCTCCGCGCTTGAATACAAATGCGGGGAAATTTCTTTTCTGCAAGGCTTTTGCGAACTCGTCCGCGTTGTTTTCGTGCCTCATCGCGGCTACTTGAAGCACGAAACCGGGAACGTCCAACGGAAGCGTGGGAGGAAGAGAGAGTGTTGTCACGGGCGAAGTCTTAGCAGATGCAATTGAGCCTGGGGAAGAAATCTCAGGCACCCTCCCCGCGGCCATGATCTCTTTAGTCCGCCAGTTGCTCCCAGTGTCGCCCAGGTAATGACGGACAAAAGCGACGCCCGAAAAGAGGGACAGCGCACCGACGATGAGCCATGTCAGATAGTGCGACGCGCCATGGCGGCTTAACCTTTCGTTGGGGATCGGTCGGGGCGCAAAGAAGTCAACCGAATCTGCTTCGTGGGTGAGAAAAACTGCTGGCTGGGCGGGCTCTTCCTCAGTGAGAGCTAGGTCCGTAGTATCGAAAACGCTGGCAGATACCCAGCGCCTGAGCTGCTGCCGGGAAGTGTCCGCCAAATCCACAAAGCGCAACCCAGTGCGCTTTTCGAAGTCGTTCGTCCAGGCAATTTCCCCGTTGGCTTGGATATGACCGCTTCCGTCCGGCAGATCAAACGCAAGAGGGATGACTTGTGCTGCTGAGCTCTCGGAACCCAGATCGTCGATGGCCAGACCTTCTTCGGAGAGATCGAACAGGAGCCGAGACTGCGATTCACCGCAGCGAACTAGTAGCGGCTGATCAGGAATCACACGCTGATATTGACGGCGGTCCTGGTGCATATGACCCCCAGTGAGAGGCTAAGAGCTTGGAGGCGATAATAAAACGAAGCTCCGCCGAGGGCCTTTTATCTGACACGCGAATTGTTCAAATGGACAACGCCCTGGAGGGCTGGCGGTCAAGCCGCGAGCTTCATGTGAGTTGGGTAATCTGAGCTACTTGGAAATTCGAACACTGCCTTCGGTTGATTCCGATACAATTGACGACATCGAGTAAGCGCGGCAAAAGTGCGGCCGGAATACACGGGGTTTTCGAGTGGGGATCGAGCACAAATTAGAGTCGGAACGCGCGCGGCTGCTGCGATCGGCGCGGCGAGTGGTAATCAAGATCGGAACCGCTACCGTGACGGAGCCGGAGGGAAACCTGTGCTACGAGCGGGTGGAACCGGTGGTTCGTTCGATCGCAGCTTTAATGAAAGAGCGCCGGCAGGTTGTGCTGGTTTCTTCGGGAGCTGTGGGGCTGGGTAGAGGCTGGCTGGGACTGCACCGGTCGCGCTTGGAAGATATGGTGACGAAACAGGCGTGCGCGGCGGTGGGCCAGAGCCTTCTGATGGACGCGTACAAGGACCTATTTTCGAAATGGGGCATAAAAGTAGCGCAGGTTCTGCTGACGGAAGAGGACTTCACGAACTGGCGTCGGTATTCGAATCTTCAGCATACGATCGAGAAACTACTCGGATTTGGAGTGCTGCCAATCGTGAATGAGAACGATACTGTTTCCACGGCGGAGTTGGAGCCGGTGGCGCCCGAGTCGCGCACACCTGCATTCAGCGACAACGACCGGCTGGCGGCGCTGGTAATGAGCGGACTGGAGGCAGATGCGTTGGTGCTGCTAACGAACGTGGATGGATTGCTCTCGCGGAATGGCGCGGGGGGCGGCGAGGAAGGCGAGGTGATTCCGCTGGTGGCTGAAATCACACCCGAGATTCAGTCGCTCGCGGCTGGTCCATCGGAAAGCGGACGCGGCGGGATGCGGACGAAGCTCGAAGCCTCGGAGATTGCCATGAAGTGCGGCGGGATCGCGGTGATCGCGAATGGCAGCCGCCCAGATACGCTGGATCGAGTTTTTGCGGGCGAAAGGACCGGGACAGCGTTCTTGCCGGCCAAACGAATGCCGGGGAAGCGGCGCTGGATTGCGTATGCCGCGAATGTCCGCGGCCGTGTGGTGGTGGATGCGGGCGCGCACCGGGCCATCACCCAAGGGAAAGCAAGTTTGCTGGCATCGGGGATCGTGCGCGTCGAAAACCGCTTCGCATCAATGGACGTGGTGAGCATCGTCGATTGCGAAGGGCGTGAATTCGCACGGGGTATCGCCAAATGCGCGAGCGAAGAAGCGGAAAGATTCTCGGCAAAGAGAGGCGCGGCTACAGGAAGTACAGCTACCTCCTCGCCGGTTTTGGTGACCCGCGATAATATCGTGTTACTAGAGAAGACATGAGCCAGCCAACGACAGCGTCGGCAATACAAGCGAACGATACTTCCGTGGTAGCAGTGGCGCGGAGAGCCAGGAAAGCTTCGCGGGCGCTTGCCAAGCTCTCTGCAGAGGCTCGCGTGGAAGTTCTTATGGCGGCGGCGCAAGCGATCGAAGACGGGCGCCAGAGGGTTCTCGACGCCAATCAACGCGACCGCGTCGCCGCGAAGGCCGCGGTGGATTCCGGGAAGATGACTTCCGCGATGCTGGCGCGGTTACGCGTGACAGAAGCGGGCGTCGGGCAGATGACCACGCAGATTCGAGAAGTCGCGCGGCTCGAAGATCCTCTTGGACGGAGATTAGCCGCCACAGAGCTGGACGAAGGATTGGTGCTGTACAAAGAATCCTGTCCCTTTGGCGTGGTTGGCGTGATTTTTGAATCGCGGCCGGATGTGATTCCGCAGGTCGCTTCGCTGTGCCTGAAATCGGGCAACGCGGTGATCCTGAAAGGCGGGTCGGAAGCGGCGGAGACGAATCAAGAGATCGTCTCCATCTGGCGGGAGTGTTTGATTCGATTCCAAGGCGTTCCCGTAGATGCGATCACCTTGCTGCAATCGCGCGCGGATGTGATCGAGCTTTTGGCGCAGGACCGCGACGTGGACCTGATCGTTCCTCGCGGCTCGTACGAGTTAGTGAACTACATCAAGCAGCACACCCGGATTCCGGTTCTAGGGCATGGCGAGGGAATTTGTCACGTGTATGTCGATCGAGCGGGGGATGTCACGAAAGCCGTGGACATTATTTACGATGCCAAGGTGGAGTATCCCTCGGTGTGCAATGCCGCCGAAACTTTGCTGGTGCATGACGCGATCGCAACCGAATTTCTGCCGCAAGCGGTACGGAAATTGGCAGGCGCTGGAGTGGAAATTCGCGGCGATGCGAAGACCGTCTCGCTATTGCCTGGCGTATCCATTTTGCCCGCCACGGAAAAGGATTGGTCGACTGAATATTCGGATCTCATTCTGTCGATCAGAGTGGTCGCAAACCTCGACGAAGCCATCGAGCACATCAATACTTATGGCTCGCGCCATACCGACGCGATTGTGACCGAGGATTCGGAAGCTGCGGCGCGATTCATGGACGAGGTGGACTCGGCGGGCGTCTATCAGAACGCCTCCACGCGTTTTGCGGACGGTTTCCGCTACGGATTTGGCGCGGAATTGGGCATCAGCAACAGCAAATTGCACGCGCGCGGTCCCATGGGTCTCGAAGGACTGACCACATATAAGTACAAGCTGTATGGCCACGGCCAGACGGTGGCTGAATACAGTAAGGGCGAGAAGAAATTCACCCATCGCCGGCTACAGTAGCCGCTGATCTTCGTCTTCGACGAAAGACCCAGATAAACCCGAGCAGCGTTACCGTCGAGGCCGAGATTGCGTCTCCCGCCTTGCGGTCCCAAGTTCGCCCGAAGTGAACGTCAACACGATGATCCCCTGCTGCGAGAGGCACAAGTATTTGGGAAGTCGCAGGAAGCGTAGTGATGCGGGCTGGCTTAGAATCTACCTGGATTTCCCACGAAGGATAATCTACTAAGCGTAACGCGAGGGTCACAGGTGCGGCGCTTTCCTCCGTGAATGCCTTGCGCTCGGCGGACGAGCGGCTAACGTTGAGCCTGATTCCTACAGCTGGCACTGCAGCACCGGTAGCAGAACGAAGTTCTTCAAACTGAGGCGCGGGATCCGGCGAGATGCCGGCAGGACGCTCCGTGTCGTCTGGATTCCCAGGGAGGTCGAGACGGATTAGGCCGATGGGGGCGTATTCGTCCGTTCCCTCATAGCCCCGGTGTGAGCTTATTGCGGCTGCGATTGAGGGAACATCCTGGTCGTCCCAATACGCGTCGCGAATGATGGCCGTGGCTGTGCCGCCGATCGCAACGAAAGCCACTACGGTTGCGGTCCACGATAGGAGCCGGCGGCGCACGCTGAAGATTGCTTGAGCCAAGAAGAATGCGAAAACGACGGCAAGTGGCTCGAGCCAACGCCACGGGAATTGGATGAATCGCAATTCGGGAAGCGTATTCCATAACCATAAGCTCGGCCGCAACATCAGGAACGCCGACGCCACAGCAAGGGAAATCAAAATCCACCACAACACGGGGAAGTGTCGCCGCTTTCGCGCTGCGACAATTGTGGCGATACCGGTGATAGTCATTATGCCAGCCGCGATCCAAGAAACCTTTCCATTGAAAAGCACGAAGTCCGGATCATTCATGCGGGTGAAAAGGAAATTCCTGCTGGGGTTAACTTCGCCGGCGACAGCTTGCGCAATTTGAACCCAGCGCCGCTCCCAGGCGGCCGGCAAAATGTAAAAAGCTGCGAGGGCGAAACCGCCAGCCATGGCACTCGTGCCAAGGAGCAGAGGACGAAGGCTTTTTCGTGCAATGCAGCCGACTGCTATAACCAGGACCAGCAAATAAGTGGCGATCACGGCTGCGGGCGCGTTAGTGAGCCAAACCGAGGCAAAGATCACGGAGAGCGAAGGGACGCGATGCCACTCGCCGGCAATGACTCGCAAGACCCCCCAAATGAGCAGGGGGAATAAGGCGCCAGCCAACAGCTCGGCAAAATCGCTGCGGTAATAAACGATCACAAGATTATAGGGATTCACAGTGTATAGAAGCGCGGCGACGACGGCTTGCGGTGGCGGTAACCATTCGCGCGAAAGGACCCACATCGACATACCCGCGAGGACCAGCGCAAGCAAGATAAATGCACCGGGAACCATTCTCCACGGCAGCACGGCACCGAGAGCGGCTCCGGCAATCCACGAAGCGGGTGGATAGAAGATGAACCGCGGCTCGCCGAATCCCCAATTCGCCCACTCGGCCCAGCGAGGATAAACGACTCCTTCGCGCCACTGGCCGGCCACATCCATCCAGGAAGCTACGTGAAAGTCGAAATCATGGCCGGAGGCATTGCCGAGGAAGAGCATGGGCAATACTACGAACATTGCAGCAACACATATGCAGCTCAAAGGGAAACCCCAAGAGGCTGCGGGTCTGAACGGAGGATGCTGTGTGGATGCGGACTGTAGTTGGTTCAGAATCGTCTCCGGTGTGAATGCGCGATGCGTTCGAGAATACAGAATCGGGGAAAGCACCGCCACTGGCGTTGTTTTAGGCGGGAAAACGATGGAAGAATCTTGCTACGTGCCGCTTGAAACGTTAGAGTGATTTCGCCGCCCACTAAAGTGAAAACGCGAGACGCGGCACACCCCGCAGCACCTCATGTGAAGGGATCGAGGAATGACCAGCGAAGAAGAGAGGCTGCGGGCGAATACTGAACGAAGCGTTAACTGGAGACGCTGGGGCCCATATCTCGCCGAGAGACAGTGGGGAACGGTTCGCGAAGATTACAGCGCGAACGGCGACGCTTGGAACTATTTTCCCCACGACCACGCCCGGTCTCGGGCCTACCGTTGGGGGGAGGACGGCATCGGCGGAATCTGCGACCGCCACCAGCACATCTGCTTTGCTCTCGCGCTCTGGAACGAGAAAGATTCGATCCTGAAAGAGCGTCTCTTTGGCCTCACCAATCCTCAGGGGAATCACGGAGAAGATGTAAAGGAATACTACTTCTACCTCGACGCCACGCCGACAAGCTCTTATTTGAAGTACTTGTACAAGTACCCTCAGGCGGCGTTTCCCTACGAACAGCTTCTCCGCGAAAATGCGAAGCGAACGCGGCTAGAGCCCGAATACGAACTGATCGACACGGGGGTTTTTCGCGAGAACCGGTATTTCGACGTGTTCGTGGAATATGCCAAAGCCAGCGAAGAGGATGTCCTGATCCGCATCACGGCTTGGAACCGCGGTCCTGAACCGGCGCGGTTGCAAATTCTGCCAACGCTCTGGTTTCGAAATCGATGGTCCTGGGGCGAGAATTACGATCCGCCGCAGGTTTACCGCCTCGACGCTCCGCCGGGAACATCGCTGATCGAGCTATCCGAATATCATTACGGCAAGCGTTGGCTGCTTCTAGAAGGCGCGCCAGACCTTCTTTTTACCGAGAATGAAACGAACGCGGAGCGCCTTTTTCAGTTTGAGAACCGCACGCCCTACGTGAAGGATGCGTTTCACCGGTATGTAATCAACGGCGAGCTATCCGCGGTGAATCCCGCTCAAAAGGGCACGAAAGCAGCAGCGGTGTACGCCGCAGAGATCGCACCGTCGGCGAGCTGGACCATTTGCGCCCGTCTGATGGACAAGAACCCCGCGCAGAACAGGACAACCGCGAGGCAACTTTTTGGCGCGAGCTTCGATGGCGTGTTCTCCCAGCGAATCAGGGAAGCCGACGAGTTTTACGCGCAGCGCGCTCACGTCGGAGCGGGCGACGATGCCCGGTTGGTGCAGCGCCAGGCATTTGCAGGGCTACTGTGGGGCAAGCAGAGTTATCACTACGATGTGAGCCGGTGGCTTCGTGGTGATCCGACACAACCGACTCCTCCTGCCGAGCGGTACGAAGGACGAAATCACCGGTGGGTTCATTTGCACAATTCCGACGTGATCTCGATGCCGGACAAATGGGAGTACCCCTGGTACGCGGCGTGGGACTTGGCGTTCCATTGCGTCGCAATGGCGCTGATCGATCCAGAGTTTGCGAAGGACCAGCTAATTTTGTTCCTACGCGAATGGTACATGCATCCGAACGGGCAACTGCCCGCGTACGAATGGAATTTTTCGGACGTCAATCCGCCGGTGCACGCGTGGGCGGCATGGCGCGTCTACAAAATTGCGGGCCGGATTCAGGGGCGAGAGGACCGGAAGTTCCTGGTGCGCGTTTTTCACAAGATGCTTCTGAACTTTACGTGGTGGGTGAACCGGAAGGACCCCGACGGGAAGAACGTGTTCGAAGGCGGCTTTCTGGGATTGGATAACATTGGCATGTTAGACCGCTCCGGACCTCTTGCCCCCGGCACCACGATCGAGCAATCCGATGGCACAAGCTGGATGGCGATGTTCTGCCTGAACATGCTCGCCATGGCGATGGAGCTTGCCCGTGACGATCCGCTTATGAAGATGTCGCCAGCAAGTTCTTCGAGCACTTCGTCTACATCTCGCAGGCGATGAACGACATGGCGGCGAGGGAATCGGGCTGTGGGATGAACGCGACGGCTTCTATTATGACGTTCTACATCGGGCGGACGGAGGCCACATCCCGATGAAGGTACGGTCCATGGTGGGCTTGATTCCCTTTTTGCTGTCGAAACATTCGATCCCGAGGACCTTGCGCGTTTGCCCGCTTTCACCCGCCGCATGCAATGGTTTCTGAATCATCACGCCGAACGTATCAGAGCACGTTGATATGAGCCGGCGCAGACGCGAATGGTGCGCGATTATTGCTCACCATCGCCAATCGAAAGAAACTCAAGCGCATCTATAGCTACGTGCTCGACGAAAAGGAGTTCTTGTCTCCGCATGGACTTCGGGCACTGTCGAAATTCCATCAAGATCATCCATTCATGCTCAATGTGGATGGACAATCTCATTCCGTGGATTACGAACCCGGCGAATCGACTACCGATCTCTTCGGCGGAAATTCCAATTGGCGCGGGCCTATCTGGTTTCCGCTGAACTACCTGCTGATCGAGTCGATGCAGCGCGTTCATTTCTATTATGGCGACGAATTCCGTGTTGACTTCCCGACGGGCTCGGGGCAGAAGAAGACGCTTTGGGGCGTCGCGAGCGAGCTATCACGGCGGCTTTCGCACATTTTTCTCCAGCAGAACGGGCGCCGGCCAGTCCATGGCGATACGGCACTGTTTCAGCAGGATCCTTTCTGGCGCGATTTGGTTTTATTCTACGAATATTTTCACGGGGAAACGGGCGCGGGTCTGGGCGCAAGTCATCAAACCGGATGGACGGCGCTGGTTGCGAAGCTTATCGAGCAGAGCGGCGCATAAACGCAACGCCATTTACCCTCTCGGGGCAGGTTCCACCAATTCGATCAAGACGCGCTTGCCCTCTACTGCCGGCACCAGAAAAAAATTAACGCGTGTCCCGTTGGCACCTGCATGCGTTTCCGGATACACGGGCGTAAGGCGAAACCGAGTGCGCAAGATGTCAGTGGCTCGGTTCACGCTGGTCACGTTCACTTCAATTTGCTGAATCCCCTCTCCAAATTTCTTGAGGTATCGAGCGATTGCACCTGGGCCACCTGGATCGCGCGTTGTCAGAATATCGAATTCCTCATGCTCGCCCGAGCGTAGTTCGAATTCCATCGCATCCTGATCCGGCGGAACTTCCGCAAGACGGGGCGATCCGTTCGCGGCGCGAATTCTTTCGAAATTCTCCGGTTGCACCGCGATGCCAATGCTGAACAGGATGTCTTCCGTGGCTGACTCGTTAGCCGCAGCCATTGAAAAGGGACGCACAAGTTCGCGAAATTCGGCGTCCTTGAACCATTCGCGGGTTGCGGTGAGAACCAGCGCGGCCCCGGCCAAGTGCAGATGTGTTGCGGCCGCACGCCTTTTCACCGGATCGGAATCGGCCAGGTTGCGTATCCACTCGGCTGCGTCGCGGCCTTCAGCCATTTCGCGTCACTGGTTAGCGCGAGAATGCGACGGCTGGACGGAATTAGCATTGGAGAGCGCGACGTACTCGGGTTTGCCCGGCTGCACAGTTACGGGCACGTCCCAGCGTGGCCGCGCGTCGCCCACATCAGCAGCGACACCAAGCGTGCTGATCCAATAATTTCCGGGCGGCACATTGCGCAAAAAACCCTGCCCCTGAAGGTTGGATTCCGTGCGCGCCACCAGATATTTGGATTGCGCCAGATCGAGAGCCCGGCGATGAATCTCCGGAGTGCGCCTCCCGAGCAAAGTGTTCCATTTGGGCCCAGGGTCTATCTCAGCAAGATTGAGATCGATGCCGTCCACGCTTTGCGGATGCTGCTCGATGTAGCGACGGATCATTTCCCTGTCGTCGGCGTTCGCCTTCGCGTATCTTGCCGGATTCTTGACTTTATCGGAGGCTTTGACTTTAGATTTGGGAAAATCCGCGGATTGATCGCCGTCATTCCTATTCATGTACGCCGAGAAAAATTCGGGAATATCCATGACGTCCGCCGGACGCAGCTTGTGAATGAAATCTTCCCCGGCCAGTGTCACAAATTGGTTCTTTTTCATCCAGGCTTTCAATTCGGGGGAATAGGAAGCGGAGTCGAGTTTGTCGATGAACGCGTTCATGTCCGGCTTCGGATCTTCTGCATCCGCTTCCCTTCCGATTTCCTCGAAGCTTTTGCTCAGGAGATAGAAAGGGAAGCCGCGTACCGGCTCTTCCAGGCCTTCGGAGGGCGTGGCGTGCGCTACGAACTCGATTGAGCCGTCTTGAGCGGTCGCTCGCGGAACCACCGCGATCATCGCCGCTATTAAGACCGTGACGAAAGTGATTTTGCTTTTCATGCCGGCCATCGTAGCAGAGCGGCGTAACACGAGGGCGTTGCGGCGCGGAACGATGGCTCCAGTTGGTTAACGTCAGGCTTAGCCTATGTTCCGTGGAAAGGATCGCCGGAAAAGGCGCTGTGCGGTTAGGCGCCTTCAGAACAATTGGAACGCGACTTCGATAATCTGCCTCACGGCAGCGGGCCTTCCGTCAGGACCGCGCGCAGGCGTGAGGCGCCAGGTCCGCACTGCTTGAATGGCTTTTTCGTCAAGTCCGAGACCGAGACCCTTCGCGACGTGAATGTCGGTCACTCGACCGTCCGCGGTGACCACCGCAATCAGCTCGACCACACCTTGCACCTTCACCTTCATGGCTTCGTCGCTGTAATCGGCTCGCGGACAGTAGAGACACGCGGGAACGCCATAACCTCCTGTCCCCGCATTCGGCGTTCCGCCGCCAGTGTTCCAACCCTCGCCAGGCCCGACGCCGGCGCCATTTCCGTTTCCTACGCCGCTGCCGTGACCTTGGCCCATCGAATCGGTCAGGGACTTGCCGAGAGGGTCGCCCCAGTTAGGAAGATTCTGATTCGGCAATTTAATGTCCGGATTGCCAACAACCGTTGGTGTCATCGCGATCTGCGGGTGCTCCACGGGATGCGCCATTGGGGCCGAGAATTGCGTCCATGAGAACTTCGGCAATTTTCCCTTGGCAGCCGGGGCTATATCATGCGCGCCGCCACCACCACCCGCGGCCTTGGCGGAGGGTTTGAGCTTCGCGAGATAGGGTGAAACGCTCACATCCACCGGCGCCTCGGGGTTGAAGGCCTTTGTGGTCGTCGTAATGATTCCAGGAAACAGCAGCGGAATGATCACCACGGCAGCAATCGCTACCGCGTGAACCAGGACCGAAACAATCTGCACGCGATTGAATTGCGTGTTCTTTGACCAAATTTCCGGAACCGGAATGGGTTGGCTCGTGGTCTGCAGTGGGGGCAATTTTCGCGGCGCGATCCAATCACGCAAGTTTTGCCAAAGAGTCGGCTCTTCTTTCCAATTTACCAACAGCGCGGAATTCACTCTTCCGCGAGGCGCAGCGCGGAAAAATTCCCGCAGGTTGGCGCTTATGCCGGTGCCAAACTTCGGCATGTCAAAGGCGGTCGGCGTGCCGGGGCGGACCTTGGCGGGACGCTCGGTGAGAAAGTCTCGCAGGTTCGAAAACAAGCTTCTGAGGCTGGATTCATGAACCGGCGCAGGTAGGCGCCCCAAGTGCAGTTGGGGTTCGGTTGATCCGCTCGCTGGGCGGTCGGCTTTGTCGAGTCTCGTGGTAAGATTGAGTGTTCGCATTACTTGCTATCCCATCCGCAGGGGCACCTCATCTTAGACGCACGGCTGCTCAAAAGGATGTCTGGCCCAGGCGGCTGACATGCTTCAGGATTCATTGTAACATTACGTGGCGCGATGCCAAATTTCGGTTTCCACCGCGCCAATTCGTAGCACAAGCTAACATATCCCGGCCACAAAATGCGGCCAGTCTTCCCAGAAAGGGCTTATCGAACCCCGCGAGATGGCGAAAACCGTTGACCTGAAGCGCACCCTGAATCTTCCAAAAACCGAGTTCCCCATGAAGGCGCGGTTGCCGGAGCGCGAACCCGAACAGCTTGCCGCGTGGGAACAAATGGGCCTGTACGAGCGCGTTCTCCAGGAACGCGCCGGTGCGCCGCTGTTTGTCCTTCACGATGGCCCTCCCTATCCAACGGGTGAGATTCATCTCGGCACCGGACTCAACAAGATCGTAAAAGACATGATCGTGAAATCGAAAACCATGTCGGGGTTCCAGTCGCCCTACATCCCTGGCTGGGATTGCCACGGCCTGCCCATTGAGACCCAGGTGGAAAAGGAATTGGGAGGAAAGACAAGCAAAGTTTCCGCACCTGAGTTTCGCAAGATGTGCCGGGAATTTGCAGCGCGTTACGTGGAGATCCACAAACGCGAATTTCGCCGGCTGGGCGTATTCGGCCAGTGGGACAAGCCCTATCTCACGATGGATCCTGGCGTGGAGGCTTGCATAGCCGGCGCTTTCATCGACTTTTTCGAGAAAGGATACGTGTATCGTGGACTGAAACCCGTCTACTGGTGCATTTGCGATCGCACGGCGCTCGCGGAAGCGGAAGTGGAGTACGAAGACCACACCAGCCCTTCCGTTTGGGTGAAATTTCCAGTTGTGCCGGGACCGAAATCATCCGCGCTGGGCAGCGACGTGAACGCGCTGATTTGGACGACGACTCCTTGGACGCTTCCCGCGAATCGCGCTCTGGCGTTTCATCCGGATTTTGAGTACACCGTCGCGGACACTCCCGCCGGCAAACTCCTGCTCGCCAAAGAGCGCATTCCAGCGCTCGCGGATGAACTGAAACTGCAAGTTGGCGATATCCACGGTTCCTGGAAAGGTCGCGATCTGGAAGGCATTCAGTTCCAGCACCCATTTCTTGATTTGACTGTGCCCGCGGTGCTGGCGGATTATGTCACCCTCGATCAAGGCAGCGGCATCGTCCATACAGCGCCTGGACATGGCGCGGAAGATTTCCGCACGGGCCAAAAATATGGCCTCGAAGCATACGCACCGCAGGACGATGACGGCCGCTTCACCGAAGGTCTTCCAGAATACAAAGGCAAGACTGTATGGGAGGCGAATCCCGTCATCATTGAGCTGCTGAGGAAGCGCGGCATGCTCGTCGGCGAGCGCAAGCTCACCCACAGCTATCCACATTGCTGGCGCTGCCATAATCCCGTGATTTTCCGCGCTACCGAGCAGTGGTTCGTGGGAATCGACCATGACGGGCTGCGGCAAAACGCCCTCGCTGAAATAGCCAAGGTCAAGTGGAAGCCGACTTGGGGTGAGGCTCGCATTCGCGAGATGGTGGCCGAGCGGCCCGACTGGTGCATTTCCCGCCAGCGCTTTTGGGGAGTGCCCCTGATCGTTTTCACTTGCGAGTCGTGCGGAGAGGTGCTCAAGGATTTTCAGGCGCTTCGTCATGTGCTGCCGTTCTTCGAGCGCGAAGGCGCTGACGCCTGGTACGCCCACACCGCCGAAGAGTTGCTCCCGCCCGCGACGAAATGCTCCTGTGGCGCCGCGAAGTGGCGTAAGGGAAACGACATCCTCGATGTGTGGTTCGACTCGGGCTCCACTCACCTCGCCGTTCTCAGCGAAAAGGACGGCACGTGGCCCGCCGACGTGTACATGGAGGGCCCCGATCAGTATCGCGGCTGGTTTCAAAGTTCCTTGCTGATCGGAGTTGGCACGCGCGGGCGCGCGCCATACAAGCAAGTGGTCACCCACGGCTGGACGCTCGACGAAAAAGGCGCGCCGATGTCGAAATCACTCGGCAACGCCATGTATCCCAAGGAAATTTCGGATAAGTGGGGCGCCGACCTGCTGCGCGTCTGGGTCGCCTCGCAAGACTTCACGCAAGACGTCCGCCTTTCCGACGCAATGATGACGCAGCTTGCCGAGGCCTACCGCAAAATCCGCAATACTTTCCGCTTCGCGCTATCGAACCTCTTCGATTTCGAGCCGGGGCGTGACATTGTGCACGACGCGGACATGTGGGAGATGGACGCCTGGATGCTTCGCCGTAGTGGAGCGCTTATCCGCCAATGCAACGAGTGGTATAAGGAATTCGAGTTTCATCGTGTGTACCATGAGATCCAAAACTTCTGCACGATCGACCTGAGCGCATTTTATTTCGACGTGCTGAAGGATCGCCTCTATACCTTCGCGCCAAATAACCGAGGACGCCGCTCCGCGCAAACGGCGGTTTATCACATTTTGCGAGCGTTGGTTCGCCTGATCGCGCCAATCCTGGTTTTCACTTCCGAGGAAGTTTGGAAATATCTGCCGCGCGGCGCTTCGGCGCAGCCGAGCGTGCACATGGCCTCATTCCCCTCTCCGGAACCATTCGAAAAAGCCTTCGACGACGCCCGGTCAAAAGAATGGGATCGCTTGCTCACTGTACGCGAGGAAGTCTTGAAAGCGCTCGAACCTCTGCGCGCCGCAAAAACAATCTCCGCGGGCCTTGAAGCGCGGGTTACTCTAGCCGCTCAAAGCGAACTGGCCGGGATATTGCGCAAGCACGCCGCCAACCTTCCAGCCTTCTTCATAGTCTCGAAAGTTGAAATCGCTGCAGACAATGCGGACATCGGCAAGCCGGCCGCCGGTGCTGACGATGGACTGCGGATTCACGTCGAGCGCGCCCAAGGCCAAAAGTGCGAGCGCTGCTGGAACTATTCCACGCACGTCGGCGAGAGCACGGATTACCCGAATTGGTGCGAGCGCTGCGTGGCCGCAATGGATGAAATTGAGCGCGACGGAGGCAGCGTGGCCGGGAGTGCCTCTTCGTGATAATTTCCCCTGCGCGCCCGGCATGGCTCTTAACCATTCTCGCGGCAGCCGTTCTAATTCTGGACCAAGCCAGCAAATATGCCGTGGAGAATTTCACTCAAGCGGGTTCGAGCCGCGTCTTGATTCCCGGCGTGTTGAATCTGGTTCACACCAGCAATCCCGGTGTCGCATTCGGACTTTTAGCCGACTCCGAAATGCCCTGGCGCGCGCCATTGCTAATCTTGTTTTCTGTAGCAGTGATCGGCTTAATCGCATGGCTGTTGGTCACCGGTCGCGCCGGAGGCCAGCTAGGGCAATGCGGGATGGCGCTGATACTTGGCGGCGCGGCAGGTAATGTTCTGGACCGGATCGTCCGCCACAGCGTTACCGATTTCATCGATTTCTACGTCGGCAGCCACCACTGGTACACTTTCAACGTGGCTGACTCCGCGATTGTCGTCGGCGCAGCCTTGGTCCTGCTCGAACTCCTTCGCGATTGGCGTCATCCCAGCCAGGAACGGGCCTAGCAATGCATCCAGTCCTTTTCCAAATCGGCTCCATCACGATCTACACCTACGGGGTACTTGCTGCGGCTGGATTTCTGGTTGGACTCTGGCTCGCTTACCGGCAAGCGCCGCGAGCCGGTTTGAATCCGCATGGCGTGTGGAATCTCGGAGTCTACGGAATCCTCGCGGCTTTGTTGATGTCGAAAATGTGGCTGATCTTCAGCGCGTGGGACTACTACGTCGCACATCCGGGCGAAATTTTCAGCATGGCAACTTTCCAATCAGCCGGTACGTTTTATGGCGGCATCCTCGGCGGAATTCTCTGGGTCGTCTTGTACACGCGCTTTCAGAAAATGCCGCTTCTCGCGGTGCTGGATGTAGTCGCCGCTCCCATTGCGCTGGGACATGCGATTGGGCGTATCGGATGCTTCGTGGCGGGCTGCTGCTATGGCAAGTCGACATCGCTCCCCTGGGGCGTCACTTTCACCAACCCAGTCGCGCAAACAATTGCGGGCACGCCGCTCCACGTTTCACTGCATCCCACACAGCTCTACGAAGCTGGAGCCGAATTCTTGAACTTTCTACTTCTGATCTGGTTGGGCGCCAGGCAGCGATTTACGGGGCAGTTGATCGGAGCATATTTTGTCCTCTACGGAAGCGAACGCGGCACAATTGAGTTTTTCCGTGGCGACCCAGGCCGTACGATGATGTTCCATGATTCGGTGTCGCTGATGCAGATTGTGAGCGCTGGACTCATCATCGCCGGCGCCTCGCTTTGGTGGCGCGGCCTGCGTCGCGCTGGTTCGATCGCGCGGGTGCCCGCAGCGCGCGAGATGGCGAGCCGCTCCTGGCAATGATTGTTGGACGTGATGAAGCGACAGCATGCCCTTGAGCCGCTCTGGCGAACGCTTCGAATTTATCGTACCGCCTGACCGCTCGGGCCATCGCCTTGACCGTTTCCTCGTCTCACAACTTCCTGCACTGAGTCGCTCCCAGATCCAATCGCTGATCGACGAGGGCCGCGTGCTCGTGGACGGCGCCGCGTTCAAAGCCTCGCATCACGTCGCGTCCGGCGAGACAGTGAAAATCGAAATTCCTCCGACGCCGCCTGCAGGGGTCGAAGCGGAACCTATCCCCCTCGACATCCTTTACGAAGACGAAGACGTCGCCGTCATCAACAAACCGGCCGGAATGATTGTGCATCCAGGAGCCGGCGCGGATGCCGGCACACTGGTCGCCGCACTTCTAAATCGTTTTGGCGACGCTGGACTCTCAACCATCGGCGGACCGTTGCGTCCCGGCATCGTCCACCGCCTCGACAAAGATACCTCCGGCGCAATCCTCGTTGCGCGCACCAACGAAGCTCACCGGAAATTAGTGGATGATTTTCGCGAGCGCCAAATCGAAAAAATCTATCTCGCGCTGCTTCACGGAAGCATCAAGGGCCAGTCAGGTTCCGTAGAATTGGCCATCGCCCGCGACCTGCGCCGCCGTTCGCGGATGACCGCCCGCCGCCGCGAGGGCCGCGAGGCTCGGACCGATTGGCGCGTTCTGCTTCGGCTCAACAACTACAGCTTGATCGAGGCCGGCCTGCGCACCGGCAGAACCCACCAGATTCGCGTTCACTTTTCCGCGCTTTCATGTCCGGTGGTGGGCGATACGCTTTACGGTGCCCCGCGCCAGGAACGCACCGCCTCTGTACTGCTCCCGCCGCTGAGCCGCAATTTTCTTCATGCCGCCCGCACTCGCCTTCGTTCATCCACGAACAGGTAGGCGAATCGAAGTCCGTGCGCCGCTGCCGCCCCAACTCGTCGACTATCTCGGCGCTCTCGCTCGTGCGGTCCAGGTTGATCCAGCTTCGATTGACGCCGCCATACGCGAGTTCCTATAATCCTTTCCGTGAAGTGTGGTTTGACGAATCTTCCTAACCATCTCCGAGTAGGGGCGCTTCTGCTGCTGATCGGATTCGCAGTGTTTGGGGTTTACGCGCGTCCGCAACAGGCTCCGCCGGCGCCAGCTGGCCCCGCTTCCTCCCCGCAGCCAACCCCTACTCCGAATCCTCAAGAGGGCGCAGCTCCCCAGCAGCCGCCAATCGTCAGCACCACGGGCCTTGTCCACCTCGTGGTCACTGTTGTGGACCGTCATCACGATTTCATCACCGATCTCGACAAAGGCGATTTCAAGGTTCTCGATAACGGCGCTCCGCAAGCCATTCGTTTCTTCGGCCGCGAAACCGATTTGCCGCTCCGCATCGCGCTGTTGCTAGATACCTCCAACAGCATCCGGCCACGCCTGAAATTTGAAAAGGACGCCGCCGTCGACTTCCTGGACAAGGTAATCCGCCGCGAAAAAGATCTCGCCTTCCTGATGACCTTCGATAACGAGCCGCAGGTGATTCAGGATTACACGTCCAGCGTCGATCTGCTTACCTCAGCCATCGAGCAGCAGCGCGCCGGAGGCGGCACGGCTCTGAATGACGCTATCTATATGGCTGCGCAGAAGCTGGCGCATCCGCCGGTTCCCGTGGGCCCGGAAACGGAGGTGCGTCGCGTGATCGTTGTCATCAGCGATGGTGACGATAACCTCAGCGACCGTGCGCTTAGCGACGCAATCGACGCGTCCATTCGCTCTGAAGTCGCGGTCTTCACGGTCAGCACCAGCACCGACTGGCTGGCGATCGACGACGCGAGCCGTCCTAGCAAATATCACGTCGAGGGAGGCGACAAAGTTCTGCAACAATTCGCGGATCAAACAGGAGGCCACGCCTTCTTCCCCTATCGCGTGGACGACCTCGCTCAGTCCTTTCTCGACATCGGAACCGAACTGCGCAGCCAGTATTTCATCGCCTACGCTCCTGCCAATCCGCCTCCCGTGGGCGTATACCGCAAAATCCAAGTTGAGACGGATCGCAAGGGCCTCACGGTCCGCACACGAAAAGGCTATTACGCTGCCGTGTCCTCCGGAGGGCCTGGAGCCCAATAGCCGAACCAGTGGGCGGGAGGCCCCACCTGATGCGAACTTGTCTGCGAGCAACGCTGATTATTGCGGTTTGTGTGGTTGTTGGAGGCCGGGCGCTGCTCGCACAGCAAGCGGCGCCGCAGGAAGGCGACTTCGTCGCCAGGAATTTCGTTTTCCACTCCGGAGAAACGCTCCCCGAACTCCGCCTGCATTACACCACTCTCGGAACGCCGGTGCGCGATGCACAAGGACGCGTGACCAACGCCGTCTTGATCCTGCATGGGACCGGCGGCACGGGGCGAGGATTTTTGCAGCCGATCTACGCAGGCGAGCTATTCGGACCGGGGCAGCTTCTAGACACGAACAAGTATTTCATCGTCCTTCCCGACGGAATCGGGCACGGAAAGTCCTCCAAGCCAAGTGATGGACTCCACGCGCATTTTCCGCACTACGACTACGACGACATGGTGGCCGCGCAGCACCTGCTGCTGACGATGGGCTTGGGTGTGAATCATCTCCGGTTGGTCACTGGGACTTCCATGGGCTGCATGCATTCGTTTGTATGGGGCGAGACGTACCCGGACTTCATGGACGCGCTGATGCCGCTGGCCTGCCTGCCCGTGCAGATTGCCGGTAGGAACCGCGTGTGGCGCAAGATGGCCATGGATGCCATCAAGAACGATCCCGAATGGACGGGCGGCGACTACACCGCTGAGCCGCGACAAGCGCTGCGAAGCTGGATCAATCTTCTGACAGTTGCTGGAAGCGCGCCTCTTCAGATGCAGAAAACGCTGCCCACGCAAGATGCCGCCGATGAATATCTGGAGAAAGCCTACGAGACGCGCATGAAGGATCTCGATGCGAACGACATTTTGTACCAATTGGATGCCTCGCGGAACTACGATCCTTCGGGCGGCCTGGAAAAAATCGAGGCGCCGGTGATGTGGATCAATTCGGCGGACGATTTCATCAATCCGCCGGAACTGGGGATCGCGGAGAAGGAAGTGAAGAGAATCAAGAACGGAAAGTTTGTGCTACTGCCGGTCAGCTACCAGACTTACGGTCACGGCACGCACACGCACGCCGCTGCATGGAAGGAATATCTGGCCGAACTGCTGAAGGAATCTGCGCCTGACTAAGGTTGGGATGTACCGCCGCGGTCTTCAGCGCGGCAGGCTCGGTACCGTCGGCTATCTGGATGGTGCGTAGTAGCCTTTGCGAGCCAGGATCTTCAGGTCGGCGCGATCCACGTCCACTCGTATCTTTCGAAATGTGCCGTCATGCTTCGCGTTTGCAGGATAGTAGCCGATCACGTACTGCGACCGCAGTTCTTCGGCGATCGTATCGAAGGCTTTCCGAAGTCCCTCGTCATTGCGCACGTTGATAACGCGCCCACCGGTCTCGTGCGCCATCTTTGAGGCCACGCCAGGCCCATATCCTTCCGAGGCGCTCGGATCGATTATCAAAATGAAATGGAGCACCGCGTCGGCGCGCTGCGCGGATTCGATCGCATCATTCTCGCTCAACTTGCTTCCGGTGTCCTCGGCGTCTGTCAGCAGGATGATGGCTTTGCGTCCCGCTTCCGACGTTAGTTCGTCGTGCGCCGCCAGATAAACCGCGTCATAAAGATTTGTGCCGCCTCCGCGTGAAGGCACGGTACCGCCGGTGCCGCCGATGCCGGATGCATCCACATTGATCTCGGCCCGCCGGATGGCTCGTTGAAGCACCGACGGATCCTCGCTGAAATCCGCTAGCAGATTTACATCGGTATCGAAGCTCATCACAATCGCTTCGTCCTTCTTATGCATCACTTCTTGGACGAAGTTCGATGCCGCTTCCTTTTCGGCGCTCAAGATTTCCTGCATGCTCCCGCTGGTGTCCATCATTATTGCGAGTGAAAGCGGCAGATCCACTTCCTTCGTGAAATAGGAGATTTTCTGCTCCACTCCATCCTCAAATACCTTGAAATCGTTCTTCGCCAGGTCGGAGACGATTCCGTTGTGCCGGTCGCGAACCGTTGTGAACACATTCACCACCGTCGTTTGCACTTGGAGGGGTGCGGACGATTGCGGGGGCTCCTGCTGCTGGGGCGCCTGCGATTCTTGGCTGGGTCGGGAAGGGTCAGTCAGAGGTCCTCGCGGGCTTGACTCTTGGAACGCACTGCGGCCCGCCGCGGATGCGCGCGACGCAATCGGTCTCGCCAGCGGATACGCGCTGGCTCCTAAAACGAGAATACCCGCCGTGATGCTGGTCAGCCGCATTGTAGAATTCCTCCGAGGAGGGGAATAGACTGATACGATGCGCCGCACGCCATTACGGATGTTCGGCCCCAGACCCGGCGCCTAAGTTCCCAGCGAACTCTCGCGCTCCAGGCGGAGAAGAAACGAGACGCACAGATGACGCGAAGACTTTCACTGCTTGGTACGCTCCTGTTGCTTGGCTTTGCGAGCCAAGCGTACCCGCAGGGGCAGCGCCCCACGCCTCCAGGGGTTCCAGCGGTAACCCCTCCCGCCCGACAGCAGAATCCGCCGCGCATCATTGTTCCAACATACACCGTGATCGTTCCCGTTACTGTAAAAGATAACCGCGGCCAGTTGGTCGGAGATCTTCAAAAGAAGGATTTTCGAGTTTTCTCTGACAATATCGAACAGAAGATTGGCCAGTTCTCCTCCGAGCCGGTGCCGCTTTCAGCCGTCGTTCTTATCGACAATGATCTCGATCAACATCAAGTCTCGCAAGTTCAGAAGAGCCTCACGGCTATCTCCGCCGGCTTCGGCCCTATGGATGAAGTCGCCGTGGTAACTTACGACGAGTTTCCGGAAACTGTCGCCGATTTTTCCTTCAACAACGATCATTTGTTCACCCAGCTGAAGCGCCTGGATCTCGAATCGCACAATGGCGCGGTGATTGCCGACCCGACCACAGCCGGACCCGCGATGAACGGCCACCAGCCCGTGGACACGGCGCGCGGAGTCCCGCAGCACGGCTCGAAGGCATACAGGAACGACAACGCCCTGGATGATGCCGTCTTCGCGGCGTCGAATATGCTGAAGGATCGCGGCCGCGACCGCCGCAAAATTATCTTTCTGATCTCTGACGGCAAGAACGCCAAGAACGAGCACACCTTCGACGAGACGCTTCACTCCCTCCTCGCCAACGATGTTGCAGTGTATTCCATTTCCGTGACGCATTCACTGCCGATCGGCAAGTCCCTTATTCAGCGTGGAGCTTCGGAACTCGAAAAATACGCCTTGAATAGCGGCGGCGATACTTTTTACGCATCCAAGCAGCCTGAACTTGAGCGTCTTTATTCCGATGTCACCGAGCAAGCGCGCAATCAATACACGCTCACCTTTTCGCCGGAGAATATTCCCAAGGGTCAGGACTTCCACATCATTGAGGTGCGCGTCGAGCGCCCTGACTTGAATGTCGAGACTCGCCGCGGATTTTATTTGAGCGCCATCAGCGCGGGTCACTAGGGCGCGCATTTTCAAAACGGCAATCGCCCGAAAGTTTTTCTTCTTGACTTCATCCGCCCCTGCTTCTATAGATGAACGAAGCGGGATCGGCGCTCGAATTTAGATTCGCTGCCGTCTCGCGGAGAAAGTTCCGGTAAGTAAATGCGCGGAACCCACTCCGGACTTTGAGTCAAAGAGTCTGGCGAAAAAAGCGGGGCAATCAGAAACGATTGCCCCGCTTTTATTTTCTGGCGCGCCTTTGTTTTGCAGTTGTAGGGGCACAGCATGCTGTGCCCGGCGCACGATGCTTGGCTGCATACGCGCAATTCAGCGCGCACCACGGGCGCGGCTTTCCCGCAGCATACGCGGCGGCTCGACGCCGGACGGTTCAAGCTACGGACCTCGAAGTATTCATATGCTCCGCATAACGTCGTCATTCTGAGCGAAGTGTCCCGCGCCTTTGCTTTTGCGCGAAGCGCCGGGACACGGCAGGGCTCGAAGAGTCGACTGTTGGATGAGCCTGGGAATCGGTCGAAGAACCTCTCTTCGATGTGCCCAGCAACTACCGGTCGAGGGCTAGCGCACCGGTCGGGCTGGATCGTAATTAACTGTTCGTGTTCCGGGCAGAGTGGCTTGAAGTCGCAATATCCACAGCCAAAACCCGGCTTCGCGCGAAAATTTCCTGCGCGAATCTGGTCGGCTATCTCCGCAATCTTTTCCTTCGCTGCCGCGAGAGCTTTCTTATCGCGCGTGGTCGCCACCGCTTGATTGTCCGTAAGGTTGTACAGCACCAGGTAGGCCGGCTCCAATCCGAAAACTTCGCGCGCCGCCAGTGCGTAGATACTCAGTTGCAGATTTTCAGCGGCCTTTTTCGCGTCGCGAGGCCTTCCGGTTTTGTAATCCACAATCTCGACTTCGCTGGCGCTCAGGCGATTCACTTGGTCCATTCGGCCCGTCACGATGATGTCGTGGTCAAGCGGCAGCTCAAACCTCTTCTCCTGATAAAGAATATCGGGTGGCGCATCCTGGCAAGAGCGATGAAAGGCTTCGAGCTGCTCGCGGCCCACCCTGCGGTATTCCTCTTGCTGGTATTCGTCGGGAAAACCGGCTGACGACCATTGCCGCTCGTAAATTGCCAGCACTTCCTCAAACGGAACCCGCGACCCCTTGCGCATCTCGCCCACAAATTCGCGAATCGTCGAATGCATCACGTTGCCAAATGTTTTCTGCGCGTTCGGCCCGCCGCGAAGATTCCACACATACTGAAACATGTACTTCATCGGACATTGGTCGTAGGCATCGATCCGCGAAGCGCTCAATTGCAGCGGCTCAGGCTGCGGCGGGTGGTAGGCCTTAGCCCACAGCGCGATGCGCGAATATGCCTTGGCATTTTCTCGCGTCGCTCTGAAGAGGGGAGGCTCGTCCGACGAGTCCTCCAACGGTCCGGTGGTTTCTTCCACTGGCGGCAATTCCACTTTCGGCTGGCACTGGTCGGTGTCAAATTTCTGAATTTTCGGATTCGCTAGGAAATCAACCAGAAACGGCGACTCTCTTTTCCAGCGATTGACGATCGTGGAAAGCGTCAGCCGCTTTTGCGCGCGCGTCAGCGCCACATAGAAGAGCCGCCGCTCCTCTTGCTTCTGAAAATCAAATTTCGGCTGCTCCTCCTTCATGAGTTCCGGAGGGAATTCAAAAGTGGCCGGGCGCGGCCTCGAAGGGAAATCATTGTTGCTAAGGCGCAGGACAAAAACGTGCGGGAACTCAAGGCCCTTGGCGGAGTGAACCGTCATGAGCTGTACCGCGTCGTCGGAAAGTTCCTCTTCCAGTTGGATATCTCCCTCGAGTTCATCGAAGAAACCGAGATACTCGGCGAAGTCGCGAAGTTGCTTCTTTTCGCTTTTGCCTTCCCACTCCTTCACGAACGCAACTAGCTTTTCCACGTGTTGGCGGTCGATTGCCGACATCAGCACGCCGATGCCCAGATTCGCGATCAGTTCATCGAGGACCTCAACCGCTCTTTTCTTTGCAGCCGCTTGCCTCATTTGATGGAAAAGCTGCACTAGTTCCGGCAGGCGGACGCCCTCTCGGTCCAGAGGAGCTTCCTTTTGAGACGCTTCCACTTGATCCCAAAGTGGACGCCGGCTTTTTTCCGCCCGTTCAGCCAGCCGCACCAGATCGCGCGCTTCCAATCCCCAATACGGAGCGCTCAGCACACGCGCGCACGCCACGTTGTCCGCCGGGACCGCAATCAGCCGCATCCACGCAAGCAAGTCGCGGACAAGAGTGCTCGATAAGATCGAAGACTTGCGTATCACAAATGGAATTCCCCGTCGCCGCAACGCCTGCAGAAGTTGTCCCCGATGCCTGTGCTTCCTGTAGAGCACCGCGAAACTTCGCCATGGGGCTCCCGCATCGTGCAGCCGCTCGATTTCTCCGGCTATCCACTCCCCTTCTTCCTCGAACCCGCAGAATTCGGCCACTCGAATTTTTTCGCCATGGGCATTCTCGGTAACAAGCTTTTTGGCCGGCAACAATGGCGAGCGCTCGTTCACGCCGATCACCTCGCCTGCCACTCGAAGGATTCGCTGCGTGGACCGGTAATTCTGCGAAAGCGATACGAGGAAGTCTTTTACCGCGGCTGCGCCCTGCTTCCCGTTCACGCCGCAAAACCGTTCAAGAAAAATCGTAAAGCTGCCAAACGATGCGCCCCGGAAGCGGTAGATCGCCTGATCGTCGTCTCCCACTGCGAGAATATTGCGGCGCTCCCCAGCCAGCAGCCAAAGCAACTCAAGCTGCGCGATATTCGTGTCTTGAAATTCGTCCACCAAAATGTAGCGGTATTGGCTGCGCAGGCTTTCCAGAAGTTCGGAATCCGACCGCAAACATTCCACCGACTTCAACAGTTGCGCCCCGAAGGTGTATAGGTTGCGTTCCAGTAGCAGCCGCTCGCTCACGCGGTAGACTCGCGCCAGTTCCTCCTGCTTCGCCAATTCCTCTTCCGCTACTTGCAATGCGTCCGGCTCCATGGCGTTTTTCCGCGCTTCGTGCTCCCGCCGGAGCCCGCTCACGTATCTCTGATAATCGTCCGGAGTCACCAGCTCATCCTGGCAGCGCGAAAAAAAAGTCACGAAGTCTTTCAGAAACTGCGCCGGTTCCGCGAGCCTTCGGAAGATAACCAATCCGAGTTCCGCGAGATTCCGCCGCAGCAAAATCTGGTGATCGATTTCTTCGATGGCTTGAATTTCCGGCTTTCCCGCCCGCAAAATTCTTTCCAGGCAGAACGAGTGGAAGGTGCTGAGCCAAATGCCTTCGGCTCTTTCCCCTGCGGATTTCATCACGCGACTTTTCATTTCGCCGGCGGCCTTGTCCGTAAAGGTGAGGCCCAAAATATTTTCTCCGCTTAGGGTTGGGTCGTTCTCGAGCAACTGGCGAATGCGCTCGCTGATGACGCGAGTTTTTCCCGTTCCCGCGCCGGCGATTACGAGGAGCGGGCCTTCGCCATGCTCTACGGCCGTGCGCTGTTCCGCGTTGAGTGGAAAACCCGGCGCCGCAGCATCTTTCGAGTTTGCAATGAGATTCATAAGCAATCGTTCAGTTGGACCATTGTAGCAAATTTCAGCGAGAGGCGAATATAAAGCGAATACACTACAGGCCCCGTCCGTTTCGAAGCTCGGCGACCTCCGCGCGCAAGTCGCGCAATTCCTTCTGCAATTCCGGTAGGCGATTGAAGACGGCGACCGACTTGCGCCAATCCAGATTATTCATCGAGGGATAACCGGAATAGATTGCGCCGGGCGGAACATCGGTGGGCACGCCGCTCTGGGCGCTGATTACGGCACCGTCGCCTACTTTCAGATGTCCGGCACATCCCACTTGGCCAGCAAGCACGACCTTATTGCCAATCTGCGTCGTGCCCGCCAGGCCAACCTGGCCGCATAGCAGCGTGTCTTCTCCCACTTTGCAGGCGTGGCCGACCTGCACGAGATTGTCGATCTTGGTGCCGCGGCCGATTTGAGTTTCGCCAACCGTGGCGCGGTCGATGGCGCTGTGGGCCTGGATTTCCACATCGTCACCGATCACCGTGACTCCGGCTTGGCGAATCTTGTACCACCGGCCGCTGGCTTCGCGCGCGAAGCCGAATCCGTCACTACCGACGACCACACCGTTTTGCAAAATGACGCGATTGCCGATGCGGCAGTTTTCGCGGACACAGGCGTGCGCGTGAGCGAAAAAATCGTCGCCGATCCGTGCTCCGCGGTAGATGCAGACGAAACTATGTAACACGGCGTTGGCACCGATTTCGACGTCCTCGGCAACATAGCAGTAAGGCCCAATATGCGCGCCGGCCCCAATTTTTGCGGACTCGCCAATCACTGCGGTGCGGTGAACGCTGGGACCGTAGCGCGGCGTAGGATGAAAAACCTCGATGGCTCGCGCAAAATCGAGATACGGATTCTCCGAGCGAAGCGCCGCCATGCGCGGCTGCGGTTCGTCGCGCGCTAAGAGGATTGCAGAAGCGCGCGTCGTATCCAGGGACGAGCGATACTTGCGATTGACGAGGAACGTCAGCTCGCCGGGTTGCGCCTCCTCGATTCCGGCAACCCCGGTGATTTCAAGGTTCGCGTCGCCTTCAAGTTGGCAACCCAGCTTCTCGGCAAGCGCCTGCAATTTCATAGTGATCTCCTCAGCATTTCGCAGCGTTCCGATCCCGTTGCCTCGCCGTTCCGTCTAACGCTCCCCTCGCAACCGTGACGAGTAGACGGTACGTCGATCCTTTGTTTTGAATGAGTTACGTCACTTTCTACTCGTCTAGTGTTGCGATTAGAACCGCGTTGCGCGCGCTCGGCCGAAGGGGCTGCCGAGCCAGAAGTCCGGTGCTCTTTGGCCCTTTGTGCCGCGCCGAATTTTCTCGAAATTATTCATCGGCGTCCATGTTAGGCGCTCGGTGGGCGAATTCAAGGGGTTGTTGGTGTAAAGAATTCGTCGGAGCGTGACGAGATTTTGGGTAACCGAGTTCAGCGTCGCGGCGGGCGCAGAGAATCAAAAGTTGAGAGTTGAAGATTCAAAGGGTAGGACGCAAAGGTGGGAGGCCGGGATGGGGGTGGTGCCGGCCCCCTCCAAGAGGGCCGGCACTCCCTGACGGTTAGTGCTGTTCGTCTTTGGACTTCTTCTGAGGCTCAGCTTTACGCTCGGGTTGGCCTTGACGCTGGGGTTGGGCTTGGCGCTCAGCCGGTGCTTGGCGCTCGGGCGCGGCCCTTTGTTCACGTTGAGGCTGAGCTCTGGGCTCTTCCGGACGGACGTTGCGGTTTTGCTCCACGTTATTGTGCGGCTGGTTCGGAGGAGCGACATTCCTATTTTCCGGCCGGTTACGATTCATATTGTTTGGAGGATTCGCATTCCTGTTTTCCGGCCGGTTCGTATTTGGATTAACCGGGGGATTCTCGCTCGGTCTGTTCGGAGGAGGCGTGTTCCTATTTTCCGGCTGGCTCCTATTTGGATTAACCCGTGGATTCTCGTTCGGGTTGTTCGGGGGAGGCATGTTCCTATTTTCCGGCCGGCTACGATTCGTGTTGTTTGGAGGATTTACGTTTCTGTTTTCCGGAGGGGTTATATTCCTATTTTCCGGCCGGTTCGGGTTCACATTGTTCGGACGGCCCTCGTTGCCATTGTTCGACCGATTGAAATTGCCGTTATTGGGGCGGTTCTCGTTCGGATTGCGCGCGGGCGGTTGATACGAGCCCGCGTTTCTGGCCGGCATCGCTCCGGATCTGAAGTCGCCAGGCTTTGCTGTAGCGGCGATCGGCGGGCGGCCATGATTCTCAGAGGCACGCAGCGCGTTATTGCGGCTGGCGGCCTGCTCCTGCTGCGTTTGGCCGCTGGTTCGCCCAAAATGGCGTTCATGTTGGGCGGCTAGTTGCGCGGAATTGGGACGCGCTGAAATGCCGCCGCGTCCGCCATTGAAGGCGACGCGCTCATTGTTATCGTTGCGGACAACCCTTCTATCCACATAGGTATTGCGGATTACGACGGTATTGACGCGAGTGACTGCGGTGTTGTACTCGAACCGGTCGTGATCCCAGCGTCCGCCGACATAGCCATCGCCATAATAGCCGTACCCGTAGTCGATGCCGCCATAGAAACCAACAACGGGCGCCCAATAGCCGTCGTGCCAGGCATAGTCATCACCGTCGTCGTCCCAGCCCCAATATCCAGGGGTCCAGAGAAGGCCAGGCTGTGGCGGAAGCACCCAGGTGCCAGGCACCCAGTAGTAGCCCACGTCCTCACTGTATGCCCAATAACCGGGAGTCCAGATGTAACCAGGCTCCGGGCAAATAGGCTGTTCGTAAACCGGCAGAGCTGGAGGACCAGTTCTTACCGTTATGCCCACCGAGATCTGGGCCAGAGATCGAGCCGGGAAGGCTAAAAGCAGAAGGGCTAACAATCCCACAGAGATCAAGACCGCTTTGCGCATGTTCGTCTCCTCTGTGTAGTTAGATTCGCCAGAGGCCCGTGGGGTCACGCAACGGCAGGGCGAGAGAGGCCGCTCGGCGGACAGTTAACCCCTACGAAGGAACAGGGCCCGACACAACGCCTGTTCACGTCGAGGAGTGGAGTATTGGCAATCGAAGAGAGATTCCTCGACTGCGTGTCCCGGCGCTTCGCGCAAGAACCAAAAGCGCGGGACACTTCGCTCGGAATGACGGTGGCCAGGTATTTGCCGAGTAGCGGTTCGTTATTTACCGAGTAATTGGCGGGCGATGACCATGCGCTGGATTTCGCTAGTGCCTTCGCCGATGGTGCAGAGCTTCACGTCGCGGTAATACTTTTCGGCGGGATAATCCTTGATAAAGCCGTAGCCGCCGTGAATCTGGACGGCTTCGTTGGCTACGCGGACAGCTACTTCACCCGCGTAAAGCTTGGCCATGCTGGACTCACGGGTGATGCGAGACTGGTCTCCTGCGCCTTCGGCAATGGCGCAATCGGCGAGCCATGCGGCGCGATAGGTTAATAAACGCGCGGCTTCAATCTGCGTGGCCATGTCGGCAAGCTTGAATTGAATAGCTTGAAAATCGGAGATGGGCTTGCCGAACTGTTTGCGTTCCTTGGCATAGCGCACCGAGCACTCGTACGCGCCCTGCGCCATTCCCAGGCCAAGCGAGGCAATCGAGATGCGGCCGCCATCGAGGATCTGCAAGCTATTGACGAAACCTTCGCCTTCGCGGCCTAGGAGATTTTCCGCGGGCACGCGGCAATCGGTGAAGACCACTTCGCTAGTGTCACTGGCGCGCAGGCCGAGCTTGTTTTCTTTCTTACCCGGACGAAAACCCGGAGTTCCCTTCTCAATGATGAAAGCGGAAATGCCGTGGTGCTTTTTCGAGGCGTCCGTGACGGCCATGCCGACGCAGACATCAGCATAGTGTCCGTTGGTAGTGAAGGTTTTCGCGCCATTGAGCACCCAGCCGTCAGGTTTCTTAGCGGCCGTGGTTCGCGTGCCGCCTGCGTCCGATCCAGCTTCGGGCTCGGTAAGCGACCAGCAGCCTAGTTTCTTCCCTTGTGCCAATGGAACAACGTATTTCTGGCGCTGCTCCTCGGTGCCGAATTTATAGATGTGATTGGTGCAGAGCGAATTGTGGGCAGCGACGATGATGCCGACTGAACCATCCACACGGGAAAGCTCTTCGATGATGATGGCATACTCGAGGTAGCCCATTCCCGCGCCGCCATATTTTTCCGGAAAAATAACGCCGAGGAAACCCATCTCGGCGAGCTTGGGGATGATTTCCGACGGAAATTGGGACGCTTCGTCCCACTCCATCACGTGGGACGCGATTTCGGCCTCGGCGAATTCGCGCACGGTGCGCCGGAGGTGCTGCTGTTCGTCAGTGAGGGAGAAATCCACAATACGTTTATATCATGGCATTGGACGAGCAATGGGCAGCGGACGCGTCAGGGGCAATGACTAGAGGGCTAGTGAGGCGACGCCTGCGCGGCGGCCTACGGCGCGGAGGACCAAATCGGCAAGGGCCCGGATCAGGAGCGGCGAATCATTCAGGGCGGGCATCATGTGAAAGTCGTTCACGCCGAGCGATTCGGCTTGCTCGCGAGCCTCGATGTTGATCTCGTAAAGCGTTTCGATGTGCTCTGTGAGGAAGGAAATGGGAACCACCAGCATCCGCTTGATGCCCTCACTAGCCATCTTCGCGATCGTGCCCGTGAGCGAAGGCTGCAACCACTTCTGCGGGCCGACCTTGCTCTGAAAGCAAAGGACGTGGGGATTGGCCCAGGCCCCGAGCTCACGAATGAGCTGCACGGTGGCCTCAATTTGCCGCGGATAGGGATCGCCTTTTTCCACCAGGGCCATCGGAAGTCCATGCGCACTGAATACCAAGGGCACTTCCTCGGGATAAGGCAACTGCTGGAGTATGCCGTTAATGCGCTCGACGACTCCGGCGATGTAATCCGGATGATCGAAAAAGTGATCGACCAGATGCACGGGTACCTGCGCCGAGTACAAGCGGTTCCATTCCTTGAGGCTGCTGCCGGTGGTTGCGAAGGAATAATGGGGATAGAGCGGCAACAACACCAGTTCGTCGAAAGCCGCGCGCTGCAAAGCCGCGATCGCCTCCGCGGTATTCGGATGCCAGTAGCGCATGGCCACAAAAGTGTGCGCGGAAATATGCGGGCGGAGGGCCATATCGAGCGCTCGCGCCTGCTGCTCGGTGAGGCGGCGGATAGGCGAGCCACCGCCGATTTCGGCATAGTGTTGCCGGACGGTTTTCGACCGAGTGGTTGAGATCAGCTTCGCGAGCGGTTTGCGCGCCAGAAACGAGCCGGGGAAATTGATGATGTCGGGATCGCAAAAGAGATTGTAGAGGAAGGGCTCCACGGCGCTCTGCCGGTCAGGTCCTCCCAACTGGAAGCAAACAACCGCGATCTTTTTTTCTATCGGCATCACTTCCCCACCAAAGACTAAGATGCCACAAGAGGCCGCCGCGCGCAAAACAGCTTCGCACTAGAAAGACATCCAGACGCGCACATCATCCGGCATACCGTGTTGACGCATACGGCGAATCTGTCTACATTCGTATCGTGCCCACCGGAAAGGTACAAGTTGGCCAAGTGTGGAAGAAGGACGGGAGTAACGATTCCTTTCTGATTACGAAAATCTACAGCGAGGCGCTGGCCACGTATGCCGTCTTGCGCAAGACGGGAGCAGAGAGCGAGCCGCCAATCCGCATCAAAGTGGCGAAAGCCGGAGCCACTGCGAGTCTGCCCGGATACACTTTCGCTCAGCAATCCGATGATTTCTAGATCCCGCGCTAAAAGTCCGAGACCGAGACGCTAAAAGCGGAAAATCAAACCCAGATTCGCCTGAAATTGTTGCGCGTAATTATTGACGTTGGCGTTGTAGAAACCGAAAAGCGGATCGAAAAACGTCTCGACCTGGGAAGTGGTGCGAGAAGGCACCCAGCGCACG
>CAVRSO010000030.1:0-6726 GCA_963723845.1 uncultured Acidobacteriota bacterium
CGTACGACACCCGGATCTTGTTCGGAATTCTTCGAATGAACGCCTCGTCGCCAAGTTCGCGCGGCTCAATGTTAGTTGAAAACACGACGCACACGTCAAAGGGGACCTCGAACTTCCTGCCACCCGGCAACGTGAGAAAATCCACCCGACGATCCAGTGGAGTCATCCAGCGGTTGAGGAGCTCATCGGGCCGCATTTTCTGCCGGCCAAAATCGTCCAGAATCAGCACTCCGTTGTTGGCTTTCATCTGCAGAGGAGCCGTATAGAAACGGTTCGAGGTGCTGAGCTGAAGGTCCAGCATCTCCGACGACAGTTCCCCTCCGGTCAGTATGCGCGGCCGCTGGCAAAGAACCCAGCGCTTGTCTGTATCCTCGGGAATCGCTTCCCCGCACTCCCGATGTACGCCGGGATCGTAAACGGTGATGATTTGCCCATCGACCTCGACGGCATAGGGGATCCAAACGCTGTCGTTGTAAATGGCGGGAATGCAACTGGCGATGCTGGTCTTTCCCGTTCCCGATGGACCGTACAGGAAAATTGAGGTGCCGGAAACCACCGCTGTACCCAAGCGCGCAAGAAAAGCGGCATCAAGAATCAGAGGATGAAGGGCCTTCTCCAGATGCGAGGGCTGGATCCCCGTTTGTTGGATCGTTTGTGCGGTGACTCGCGAGCGATAATCCGTAAGGGATACGGGCGCCGGCCCGACATATTGGCTCATCGCCAGAAGTTCCGCGGCCCGCGACCTTCCCTGGTTGCTCGCTACGATGCGGTGGCTCCCCCCCACCATCCCTTTCACTTCGCAGAGCTGCTCTTTGCGGAAGAATTGGAAGATTTCTTCGATTACGCCCACGCCAAGGCACATCCTTTTGCTCAGGTCGGCCAAAGACATTTCACCATTGAGGTACAACGTCTTCAGTGCAATGTCCTCGAGCACTCCCCTGCGGATGCCGGTTTCGTGGACTTCGTTGGGCGTAACACCTGCAATATCTTGCATTTAACCCCTCTAGCTCTCGGGTGGCGCGAGGGACACCCGCGGCCGCTTTCCTTAGTTCTCGCAAGCCATTTGCCAATTGATAAATGAGAAGGTGGCGAAGTGAGACAGAGAAGATTGGGGGGCCCGTGCTAATGGGACGCCTCAAATGACAAAAATCGGCGCTCCAGTTCCCATTGCTGCTGAGCTCGTTCGCTCGATTGAAGAAACTCGGTGCAAGCCGGCGAACGGTGCTCGGCCCCCAAGGAGTCTTGCGCGCAAGCCGCAACGGGACGGTTGAAACGGTCGCGATCCCGCCAGAGGCTGGCTCCGGCCAGGAAGCTGTGTTCGAGGCTGGCGCGCACCATCTGCTTCAGGTCCGCGTACGTCAGCCCATAGGTCTCGACGGCGCGCACGTATTCATGTGTCAGGTCTGTGCGCGACACTCCTTCATCATCAGTCGAGAGTGCGACTGGAACGCCAAACCTTCGGTAAATGGGTAACGGATCGTTTTTCCCGGAGAGGCCGAGGATCAAGTCGTTGCTGGTGAGATTGATTTCGACCATCACGTGCTTTGCGGCCATTTCCTTCAGCAGATCGTACGGGCGATCTTCGTACATGACATCGGCACCATGCCCAATTCTCTCGGCGGATGCCACCTCAATGGCGCTGCGGATATGGCAGCACAATCCTTCAGGAGGGACCAGCCCCGGCGCAAGTTCTCCGGCGTGCAGGCTGATATGAGTCTTCGAGTAGAGATTGTGAAAAAAAGCCACCATCCTCATATGCAGCATGTAATTGGACATCGCCACGTAGCTGTCTTCCGGTTGCACATAGTTGATTCCCAGCACGCGAGGATCGGCCGCCGATACTTCGAAGCCCAGCAGCGTTTGCGCAAAAACCTGGCTGGGAGGAAAAGCGCGCAACACCTGATAGAGATATCGGATCTGCACGCCGCATGCGGGCGTCGCAGTTGCGGTGCCGCAGCGCTCGCTTTGCTTGCGAATGGATTCCGCCGTGTCCAGATAAGCGCGAGCGAGGGCAACGTCGTCGCGCAATCCCTTGGCGAGAAGCTGCTCGCGAAAATCGGGCCAACTCTGGTTCGGACGCCAGTTCAGCTGCCGCGCCAACGCGGCAGTGTGATCAAAGGGAGGCGTCACCATGATTTCCAGATATTGCTCGTTCTGCGCGGCCGCTCGGGTGGCCACCTCGTCGAGCCACTCTCCGGCGTGGCGTCCGTCAATGAGGATGAATCGCGCAAACGTGTCGAAAAAGTGATCGTGACCCGTTACGCCGGCAGACGGCACGAAGCCGCGCATCGAGAATGCGTCGATCAGCGCGTCGTAGAGATGCTGATCCTGGTAAGCTTGCGCGGCGGGAACGTCTCCCTTATCACACGAAACGCCGGAAGTTGCATTTCCTGCCGCCGGGGGAACGAAAGACATCGACATAATGTTCACGCAGAGATGATCTTCGGCGCCTTCCTTGATCCACGACTCGGCGTACACCGCGCCGGTGAGATGCATGTGCAAGTCCCCGCCCTTGGGCATGCCCACGAGAAAGGCGCGAAGGTCGAGCGGGTTCGCCCGCGCGGTATCAAAAGCATGCGCGGTGCGCTGCTCAGATGCCGACTGCGCCGAATGGTTAGGAGCTTGCGCCTTCAACTGAGAGAAAACGGGGACGGCCCAAAGACATACTAGGATTAGGCTGGACAAATACCGGCAGAGACGAGTCATTCGCATCCTTATATATATGAATTTCGGGCTAGACTTGAAGCGATCGGATACATTTTAGCCGCATACAGCCGCGTGACAAAAGGAAGAGCATCGTGAAAGGCACGAGCAACAGCGCATCGAGAGCATTTGTCGTGTTGTCTTTGATCGCTCTGGTTTTTGGCCAAATGACCGCGTTTGGATGGGGCGACAAAGGCCACACGGACATTAACTTTGTTGCTGCCAGTAAAATTCCCAAATCGATGCCGTCCTTTCATGAGGACGAGTTCCGCTGCAGCGCGCATCGCGTATCTGGGACCGGAGCCCGACCGCTGGCGCGGCGCGTCCTATATGCCCTTAACAATGCTCAGAGTCCCGATCACTTTATTAATCTGGACCGGATCGAAGGCCTGGGCAAACTTCCGCAGGGACGCTATGAGTTTTACAAAATGCTCTACGCAAAACGGGCGGCCACGCGAACCAATCCAGATGAGTTTCTTCCGGAGAATGTGGGACTGCAGCCGTACATCACCATGGAAATCTTCGAGCGGCTCAGGGTGGCGTTCCGCAATTATCGAAGCTTGAAGCAAGCGGGAAAAGACACTGCGCCGGTGGAGCAAAATGCCATTTTCTACGCGGGCTGGCTGGGGCATTACGTCGCCGACGGCTCGCAGCCGTTGCACACTTCGATTGATTACGATGGATGGGTTGGCGCGAATCCCGACGGATTCACCACGCAACACGGCATTCACCGGCGATTTGAAAATGATTTCGTCAACCGGACGATTACCGCAAAAGATTTCTCTCCGATGGTCGGAGCGCCGCGCCAGTTGACCGATCCTTTTGGCGATTATCTGAAATATCTTTGGGCGTCGCACGCATTCGTGAGGCAGGTCTACGAATTCGATAAATCCGGAAGTTTCAATGGAGCCGGAACGCCGGACGCCGTGAAATTCACGGAACAGAGACTCGCCGCTGGCGCGCAAATGCTGCTCGATCTCTGGTACACGGCGTGGCTCGAAAGCGCTGAGCCGGCGCAAAACGGGACGAGTCCCACCCTCGCGAAATAATCGGGAATCAAAAACCGAAGCAGGCGGCACAAAATGAAATCCGAACTCGACTACGCGGCGATGCTCGCGGTTGCCTTAGGCGAGGCTCGCAAAGGTTTGGCCGAAGGCGGAATCCCTATCGGCGCCGCGATTTTCGATGCGCGCGGGCAACTCGTCTCCAGCGGACACAATCGGCGGGTGCAAAATGGCGATCCATCGATGCACGGCGAGACGGACGCGTTTCGCAACGCCGGCCGCCAGCGCAGCTATCGCGATTTGATTATGGTGACGACGCTCGCGCCGTGTTGGTATTGCAGCGGGCTGGTGCGGCAATTCGGTTTCGGCACGGTGGTGGTCGGCGAAAGCAGAAATTTTCAGGGCGGAATTGAGTGGCTGCGATCGCTCGGCGTGCGCGTGATCGATCTCGACTCGGAAGAATGCGCGGCGCTTTTGGCCGGCTACATTCGCGCTTACCCCGAAGTATGGAACGAAGACATCGGAAAAGAGTGAGTGGATGGGCAAGGAATCGTTTTGACGCAGAGCAAATCTCGATTTGAGCGCGTGATTTGGATCGTGCTCGATAGCGTCGGAATCGGCGAATTGCCGGATGCCGCGGACTACGGCGACGCGGGACGCGATACACTCGGCCACATTGCGCGTTCGCGTCCGCTGCAGATTCCGAATCTTGTTCGCCTCGGCCTCGCGAATATCAGGCCGCTTGACCATCTCGCTCCGCCGCCGCGGCCCGAAGGAAGTTTCGGCAAGGGCGCGACTGTCTCGCCTGGAAAAGACACCACGACAGGACACTGGGAAATGGCGGGCATCTGGCTGGAGCGCGCGTTCCCTGTTTATCCGCACGGTTTCCCGAAGGAACTGATCGCGGAGTTCGAGCAGCGGATCGGCCGGCGCACGCTCGGCAACAAGCCCGCCTCCGGCACAGAAATTATCAAGGAGCTTGGCGACGAGCACGTGCGCACGGGATTTCCGATCGTGTACACGTCGGGCGACAGCGTCTTTCAGATTGCCGCGCATGAGGAAGTGATTCCGATCGCCGAGCTTTATCGCATCTGCGAAATTGCGCGCGCGCTGCTCGATGGGCCGAACCGCGTGGGCCGCGTGATCGCGCGTCCATTTACGGGCACGCCAGGCAATTTTCGAGCGCACCGAGCGGCGCCACGACTATGCGGTCGAGCCGCCGCGCCCCATGCTGCTCGACGTGCTCGTGGAGCGGAAGGTGCCGGTCTTCGGCGTGGGAAAAATTCACGACATCTATAATGGCCGCGGCGTGCGCGATTACGAGACCACGAAAAACAATGCGGACGGCATGGCCAAGCTCACGGAATCTCTTTCGCGGCAATCGCGCGGGCTGATTTTCGCGAATCTAGTCGATTTCGATATGCTGTATGGGCATCGCAAAGACGTGGAAGGCTTCGCGCGCTCGCTCGAAGAGTTTGACGCGCTGCTTGGCCCATTTCTTGCGGCGCTTCGCGCTTCTGATCTGCTGATGATTACCGCCGATCACGGTTGCGATCCCGATCCCGTGAATCCGACCACGGACCATTCGCGCGAGTATGTCCCCATCCTCGCGTACAGTGCCGCGACGGCAGGCAGGCACGGCGCGAATCTCGGCATCCGCTCCACGCTGGCTGACATGGGACAAACCGTGGCCGAAAATTTCGGCGCGTCGATTCCCCACGGCGCCAGTTTTCTGGAAGCGTTGAGGTAGGTGCGCAGATGCGCTACGTGATCGACGCAGATGTTTCGCTCAATCAGCGAGCGGATTGGGCCGAACTTGGAAGTGGACGACCTTCGGGTATGTCCCTTTTCCCGTCTCGCTGTGGAATGGCGTGCGCGTGCCCCATGTTGTCCAGACGCCCTTCCCCTTCCATCCGCTCTTCGAGTCGTCGATGCGCCCGTCCATTCCTTTTGCAAAAAAGCCCATCGGATAGGGCACGCGCATGATCACGAACTTCCCGTTCACCAGGGCGATCAGCGAATCCGACGAATTGCCCGTAATGATCGGCGTGTTTTTGCCCAGCCCCAGCGTATCGAACTGATCTACCCAAACGTAATAATGAGAGTCGTCGCTTCCCGACTCCGTCGCGTTTTTGAATTTCGGCCCCGGCGTCTGATACAGCGTCCAGCCTTCAGGACACTGGCGCCCCGTCGCTTTCGGTCCGTTGAGCGGCCCCTTGCACTTGCGCCGGTCGAAACTTGCCAAGTGCCCGCTCGCCAGCGCCACCCAGACCACATTGTTGCTGCCAACATCCATCCCGCGCGGCGAAAAGCCCCACACGGGCGCCTTCGGATCATTCCACGGTACTTCGTAATATTCCGCAAGGGCTGTCGCCGGTGGATTGGATCCCGGATTCAGCCTCACGATTCCTCCCGGAAATCCCAGCACCGTGCCCCACACCATCCCGTCTGGTCCTATTCCGAGGCCATAGAACGCCGCGTTGAGCCGCGTATCCTTGGTTGGATCCTGCGTTGCATTTAGCGCGGACGCCCCGCCCAAACTTTCGCCGCCCGGCGTGGTGGCTACCTTCTGTTCACCTTCCACGTAGGCGTCGCGCTTTCCATTGCCATTCGTATCTAGAACCAGCGCCGTCCAACCCTGTGATTTCGCGGCATCGTGCGTCTGGTCCCACATCTTCGTATTCAGCCAACCCACCACGCCGCCGCCACCGCCGCTGGTGGTCCACAGCGTGTTATTGGCATCGCTGGCAAAAAGCAAATGGTGCGTGCCGAAGCAAGTGTCGATCATCGAGATTTTCTTGGTCGCCGGATCGTACATTTCCAATTCGCGGCCTGAAACTTCGGTAGGAGTCAGTTGCGCTGATGGGAGGCTCGATCCCGCTTTGCAGAACGCCGGGTTGTCGCGCCCGCGAATTCGAGCCGTAAACCACACTCGCCCCTGCGCATCGAACATCGGATTGTGAACCGTCGTATGGCTGTCCCAAATCGCCTCGTCTCCCCACACGGCGGACGGTTTGAA
>CAVRSO010000031.1:0-7463 GCA_963723845.1 uncultured Acidobacteriota bacterium
TCTGCATCCCCGCCGTCACTCCGCCACCCGCCTTCGGCTTATACAGTCCGCTCGCTCCGTCGTAGGTCAGCACCTGGTTGTCGGTCGGCGTCGTCGTGTCAACCCCCACGCTTTGAATCGACACCGCGTTGCTGCTGCTGCCGCACGCCCCCCACGTGGCGTCTCCCTTAAGACACAGGGTTCCGTTTGCCGTGCCGCTGCCCAATTCACTGCGCGGGACCACCCCGCTCACTACGTCCGCCTTCCCCGCCAAGTCCCAGGTCGACGTAATGTTTATTGGCCGCGTTATTCGACGCCGTTGGATCTCCGCTTAACACCAGCGGTCCGCTCATCGAGTCGCCGGCCTTAGCGACGAACGGCCCTCCACCCCCTCCGCCGCTGCCCACGGCCGCGTCCACATAACCTTTATTCGCCGCGTCGGTTGCCAGCGCCGGTGTCGGCACCACCGGGGAAGCCGAAAACTGCTTCACTCCCGCAATCGACTCCGCTCCCGTCGTGTGCACCACCGCCGCATCGTTCGCTTTGGTCGCAACCGACGTATCCACGTACTGCCGCGAGGCCAGCGGCGCACTGGCCCCGCCTTCGCCCAGCACCGCCCGCACTGTCGCCAGATTACTGGGAGAACTGCTCGGCACCACCCAGTACTCTGTCTTCACCGTGCCTCCATCCAGGTGGTACACCACGGTGTACAGCGCGGTCGTCGGGCTCGCGCCCGCATTGGGGACCAGGGCAACTGACAGTGCTCCTCCCGCCCCCAAAGTCACACTCTTGTTCCCTGCCGCCACTGCTTTGTTGTCCGCAGTTGTGAAGGCAGACCAGGAAATCAAGAGTGTGCCCGACGCCGGCGTGCCATCGGCTCGATAAACGATGTCGCTGATCGTAGTGGTTGTCGGAGCCTGCGCTACAGCCGGCATCCAGCCCACTGCCACTATCAAAAGCAAAAGCCGCTCCCAGGAGCGGCGTCGGTCAAACATAAATTCCTCCCAAACAAAAAAAGCTCCCCAAAGGGAGCAAACATAAATCGCTTCCGGCTGCTGGCTAGTAGCCAGTCGCTACTAGCTGCTAGCTAAGGCCTCGACCCAACCGATTCCAAAAACCGTTCCACGCTCCCCACATATACTTCCGCAAAGTCCACTACCGGACGCCGCGCCTCAATCATCCTCATCGCATCCGGCCCCGTCCATCCCATCGAACACAGCACCGCCAGCGTCATCATCGGCGCCCGATGCACTCCCGCCGCGCAGTGAATAAACAATTTGCTGCCTGGTTCGTCCAAAGCCGCCAGCGCGAACTCTACCCCGCGTTCAAAGATGTCCGGCGTCTTCGGCTGAAAGTCGTCGTCAATCGGATTCCATAACACGCTGACCCCATGCGGCTCGGCCAGCGGCGTGTCATCGAATTCCAGTTGCATGTCGATGATGTGCGTCACTCCTGCCCTGACCACATCCACCATGGTTGCCGCCGTCCAAATCCCGCCCCCGACCCCGATCCGGTCAGTGACCCACGTAATATCCATGCCGCGCTTCCCCCGTATGCGATTCAGCCTGATGACTCTAAAAGTCTTGCCGCGGCCTGCAACTCTGATAAATCCGCGGCCTCTTTTCATTCTTCGGCATGTGCCGCATTCTCCTCCGATGCTGCCACGGTGCCTTTGGTAACGGCTACATCCGTCTTGGGCCCTTCCTCCAGATTCAGCCGCCGCAGCAATGTTTTCGCCAGCACTCCGTCTCCCACCGGCGCCTCCTGCTCTGCTCCCGGATACAACCCGATCAGCTCGAACAGATACTTCATCGCCACGTAATGGCCTTTGCCTGCTTCCGCAATCGTGGTCTCCACCATGTGCAGCGCTTGCGCCCCCACCAGGTTGGTAATTCCCTCGCGCACCGCCGCCAGGTCTGCCGGCTTGCCGGCCTTGATTTCCCGCTGCTTTCCCCGCGCCCTTCGCCGATTTTGTCTTTGTCTTCTTCATCAATCGCCCGCTTTACGCCCCTAAAAAAGTTTTGGGGCGCGTCTTAAGGGACGCGCCCCATGAATTTCTTCTTACTCAATCTCTAAATCCAGCATAGCATTTTGAAGGGGTAAATTGGGACATTGCTCCCAACTTTATATTTGGATTCTTCTTAACCACTTACAGAGAAATCGTCGTTTTTGCCCTCTTGACAAATTTTTTTCGCCCGAAACTGCCTTGGCCCCATTCGCTGTAATAAGCCCCCTTTCAGGAATAATTCGCTCAATCGGTCAATCGATTCGGAAATCGCCGCCCCACGGTTCGCCTCCAGCAGTGCAGACGCACCGCCGCCTCGTCATGCGTATACTCCTGCAACACGATGGTCGCGATCAGGCCCTTCTCGAACTCGTCCAGTTGCTCCAGGCACTTCTCCACGTCGTGTACAAAAATCACCGAGTCTTCAAACGAAGTGGCCCGGTAAGCGGTGATCTTGCTGCGAAACAGTTCCCTCCCCAGCAGCGACGGCATTCTCCCCACCTCAATGGATTGACGCAGATAACGTTTCAGCATCGCAATCGTCCGCCCGCGGTAAAGGCACAGCGAAGGGTCAATCGCCGGCCGGTCCGGGCTGATGTCAAGCAATGCCTCCGGCAGAGAAACCGCTCATCCGGAGGAATGGCGACGGCGTTGATGGTGAAGCCCGCCGCGCTCATGCTCTGCCTTCTTCCATCCAGCACGCGCTTCCCATCCCTTCGAGATCAAAACCGTCGTGGATCGGCATGCGCGGTTTGCGCCGGCTTCTGTTGGGCATTGCCACTTGCGCCATCGGTATCGCGCAGGGCGCGCAATACACTTCACACGAGCCCTGCGGGCGGAACCACAATCCGCCGCAGCGCTCGCAATACTTCAGCTCTAGCTGGATCACTTGCTGCATCTTTCCCTCCCCGGAAAAATCTTGACGGCCGCCATTTCCCATCGACGGCTCGTTTGCCACAAAACAAAACGAGCCCTGCGCCGGTATTCCGGCTGCAGGGCTCGTTTCTCTTACGATGACCTGATTAAGTTTATTTAGTTAGAACGGTTGACGAATTTGGCGCCGTGCCGTTACACCGGCGCAGTTTCTTGTTGGCGAAAGTATCCTTCCTCGTAGCCGGACTTCAACACCCGGCCGTTCTGCACCACCACGCTCACTCGGCCAGTGAAGCGCAGTGACACCAGCAGCCGTTCCATCGCGGCCGAAAGCACCTCAGCCGAGCGCACCTTGCGGCGAAACTCAGTGAAGTTACTCCCTCGTCTTACAGATTCTGCATTACTGATCATGGCTTTTTCCTACTACAGCTGGAGTTATGAGTAAGTTGATCGTAGTCCCGCGAATTTGCGAGAGTCAAGAAATATATTTACTTTAGGTTGTTCGTTTTCTGTAACAAATATCAATGCGCTATACCCGATGCTATACTTCGCGCATGAAGTTCAAATCCTTGCAGGAAAACTTGCGCAAGATCCTGTGGACGCGCATCGCCGAGGGAAAATTAACCGGCCTGCGGCTCGCCGAGCAGACCGGATTCCAGCAGGCGCACATCTCCAATTTTCTCAATCGCAAGCGCGGCCTCAGCACCGAGGGTATGGACAAAGTGTTGCAGGTACAGCATCTTTCCGTGCTCGACCTGCTCGACCCCGCCGCCATCAATCAGCGCGCCAGCGCCCTGCCCGAAAGCGGTGACGACTTTGAGAGTGTTGCCCTGGTGGAGGCCAGCGTGGCCTGTCAACCCCGCATCATGCGCATGAAAATTAAGGAGATATTCAAATTCAGAAAGAAATTTCTCCGCCAGTTGCGCCCCCTCGATGACGCCGGACGCAAAGCCTGGGACCGTTTTGTGATGCTCAAGGTCGAAGCAAGGGACAACAGCATGTACCCGCGCCTGCCCCGGGGCGCGCATTTGTTGATTGATCGTCACTACAATTCACTAAATCCGTACAAACCCGGACAACCGAACATTTATGCCGTAGACCAAAATGGTCATTGCACAGTCAAATACGTAGAATTGGCCGGCCGTCACCTGTTGCTGCGGCCATATGACCATGCCACGTCTGTGGAAATTATTCCGCTTGTCGTTGGAAAACGTCCCGCCGACTTCCTCATTGGCCGGGTCTGCCACGTGAGTGGTGAACTATAAACTCCAGATTTTTCAACCCAGGAGAGATTTGCCATGCCCGAACCGGCCTACCGCCTCGCCTCCATCAACATGATCATGCTAGGAGTGACCGAAATCGACCGCTCGGTCGAGTTCTACCGCGACCCGCTTGGACTGCCGCTGCGCCAGCAATTTTCCGGGTTCGCCATGCTCGACGCCGGATCGATCACGCTGGTGCTGAGCGTTGACGCCGCCCGCAGGGCTCCCAATATCGCCGGCGCGCTGGAGGTGATTTTCTCAGTCGACGACGTGCGTGCCGGTAGCGATGCCCTGAAAGCACAGGGAGTAAAGTTCACCAGCGATCCCCCGCCCACCAGGTCAACGGCCCCATGTGGGCGGCAAACTTCCCCGACCCCGACAGCCACCTGCTGACCATCTTCGGCCCCAAAAAAAATAATGGTAGAGACGTAGTTCTGCTACGTCTCTCACATGGCAACACCGCACCCCGCGGACGATCAGGCCCGTTCTGCTATCATCGGGATGAGCGGATGAAGGCTGCAAAAGCCTCTCCCGGAGGCACTCATGGAAGTTCCCGGATTATCACTTGGTTCCCGTCGCAATGAAGACATCGCACTTGATCTGATGAAATTTGTGGCCATGAGCACCGGCTATGGCAAAACCAGTTCCGCCGGGGTAGGTTTCCAGGGAGTCGGCGCCTCGCTCAAGCCCGAAGAGTACGCCAGCCACCTGCTCGAACTCTACGGCCGCTGTCTCGACGCCGTCGAAGCCAAAAAATAACCACTCGCCTCACTGGCGTGCCGCCGCCAGCGAGATGACCTGAATTTACGACGGCGGCGCCTCCATCTTCACCACGTAGGCGTATTTACCCGGGAGCTTTGCGGGCAGCGTGAATTTACGGCGTCTCCCTCTTGCGTCCAGGCAAGTGGCTTATCGGCTCCCAGCAGAACAATTTTCGATCCCGGCCGGGGGGCAACGCCTTTCAAAGTAAGCGCGCCTGCTTTGGGCTCACACCAGCAGGGTAGAATACAAAGCCGACGCTTTCTGGGTGAAGCGAATCTTGATCCCGTCGCCGGACTCGCCGTCCGCGCGCTTCCAGGGGTGGGTCCCATAAATCGCCTCGCCGTTTTGTTTTAGCCATCCGCCCAGCGCCCGCAATCGCTCCATTTGAACCGGAGGAATGGTGCCGTCGGCTTCCGGGCCGATGTCGAGCAGCAGGTTTCCATTTTTGCTCACGATGTCTACCAGCAGATAGATGAGAGCGTCAGGCGCGATGGTCTCAGCCTCGCCTTCGGCGCGGTTGTAACCGAAGGAGCGGCCGAGGCCGCGGCATTCCTCCCATTTTTTGGGATTGATTTGTCGAGTGTCTGATATTCGGGAGAGGTGAAGTCGGAGTGCTTCACGCCGAAGCGATCGTCAATCACGCCGTCGGGGACCGCGTTGTAGTACTCCGCCATAATTTCCAGCGGGTGCCCTGATTTCGGGTAGTCGATGTCGTTCCACAAAAGAGCGGGCTGGTACCGCTCGATCAGTTCGCTGAATTGGGCATCGACGTATTTGCCATAGGCTTCGCTTTGCGGCTTTACGGTCTGGTAGTCGGCGGCCTTGGCAATGGGCCCGGGAACAAAGGTCCAGTCATAGCCCCCGGAATAGTAAAGGCCCATGCGCAGGCCCTGCCGCCGAACCGCGGTGGTGAGTCCGCCGACCAGATCGCGGGTGGCGTGCTGGCGGTCCGGAGGAAGCGTGGGATTTGGGGTGGCGCTTGGCCAGAGAGTGAAACCTTCGTGGTGCTTGCTGGTCAGCACCACATATTTTGCGCCGGTGTCGCGGAAAACTTTGGCCCAGGCATCAGGATTCCACTTCTGGATTTCGCGATCGAAGATGGGGGCGAAGTTGTAATAGTCGTAATCCTTGCCGTAGTGCTCGCGGTGGTACGCCTGGGTGGGAGGGCCCCCCCTCAATCCGCATGCTGTTGAGATACCACTCGGCGTAAGGATTGTGGGTGATGTAGTCCTGCGAGGGAAATCGCGGTCGGGATGCACCAGCGGCGCCCAACCCGGTACTGAATAAAGGCCCCAATGTATGAAAATACCGAGCTTCGCATCAGCGTACCAGGCAGGAAGCGGATGCTGGTTGAGGGACTCAAGCGTGGGCTCGTAGTGCGCCGGAGTCTGGCCCGGCAGCGGCTTGATGGCCAACGCCAAAAACACAAGACCAACCGCGAGGGTTGGCGGCAGACCGGAATTGCATTCCACGCATTGCGGAGTCTCCTGCCTGCGGCTGTCTGACGCAGCCCAGCCGGCAAGAAGCCCGAGTCTACCGCGTTTTCCCGGATGGGTATAGAGGGAATCAGGCGTTGGGGATCAGTTAAAAAAGAACCTGGACGCGGACGGCGATGGACACACTCAAGTAGAGACGTAGCTCCGCTACTCTCCGGGGGCCGCCACAGAACTCTAAGTTCCAGTTTGCTTCCTGCAAGACGTAGCCAAGCTACGTCTCTACCTCGTCACTTTTTATCTCACTGGGTTCAGCGGTTTCCTTCCAATTAAACGCCTTCCCAATTGGCCTACTATGCAAGGCACGATGCCAATTGCCTTGGCTAACGGCAGCACGCAAACCAAATTGACCTGCTTGGGAAGCATCCCACTTTCGATCAGGCGTGGGCGGCGGCGAAGAAGCTGAGCAACTCGTCGGCTACGACCGCGGGATTGTTAAGCGGGATGAAGTGGCCTGAGTCGACGGTGACGACTTTGGATTGCGGAATCAGCGAAGAGGCACGCTGCGCGAACCATTCCGGCACGGCAGTGTCACGCGATCCCTGAAAGATCAGGGTCGGCACCAGGAGCTGCGGCAGCATCTCCGGGACCGCGGCCAACACTTCCGCGGGATTTCCCAACGCATCAACGACATCAGCCGCCACGCCCCAAGCGGACCGGAGAATGGAGCCTGGAAGTCGGCAACCGTGTCGGTCAGTTCGTTTTCGCGACTCAGGATCTCGCCTGCGGCATGGCGATATTCCAGAAAATGGAATTGACCAGCGGCGCGAGCAGCTCCCCGATGAGCGGCTGGCGGAGGATGCGGAACAGATGAAACAGTTGAACTCGGGAAAAACCGCAGGGGAAAGCAGAGCCAGGCGGTCGACGCTGTTCTGAAAGCGATAGGCATAGTGGACGGCGATGGCGGAGCCTGCGTCGTGACCAACAACGTGCCACTTGGCGATATTGTTTTCGATACGGATCTGTTCAATCTGGTCGGCCAGCGATTGAAGCTGCTTAAGGCCATGAAGACCCTGGACTGCGGCCCAGACCGGGAAGGTCGACGGCGTGACAGGTGTATTCCACCGAACAGCTTGTCGATGACGCCGT
>CAVRSO010000032.1:0-42939 GCA_963723845.1 uncultured Acidobacteriota bacterium
GCAGGAGATCATAGATGTGTCTTCGGTCGCCTGCGAATGGAGACTTGAGGCGTCGCAATCGGCGAATTATCGCGAAAGCCGCGTCGAGAAGCGGCAGAGCGCAGAGCAGGAGCGGGAATAGAAGGGCGGAGACGGTGACCGCCGCAGGCTGAGAGCGCCAGAAATCCAGCGCGAGAAAAGCAATTGCGAGGCCGAGCGCAGTGCTACCAGAATCACCCAAGAAAAGTTTCGCGGGCGGAAGATTGTAGGCCAAAAAGCCTGCGCATGCCCCGGCGACACTGAAGGCAATTCCGGAAGCGAATGAATTGCCGGCGCCCTCCGGAAAAACGGCGTAGGCGATGGCGATAATTCCGGCCACGCCCGCCGCGATGCCGTCCGCGCCTTTGACAAGCTGGGCGTCTCAACGCGGGTGGAGCTCGTCCTTTACTGCTTCCACGAACGGCAGCAGTCTCTTCTTGGCGGCGGCCGTTTTAAGAGAAAGCGGCAGCCGCCGCCGGGGCCTAAACGGCTCGGTCGCTTTACGACTTCCCGATGCGTCTATTTCCCAAACGGATGATCTGAACGTTCCCAATCAAGCTCCCACTTAATCGGTGAAAGGAATTTTAGGCCTGTAGCAAACGCATGTTCAGATATAGGGGCGCAGTAGGCAATTCGAGCCTGGGAACGGTCGACAGCTCGTGGCAAATGGACGAGCACTCGATCGTTCGGCCGCCAGCGCGCCTTCGTCAATACGCGGGCGCCGTGACGACTTACGTTTTGGGTGGGGGCCGTTTCATGGGCGAACGGTTCGTCGGCATTTGAGAGTTCCATGGCGATGTCCACCGCAATTCGCCTTTCTCGACGGTGTTCTTTCAACGCCGCTCGAATGTCCGCCCGCCGCGACCAAACGAGAGACAGGGTGAGCACGAGAACTATTGTGCCTAGAAATATCGCAACGCTGATCACCCAGACCATGCGCCAACTCGCGATCGAAGCGGTCGCCGTCCGCGCCCCTCGCGGCACAGGATGCACCACTCGGTAACTGGATCAATTATAGTCCTCTTATAGCGATGGCCAGCGGTTTGCGGAGCTCTAGCTCGTTGCGGAAACCTTGACCGATGCGACGGCGACTCCGGCCGGTTCTGATGTCCAACAGGAACATTTTGAAGACTGTTTTCTTGCCTGCCAGTTTCCGAGGTAGGTCGGAGAGGTTAGTTCTCGGTTTCGGGCGCACTTAGTCTCGCCGAGTCTGCATGTTCCCGGTCGTATTCCGCTCGGGATTCGACGACAAGCACGTAATGATGGTTCTGCGATGCCGGATTGTTGTCCTCGTGAAGCGTGGCGCAGACGGCTGGTGTGTCCCACACGAAGAGATGATCCTCCCATCTCGTTCCCAGGGCATTCTGCATCCAGAGCGCCGCCTCACTGGATCGAAGGCCGAATTTCTTTGTTAAATCACTCACCGCGTCAGAGTCTTCACTGAGCAACGTCATCAGCTTTACGAGTCGCCCACTATCCAAAACGAAATTCGTCCAGGTCGAGTTCGTAACCTCCACGCGCTCCCCGCGTTCCACGGCGGCTAAAAGGTGGTCGCACGTCGGTTTTAACGGGTCCTTCTCGCATAGCTTTACCTCTTGCTGGACTTTAGGTTCTCGGTTTAGAAGTTCCGCAGTGCTCTCGCCGATGAAATGGCCTTTGATCTCTATTGGTATCAGATCCGCAGTCTGCGCACACAAGACCCAGGGAAGAAATAGGAATACCAAGAAGAGGAGGCGCGGTCGCATGGGATCTGCTTTCTAAGAAAACGTTAAGCTGAGGGAACAACCCGGGGAATAGTACGGCCTGCCAAAGTGTCTAGTTGAGTATCGACAGATACGATGGTTTCGGCCCAGGACTCAACGTGTGCGACGGGCCATAAGACCATCGCCATGACGGTACGCTATACTCACTTGGCTCCGAGGCATTTCTCTGCACCGTCGAGCGTTCGTACGCTTTCACGTGAGTCCAACCGACACAGGCGTTACACCGCCGTAGGCACCTCAAGTTGCAGTAAGGCTCTTGATAGTATAGGTTCAGCGACAACGCCCGGGTGGCGGAATGGCATACGCGGGGGACTTAAAATCCCCTGACGCTCACGCGTCGTGTGGGTTCGACCCCCACCCCGGGCACCACTTATGCGTTGAAACGAAACGAGATGCGCGAATTGGTGGGCACAATTTTGCCGCTATACCAATTTTGCTTGCAATTGGGAGTGTCCGGCGCGATGCTCGCGCCCAAGAAGTCGACTGTCGCGGATGCGAGGGTTCGCTACCACGCTGGGTCGACGCGTCCGATAGTCAACCAAGTCGTATCCCGTGAGACCTAACCGATGGCGCTTAACCTGACAAACGCGAAGTCGCGAAGAGGAGGATTCCCCATGAATTTGCGTGCCTATCTTCGACTGCTTGGGCTCGTGGCGGTTTTCTTGATTTTCCCTGGTTTGGCGGCAGCGCAGAACTCCATCAAGTGCGAATCCAATAATGGGCGCCGAAACTATTGTGGCAACTTCGATCCCGACCAGGTGCGATTCGAAAGGCAGATCAGCGGGTCGCCCTGCGTGCAAGGACGCTCGTGGGGAGTGGACCGGCGCGGGCTGTGGGTAGACAACGGGTGCCGCGCGTTTTTCAGGGTGCGGAGCCGTGGAGACCGAAACGAGGGCGGCGGAGGCTACCCGGGCGATAACCCTAACGGCTGGTGGAATCGTGATCCCAAAGACACTTGGCCTCCACGTGGCAACTGGCACGGAGGAAAGTGGGAATCCGGCGGCGCCTGCTTTTACAAGGACCAAGGGTTTGGCGGCAACTATTTCTGCATGCGTCGCGGAGAAGCGCGCGATTATCTGCCAGGATACGGAAATGACATTTCTTCGATTCGGACATTCGGCGGCGCTCGCGTCATCATTTTCGACGGGCAGAAACTTTAGCGGGGCGCGCGCCAGAATCCGTGGCGACCAGCCAAACCTGCAGGGACTGGGGGTAGCGCAACTGGGGGGTCACACCTGGAACAATCGCATCTCGTCTATTCGGGTGGAGTAGTTTCTAAAGAACGGGCATGCAAGCCGGTGTATGATTCCTGGTGATGAAGCCGAAAACGAAAGCCGTCGGCCGTCCGATTACATTTTGGATAGGCGAAGGAGCCGGGTGGCTGCTGCAGCATGTGGTGACGGGGCTGACAGCCACGGGCCTTACGCCAAACGCGTTCACGTTTCTGGGATTGGCAGTGAATGCGGTGGCGGCGGCGCTGTTTGCGATGGGGCTTTTTCGTCAGGCCGCTGCCGTGCTGTTCCTGGCGGGTTTCCTCGACATGGCGGACGGGCAGGTGGCTCGTCGCGCGGGGCAAGTGACCGCATTCGGCGGATACCTCGACTCGACGCTCGACCGCTATTCCGATTTGGCGCTGTACATGGGCCTGGTGGTGCATTACACGCTGATCGGGCGCAACTTCTATATGGCGCTGGCTGCGGTGGCGATGGCCAGCTCGTTCATGGTGAGCTACTCGCGAGCGCGGGCCGAGTCGCTGATTCCGTCGTGCAAGGTAGGATTTATGGAGCGGCCGGAGCGGCTGGTGCTGCTGATTATCGGCGGGGGATTGCGGCGGATGGCGCCAGTCCTGTGGGTGATTGCGACGCTTTCGACAATCACGGTAATTCACCGAGTGGTGTACACGTGGCGAGAGTTGCGCGCCGGGCGCGCGATTCCGGGCGCTACTGTTCCGCAGCCGTTCTAGTTTTAATTTCCGATTGCGGGGTAACGGCAAGAGATTCCTCGACGGGCGCCGCAACGATTTCTTGCACGCGCCGGCGCAGGACATCCACATTGGCGCGCCCGAGCTGCGCGGTTTCGATCGTATCGTGCAGATACACCGTGATTTTCCCCGGATAAAGCATCCAGTTTCCAGTCTGGAAAAATTCGTACGATCCCACAATGCTCATGGGGACGAGCGGAATGCCGTACCTTTGCGCGATTCTGAAGATGCCTTTCTTGAACTCGTGAACGTGGCCGTCGCGCGTGCGCGATCCTTCGGCAAAAGCGATGAGGCTGATGCCTGAATCGAGGGCCGCCTTGGAGCGGCGCGTCATAATTTCGAGGCTTTCGCGGGTAGGCGAGTCCGGCACTGCGATGTTTCCAAACCAGCCCATCATCCAGCCATAAATCGGGACGCGGAAATGCGATTCCAGCTCAAAACCGCGCACGAACTGAGGAATCGCGGAATAAATTACGAAGGGATCGAAAATATTCACGTGGTTGCAGATAAAAATACAAGTGCGTTTCGAATCGAAGCCCGGTGATTTGTGCACTTCGAATTTCACGCCCGCGAGACGAAGAATGTTGCGGAAGAAAGCGCGATTCACCCAGTCGAATTTGCGGCGGTCAACGCAGAGGCCGAAAATCAGCAGGAATGCGCCGCCGATCGCGAAATGAATTCCACTGATGGCCCATAGGAGGGTCGAGCGAACGACGAGCCAGGCCTTCCTCATACGATCACTTCCAGCGCGGCGGGCAAGATTTCCACGGAGCGACATTTTAGCTGGAGTACTTCGCCATCCACGATGACGTTTACGGGACCGGGGAGGTCGAGTTCGATCCTGCGCGTTGCGGCGCGCGAGGCGAGCGGATGGTTGATGTGAGTGCCGGTGAAGAGGCGCGGGAAAGTCCAAAGCAAACGCAGACGGCCGATCGGGGACCAGCGGACATATTCGATTTGGCCGTCGGAGGGATCCGCGTGCGGCGCGATCATCATTTTTCCGCCCGTGTATTTGCTATTGCCGAAGGCGAGGAAGAGGCAGTCGCGGCGGTCCCATTCGCTGCTTGATTCAAGACGATGAGGAAACGCGCGGTGCTGGAGGCGGATGAGGCGCGCGAGCACACCGAGGATGTAGCTCGCCTGGCCCCAGCGCTTGAATTTTCTGTTGGCTGCTTCGCCAGCGTCCGCCGCGAAGCCGAGATTCAGCATATTGATGAAGTAGATGTCGCCGTCAGAATGCCGCAAGCGAATTACATCGCACGGTCGGCGACGGGCGGCTTTGAGCGCGTCAATGGTGTGCTCGATGCCGCGCGTGGTGAAGTCGCGCAGAAAGGAATTGCCGGTGCCGAGCGGCAAAAAGCCAAGAGCCGGCGGAGCGTCGGAGAGCGCTTCGGGAAAAAGGCCATTCACAATTTCGTAGGACGTGCCGTCGCCGCCAACTGCGAGAAAATTTCGGAAGCCTCGCGCGTAGGCGGCACGAGCGAGTGCGGTGGCTTCGCCGCTGCAGCGCGTTTGCACTACTTCCAGATCGATGCCGAGCCGGCGCACGCGTTCGAGGGCGGCTGGCGCTAGCGTGCCGCAACGTCCGCCGCCAGCGGCGGGATTGACGATGGCGAAGAAGCGCGCGCTCACTCCTGGTTGGATAATCTCCGCAGCCGCGAGCGGGGCTGCGGTCACAGCGGCACCACGGCGTCGCGCCCAACAACTTTATGGATTTGCTCGGCGAGCTCGGCGCGCTTCACTTTCATGGAGGCAGTGCGCGGAAAATCCGTATTCCAGACGAGGTAGCCGCCGATGCGTTTGTAAGGCAGAAGGCGGCGATTGTGTTCGGCGAGCTTCGCGATAATTTCTTGCGGAATTGGAGGCGGGGTTTCGGGATGGACGACGAGGACGAGCTGCTCGCCCGCCATGGTGCGCGCGGGCCACAGATAATTGGCGGCGAAGACGCAGAGTTCTTTCGCGGGGGCGCGCTCGAAAACGGCCTCTACATCCTCAGGGTAGATATTTTTACCTTCCTCGGTGACGATCATGTTTTTCTTGCGGCCGAAGAGTTGCAGATCGCCGGTTGACTCGATGCGGCCGAGATCGCCGGTGATGAGCCAGCCATCGACGATTGTTTCGGCGGTCATTTCAGGAGCGTCGAGGTAATGAGACATTATCGTTTTGCTGCGGACGGCGACCTCCCCGATTCCTTCCGCGTCGGGATTGAGAATGCGAATCTCCATTCCGCGCACGGGGCGGCCGACTGTATCGGGGCGAAACGGCTTGAGGTCGTTCAAGGTGATGGCGGTGCAGGCTTCGGTGCAGCCGTAGCCGTTGTAGATGGGAATGCCGAGGTCGTGGAAAAACTCGATTGTGGCGGGCTCGGTGAACGCTCCGCCGACGAGCAGCGCGCGGAGGCCGCCGCCGAAAGCCTGGTGAATGTCTTTCAGAAGCGTGCGGCTGATTGCGGGGCGCGGATGGAGGCTCGTGAGCGCTTTGTTGATGGCGATCAGGGCATTCAGCACGCGGCGCTTGAATGGCGGCAGAGATGCAAATCTTTCGTGGAGTCCGCGCTGAAGATTATTCAATATGAGCGGAACGACGGCCATGTAGGTGATTTTGTAGCGGGTGAATGCATCGCGAATGAATTCGGGGCGGAGCGTGCGGAGATGGACGACGGCGCCACCGCCGGTGAAGGGCATGATGAAGCCGCCCATAAAGTCGATGGCATGATTCGTCGGAATGATGCTGAGATAGCGCGCGCCGGGCCAAAAAGGAAAAATCGGAGTGACGGCCATGCACTGCTCGAGATAATTTTCGTGCGTGAGGACGCAGCCCTTGGGGCTGCCTCCGGTGCCGGAGGAATAAACGATGCAGGCGGGATCGTTGCGCCGGCGCTTTACAAAGGCCGGCTCGCGCGAATCCTGGAATTCTTCCCAACGTTTTGCGCCGCAGAGATCGGCATTTGGGGGCGCTTCACTTACGATTACGGTGCGCGGGGCGAGGGTCTTGAATTTGTCGTCCTGCGCGAGGACCCGCCAGAGATGATATTCGGTGATGAGGACTTCTGCTTTTGAGTGCGCGAGAAGCTGCGATTGTTCGGAGGCTGTGAGTTTGTAATCGAGCGGAACCAGCACGCCGCCCGCGAAAAAAATCGCGTACGCGGAAATCAGCCATTTCGACTGATTGCTCATGATGATGGCGGCGCGCGAACCTTCGCGGAAGCCGTTTTCTTGCAAGGCGCGTGCGAAGTGCAGGGCAGCTTCGCTGAACTGACGATAGGTGAAGCGGGCTTTTTCGCGGTCGCGATCGGCTTCGATCAGACAAATTTCATCGGGCCAGCGAGCGGTGGCGGCTTGCAGAGCTTCGCCCAGACAGTTGTATTGGCGCAGGTCCAGCATCAAAGGCGGGATTGTATACGTTCCGCGAGCGTCCGGAAATCGGTGACGCCCTGAAGCTCGTAATCCGGCAGCTCGATGTGAAAATGCTGCTCGATGCGGGTGAGCAGGTCAAGCGCCTGAAGGCTATTGATGCCGAGCTTGCGGAAAAAATCGTCGTCGGGATCAAGCTGCTCGCGCGGAACGCCAAAATGCGCGGAGGCGAGTTTCAGGATTTCGTCAGTCGTGTTTTCCAGGGTGGTCATAGCTCACATCTTGCCATATCGCTCGCGCGAGTTGGCCGGCGATTCTGTTCGCGGCGCTGCCTACGGCAAATAGGGCAGCGCATCGGTGCTCTCGACAAACTTGCGCAAGCCGGCCTCGACCGCAGGACGAGTGAAGAGCTCGCAAAAGATTTCGATTTCGCGCCGCAGGTCCTCGTGCGGCAGCGGTTTGATGAACCGCTTCGCCGCAATGGCTGTCTCTCGATCAAATTTGGCAAGCTGCGAGGCCGTGGCGCGCGCAACTCGCATGGCGCCGCCTTCTGCTGTTACCTGGCTGACCAAACCGACGGATTGCGCTTTCTCGGCGTTGATGCTGCGGCCGGTTAGCAGCAGATCGCGCACGACGGCGTTTCCGAGGTCACGCTTAAGCCGCGGAATGCCGCCAAAACCAGGAATCAGGCCGAGACGCAATTCCGGAAAGCAAAAGCGCGTCATTTTGTCGGCAATAATTAAATCGCAGGCGAGCGCTAATTCGAAGCCGCCTCCAAAGGTGACGCCGTGGACGGCGGCAATCGTGGTAAGGGGGGCGGCGTCGATTGCATTCATTACACGGTGAATTCTTTCGAGGAAGTCGCGAACGCCAGCGGCGCGCGCAGCAGGGGCTAACTTCTGGGAACGTTCGTAAAGCTCGCGAAGATCGGCGCCCGCGCAAAAACCTTCTTTGCGAGCGCTAGAAATAATCAGCGCGTGGGCGGTTTTCGAAACGGATTCGAGTTCGCCGACGAATTGCTCAAGCTCGCCGAGCGTGGCCGAGCCGATTTCGTTGAGAGGCTCGCGGTCGAGCAGCAGCTCGATCACGCCATCCGCTATTTGCCATGAGAGTGCTTGGCCGCGAAACGGCTTCATGCCGGCTTCTTCCGGTAAAGGTTGTCAATTTCGGAGGCAAATCGCGCGACGATTGCGTCGCGCTTCAATTTTCCGTTGGTGGTGAGCAGACCGTTTTCCATGCTGAGTGGTTCGGAGATCAGTTGAAAGCGCGCGAATCTGTTTGTAATGCGGCAGATTGGCGTTGATCGCGTCGAGCGCCGATTGGACATGCTCGGTTTGCACTCCATTGCCGTTGGTTCCGGGTGCGGCAACCAGAGCCGCGAGGGAACTGCGTTGATTACCGACTAGAATCACGTGCTGCGCTTCCGGCACACGCGCGGCAATCGCGTCCTCCAGAGGCTCGGGGGCAACATTGTGGCCGGAATCGAGGACGATGAGATTCTTCAGGCGTCCTGTAATGCGCCAATTGCCCAGTGCGTCGGATTCGCCCTGATCTCCTGTATGGAACCAACCGCCGGCAAGGGCTTTTGCAGTTTCCGCGGGGCGTTGCCAATAGCCCGGGAAAACATTTGGGCCGCGCACGAGAATTTCGGCGTTATCGGAGACGGTCATCTCGACGCCGGGAATCGCTGGGCCGACACGCCCCGGTTCGAAATGAAGCGGATCGTCCATTGTGCAGATTGCGGTGGTCTCGGTGAGGCCGTAAACCTGCAGCACCGGAATGCCCAGCATCATGAAGAATAGCTGCGTCTCTACAGATAGCGGGGCCGAGCCGCAAATGAGCGCCTTCAAGTTGGGTCCAATGTTTTTTCGAATGGCAGGGAAGAGAACGACATTGGCGGCGGCCCACCAAATTCCATCGACGAAGTTCGTCTCTTTGCGATAGCGCCGCATGTAGGCTCGGTGCGCTCGCTTGAAGAGAGCTGCGGCGAATCCGCCACGCCTCAGGATTGATTCTTCCACTTTTCGTCGCACGCGCTCGAGAAATAGGGGCACATTCACGAAGTAATTCGGCGAGGCCAGCTTCAACTCTTCGGAAAGTTTGTTGAGGTCCGTTGAAAGCGTGAGAACGCTATTACGCGAAAGGGAAGTGAAGAGCAGGATTCGCGCCGCGGCGAAACAGAAGGGCGCGTATTGAAAAACTCGATCGGGTCCTTTCCTGACGTGCATCAGTTGATCCAAACGAGCGTTCGTGCGGTCGATCACAAAGGAAATATTGTTCGCGGTGAGGACGACACCTTTCGACTCGCCGGAAGTTCCCGAGGTGTAAACGATGGTAACGGCATCGTGGTCAGCGTGATGAACAGGCGGGTCTGCGACCGCGTTCTGCGTCGCGAAAATATCGTCGAAAAGAGCCACGGCCGGCGCGGCGGTGCCCGACATTTGAATTTGCGCGCTCATTGCAGAGTCGGAGCAGCAAACGAGCGACGGAGTGCAATCGGAGATTGCGGCGGAAATCTCCGCAGGCACTTGTCGGCGGATCGAGCGGCACGGCGATGATAGCTTCCGCGATTATCGCGAGATCGAGCGCCACCCAGTGAATGCTATTGGGGGCCCAAAGCGCGCAGCGGTCGCCAGGTTTCAGTCCGCGCACGCGCAAGAAGGCGCGGGCTTTCGCGACGAGCGCCAGGAGTTCGCCGCCGGTGGCTGAGACGGCTTGCCCGTCGCGAATTTCGGCCAGGACTGTAGCGCGCGCCGATCGCTCAAGGCGCGCAAAGATATTTTCGAGAAACGTCATGCGACCATCGCTCCGCTATGCGCCTCGAGCAATTCGCAAAGGGCGGGTCCGAGCGCCGGAAGATAATCTTCCCAACCCAGCACGCCGCGGCGAATCGGAAATTCGGGGTATTGCCGCGCTACTTGCGTCTCAAAATACATGCCCATGCGGGCCATCAACTGTAGGTTGCGCGCCACCGTGCGCTTCATGGCGCAGCGAATTTCGTCGGCCTCGGCATCGAGCGCAGAGAGCCCGGCCACAATCTTATCGGCAAGATCGGGATCGTCTACCTTCATGAGGAGATGTTCGTGGCCACGCTCGCGCATTAAATTGCGGATGCGCTCGTCCATGGTAACGCCCGCCGAAACCACGCCCGCCGGCATGGAGCTGACGATGGCGTGAAACCGCGAGGACAACATGCGGTCGCATTCGCGCAGCATGCTCACCATCTCGTACATGTTGAATTGGTCGGAGGCAACGATGGGCGCGCCGCCGAGTTTTTCCGCGATGCGCTCGCAGGCGTCTTTATCGAGCATCTCCATTGCGACTAGGACAGGAAATATTTTGCGGCGCTCGCGGTACCGGCGAACGCCTTCGGCCATCTCGCTGAGATATTTTTCGTAGGCGGCGTCCACTTCGCGCCCCGATTTGTGGAAATAGATGGTGCGGTAGTAGCTTTTGGCGTACGCGCCGCCGATCGAGTGCGCGAGCCATTTCGCAAGCGAGGCGCTCACCGGCCAGAAAAACGGGTTGATCGGACACACCGCGAGTATCGGCGTCGTGCCATCCCAGCCTGATGGCGCGCAATGCCTTGCGCCCAAATTCCGGGCCGAGCGGCTCAAAGGTCCACGCCGTGTCCGTGCCGAGTTCCGTGGCGACGCCGAGTTTGCCGAGCAGCTCCTGCGATTCCACGTTGCGCGTGATCACCAGCGAATCGCCGCAATAGCGGCGGCACATTTTTTGCAAGGCGGCGTCCATCTGACCGGCCTCTGCTCCATACGCGACGCTGAGCTTGTTTTGGACGGCCGCGATTCCCAGGGAGCCGATCATCATGGTGGTGAGCGCATTGGCGAACTTGCTTTTGAACATCGAGCCTTCGCAGGCCACCACGCCGTGGCTCTTGCCTACTTCGCGATGCAGAAAAGGCGGGAACACATCGGGGAGGTGAACCTGGCGCGCGTCGCCAAAATAGCCGCGCGTGAGGTCGAAATTCTGCGTCATCACGCTGAGCCGAATGTTTTCCGGGCCGAGGATTCGTCGAATCTGCCGCAGAATTTCCTCAACGCGCAGATCGGAGCCCGTGTTGCGCATGCCGTTGTAGCCTGCGCAGAGCAAACGCAGCTTCTCGCCCGGCTTCCACGGCTGGCTGGCTCCAAGCATCCAGCCGAGCTTATTGAATTCGATGAGGCCGCTCACCCAGCCTTCGAGAATCAGATCCATCATGGCAGGGAGCCTCGCGTCGCGGTTGGCGATTGCGCCGCGGCAAGACTGCGATCTGTGTTAGTGGAGGACGGCAAGCTGCGATAGGGATATTGGAACTTGTTCTCGCGGCTGAAACGCAGCAAATCGTAGCAGTATCGCGAAAAAGGAGCGGGTTTGCTGGCCAATTTCAGCGACGACGCGTCGATTATCGAATACCGTGTTCCAGACCAGATAGGGCAAAAACACTTTCATCAGCATTGCAAGGCCGCCGATTTTTCCGGCGCGTCCTGCGAGAGCGTTTACGACCTTAGTGGAGGATTTTTCGAGGCTGGGCACGTAGACGGGGCCGCGCTTTCCTTGAGCCTTAGCCAGTGCGTCGGTCAGCTCCTGAAATGTTTCTGAATCCGTTCCTGACGAGAGGTGGTAAATCTCGTGCGCCGGATTATCCCGCTGGTGCAGAGTTGCGATTGCGCCCGCCACATAATCCACGGGAATGATATCCACCTTGTCCGTTGCGCGGAAGGGAAGCGCGGGAAGGCCGGCGAGAAAGACGAATGCGCGAACCATATCGAACTGGTTGGTCTCCGGCCGGCGGCTATCGCCGAGAACGATGCTCGGCCGAAAAATAGTGCGGGGCACGTCGGCCAACAATTGGCGGATCATGTGCTCGCAGAATTTTTTGGTTCGCGCGTAGGGATCGTAGTCGGAGCGGTTCCAATCGATGGCTTCGTCTTCCTGCACGATCTCGTTCGCGCGGTGACCAGCCACGGCGACCGTGCTGACGTGGCTGAAACGGCGCAATCCATGATCATCGCGGGCCCGCGCGGCGAGCTGGATCACTTCGAGCGTGCCGCGGAGGTTTACGTTCAGGCAGCTTTTTTCGGATTTGCGATTTAAAGACGCGGCGCAATGAATCACCGAACCGGTGGAGCGGACGAGTTTGCGGTAATCGTCGTCAGCGAGCCCGAAGTTTTGGGCGGTGAGGTCGCCCAGAAACACATGGACGCGCGTGTCCATTAATTCCGCGAACTGCGGAAATTCCATGTGAAGTTGCAGGGCGTGCCACAAGCGGCCGCGCGCTTCCTGCTGATCGCGCGCTCGAACCAACACGTTGAGCGCCTCTCCATGAGCGGTGACGAGATTTGCCGCAACATGGGCGCCGATGTAGCCAGTCGAGCCAGTCAGAAAAATAGGCACGTTTCTTAGTTGTGAGGGGATCGTTGCCGGGAATCGCTCGGTTTAGTCCGCGATCCTTGCCGCAGCGTGGCTGAAGCCAACATTGCGTCGCGGGCCGTTTTCCGGCTGACGCCCTTCGATCAGAGGATAGCACCACTTGCGCAGGGCCGGAATGTGGACATTGATCCAGTAGTCCCACCAATCGATGGAGCGCGCATCGTAGCCGAAGCTGGCGCGTTCGTCGGGCGGCAGATCCGCGCTCAATGCTTCCACGTTGATGGCCTCGAATACGTGATCGTTGTGCAGAATAAACGGCTCGAATAGCGCTATGAGCTTGATCACTTTTTCCAATTCGCGCTCTTGCCTCGCGAGCGGCGGACGCACGAACGGTATGGGCTCGACGGTGCGGTTGATGGCCTGCACTATAATTTTCTGAGCCGGCGCTGAAAGCTTTTCGTAGCGCGCTTTGGAATACCGGAATCGCGTCGAATTTGGAGCGCAGCCGGTGCTGAAAGCCGTTTTGCGAGCGGTAATACTTGCGGTGGCCCAGGCCCGTCAACTCGATGGATCGGCGCATATCGCAGGGATTCGCGACGGAGGTGGCCAGTTGGTACACGCGCTCGTGGCGGCGCTCAACCAGCGCCGCAGAGATCAAGATGATCCGTCGGCAAACTAAATCTGACTGGATGAGATCGAGGCATTGCCTGGCGTTCATGGGCGAGCTGGCGGAAAAACGTTCCCAGCAGGTAGGAAAGCGACGCGGAGGTGTTCACGCCTTCGTTCCATCCGAGGAAGCGGACGCTCAACCGACGATTCCACGATGGATGGGCGCACGACGGCGATGGCGGCGTTAGGTGAAGGTCCAAAAAATTCCGCATCAGCGATTCGGACAGGCTCTTGGTAAAGGTGTAGGTGTTGGCCAGCCGAGCTCATTGGCGCGTTTCATGCCCGCTTCCACTAGCGCCTGACGAAGCCAGCGGACGCGATTCTTGCGAATCTGGTTTTCCAGCGCGGCGCCGTGCAGGTCTTTGGCGGCGTGCTCGTTTTCCTGAGCTTGGCGGCGAAGCTCTTCGGTAACCTCGGCGGAATCCGCGCGCGCCTCGACCTCGCGGATTAGATTTTCGAGCGCGTGCCACTCCTTTTCCGCGTCGAAACCGGGTCAGGCGATAGGAGTGTAATTCTTCGGTAAATCCTCGACGATTCGACCGTCTCGCTGTCCCACTGCGTAGCACGTGGAAAGGTGGAGCAGGCCCGCGTGATCGCAGCCACGCAGGAAATCCAGAAGGTAGGAAATTGCGCGGACATTCATTTTCAGCGCGTCGCGCAGGTCGGGATTGAAAGTCTGTGAGGCCCGCGCTATTCACGATCAGGTCGAGCGAACGCGCGAGGCGCTGGCGATCTTCGATCGGAAGGCCAAGGCCAGGTTCGCTTGCGTCTCCGCTGAGCACTTCCACGCGGTGGCGAAGGAAGGCGGCGAACCCGTCGCCGTAGCGGTCCGCCAGCTTTTCGAATACCGGCGATTCGGAAACGATGCGTTCGAATCGTTCGAGAGCCGTTGCCGTGCGGTGGCCGCGAATCAGCAGATAGACGCGGCCGATCTCCGGCAGCTCTGTGAGCAAATTTGCGAGCCACACCTTTCCGATGAATCCGGTGGCACCGATTAGTAGGATCTGTTTTCCGCGCAGGGCACGGCGCACGGAGAGAGGCGCATTTTTGTCGCGAGAGTCGAAGTGGATCACAGGCAGGCTGACGCGCGGCGACGTGCGCTCCGCCGGGCGTATGGTTGCGTCCAGCGCATCGGGCTTTCTGCCAAAGCCCAGATCCCACAGCAATTTCTCTCGAGCTACTCTACCGTCGGGGCGATCGTCGGATCGGAGCTTAGCGAAAGGGCCGCGAGGACGAATTACCGGGTCGAGCAAGCGTCCCGTGGCGATGCCGTTTCGAAAATCGAGCCGATTGCAGAGAATCCGGCGAACACGGAGGTGATTCGCCAGGGGGCGCATGATGTGCTCCAGCCCTTGGCTGACCAGGACTACGTCCGCTCCGGATTCGGTAAATTCGCGCAGCTTTTCCACGCCGCGGGCTTCAGGTGCGGCTTCAGAAAGTAGTGAAAGAATTCTTCGCCGAGAAGGTCGAGCCGATCGCGGCTTTCGCCTCGTAGCACGGCATGCATCACGCGAGTGGCAAACGCGCGATCGGCGGCATAGAGCAGCGGCCGCGTGACGGCCATCATGCCCATGAGGCCGCGTCGCGCCCAGCGCTCGGTGAACGTCTGCGCGTTCCAAGTGAAGAAGGCCACGGGGCGGACGGCGGTCAAATTGAGGAGGCTGCCCTCGACGCGCCAAAAATACGGCTCGGGCGCATCTTTCACGCGATGCGGCTCCCGACTTGGCGTATTCAGACTTGAGTTAGTGGAATTCAAAGAGGACATGGTCGGCTGAAGAGTCAACAGCTGCCACGTGCCGAAACTATCATGCTTGCTGCGCCCCAATCAAGTTCACGCGGTTCCGATCCGGCAGTACGAGGACCGATACCCGGGAAGAGTCCAAGGGCCGCGTTGACTTCGGGGCGGTCGTCTGTCAGAGTGGCCGAAATTTGGTCTGTAAAGGAGGACCCGTATGCCCCATTACTTGATACAAGCTGCTTACACTTCCGAAGCTTGGCAGGCGATGATCAAAAATCCCCAGAGCCGCATCGAAGCCGTTCGCCCGGCAGTTGAACGCCTGGGCGGAAAGCTTGTTGGAGGCTGGGCGGCGTTTGGCGACTACGACACCATACTGATTGCTGAGCTGCCCACCAGCGTGGACGCTGCCGCGATCGCCATCGCTGCAGCCGCGGGCGGCAGTTGCAGAGCCGTGAAAACCACGCCGCTGCTCACTGCGGAAGAAGCCGTAGAGGCGGCCAAGAAGGCGTCCACGACTGGATATAAACCTGTTGCCGCGTCGGCGGCTGCCGCCAAGCGATAGCCACGCGCCAACCCAAGTAGTACAGAGCGATTTTTTTCGCGCATCACCGCCGCGCTCCCTGAGCTAATCCTCGATCGGGGCTCGCGGGGAATGTGACGGGTAGGGTGTGCGCGCGGCCTTTATTTTCTAGGAGTTGCGCGCCACATCTTACTCGACTCTAGTTGCGATTAGGCGCGAGGTGCTACTGAGCACGGTGCGGGCGGGATTCCGCGGCCTCGCGAGACCTTCCGCTGACGCGACGAAGGCTTTGACTTCACTTCGCGTCTACCCCTAACATTACGCGAGGTTACGCACCCTTCACATGATCGGCGAGACGATTTCCCACTACCGGATTATTGAGAAGCTTGGCGGTGGCGGGATGGGCGTGGTGTACAAGGCCGAAGACACGCGCCTTCACCGTTTCGTCGCATTGAAGTTCCTGCCAAAAGAGGTAGCTCGCGATTCTCAGGCGCTGGCGCGCTTTCTTCGCGAAGCGCAGGCCGCATCCGCGCTGAATCACCCGAATATCTGCACCATTTACGACATCGGCGAACAGAATGAAGACGCCTACATCGTGATGGAATTCCTGGACGGAACCACGCTGAAGCATCAGATAGCCGGGCAGCCGCTGGAACTGGAAGCTGTGCTATCTCTGGGAACTGAAATAGCGGAGGCGCTCGACGCCGCGCACGCCGAAGGCATTGTGCACCGCGATATCAAGCCCGCAAACATCTTCGTTACCAAGCGCGGGCACGTGAAGATTCTCGATTTCGGGTTGGCCAAAGTGACATATGGCGAACGCGCGGCGCTGCCGGTGGGTGCGTCGTCGACCGCTACGACCGCGATTGCGGAGGACAATCTGACCAGTCCCGGCACCGCGCTGGGTACGGTGGCCTATATGTCACCGGAACAGGTGCGAGGCAAGGAGCTGGATTCGCGCACCGATCTCTTTTCCTTTGGCGTGGTGCTCTATGAAATGGTGACTGGCGCGCTGCCGTATCGAGGCGAGACTTCAGGAGTAATTTTCGAGGCGATCCTGAATCGCGCACCAGTTCCTCCGGTCAGACTGAATCCCAGCTTGCCGCCCAAGTTTGAGGACATCATCAATCGGGCGCTGGAGAAGGATCGCGACCTGCGCTACCAGCATGCCTCCGAGATGAAATCCGAATTGATGCGGCTGAAACGCGACACGGATTCGGGGCGCGCGGCGGTAATGCACAGCGAAGAGGCGAGCGCGCCTCCCGTTCAGGGCGTGAAGGTTCAGCCGGAATCGCGTGCTGGTGCGGCAGAGAGTTCGCGGGCGCGCGTGTCCGCGACAGGCGATGCCGGCTTAGGCAATATGCGGGCGGCGGCGACAGCAAGCTCGGCGGCGGTCGCTAAACCGGGACGGTGGACGTTCGGCACCGTCGTTGCCATTGGAGCTTTTTTACTTTTGGTTGTCATCGCGGGCGGCTTCTTTTTCCTGCACTCGCATGCGGCGAAGCTTACGGACAAAGACACCGTCGTGCTTGCCGACTTCACCAACACTACGGGCGATTCCGTTTTCGACGGCACGTTGCGGCAGGGGCTTTCCGCGCAACTGGGGCAATCTCCTTTTTTAAGCCTGCTTTCCGACGAACGCATTGCGCAGACGCTTTCATTGATGGCCCAGCCGAAAGATGCGCGGCTGACCCATGAGCTGGCCCGAGACCTCTGCCAACGCACCGCGAGCGCGGCGATCATCGAAGGGTCGATTTCAAGCCTGGGCAGCCAGTACGTGCTCGATCTGAAGGCGGTGAATTGCCATAGCGGGGATTTGCTAGCGGAGGAGCAGGCGACGGCTGATGGTAAAGAGCAGGTGCTCGCGGCACTCGGCGGAGCGTCGACAAAGATGCGGCAAAAGCTGGGCGAATCGCTTGCGTCCGTGCAGAAATACGATGCGCCACCCGAGAGCGTTACGACGGGATCTCTTGAGGCGCTGCAGGCGTACACACTGGCCTTCGATCGAACAACAAAGGACGATCTCCAAGGGGCGGTCGGCTTGTTCCAGCGCGCCGTCAATCTGGATCCGAACTTTGCCATGGCTTACGCGCGTTTGGGGACTACGTACGCCAACTTGGGCCAATTGGCCTTAGCGACGGAAAATACTCGGAAAGCCTACGAGCTTCGCGACCGGGTGAGCGAGTGGGAGAAACTCTACATCACATCACACTACGAGAATTTCGTGACTGTTGACTTGGAAGCCTCGCGCAAAACCTACGAACTGTGGACTCAGACCTACCCACGCGATTACATCCCGCGTGAAAATCTGAGCGTCACGTATGGAGCGCTTGGAGATTATGACCAAGCGTTGCGCTACGCCCAGGAGGCAGTCAACCTGGATCCCAGCGCGGGTTACGCGGGGCTGATAGAGGCATATCTGAACCTCAATCGTTTAGACGAAGCCAGGGCCACGGCGCAGGATGCCCGGCAACGTAACCTTGACGCTCCTACAATCCACATGATGATGTATCAAGTTAATTTCGTGCAGCATGACTTTGCTGGGGCCGACCACGAAATCGGTGATCTGATAGGGAAGCCGTTTTTCGACGGAGTCGCGGCTGTTTTCCAAGCGGATACCGCCAGGTACAACGGGCATAATGAGAAGGCGCGCGAACTCTCGCAACACGCTGTCGAATCCTTGCGTGTCGATGCGAAAGAGACGGCGGCGGCTGCACAGGCGGAGGGCGCGGTGCAAGAGGCGCTGGTGGGCAATATGGGTGTGGCGAAACGGGAGGCGAACGCGGCACTGCAACTCTCCAATGGCAGAGACGTGTCTTGGCTCTCGGCGCTCGCGGTAGCCTTGGCTGGGGATTCCGGGCACGCTACGCGGCTTGCCGGCGACTTGGCAAAGCGTTTTCCGGACGACACGATCATGCAAACCCAATATCTGCCGATGATTCGCGCTGCCATTTCCCTGACCGCGGGAAAATCTGAAAGCGCGATTCAGGCTCTTGCGGCAGCCCGCCGTACGAGCTCGGAGAGGAGCGGGCGAGCATGAGCTTAGGTGCAATTTATTTTCGCGGACTGGCGTATGTGTCTGCGAAGCAGGGCGCATCCGCCGCGGGCGAGTTCCAGAAAATTCTCGATCACCCTGGGATTGTTGTGAACGAGCCGATTGGTGCGCTGGCGCACCTCGGACTTGGCCGCGCCTACGCGCTCTCAGGCGACAAGGTGAAGGCGGCTGCCGCTTACCAGGATTTTCTTGCGTTGTGGAAAGATGCCGATCCGGAGATCCCCATCCTCAAGGAAGCCAAGGCCGAGTACGCGAAGCTTCAGTGATTGTGGGCGGTCACATGGCAATGCCGCCGTTAGGGCCAACTCTACATAGAGAGCGATCGTTCGAAGATCTCTTCGATCTACGCGTCGCCGAATCGTACATCCAAGAGAGGTTCTTCGACTGCGTGTCCCGGCGCTTCGCGCAAAACCAAAAGCGCGGGACACTTCGCTCAGAATGACGCCCCGATCACGGGATTGCGGCTAATCAAACGCGGGTCGTGTGGGCGTAGTACGAGGATACGAAGAAAATCTTTACACGGGGGGGTGGTCTCGCGCAAGTACCTGTTGGTGTAAAGAAAAATCGTCTACGGTGAAACTGCGGTTGAGAGCAAAAAGCGGCAATTTCGGGTCTTGGTCTGTTAGCTGCGAACACGGACTAGGTTTTGCATAATCACGCCAGTAGCTTCCTGGAAGAAGCGGAAGCGGGTGCAGAGCCCGTGGATCAAAACGGCTACGAGAGCTGTGAATGACGCGCGGAATGCAAGCGTGACTAAAGTATTGCCAAGCGAGGAGGGCAGAAGCGATGTGATCAGGTAGGCGCCGGCCATGGTTGGGATCAAAGGCCATAGCTGCACGGCGATATCCTGGATGTTTACAGAGAGCTTGCTGCGCAGAAAAGGCAGGTACACGGCGGCTTGAAGGAGATATGCGAAAAGAACGACAATCGCTACGGATTCAATCCTCCCCGTGCGCAAGGCTAAAAAGAGCAATAATACCTCGACGGTTCCCGCCAGAATGGTGGCACGCAACAGAATCCTGGTGTGCCCCAGAGCCATGATGCAGCTCCCAATCGGTTCGGTGATCGAGCGCAGAATCCCGTAGAAACAGAGAATCTCTAGCGCGCCGGTCGCGGGCACCCATTTGTCGCTACCCTTGCCGAGGAAGGTTGTAAGGAAATAATGCGCGTTGGCAAGCAACGCGGTGTTGGCCACCACGGAAACGAACCCCGCCAGACCGACTGTCTTCAGATACCCCCGCCTCATGGCGGCTAAATCAAGTTGAATTTCGGCAAAAGCGGGGAGCAGTACGTTATTCACCGTGTCGTAAAGAAGCCCGCAAATGAAGCTGCCCCAAGTAAACGCCAGCGCGTAGTATCCCAGGTTAGCGCTTCCCAGGCCCCAGCCAACCAGGAGGTTATCCAGGTTAAAAATGAGAAAAACGAGAACCCCGCTCCCAAGCAGTGGTCCGCCAAATCGCAAGTATTGGCGAGCGTCCGCCCAATCGAAATGCACGCCGAAAGGAATCGGTTTTACGAATTGAATGGCGATCACACTGACCAGGGTGGCACCCACGTCCGCAAAAACGACCGCCCAATACTTCCATCCCAGCAGAATCAGCGTGACAACGAGAACGCACCGCGCGATCGCACTCGAAATTCCCGGGATTGTTAGCGCCCGGTAATCCTGTTCGCGCATAAGCGTTACCATGGGCATGAATCCGATGGTGTTTATGAGGAAATCCAAGGACAGGACGCGAACGACGTTGGCTGTTGCGGGATGGTGGAGGAAATGATGCGCGAATGGAGCGGTGAGACAAGCAACAAGAAAAGCACCGCAGCCGAGAATAACCTTCAACGTGAAAGCGGTTTGGAGACTCTGGCGGGTGAGGGAACGGCGGCTCACCGAGGCGCTAACTATTCCAACGTCGCTAAAACGGTACAAAAAACCAATGATGATGGTTGCGAAGCCGACTACTCCGTAATCCCACGGGGTAAGATTTCTAGCCACGATCGAACTGGCGACCGTTATGCAAACCAGTGTGGTCCCTTTGGTCAGGGTGGCGTACAGGATGTTGCGGAATATCGTGTGTTTGGAAGTGGCCATGAACTCACAGCAGTCAACTTCAAGCTTTGGCGATCGAAGCCGATGCCGGAATTCCGCTCCGCCGATCAGAGAACGTCGGCTGCGTCAGCGAAATGAAGAGGCATCCGATGTCCTCAACTCCTGACGCCTCGCATGCGCTCGACATTCACCCCTGAGGAGATGTGCGACGGGGAAGCGTTTTTCGCGTAGTGAGCGGAGGCCAATTCTCGCCCTGCCTCCTCAAATTCCATTCCCAGACGCCAGAGTTCCTGCCGGATGACGTTTAGGTAATCGTGCCCGAATCGCTGATCGGGCTCGAGATAGTTTCCTTCTCCCCATTCATTCCACGATTTGATGAAGACTATCCGCTCTTTGGGATCGCGGGACTTGACCAAGTCGAGGGCGTCTCTCAGATGCGAACGAAATAATTCCGGAGTCGATTCGTGCAGGACATAACCTCCTGTGCCAGACCTCGGCGTGTTGTCCCAATTTGGTATCACGCATGGGTGTGCCCCTGGTTGCTCTTGGCAGCCATCGAGCAGAAAGGGAAGTAAATCCTTGTAGAGCCACACGTTGCTGCCGAACTTGTGCATGAAGGATCGGTACCGCCGCCACAAAAAGTGGCGCACGGACCTTTTCGAGGGGTACCCTTTGGTTCGCATAAGTAGGTCGCGAAACGACCCCCTCAGGCGATTGACGACGACGCAGCTATCGAAATTATCCGAACGGAAGTCCCAGGCCACGTCTTCCCGGAACAAATGGGCGACAAAGTGTATCCCGGGCAAACCGTTCTGAACAGCCAGCTCCTGCCATTGGTCGATAAGTGCGCGTACGTCCGGAATCTCTCTGGGACGAAAAATGATGAAAATCGGCCGATCGTTTATACGCAAATAGCGCTCGTCTAAGAACGCGTCCCGCAATGACATGAAATGACGGCGATGGCCGTCGTGTCCAAGATACGTTTGCTCGATAAGAGTACGGTGGGGAGCCCCGTGCCACACTCCTGTCCAGGTTTGGTTGGCCCAGCAGAGACAGAAGGGGAAATCGGGCTTGCCCGAAGAGACGACTTCGTTAAACGGTTTTGTGAGGAGTTGCTTTTCGCCAAACCAATAGTGGTAGTAGCAGAACCCCTCAATGCCCGCGTTGCGGGCGAGTTCCGCCTGAGCCTCCCGCACCTCCGGTAGCCGCAAGTCGTAGTAACCGAGGTCGGCGGGCAGTCGGGGCTGATAGTGTCCCTTGAAGAGGGGCTTGGCTTTTGTAACGTTCGTCCATTCGGTGAATCCCTTGCCCCACCACCTATCATTCTCGGGAATCGGGTGAAATTGGGGAAGGTAGAACGAGATCAGCCTGGCCTGTGAAGAAGTCATACGCCTCCACCACGCAAAGTAGGTGTCGACTGGGCAATGACTGCGAACTGCTGAAATTTGACGTCGTCGAACTTCCGAAGGAAAAGCGCGTTCATAAACTCATAGGCTCTCCACAGACGCGCGCTCGCCCGCGGAATTCCCGCACGGGAGTTGATTCCGGAAATGCGTTTTACCGCATAGCCTTCGTTTTGGAACGTCTCGATAATGCTCGACCTTGTAAAGAAACGGAGATGAGTTCTGTCTAATACGCCGCAGTCCCCGTATTTCCAACTGCCGTGGGCCGCCAGCATCCACAGAATCGGGAGGTATCGAACGTTAGGGATTGAAGCCACGATCCATCCGTTAGGGGACAGCAAAGACTTGGCATAACGAAGAGCCTGCTCGGGCTCGACCATATGTTCGAGGACGTCGTTAAATACGATGCAATCAAAGAATTCTTCCGGCAGCGCCGCTTGGGGGCAAAACGTTCCGACGACCACATGGTCAAGCCTGGCCGATGCCTTTGCAGCGACAGAACTCAGTGGCTCAACTCCCCAAATTTCAATGTCCCGATGTTGCTTTACCATCTCGCCGAATACCCCTGCGCCGCATCCGACATCCAGCAACCGCCGACAGTTGGCGGGCAAAAAGGGCAACATTTCCTGGCGTGCGACGGTAAAATAATCCACCGACTTCGTTTCGTAATCGAACTCCATCATCGGTGGAGCAAGCTCCCCCAAATCCGCCGCGCTCGGATGTAATTGCCCCATTGTCAGCGCTCTGACCTCGCTCGGAATAATCTTTAACCGCCGACAATTTGGGGGGCAATACACTGTTGCCTGTACTGAGTGGGAGAGAACCACTGGTCAGGAGGGCCCTTATTGAGGGCCCGCAAGTGATCACACATGGGTGACAAAACTTCCCTGCATTTCAGTTGGTGCGAGCAGGGGACTCATCCTTCGCCATGCTTTAAGGGTATAGTTCTGATGCTGGAGAATAGATTCTTCCTATGGAATTAGGGCAGCTTCGATATTTTTGTGCCGTGGTGGACGCGGGAGGATTCAGCCGCGCCGCGCAGCGTATTCATGTTTCGCAACCGTCGCTCTCCCAGGGGATTCGAAAGCTCGAGGATGAGCTTGGTGCGCGGCTGTTCGATCGTCTGGGGCGTACGGTGCGGCTCACCGAGCTTGGGCGCGCCTTCCTGCCGCGCGCTCGCGGCGTGCTGCGCGAGATCGAATCGGCTCGGGGCGATGTCCAGGAACGCAAGGCTTCGGTTAGCGGCGCGATTTGCGTGGGTGTGATCCCGACCATCGCTCCCTATTTTCTTCCGCCGTGCCTTGCCAGTTTTTCCCGCAAGCATCCGCAGGCTCGAGTGACAGTGGTCGAGGAGATTACTCCGCTGCTAGTCGAACGACTGCGCGCGGGCGCGATGGATGTGGCTATCGTCGCGCTTCCGTTGCCTATCCGCAGCCACGAATTCGAAATTGTATTTCTCCGGAAGGAGAGCCTTTATGCTGTCCTTCCCGAGCGGCATCCGCTGGGCCGACGGGCCAAAATGTCGATGGAGGATCTGCGCGAGGAGCCTTTTCTGCTGCTGCGCGATGGGCACTGCTTTCGCGAAACGGCCATCGCCGCGTGCAAACGCGCGCACTTGAATCCGCAAATCATATTTGAGAGCGGTCAGTTCAGCAGCATTCTGAGCATGGTCAGCGCCGGCTTCGGAGTTTCAATCATTCCGGAAATGGCGCTGGAGAAACGCCCAGGCTGCCGGTTTGTCCCACTCGCCGACGATCGTGCGGCCCGCACCATCGGCGCCGTTACGCTGAAAGGGAAGTCAATCACCCGGCTGCAACAGGCTTTTCTTGACCACCTGCGCGCGCAATCATCGCCGGTTGCGACACGGGCAAGCTCGCCTGAATGAATTAGCGAGGTTTTTCGGCGCGGGCGGTTTCCGCGATGGGGGTACGAACGTCGGCGGGGATTTGGATTTCGTCCTGGAGCAGCCCGGAAGGCCAATGGAGCTTTACCACGTCGGCTAGGCTGTACGCGCCGAGACCGGCGAGAATCTCCGGCGGTCCCTGGCTGAGGTATCCTGTGGCTCCCGAAACCTGCCAAGTCTGACGCCTTGCGCCCGAAAAAATTTCAATTCTGACTCCAATTCCCATGGAGTTGTCGGCGTCACCGACGGCGGCAAGTTTCAGCCAGCTGCTCTTGTTGCCGCCTACGTTCTTCAGCAGGATGGGTGGCAGATTGTTCTGCGTAATCAGCAAATCGGGTGCGCCATCGCCATCGTAGTCAAAGGCAATCACGCTCCGCGGGTTGTGCAGCGTAACTTTGTCCAACCCGGTTTCGTGCGTGACGTCTCGAAATCCGGCCGCGCCCTCGTTGCGCAGGAGGACGATGCGCCCTTCGCCGGAGAAGGTCTCACCGACGGCCACCAGGTCTACCAAGCCGTCGTTATCGTAATCGAGTGCCGCGATGCCCCATCCGCGCATCCAGTCGGGACTGACGAGCGGGAGGCGTTCGAACGATCTGCCACCAACGTTATGCCAAATGGTGAGGCCTGGCGGCGCCCAATGGGTGAAGGCCAAGTCCATCCAGCCGTCGCCATCGAAATCAAGGGCTGCAACGCCGGCCGCAGGTCCCGGCATGCTGATGGCCCAGGGGTTGGTATCGTGAAATTTGGCGTCCAGCCCAGTTATGAGCACGGACGGGAATTTCTGCCAGGCGGTTAAGACGAAATCGATTGCGGCGTCGTTGTGCAGGTGGATTCCGAGCGCGCCCACTGACGCGGCGGTGCCTCCGAGTCCCACCTGGTTCGTAGCATCTACAAAATGGCCGTTGCCTTGGTTTCGCCAAAGAACATTTCCGGGCGGCGTGGCATCTTCTGCAAACGAAAATGGCTGGGCTGGATGTGGGAGAGGGAAATTATTGAATCGAGTGACGTAAAGATCGAGACGACCGTCACCGTCGTAGTCAACGAATGTCACGCCGAGGGCGAGCGCGCCGGTGGGCTCGCTAGGACGGAGGCCCGCCTCTTCTGTGACATTCGTGAACGTGCCGTTTCCGTCGTTATGGAAAAGCATGATTCCGTCGCCGGAGGTGACGGCGAGGTCGGGATGGCCGTCATTGTCGTAGTCGCCCACCGCGCAGCCCATTCCTTCGCCCTGAAAATCGAGGCCGGCCGTCTTCGTGACATTCTCGAATTTTCCTTTACCCGTGTTGCGATAGAGTGCCGGATGGCCCCGGCCATCGGAGTTGACTAGGAAAATATCGGGGCGGCCATCGCCATCGTAATCGAAGACGCATGCCCCGCTGCCGAGAAAATGCGCGAGCGCTTCTGGCGCGTCCTCGGAATCTCTTTCCGGGATAGTTGGGTGCTTGTCTCGCGTGGCTCGGCGCCGGATCTCGCGTCCGGCTGCCGGCTGGAATGGTAGTCCAGCAATGGAGCTGACATTGATGAAATGGACGGGAATGGCGGGCGGAGCCGCCTGTGAGCGCTCGTTCATTTCCTCCGCCAGCGAATATTTTCCCTCGTCGCCGTATACGAGGCGAATGGGCTTGCCGAGGCGCTCCGAAATGATTTGCTGTGCGCGCTCCTGATGCGTTTTTGCGTTGTCGGCATCGCCCAGGTGCTGCTCCGCATTAGCCAGTCCCTGTTCGGCGGAGGCGTGGAAACCATCGACGGCAATGGCGCGCTGGAAGGCGGTGGCTGCTACGTCGTACTGTTGGCGCAGGGACGCCAGATACCCGATGAAATATTGCGTGTCGGGGTCGTTCGGGTCAATGTCGGCGACCTTCTCGAAATCCGGGGCGGCGTTCTGCGGCTGCCCCATCGCGATTTGGAGCAAGCCCAGGCTGAACCAGGCACGCGGATTTTTCGGATCGCGCTCAGCGGATTTCGCGAGAACGCGCCCGGCGTCTTCGAACTGACGCATGTTCAAAAACGCGATGCCCATATTGAGGCAGCCCGTATCGGATTCCGGATTCATCACGCACGCCGTTTGGAACTTCCCAAGCGCTTCGGCAAACTGGTGACGATCCATCAGGGCGGTCCCCAAATTGTTTTCGCGGATCGCGTCGACGTACTGAGGGCTTTCCGGCGCAGCAGCTAGTCTGGGAGCAGATTCTCGATGCGAGGGGTGGGCGCGCTTGGCACGCTGGCCTCCTGTGGATAATCCGCAGGCGAGGATTAGAAGAGGAGCCGCTATTCGCGCGCATCGGTTCATCGAATTCACGCCGGGATCAATGGCGGACCGCCATCGGGAACGCCCGGCGCATTCTATCGTATTCGTCGCCGCGTATTCGGAATCTTGCCGTGTCGCAAATTGCTTCGCGATGTTTGGAACAAAGCGCAGGGGGCCCAAATCTCCGGTTCTCGCAAGGTTGCGTTGAGATATGATGCGGACGCCCGCTAGGCGAAAATCCAGACGCAACGAAGCATCGCCTGGCGTAAAGCTTTGGATGAAGAGGTTTTGCGGTGACGTTTCGCACCAAGCTTTTCGTGCTTTTCATGCTGGCGCTCGTGCTTTCGGTGGGGGCGGTGGCTGTGGGTGTGACCATTCTGACGCGCCGAGCGCTAGACGAGTCAAACCGGCAGCACAGCGAAGCGTTGCTTGGCCAATTTCAGCGCGAGTTCGAGCGGCGCGGGCAAGATGTGGCTCACCAGGTGCAGGCGATAGCAGACGCCGAGGCCACCGTGCGCATGGCGATCGACTTGAACCGCCCGCAAGCGGATGTTTCGGTCTACGTGAACGATGCACGCGGCGTTTCTCAGGCTCACCAACTCGACTTCCTTGATTTCGTCTCGAATGATGGATCGATCATTTCCTCGAACGAACAGCCCTCGCACTTCGGCAACAAAATGGACTGGCTGCTGCAGCCGCAAGATTGGGCGGCACGAGGCCCGTTCCTCGCGAGAGTGGATACGCAGAATGGTCCAGCACTGGGCCTGATGTCCGTTTCGACGGTGCGAGTGGGAGACAAGGATCTCTACATTTTTGGCGGAGCGAGCGTGGGGAAAGAGTTTCTCTCGTCTTTGGTTTTGCCAACTGGAATGCGCGCGCTGCTGTATCTCAACCTTGATCCCAGTTTCCAGGCGGAAGATTTGATTGCGGAATCCGGGCCTCTGTTGCAGGGCGAGCGTTTTGCGGCTCCAATCGGGCAGCAGCGGCAACACCCGGGCCGGCAGACGTTTCGCATTGCTTGGACTTCGGATGCCGCGAGTGCGGAAACCTTTCAGGCCATGCCGCTGCTGGGACGACAGGGCCAGGTCCTCAGCGTGCTGCTAGTTGGAAGCTCGCAGCGCGAAGCGGCCGAAGTCGAGCGAAGACTTCTTTTGCTGGCGACTATCGTTGCAGCATCAGGTTTACTGTTCGGGCTGCTTTTAAGCTGGTGGGGCGCGGCGGCGGTGACGAATCCAGTAAAGAGGCTGGAGACATGCGCGCGGGATGTGTCTGAGGGAAAGTTAGACACACGCGCGAACGTTAGCGGGAGCGCCGAAATCAGCCGCCTCTCCTTGGCTTTCAACCACATGAGCGAACGGTTGGGCGAACAGCGCGATCGCCTGGCGCAGACGGAACGCGCCGCTTCATGGCGGGAGCTTGCGCGGCGACTTGCCGACGAGTTAAGGAATCCACTGTTGGCGCTTCAAACCGCTGCTGAAAACCTTCAGCGCAGTCAAGAACAGAATCCCGAGCAGTCGAACGAAAGATCTCGCGCCCAGGCGGCCGAACTGCTCTCGGGAATCGAAAAGCTGGAAACGATTGTCGGCAAATTCCGCGATTTTGGAGGGTTGCCGCAGCCTGAACTGGCGCCTGTGGATCTGAATGAAGTTGTGCGCGGAGTTGTCAAACAATACGAACGAGAATTTGGAGCGGTCGGCAGGCCGCCAATCACGCCCGAACTGCACCTGGAAGAAGATTTGCCGTTGGTTCAGGCGGATGCATCGCTGCTGCGCCGCGCGCTCGATAACTTGATACTGAACGCGATGGATGCAATGCCGGGCGGCGGCGTTTTAATGCTGCGAACCAGCGGGGCAAACGAGGCAGTGGAACTTGAAGTTTCCGACACGGGAACAGGATTGACGCCCCAGGAATGCCGCCGCCTATTCACGCCTTATTACACGACGAAGCAGCATGGCACCGGACTGGGCCTGGCGATCGTGCAGTCCGTGGTCAGTGATCATGGCGGGCGCATCTGGGTGGAAAGCGAAGCCGGGGTGGGCACATCGTTCCACATCCGACTGCCTGCAAAGCCTCCGCAGCGCGCAATTACGCAACCCGCTCCTCCCATTGTGCGGGAGACTGTCCCGGCTGGTCCCCAATCGGGGGACTAACATTCCCATCACGGCTTCGGGCGAAAGATGTGGTTGAGCAAGGCGTGTGTGGGCAAGTACGCGACGACGACCATAAACAGCCAGCTCAATGTAACGTGAACCGCCGCGGGTCCAATCTGCTTATGAAAAAATGGGTCGGTGAAAGCGAAGTTGATGTTGTCAGCCGGAGACGTGAATCGGGCGGCAACGAACGCCGGGAGCGCGATCGCTGATTGCAGCACCCAGCCACGGTTGTCGTAGCCAATGCGAAATATCGCCCAGAGCAGCAGCGGCGGCATCACCAAGTGGTAGAGCGAAAGGAGTCGTATCCATAGCGCGTAATGGGGATCGAAAAAAGTCTCCACCCCCGGAACCAGCGGACGCGCGAGAAATAGTTTTGATCCCGCCACGATTGCCCATGCCGCATCCGTGAGAATCGACGCGACAGCCTGGCTTGAAACCAAGAGCGCGCTGTTGAACCAGAGGCCGATGCAGGTCAAGATCACGGCGATGTCGCAAAGGTGCAGAAAATTCGCTGCACCCCATGTCCGCCAATACACGGGAATCCAGATCGCGAGCCATAAGAGTGCGGCCCAGCGGAGCCAGGCGGGGAATTTCGTTTCGTGCGTCGGAGGAAGCGGCATTCGCGCCTCGATGGTGCGCGAATGGTACCAAATGGCGAGAGCGAAACCCATCTGGTAGCGTTTTGTGCGCTGCGGTGGGAGAATTCGTCGAAGCCATGCACGAGATTCCAGCGTTAGCGGCCTGCGGCGGAGTATGCGCAGCGAGCGGAACATTTGCGTGGGCCGCGGTTGCTCCCTCTTCGGAATTGTTCGGGGCCACAATTCGGAAGACGGGAAATGATTCCACCATCGCGCTCACATTTGATGATGGCCCGAATCCGGCGGTCACACCCGGGCTGCTGGACCTGCTGGATCGTCACGAAGTGAAAGCCACATTCTTTCTGATCGGAGAATGGGTGCGAGCAGCGCCATCGCTCGCGGCAGAGATTGCATCTCGCGGGCACACGGTTGGCAACCATACGAATAGCCACCCGGCGCTAACGTTTCTTTCGTCGGCCAGAATTGCAGAGGAGTTGAAGCGCTGCGACGATGCAATCGAGGCGGCGACAGGCCACAAGCCGCGGTGGGTGCGTCCGCCATTTGGCTTCCGGAGCCCGCTGCTTGGCGGGATCGTGCGAAAGCGGGGCGATCGAGGCGTGGTGATGTGGTCGCGGTGGGCGCGAGACTGGAAGCCGCAGCCCGCCGAACGCGTAACCAGGCGGTTGCGCGGCGTACGCGGAGGCGATATTGTCCTTTTGCACGACGGCGATCATCGAGTGGCGGATGGCGATCGCAGCCACACGGTCGCCGCACTGGAATATTGGCTCCCGCGGTGGAAAGATCATGGATTCAAATTTGTGGCCTTGGACGAGATGCACTAAGAGCTTGAGTACGCCCGGCCGAATCGGCAGAATTGAGAGTGCGGGGGCAAATGGACGAGAAGCGCTTCTACGACGAGAAAGAAGAAACCAAGCAGATACCGATGGTATGCCCGCACTGCCGGCAAGAGGGCACCTTTCCGGTGCGCTGGATGGTTCGGACGAAGAAAGCCCAACCTCCGGGCGGCGCCAACGAGGAAGATAGAAAGCAGTTCGCGAAAGCCCGCTCCTACATGGTGCGAATCGACAATATGGTTGCGTGCCGTAATATTCGGTGCCGCAAGCGATTTGATTTGAGCGGACAGACTGTTTTCTTGATCTAGTGCGCGACGGAAATTCCGACGACCTCAGGGAGACGCGGGACCGGGAAGCCGAAACGCCTAAACTTTTTCGGACTCCGCGCCGGTCATTGCCTCCACGGGCTGTCCATCCAACATTTCCCGAATCTTGGCTGCGAGGGCCTTCAGGTTGAACGGTTTTTGCAGGAATGCCACTCCGCCCTCAAGCACTCCGTGACGGAAGACGGTATCGTCCGTGTAGCCGGAGATGAACAGGACTTTCAGGCCTGGGCGCGAGCCTGCCAGCTGTGTTGCCAGGTCAGGACCGCTGAGATGAGGCATCACCACGTCGGTGATCAGGATGTGAATCGGCTCGGCGTGCCCTTCGGCGATCTTTAGGGCTCGCGCTCCGTCGGGCGCCTCAAGCACGGTGTAGCCGGTTGCAGTCAGGTACTGCCGCACCAGATCGCGCACGCTCTGCTCGTCTTCGACAAAGAGGATAGTTTCCGATCCCCGTGCTCGACCTGGAACAGCCGTTTCGCCCGTGGGCTTGTCGAGTTCGGCAATCACCCGCGGCAGGTAGATTTTGAAAGTGGTGCCGCGATCGACTTCGCTGTAGACGTAGATGTAACCGCCACTCTGCTTCACGACGCCGTAGACAGTCGCAAGACCGAGCCCAGTGCCCTTTCCGGGACCCTTGGTTGTAAAAAATGGCTCGAAGATGCGGGATTGGGTTTCCTCGCTCATGCCGCAGCCAGTATCGGTGACGCTGAGCATCACATAATCGCCGGGTTCGACGCTGGCATGAGTTGCGGCGTAACTGCGATCGAGTTCGACATTCGACGTTTCGATGGTCAAGCGGCCACCGGTAGGCATTGCATCGCGGGCATTGACGACGAGATTCAGCAGCACCTGCTCGATTTGACCCGGATCGGCTTTGACACGCGAGAGATCGGCGGCGGGCACAAAGACCATGTCAATGTTCTCTCCGATCACGCGTGAGAACATGCGAATCATTCCGTTGACCACCTCATTCATGTCCAGCACGCGAGGCTGGAGAACTTGTTTGCGGCTGAATGCGAGCAATTGCCGGGTGAGGGATGCAGCGCGATCGGCCGCTTTTTCGATTTGCTGTGCGCCGGGCCGTAGCGGCGAGGAATCGGGCAGCCGGTCAAGGAGCAGCTGAGAATGGCCCTTCACCACCATAAGCAAATTGTTGAAGTCGTGGGCAACGCCACCCGCGAGCTCACCGATGGCTTGCATTTTCTGCGACTGGCGCAGTTGGTCCGTGAGGCGCTCGCGTTCGGTGATATCCAGTGCGACCCCAATAACGCCTTGAATAGCTCCGCCCGCGTCGAGCAGAGGTTGAAGGTGCGATTCGAAACGTCGGTCCTTCCAGGCAATCTCGCAGGCAACGGACTCTCCGGCTAGGGCCGCACGATGGGCCGCAATCGGAGGAGAGTCGCGATCTCCGGTGTGGAAAAATTCGAGCAGCGGCAGACCGACGGGTTCGCGCTCCTTGAACCCCAAGGAGACTAATCCAGCGCCAGTGGCGGAGGTAATCGCAAGATCAGCATTCGCCGTCCAGAGGACAGCCGGGACTTTTTCGACCATCACCGCCAAACGAGTTCGCTCCTCGCGCCTGGCATTTTGAACCGTCTCTAAATCCTCAAGCATGCTATTGATCGTACCTTCCAGATGAGCAAGCTCGTCCTTGCCTGAAACCCGTAGCCGGGCGCCGAGATCGCCGCTTGCGCCGATCCTGGTGATGTTTTCGCTGAGGCCCGCGACCCGGGATATTACAAAGCGCTCAAGCAGAAAAAGTGTAACGGCGCCGAATGCAAAGCCAGCCGCCAGTAACAGCAAGAGAACTTGCAGCAAACTGGTCTGGCCCTGCCGATATATGTTCCGGGGAAGAAAAATGCGAAGCATAGCCGCCGGGTTGCCGTAAATATCGTGCAATATTTGGTACGCGCCGAGAGACTCAGGGGACTCTGGATGGATGAAGACAGGGTTCTGTGGAGAAATCGCCGAAGCGGCGCGGCGAAAATCGGGGCGCATGGAGTGGGTGTCAAACCGCTCAATGTCCACGGGCATGTAGGTCATTTGACCCAGCCGTACAATTTCATCCGCATCAAGAAAACGCCCAAAAACCAAGGTGCCGACTCGAGCGCCCTGTGACCCCGTCGGCGCAATAGCACTCGATCCGATAAGCGCAGGCCCCGAAGCGAGCAATGCGATTCCATCGGCATCGCGGCTGAGGCCCGTCGATGCGAGTAGCGGCGACCACGGTCCTAAATAGGCAACAAGATCCGCCGGTACGGGTCCCGGTTCCATCGCAGCCAATTGAAAACCTTCTGAAAAGATCTCTCGACCCTGGGCGTCCAATACCACGACGAAATTCAGACGAAGCTGCTCGAAGGCCTCGGGCGTAAACTGGGTGGCAATTCGCTTGGCATCCCTTTGGCGCATCCACTCGGACATCTGGTCCTGAGATGCCACTTGCGCCGTGGAGTGCTGAAGGTTGTCAATCTCATTCGTAAGCGCACTGGAGGCGCGAGAGAGGTTGTCCGCCGCAAAATCGCTTTCCACATGGGAAAAGCCGCTCGTCAGCACCATACGCGATACAGAGTAGAGCCCGACCACCAGCACAACGAGAGCTGGAATAATGATCGCTAGGGTTTTCGCGCGCAGAGATGTTTGAAATCGAAAGTGCATGAAGCGCCGCCCGGTTCCTGAGATGACCCGCGCCCAGTATAACGGGCGGGATGTGGGCCTTCGCCGCATTGGTGCACACTACGTGCCCAGTCGTATACTGTAGGATGAAACACGGAGAAAGCAGGGGTTAGGAAGAGGGAAACCAGGAGTTTGCGCCGTTTGCGTCGGGTGAGTGGAACTAGAGTCGCCCGTGATTCCAGGGGTTGCCGGAATGAGGCATTGGACAGGCATTGGACATCCTCCCAATCCGGCGACGCATCTTTGGGAGAACGGCCCCTGGAGGAGTACTCATGAGAAGCTGCTGGATTTACTGGCCCCGAACAGGTGCGATCCTCTGCACGCTTGTATTTGCCGCGGCCTCAAGCGCCCAGCAACCACCTGGAGCTTTGCCTGGGGCGGATAACCCAACCACTTCGTCCGCCGCATCCGCGTCCAAGCCTTCCCAGCAGTCATCGGTGGCTTCGGCTAATGCGAGCAGCCCTTCGGCGCCCCCTGCAGCCAAGAAAGCGCAGGTAGAGGTGGTGTCTGGAACTCACATTCCGCTGGTGTTGCACAACGCAATTTCGACGCGTAGCGCTAAACCCGGTGATCCCGTTTACTTCGAGACGATTTTTCCCGTGATGGTGGATGGGCACGTTGTAATTCCCGCCGGTTCCTACGTGAGCGGCGAAATCACCGAATCGAAGCGACCTGGAAGGATCAAGGGGCGGGGAGAATTGATGATGAAGCTCACCGAGATGATCCTTCCCAACGGCTACATGGTGAATCTGAACGCCATGCCCCACGGAGCGGGTACGGGCGGCGGGGAAAAGGTGAATAATGAGGGACAAATCGTCGGTGACAGCGACAAGACATCGGATGTGGGCACGGTCATCCGGTCCACCGAAGCTGGGACCGGAATTGGCGCCGGGGTCGGAGCTGCAGCCGGAAATATCGGCAAGGGAGTTGGGATCGGTGCGGGCGTCGGAGCAGTCGCCGGCCTCGGAGCAGTCTTGCTGACGCGCGGCCCGGATGCCGAATTGCCTCGTGGATCCACTTTGGAGGCCGTGATCGAACGTCCGATCTATCTCGAAGCTGACAAGGTGCAATTCACCGGACCGGGTCAGGCTTCTGCACTCGCGGGGCCACCGAATCGCGAGCCACAGCGAAGCAGGATTCCGTTCTGAGCGAATCGGAAAAACTCAACGCCCGAATTCTAGATTGCAGCCCGAGCTTGAGGCGCGAATCGCAGCGGAGAGAACGCTTGCGAATCAATATCGGCGTGCGACCGCGCAAGGAAGTTCCGTATGAGTTTTGCTGTGACCGGCGCTAGAAGAATTCCGTTGCGATAGTGACCGGTGGCGATCAACAGCCCTTCGATCTCGGTGGGTCCGATGATCGGAAGGTCGTCTGAGGTTCCCGGGCGTAAACCCGACCAGGTTTCCAGCAGTTCAGCATTACCAAGAGCAGGGCAAAGCTCCAGAGCTCCTTCCAATATTTGTTTTATGCCCGCTGGCGTGACTTGCTTTCTGAAGCCCGCTTCTTCGAGCGTGCTGCCTGCGACAATCCTCCCATCCGGACGAGGCACTAGATACGTTCGATGCGAGCGCACAACGCGCCGAGGCATTGCATCGTTTGACCGCAGACAAAGCATTTGCCCGCGCACAGGCCGAGTGGGCGCATAAGAGGCGGCGAATCCGCTCGCTTCCAGAATTTGTCCCGAATAGCAACCGGCTGCGATAACCACAGCGCCGGCCATAATATGCTCGCCGCGCGCGACCAATCCCAGGCAACGCCCGCCCTGTCGCAGAAGCCCGGTCACTTCGAAATCCGGGCGCATTTCAACTCCATGATGCTGCGTCGCACCGAGTACGGCGTCCATCAACAAACGAGGCTCAACTGTGCCTTCATCCGGCAACCACGACGCTGCGGCCGCTGAGGGTCCGATCGACGTTTCCCATTGCCTCGCCGTTTCCAGCGCCATCGGTTCGGCTGAGAACCCTAAGCGGCGATACTCGGCCACCGTCGCGTCGCGGTCAGCCTCACCGTTTGCCCCGCAAAAAATCTCGAGCGCTCCACTGCGGGCGTAGCCAGTCGGCTTGCCCGATTCGTCCTCGATAGTAGCCACAAACTCGGGATAGAGCTGGAGGCTTCGCCGTGACAATGGGACGAGCGGCACGTCGCGAGGAGAATCAGGCGCCGGGGATAGCATTCCGGCGGCGGCCCAGGACGCCTCGCGTCCCGGCTGCTGGCGATCCAACACCACGACTGTCAGCTTCTCGCGGGCCAGTTCTAAGGCGATCGTGGCGCCTATGATTCCGCCGCCGACGATTGCAGCGTCATACTTTTTCACGAGGTCATTCTAGCAGCAAAGGATCGCACCGAGGGCGCTCCGCCGGCACCTAGGAGATGTGAGCGGTTAGCACCAGCGCATCTTCCACAGGATTCGAGTAGTACAGAAGCCGGCGGCCTGTCTCCTGAAATTGGTGCCGTTTGTAAAACTCCAAAGCAACTAGATTCGAGGCGCGAACTTCGAGATACGCGTTCTTCACGTCGAGCTGTTTGCCCCACGCAAATGCGGATTGGATAAGGGCGTGGCCGATACCGCGGCGGCGCGCATCCGGCCGGACTGCAAGGTTCAGTATTTCAAGTTCGCCCGCGATCCGTCGCGCGACCAGAAAGCCGGCGATACCCTCTGCTTCGGCAACCCACGCTGTCATTCCCGCAGCGGGAAACTTGGCGTAATCACGCGCTGTCCACTGTGCGATTTCCGGCGATGCCATCTGGATCTCGACCACAGCATCGGCATCGCTCGCCACCATGGCGCGCAGACTCAAATTCCGCTTGGTGCTTTCCATTTTAGCTCGGCGTCGGTGCGCCTGATGTAGCTGGCCGCCAGAGAGAGCGCATCGTCAAGGTCGCCGCGTTGCGCCCGAATGTAACCCAGGCGTCCAAGGTGGGGCGCCAGAATCGGCGAGACTTCATCGATTCTCGCTTCGCGCGTGGCCAGCAGCGCCTTATGATCAGAGAGTATTGGGGATAGAAGCTCGGGCACCGGAGTTACGACGGTCAACGGGCAATTGTCCGCAATTCCCCCAAGCACGCCCACAAATTCCTCCGGGTTCATCACGCATTCTTCACCATCGAGCGCGAGGCCTTTATCACCGTGAGCCTCTGTTCGCCGATAGCGTCCACAATAGACTTGCCCGCGATGCGCGTCAGTAACAGCGATCAAGGGTGAATCGGGGGAACGCGATTGGGTGGCGATGGCTTCGAGTCCGCTGATCGCGGCAATGGGCTTGCCGTAGACCTCCGCCCAGCCTTTTGCCGCTGCGAGGCCCACGCGCAGTCCCGTGAACGACCCCGGACCGGCTGCCACGGCAAAAAGGTCGAACTCTTTTAGATTCAAAGAAAGTTCACCAAGTAAGAAATCGAGGTGACGAAACATCCGCGAAGAATAGACTTCTCCGGTCCAGGTGGAGACGGTCCCAATCACCTTGGAATCTTGCAGTACGGCCAAACTTCCAGATGGCGAAGAGGTGTCCAAGGCGAGGATCAGCACGCAGTGATTATAGGGCAATTGCGCTGCCAAACTGCCTCAAAAACCTCAGCTTCCGCCCCACTAAATCCTGTAGAAATTTGCGGGAATAACTTGACGCCCGTAGTAACACGCGCCTAAACTTCTAGTAGTAGTTGGGGGAGGGAACTTCCACTTATGGACTTTAAGCTAGGCGAGAAGGTTGTCTACCCGAATCATGGTGTTGGACTGATCGAACAGATCAGTTTTGGTTATGTAAACGGCAGGTCGGAGCGCTTTTACATGTTACGTATTCTTTCGAGCGGCTTGAAGGTAATGGTCCCACAGGGAAATGTGGAAAACGTGGGATTGCGACCGGTGATCCGCTCAACTCAGGCCGGGGCTGTTCTTTCGTACCTTGAAAAAGGCCGATCAGCTTCCCATCACGATTGGAAGCACCGTTTCAAGGAAAACTCGGACAAGATGCGCACGGGCTCTTTGATGGAAGTTGCCGCCGTTCTCAAAGGCCTGGTCGCTCTTAGCCGCACGAAGCCGCTTTCTTTCCGGGAAAAGAAGATGCTGGAGCGCGCAAAATTTCTCCTGGTGAGCGAACTGGCTACCGTGCGCAACACAACCGAACAGACTGTCGAGACCAATATCGTCCGCGCCCTGGCCAAGGCCAAGCTGCAAATGCCTGAGGCTGGTGCATTGGTCGACTAACCCCTCCCTACCGGATTCTCTTCAATGCCTATCGGGCACAGCCTTCGCGGGTTGTGCCCGATATTACTTTGAGTTACAGGGCTGTTCTCGCCGTTCCTGTTTCTTCGCAACGAGCCGATTGCCAAAGTTGACGCAACTCTTCGCCGCAACTAAAATTTTATTGCGGTAAAATAGACACACGAAATAGGTGGCAGGCGCGTTACACCGCGCCAAGGGATTTGGCTGGCCCATGAGCCCTATCGTCTTACAGCATAAGCGGCACCGGCAGATTCTGACGGACATCGTCCGCACGTATATCGAAACGGGCGAACCCGTCTCGTCGCGCAGCGCGGCCCAGCGCCACGTCGAGTCTCTGAGCCCCGCCACCATCCGCAACGTAATGGCGGAGCTGGAGGAAGGTGGCTATCTTCACCAACCTCATACGTCGGCTGGACGTGTGCCGACCGCCGCGGCGTATCGCTTTTTTGTCGAGCAGGTGGCTGCGCAAGCCACGGCGAGTCCTGAAGACCGCCAGTGGATCCGTCGCGAATTGGAAGCTGCTGAAACTCCTGAAGCGGTGATGGAGCGGGCAAGCCAGGTCCTGTCGGCGGTTTCGCGGGGCCTCGGCATCTTCATTTCGCCGCCTCTGGCTCGCAGCATGGTTGAACACGTGCGCTTCCTTCTCGTCCCTGAGCATCGCGTCCTCGTGGTGCTGGTAACCACGGGTGGCGCCACACGCGATAAGATGATTCGCCCGGAGCGCCAATTTACCCAGGCGGATCTCGACCGCATAGCTGACCATCTCAACCGTCACTACGTTGGCTGGACGCTAGAGGCGATGCGCGCCGACCTCCGTGCGCAGATCGAGCGCGACCGGCAGCAGTACGGCCGTCTGGCGGATGATGCACTGATGTTGTGCGATCCGGCCGTGCTCGGCAACAGCACTGAGCGCAAAATTTATACCGATGGCGCCGCACAGTTCGCTGCGGCAGTCCAGTTTACCGACCAGCAGCAATTGCGCGATTTGCTGGAAGCCATCGAGGAAAAAGACCGGCTGATCGCCCTGCTGAGTGGCTGCATCGAGGCGCCCGAGCCGGTGCACGTCGAACTCGGCCTCGACAAAATGCCCAGCGCAGGTAAGCACCTTGCCCTGGTGTCTGCGTCGTACTCATCGAATGCCCAAGTGCAGGGAACTCTCGGAATCTTGGCTCCCATGCGGATGCATTACGAGCGCGTGATTACTGCGGTCGCGTTTATGGCGCAATTTTTTTCTGAAGCCCAAGAAGGGGACTGAATTCCATGACGTCGCATAAAGACCGCCAAGACGAAGACGCTGGCGCGAAGGAGGAACGACGCGCCCGAAACGGCCCGGCCGGTTCCACCCCTGAGCAATCGGAGGCGTCCGGAATTGATGCCTTGAATGCACAGATACAGAAGCTGCTCGCTGAGAAACAGGAACTGACGGACACTCTCGTGCGGCGGCAGGCGGACTTCGAGAATTACCGCAAGCGGATCGAAAGAGAGCGCCATCAGGATTATCATCGGGGAGTCGAGCTCTTCGCTGAGCGTCTTCTTCCCGTGCTTGACGCTCTTGGTCACGCGCTCGCCGCCGATCCAGGTTCCGCAAGCGCTGAGTATCGCAAGGGTTTCGAGCTCATCGAGCGTCAGCTGAACGATTTACTGGCGAAGCAAGGCTTGGTGCGTATGGAAACCGCGGGGAAGCAATTTGATCCGCATTTTCATCATGCGATGGGGCAGGTGGAGACCTCCGAATATCCTGAGGGCGCAATAATTGACGAACTCCAGTCTGGCTACTTGTTTCACGGCAAGGTTTTGCGGCCGGCGATGGTCCGCGTGGCCACCGCACCTGAGGAGCGGTCTACACAAGTTGTAAAGCGCGAATCGGCATCCTAGGCGCGGCTTGGAACTTGAGCGATCTGATTTTCTCGCCTCTGGAAGGAAAGTGAAGACGTAGAGATGGCTAACGGCAGTCAATTGGACTACTACGAGGTGCTCGGCGTCACTCGTGACGCCTCTTCGGACCAGATCAAGTCTGCGTATCGAAAAGCAGCTTTGCAATGGCACCCCGATCGCAATCCAGAAAAAAAAGAAGAGGCCGAGGAGAATTTTCGGTTGGCCTCGGAAGCCTATAGCGTTCTTTCCGACCCGCAAAAACGCCCGGTCTACGATCGTTTTGGCCACGCGGGATTGGATGGACGCGGCGGTTTCGATTCGAGCGGCTTCAATTCCACGATCTTCGAGGAATTTCACGACATCCTGGGCGACCTGTTCGGCTTCGAGCAGGCGGCCGGAGGCGGCCAGCGTAGCCGAGGTTCTCGCGCGCACCGCGGTACCGACCTGCGGTATGACATTTCGCTTACCTTCGAAGAGGCCGCATCCGGCGTCGACACCAAGATTCGAATTTTGCGCCACGAAAATTGCGAGGGCTGCCACGGGACGGGCGCCAAGCCAGGAACCGGGACGGTTACCTGCCGTACCTGCGGCGGGCGCGGCCAAGTCGCATATCAGCAGGGATTCTTTTCGATCGCGCGCACCTGCCCCGCTTGCCGTGGCGCCGGGAAAACAATTCGTGAGGCTTGCCCCGAATGCCGGGGACAGGGCCGCATCCAACGCGAGCGCGCCATCGAGGTGGCCATTCCAGCCGGCGTCGATTCAGGAACGCGCCTGCGCATGGCCGGTCAAGGTGAGCCTGGCACGAATGGCGGGCCGACGGGCGATCTCTACATTTTTCTCGACGTAAAGGACCACGCGTTTTTCGAGCGCCGGGGCGCGGACTTGCACTGCGAAATTCCGGTAAGCTTTCCTCAAGCTGCGCTTGGCGCGAAGATTAAAATTCCTACTCTGCATGGCGAGGACGATTTCGAAGTGCCCGAAGGGACGCAATCGGGGCAAGTCTTCCGCCAAAAGGGAAAGGGTTTGCCAAATCCTCGCGGTGGGCGGGGCGATCTCTACGTGAGCATTCGAGTGGTGATCCCCTCTAAGCTGACAAGAGAGCAGCACCGCCTGCTCGAACAGCTCGGTCAATCCATAAAAGTGGAAAATAAGCCCGCCCAGCGCACCTCCAGCTTTTTCGACAAGGTAAAAGACATTTTCGGCTGATCGCCTCACGGCTTTGTCTTTGCCGTTGTAACGGCCGCCTCGCTTTTCAGGCGGGCGCCTTTGCTCCTTCGAGGCTCCTCTATCTATCGGGCTGCGCCATTCGAGTGTTCGGCTCCGGCTGGATTGCTAGCGGGCGGACGCGTTGAACTAACAGCTGGAGGAATTCACCGCTCTTGGTAATTATGGCGTCATGTCCTGCATCTTCGATTAGGACGAACTGTTTTTGCGGCGCCGTTATACCGTCCACATATTCCTCGGCCAGCTGCACCGGCGTAAAATTGTCATTGGCGCCCTGAAAGACAAAAATCGGAATCGCGAAATCCCGTTCGGACGCGGCGAGGTCAACCTTCATCATTTCCCCCTCCATAGTCAGCCCGAGGAAGTGATTCTGGCTTGCGACAATTCCGGACAAGGAGCTCCAGGCATCGCGAAGCGAAGTCCGAGGTGCTAGCAGCGTGAATTCGGCGATCTTGACGATCGGGCTTTCGTCGCCCGCGAGCAAAGAAGCCCACTTGCGCTGAGTACCGAGTGCAGTCTGCGTCCTGTAAGGAGGCGGTCCAATGGATTCGAGCTCTTGAATGGCGCGGCGGTTTCCGATTCTTCGCGCCGAAGCGAGCACCTGGGAATAGACGATTGCCTCGCCGGACTGCATGTTTACGATCTGACCTGTGCCGACGTAGGCGGCAAAAAGATCCGGTCGTGCCCGGACCATGTGAACTCCCAGAATAGATCCCCACGACCAGCCGAGGATAATGATCCTGTCCTTGTGCAGATGAGCTTCGAGGAACTCAGCGACCGAGACGCCGTCCCTCGCCATGCTCTCGATTGTAAGGTCGGAAGGGAATCTATCCCCTTGCTTCTCGAATGTCCGTCCCGCGCCAGGTTGATCCCATTGGACAATCGTAAAATCTTTCTCCCAGGGCACGAATGACACGGCGAATCCGCTATGGGTCACGCCGGGCCCGCCATGGACCATGAGGATGACTGGATTATTGCGGTCCCTGCCGCGAACGGTGATCCACTGCAAGATGCCGCCGATAGGCACGAACATCGCTTCGTCGATCCCATTCGGAGTGGAGATCGCCAGCATCTTTGCGGCTTGGCGCTGGCACCTGGCACGGTAGATAAGACCGCTGCCGATCAGTAATACGACAAGCGCCAGCAAGCCCACCAAGGCGAGCTTCGTAACTTTCCAAATCCTTGTCCACACCTCGAATCCCCTTGTGGATTGCTACGCGGACGAATGAGCAGAAGTTACCTCGGTCTAGCGCTCGACTCGTGGAAACTCGTTCGTTAGTTGGTTTATGCCAGATTCTGATTAACGCGCTAACCGAGAAACTGACCCCACCTACCGCTTTCCGTTTCTCTGAAACATGCCGGGCGCTAGCGCCCACACTCTCACTTCTTGGCGCTTGGCAAAATGTAGCAGCGGTTTTGACGACGGCAGAGCAATCCCACTCGCAGCCGCCATTGTGTTGACCTCTATGTCGGCCTCTGCGGGTTGCAACGGCCATTGCGCGTGATCGATTTCACCACAAAAAATATGCCTCCCCCATGCAGCGTATAGGCAGTAGCGTTCCACGAAGAAGTATCCAGGCTTCCGTGCTGTGCTTGAAACACATTGCCGTCCAAGGCGCGATAGCGCCCATGAAGATCCGCGCCTGGCGCGCCGCCATGTGTCCGATGGGAATCGTACCGAATCTCACCCTGCGGTCCGCTCTCCGCGTGCATCCGCGCACGAAAATATGGCAAGTGGTAAAACCGGCGCGCCCCAGCCACAGCCAGTGAATTCGCGGCGTCCAGGCTGAAAAACCAGACTCCCGGTTTGCCTCCGGCCCGGACGTAGGTTCGCACGTTCAGTTCAGGAAACGCCGAGGTGCCAGGAATCGGCGGCATCCAGTGCGCCCGAATGCCTGACATGTGAAACGGCACCACGCCTACCCAGGCACTGCCCTCGCACGATTCAATCTCCAACTCAGCGGGAATCAAGGGTCGCAGTTGCTCAACCGCGACTGGCCAGTGCATGAAGAGCAGATCGTGCCACACCTGCTTCATGATCCACGGCCTGTGAGGCGCGGGCCATTGCCGTTGTGGGTTCGCGTCGCTCTGCTGCACGCGGGAAGTTTAGCATTCGCGCTCAATCGCGGCTTTCTTGCTAGAATCCGCGCATGCGTCGCCGCTTTTTCGTGGAGGGATTCTCGAGCAGCAGCACCGCGACAATGCGGGGTGAAACCGCCGAGCATCTTGGCCGCGTTCTTCGCGCCGAACCCGGGCAGCTTTATGAACTCAGCGATGGCCGGCGCGTCTGGCTGGCAAAGATCGAGCGAGTCGCGATCGCCAAGCGCGGCCAGAGCCAGATCGAGTTCGCTCTGATCGAACCGGTTCTCGCGTCTGAGCCGATTCTGCGGATCAACCTTCTGATCTCGCTCGTGAAGTTTGACCGCTTCGAATGGTGTCTCGAGAAGGCGACCGAGCTAGGCGCGAATGAAATTGTTCCACTGGCCGCGGCGCGTACGGACAAGCCTCTCATCGCCGCTGCGGCGAAACGTCATGAGCGGTGGCAAAAGATTCTGGTCGAGTCTGCACAGCAGTCTCGCCGGCTTCGCCCGCCAGCGCTGCACGAAATTGGAACTCCCGAGCAGGCATTTCGGAAGTACTCGAGAGGCTTGAAGATTGTCCTTTCCGAGCGCCAAACGGCGCCTGCGCTCCGACACGTGCTACCGGCCGCCGGGCTGCCTGCCGAGGCACGCGAGGAGGCCTCGGCGGCGCTTGCCATCGGGCCAGAAGGCGGTTGGACCGACGAGGAAATCGAGGCGGCTCGTGCGTCTGGATTTGCGGAAGCGTCACTCGGGAGGAACATCCTTCGCACTGAAACCGCCGTGCTGGCTTCGTTGTCAATCTTGGCATTTGCGCTCGAACCCCGCGATGCCGCGGCGGAATGAGTGTTATAATCGCGCAGCCTTTCTTGGCGTCTGACAAGGAGCGGGGATGGG
>CAVRSO010000033.1:0-61381 GCA_963723845.1 uncultured Acidobacteriota bacterium
ACTTTTATTACATCTACTTCGTTCGATTACATGTCTTGGCAGCATCTCCACAAATTCTTTACACCAACAAGCGGATGAAATCGCTTGACGAATCATGCTACGGTTGTCGCCGGTCACGAGCCCGCTCGCGCCGAGGATTTTTGAGCAAGGGAAAGAAATGGAAGCGAAGACGGAAGACGACCGGAGAAGGCAGAGGATTAACGCGAGTCATAGGGTTTCGCCGCAGCTGCCGCGCGAGAAACGACTCTCCGGCTCGCAAAAGCTAATCGCCAAAAGTCGGCGAGAAGAAATCGACCTAAATCGCTGAAAATAAAGGCCGAGGAGCGAGTCTAATCGCCAAAAACCCGGGAGGGGCGATTTGGCCCAGCCCAGAACAAACATGGACAACATTCAAATCACGCTGCCGGATGGAGCGACGCGCGACGTGCCGCAAGGCACCACAGCCGCGCAGATCGCCGGCCAAATCTCGCCTCGCCTGGCGAAAGAAGCGCTGGTCGCCCGCGCCGATGGCGAACTCATCGACCTTTCGCGGGCGCTGGAACGCAACGCGAAATTGTCCATCCTCACCGCCAAAGATCCGGATGCCGTCCAAGTGTTCCGCCACTCGGCCGCGCACCTGCTCGCCGCCGCCGTTCTCGAACTCTACCCGGACGTGAAGCTCGGCGTCGGCCCGCCGATTGACACCGGCTTCTTCTACGAATTTGTGCGCGACCAGCCATTCACTCCCGAAGACCTCGTAAGAATCGAGGCCAAGATGCACGAACTGGCCGCGAAAGATGTTCCCAACGAGCGCAAGCTGATTCCTAAGCCCGAGGCGCTCGACCTCTATCGCAAGTCGAATCAGCAATTTAAGTGCGAACTGGTCGAGGAAAAGGCCGTCGAACCGATGGTTTCCTTTTACACCACCGGGAAGTTTATCGACTTCTGCCGCGGCCCTCACATCCCTTCAACTGGACGCATAAAAGCATTCAAGTTGATGAATGTCGCAGGCGCTTACTGGAAGGGCGACGAAAAAAATACGCAGATGCAGCGGATTTACGGCGCGTGTTTCGTCGAACAGAAAGAGCTCGACGAATATTTGCACAAACTCGAGGAAGCCAAGCGCCGCGACCATCGCAGGCTCGGCCAGGAACTCGATCTCTTCAGCATTCAGGACGAAGCCGGACCCGGCCTGATTTTCTGGCATCCGAAGGGCGCGATCATTCGCGCCCAGATGGAAGAGTGGTTGCGCGCCGAGCTTACCCGGCGTGGCTACGATCTGGTTTACACGCCGCACATCATGCGCCTCGATCTCTGGAAGACCAGCGGCCACGCCGACTTCTATCGCGAGAACATGTTCGGCCCCATCGAAGTGGAAAAAGCCGATTACCAGCTCAAGCCCATGAACTGCCCGGGCCACATCCTGATTTTTAAATCGCACCTGCGAAGTTATCGCGAGCTTCCCGTGCGGCTCGCCGAGCTTGGCACCGTTTATCGCTACGAGCGCTCGGGCGTCCTTCACGGCCTGCTGCGCGTTCGCGGCTTCACGCAAGACGACGCCCACATCTTCTGCATGCCGGAGCAGATCGAAAAAGAAGTTCAGGACTGCATCGAGTTCGCCTGGGAAGTGCTGCGTGTCTTCGGTTTCGACCACTACGAAGTGGATCTCTCGGGCGGCGACGTGTCGCATCCCGAGGTTTACGTGGGAAGTCCCGAAGATTGGAAGCGCGCCGAAGACGCTCTCACAAATACACTGAGGCGCATGAACGTGCCGTACAGATACATTCCCGGTGAGGCGGCGTTCTACGGCCCGAAAATCGATGTGAAGCTCGTGGACGCGATAGGCCGCTCCTGGCAACTTACCACCGTGCAATTTGATTTCAACCTACCGCGCCGTTTCAAACTGGAATATGTCGGAGAAGATGGGGCGCGCCATCAACCGCTGATGGTTCATCGCGCCCTCTTTGGCTCCATAGAACGCTTTTTCGGCGTGCTGATCGAACATTACGCAGGAGCTTTCCCGGTCTGGCTCGCACCGGTGCAAGCGTCCGTGCTTCCCGTCAGTGGAAAATTCGAGGAATACGCAAAAAAGGTCACGCAGCAGATTAAGGACGCGGGCTTCCGTGTTCATCTCGATGACCGCAACGAGAAGCTGCAAGCCAAAATCCGCGACGCGCAGCTTCAGAAAGTTCCCTACATGCTGATCCTCGGCGGGAAAGAAGCCGATGCCGGCACTGTGTCAGTGAGACATCGCGCCAAAGGCGACTTGGGTCCGCGCCCGCTCGATCAGTTCATCGCGGATTTGAGGCAGGAGGTGGATTCGCGCGCCGTGCAATAGTGCGAGCCATCGGTTATGAATACCATCCCGAGCGCGGCGACGGATCTGTTTTTTTGTTTAGCAGTTCTATACCTCGGCATCGCGCTCAGTTTTCCCGTCACTGCTCGGTCGCAGACGGATTCCAACTGGATGGGCAAAGCCTTCGCGGCAGCGTTTGACGATTTTTTTTCGATACAGCATGGCGCAGGAGACTTCATCGCGGTTCGCGCTCATCGCGACGGCACGAATGATTTGCCGGAATTTTCGATTGTGCTGGATGATACACAGAGCGCTCGCGCCATTCACGCAACGCTGCGCGAAGCGCAAGGCTCCTCACTTTATGAGCAGCTAGCGGCCCTGCATGCCAAGGATCCCTCGAAGTCTTACCAAGAGCTGAAGCCTGAGCTGAAAGTTCGAACCTGGAATCTCACCGCGGGTCAGTGCCCAGCCGTCGCGACCCAACTCAAAGCCTTCAACAACATACAATTCGTCCGGCCACGCGACGACGATCCCATTGCCGAGCATCCCATTCTTTATCAGTTTCACGAATCAGTTGACGGTGGCGATTCCGAGGTCACCGAATTTGTCGAGACGCGCGCGTTTCCGAAATGGGCCAATGAAACGCACCATGCGCTTGACGCCTGCGCCCTATCGGCGCCTGGAACCTAACTATGGACGCAAAATCCGCAGCGCGAGAACGCATTTCAAATCCACCCGCGACGGGCTGATCAGCCTCAGTCATCGCATTCACTCGCATCCCGAGCTGGCCTTTGAAGAAGAGCAAGCATCTTCTTGGCTCTGTGAATCGCTGGCCGACGCCGGCTTCGCTGTGGAAAAGGGCATCTGCGATCTTCCCACTGCCTTTCGCGCGCGCGCCGGAAGCGGTCCTTTACACATCGGGATTTGCGCCGAATACGATTGCCTGCCGGGCATAGGTCACGCGTGCGGCCACAACATTATCGCCGCCTCGGCGCTTGGCGCAGCGCTGGCCGCGGCCAAAGTGGCCGACGAGGTGGGCCTCACCGTGAGCGTCATCGGCACGCCGGCCGAAGAAGTGGGCAACGCTGGCGGAAAAATCCTGCTGCTTGAGCGCGGCGCGTTTGAGGGCCTTCATGCCGCTATGATGGTGCACCCGGCGCCGTTTGACATGCTTCGCGCAAAGATCATCGCTGCTTCAATGTTTGAGGTGCATTGCACCGGCAAGGAATCCCACGCGTCGGCTTTTCCGGAGTTGGGTGTGAACGCCGCGGATGCATTAACCATCGCGCAAACCGCGTTAGGACTGCTGCGGCAACATATCCGGTCCACGGATCGAATCCATGGCATCGTGACCATCGGCGGCTCCGCTCCGAATGTGGTTCCCGCGCACACTTCGGCCAAGTACATCGTTCGCTCTGAGACACTGGAGCAACTTGCTGAATTGCGGCCTAAAGTTTACCGCTGCTTTCGAGGCAGGAGGACTAGCGACGGGCGCGAAGATCGAGATCACAGGCGGCGACAAACCTTACGCCGAGATGCTGCACGACGAATCAATGGCGGTCTTTTACCGCAAGAATTCCGAAGCGCTGGGGCGGCCGTTCCCGAATCTGGGCGAGTGGGAAACGCGCCCGACCGGTTCCACGGACATGGGCAACGTTTCGCTGGCGGTGCCGTCAATCCATCCCATGATCGGCATCAATTCCTTACCGGCTGTCAACCACCAACCGGAATTCACCGCGCACTGCATCACCGCGGACGCGGACAAAGCGCTCGAGGATGGCGCCCTGGCGATGGCGTGGACTTGCATCGACTTAGCGTCTAACCGTGAAACCCGGGAAAGATTGATGGCGAAACCGGCTCAAAATCGGTGACGAACCTTATTGAGAACGACGTGCGGAGGCATGCTATACTTTTCGCCCTGTCGCTCTATCGGGGTGTTCGGAGACGGCAGGTAAATCGGGTGGCCGGTTAATCGGGTCCGTCCGGGAGGTGGGTTTATCGCTGAGCGTAGTGGAAGTCCCGGCCTTCGGGTGAATGAGCGCATTCGCGCTCGCGAAGTACGCGTAGTGGATGATGCAGGGGGCCAGCTGGGTGTGATGACCCTGTTCGACGCGATGAAAGCGGCGCGCGAGGCGGGTCTCGACCTGGTGGAAATTTCTCCCAGCGCCGTGCCGCCTGTCTGCAAGCTCGTGGATTACGGAAAGTTTCTCTACGAGCAGAGCAAAAAAGCGCACGAAGCCAAGAAGCACCAAAAAAGCTCGCACATCAAGGAAGTGAAGTTTCGGCCCGCGACCGCGGAGCACGATTATCAGGTGCGCAAGAACCAGATCATCCGGTTTCTCGGCGAGGGGCACAAAGTGAAGGCGATGATCTTTCATCGCGGGCGCGAAATGGCTCACCAGAGTGTGGGCCGCGCCAAGATGGAGCGGTTGCTTAAAGATATTACCGATCACGCTCTAGTGGAATTCGGGCCGCGGATGGAAGCGAATATTCTGTTAGCGCTGCTGGCGCCCAAAAAAGGCGCACCCGCGCCGCAGCCGTCTCGTCCGGCGCAATCCACGGCGGGCGGCCAAGCCTGAAAACGCGGAAGAGGGAATTGTGAAGAAGAATAAGAAAATGAAATTGAAGACGCATCGGGGCGCAGCCAAGCGCTTCAAGATTACGTCGACCGGGAAGGTGCTGCGGTGGCATTCGGGAAAGCGCCACCTGCTGGGCACGAAAAAGCCGCGGCGGCAGCGGAAGCTGTTGAACAAGGTTGAGGTGAATCCCGCGGACGTGCACAACGTGCGGTTGGCGCTTCCTTACGGAATCGAGTAGCACAGAATTTGTTTTTACGAGCCAGGCAGAGCGTTACGGGTGCCTGCCGGCCGGTTGCCCTGAGTTCCCGAGGGCACATTTGCAGTCCACGAGACAAACCCGTCTTCGAGCCCGTGTGGGATTTTGCGGGCTGCGAAGCCGCGTTTGTCTCCCCCGTTTGTTTTGCCGATTCCGAAATCATTGAAAGCGGCCGCGAGGCGCGCACGAGGAGAAGAGGACCATGGCACGAGTAAAACGAGGTACAAAACGCCGCGCGCGGCGAAAAAAGCTGCTGAAGCACGCGAAGGGATTTTTCCTCACCAAGGGCAAGCTATTCCGGTCGGCAAAGGAGGCGGTGAACCGATCGCTGCGATATACCTACCGCGACCGGCGCACGCGCAAGCGCGATTACCGCACCTTGTGGATTCAGCGCATCGGCGCCGCCGCGCGCGCGAACGGCACTACCTACAGCCAATTGATTCACGGCCTGAAGGCGGGCGGGATCGACCTTGACCGGAAGATTCTGGCGGACATGGCGGTGCGCGACGCCGAGGGATTTTCGGCGCTGGTTGCGTCGGCGAAGCAGCACATGAAGACGGCGCCCGCAGCGCCGGCACAACCCATGGCCTAGAATCGGCGTTAAGATTGCAGTGACTACCCGGCATGCACAGGCAAGAGTGCCTGTGCCACCTGCAGCACGCGGGCCCTCACATTCTTCGATGACGATTGATCCGACAACACAGACGCTCGCGCAGCTTGGCGACACAACTCCTGAGATGGTTGCGATTCGCTTCGCCGAATTGTGCTCGTCCTTCGATGTAGAGACGGCGAGCCAATCTGCGGACCCGGAGAGTTGGAAAAGCTTTCTCGTCAAATGGACAGGGCGCAAGTCGGGAATTTTATCGCTCATAGGCGAGAATTGGTTGAAGTCTGCGCAGAAAGAGCTGAAGCCGATCGTCGGTCAAGAGCTGAACAAGTTCAAGGCGCACGTTGAAACGGCGCTTGAAGAGAAGCGGCGCGAGATTGAGGCTGCCGCTGATGAGGCTGCGACGGCACGTGATCGGATCGATCTTTCACTGCCGGGCGTGGAGCGGGCGATCGGCACGCGGCACATCATCCGGCAGACGTATGAGGAGTTGGAGCGCATTTTTCTCTCGATCGGGTTCAGCGTGGTGGAGGGGCCGGAGATCGAGACGCCCTACTACAATTTCGAGGCGCTCAATATTCCCGAACACCATCCCGCGCGCGACAACATGGATACGTTTTACATCGAAGGGGCGCGCGGCGAGCATCTGCTGCGAACGCACACTTCACCGATGCAAATTCGCACCATGGAGAAGCAGCCGCCGCCGGTGCGCATCATTGTTCCTGGAAAAGTGTATCGCCGCGATAATCCTGATTCGACACATGGATACATGTTCCATCAGATCGAAGGACTGGCCGTGGATACGGACATCACGTTTTGCGATTTCAAAGGCACGGTGGAATATTTCGTGCACGAATTCCTTGGAGCGAAGGCAAAAACGCGCCTGCGTCCGAGTTATTTTCCGTTCACCGAGCCGTCCGCGGAAGTGGATGCGACGTGCCACGTTTGCGGCGGGAGCGGCTGCCGGGTTTGCAAGTTTTCGGGGTGGATCGAGCTTTTTGGCGCCGGGATGGTGAATCCAGCGGTCTACGGATTCGTGAAATACGATCCGGAGAAGCTTTCGGGCTTTGCGTTCGGCATGGGCGTGGACCGGCTGGCGATGATGAAGTACGGCATCACGGAATTGCCGGTGCTGTTCCAGAATGATGTGCGCTTTCTGCGGCAATTTCCATGATGGCGCGACACTTCAGACGCTCTCTTTGTTGGACGCGGAGATAATTTGGAAATCGAAGAGAGGTTCTTCGACTGCGTGCGCCGGCCAGTCGTCGCAAACTGCACGACGACTGGCGAGACAGGGCGGCGCACTCCGCTCAGAATGACGGGTGGCGCGTTTTCAGGTGTGACGAATGGATGCGAAATGCTAACGACCGATCCTAAGCAGCGGTTTTCGAATCGCGTGGAGGATTATGTCCGGTACCGGCCGGGATATCCGCGCGAGATTCTGGATGTGCTGCGGGACGAGTGTGGGCTTACGCCGGAGTCGGTAGTTGTGGATGTTGGCTCGGGGACGGGCCTGCTGACGCAGCTTTTTCTCGAAAACGGCAATGTGGTCTATGGCATCGAGCCAAACGCCGCAATGCGCGAGGCGGGCGAGCAGTTCCTGGAAAAATATCGACACTTCTCTAGCGTAGCAGCAACGGCCGAAGCCACGACTCTGCCGGACGCGAGCGCCGACTTTGTGGTCGCGGGGCAGGCGTTCCATTGGTTTGATACCAGGCTGGTGCGGGCGGAATTTTTGCGCGTGTTGAGGGCGGATGGCTGGGTTGCAATCATTTGGAACGAGCGCAAGAAAGACGCGACGGCACTGCAGCGCGACTATGAAACTTTGCTGCAGAATCACAGCACCGACTATAAGCAGGTGTCGGACCGGTATCCTGAGCGCAGCCGGATGGAACAGTTTTTCGGGAAAGAAGCCCTGAAGCACAAGACGTTTGAGAACGAACAGCGGTTTGATTTCGCGGGATTGCGCGGACGTTTGCTTAGCTCGTCGTATTCTCCTCCGGTGAGCGATCCGAGACACGAACCGATGCTGGCCGAGCTTCAGAAGCTTTTTGATATGCACCAGGAGAACGGCTGCGTGCGATTTGAATACGAGACGCACGTTTATTACGGGTGGTTGCGGGCGCAGTGACCTCGCGGCGGCCGGGACTACTTGCCGGGACAAAAGCGGCGCATAGGAAGCGCTTCGCGCGACGGTTTTTATGTCGGAGCTGAAGCTCCGACCCCCTAAAAACGCTCGTAGCGGCCATCTAGGCGATCTGTAAGCGATTCGCGATGAAGGTTATTTACAACTTGCTGAAGGAATTCGTGGAGGTGGCGGCGCCGGCGGCGGAGCTGCGGTCGCGGCTATCGCTTGCGGGTATCGCCATCGATTCGGTTGAAGAGACGGCGGCGGGGCCGGTGCTGGACGCGGAAATTACGGCGAACCGTCCCGACTGCCTGGGGCACTACGGCATCGCGCGCGAGGTGGCGGCGATTTACCGCGTGCGGGTGAAACCGCTGGAGCCGAGGCTCAAAGAATCTAGCGAAAAAGCCGCCGACGCGACGCGCGTGGACATCGAAGCGCCCGATCTTTGCGGGCGGTACACGGCCCGCGTGGTGCGCGGCGTGAAAGTGCAGCCTTCGCCGGAGTGGCTGCGCCAGCGGCTCGAAGCCATCGGCCAGAACTCGATCAACAACGTGGTGGACGTGACCAACTACGTGATGTTCGAGCTAGGCCAGCCGATGCATGCGTTCGATCTGGATAAGCTGGTTGAGAAGCGAATTGTGGTGCGGCGGGCGCGGCCGGGAGAAAAGATTCGGACGCTCGACGGGGCGGAGCGCACGCTAACGAAGGACATGTGCGTGATCGCGGACTCAGCTCGCGCCGTCGCGATTGGGGGCGTGATGGGCGGCGCCGATAGCGAAATCGGCTTCAGCAGCCGAAATATTTTGCTGGAGTCCGCGTGGTTCGATCCGGTCTCGGTGCGGCGGACGTCGAAGGCGCTGGGGTTGCGGACGGAGGCGTCCTATCGATTCGAGCGTGGGGCCGATCCGGAGATGGCGGAGACGGCGTCGCGCCGCGCGGCGGAATTGATCCAGCAACTGGGCGGGGGCGAGATTCTAGCCGGACTGGTGGACGCGTATCCCCGGCGGACGGCGCCACTACCGATCGAATTATCGAGGCGAGAGTTGCTACGGGTGATGGGCGCGGATATTCCGGATCGCGATATCGAGGAAATTTTGCGCGCGCTTGGATTTCAGCCGTCGAGAAGGAATGGCACTTCAGCAGGCGCAGAATCGCTTGACGCTGTTTGGCAGTGCGAGCAGCCGTCGTGGAGACGAGATGTGACGCGGGGGATCGACCTGATCGAGGAGGTGGCGCGGCACTACGGTTATGACAAATTCCCGCCGCGGCTGCCGCCAGCAAAACAGCCGGCTCATTGGCTACCTTACGCAGAGGCGTTGGATCGTCTGCGCGAGCGCGTGATTACGCTTGGCTACCAGGAAATCGTGGCAATTCCATTGGTCGATGCGCGGCGCGATGAGATTTTTCGAGCCGAAGGCGTGGCGCCGGCTGTGATCGGCAACCCATTGGCGGAGGATGCTTCGGTGATGCGGTCGAACGGCGCTGTGAGCATGATCGGAGCGTTGGAATGGAACTTGAATCACGGCCAGCGAAATTTGCGGCTGTTTGAAATCGGCAAGGCTTACGCGCTGCGCGATGGTGAGCCGATAGAGATCCCGGTGCTGACGCTGGGCACAACCGGGCTGGCGCGCGAGAAGACGATTTATGGGGAGGCACGCGAGTTCGGATTTGCGGATTTGAAGGGCGACCTCGACGGCATCGGCGAGCTGGCTGGCGGACTCTGTTGGCGCCCGGGCGGCCCCAAGTGGCTGGCAGCCGGGCGTTCAGCGCAAATTTCAACCGGCCAAGCGGGGAAAATATCGCCCTCGGTGTGGCTGGACAGCTCGCGCGCAGGATTGCCGATCAGCTCAAGTTACGCCAGGAGATTTTCCTGGCTGAGCTGCGTCTGGAACCGCTACTAGCGGGGATCGAGACCGCGAGCGCGGCGCTGAAATTCGTGCCGATTCCACGGTTCCCGGCTGTCGAAAGGAATTTTTCCCTGGTGCTGACCGATGGCGTCACATTCGCGCAGGTTGCAGACATGATTCGCGCGCTCGGAATACTGGAACTTCGCAAAATTGAAGCTGGCGATCTTTTTCGTGGTGGGCAGATTCCTGCCGGAAAATACTCACTGATGATTCGAGTGGTGTTCCAGAGTGGAGACGCAACGCTGACGGAAGCGCACGTGGCGGAATTTTCGTCGCGAATCGTAACCGCGCTGGAAACAAAGCTGGGAGCGTCGTTGCGGGCCAGCTGAACGTACCGGAACGGGACATTCCTCGTTCGCGCGCTCGCCGGGCGTTACGCCTGCGCGTCGCGAAGAAGAGTCCTTCAGGGCGGAGGCAGGAAAGGCGCGGTACACTTTCGGTGAGCATTCCCACAAGCTTGATTCCTTAGCACGGCGGACGGCAGCAGACGGCCGGAGAAAGATCCTATTCGGCTGCGAAGCGGCTTCGTAAGGAAAGCGATGAAACGCATCCTGGTGGCTGATGACGATTCGGAGACACGAAAGTCGCTGAGCAAGATCTTGCGCGACGAAAAATTCGCGGTGTCGACCGCCGGCAACGCCCGAACTGCGCTCAACAAACTTCGAAAGATGCATTTCGATCTTGCCCTACTCGACGTTTGGATGCCGCAAATGAGCGGGCTGGACGTGCTGAAGGCATTACACGGAAAAAAATCGCTGCCGAAGCTGCTGGTCATCACGCCAGAGGACGGACAGTCGGGCGCGATGCACCAGCATGCCTATCAATATGTTTCAAAACCGGTCGACCGGGAAACGGTGATCAAGTTGGTGCGCGAATACTTGGAGAAAAAAACCAGCGTGCCTCCGATCGAAGTGCTATCGGCGCGTCCCGAATGGGTCGAACTGCTCGTCCCGTGCTCGCTGGAGGCCGCGGGACTGCTCGAAGCTTTCATGACGCAGCTCAATCTAGGGCTTCCAGATGAAGTGCGAGCATCGGCTGGACAGGCGTTCCATGAATTGCTGTTGAACGCGATCGAATGGGGCGGAAAGCTGAACGCGAAGCGCCGCGTGCGCGTTTCGTGCCTGCGCGGGAAGCGTATGCTGCTGTATCGCATCGCCGATCCGGGGCGGGGATTCAAATTCGCGGGATTGAATCACGCGGCAGTGACCCATATGGGCGAGCCGACGCGCCACGGGCGGATTCGCGAACGAAAAGGACTGCGACCAGGAGGTTTCGGATTGGTCCTGGTCAAGGCGAATGCCGACGAACTTCTGTACAACGACGCGCAGAACGAAGTCGTATTCGTGAAGTATCTGGATTAAACCTTACGGATTGTTTTCGACGAGGCGCCCGCAACGTCGCGCGAATCTGCGGATCGGCGATGCTCGACCGGTTTCTACCCCGCTGCTAAGATTGGATTGAGCGACCCGTTTGGGCCAGGCCTTGCCATGATTCCACTAGAGCAGCGTGTACTCGCAAACATTCGCCGAAGGAAAATGCTTAATCCCGGCGATCGGGTTGGTGTGGCTGTCTCTGGCGGTGCGGATTCTGTGGGACTCTTGCGACTCCTGAAGGCTCTGCATGGCCGCCTTGGCATTACGCTGCTCGTTGTCCATTTCGACCACTGTCTTCGGGGCGCAGAATCGGACGCGGACGCCGAGTTTGTCGTCGAGCTGGCGCGCGACCTCGGAATCGAATGCGTAATTGAGCGCGGCGACGTCTTGGCGGCAGCTTCAAGAAACAAGTGGAACCTAGAAGACGCAGGACGTCGGATGCGATACCACTTTTTTGAGCGGCTTGTTGCGCACGGGAAAGCCAGCCGGATCGCCGTGGCGCACACGGAGGACGATCAGGCGGAAACCGGTGCTTGCGCACTTGCTCCGCGGGACCGGTCTCACAGGACTTGCAGGCATTCATCCCGAGACGGGTCCAATCATCCGACCGCTGCTTGGCGAACGCCGCGAGACTTTGCGCCAGTACCTGCGCGAAATCGGGCAGCCTTGGCGCGAAGACTCGACGAACCTCGATGTGCGCCGCACGCGGGCGAGGGTGCGCGAATGTCTGATGCCCGTGCTCGAACGCGATTTTACGAATCACGTCACGAAACGGCTTGCCACATTGGCGGAGCTTGCTCGCGAAGAACAGACCTTTTGGAGAGTGCTAGTGGAGGATCGCTTCCGGACGTTCGTTCAGCGGAGTGAGGGGAAGTTATCAATCGCAATCGGGGACCTGCTGACTCCGATCGATACTAGCCTGCGGGGGAGCGGCGACAGGAGTGGCCAAGAGGTGCCCTGGCAGCGCGCACTCACGGAGCGACTGATCCGGCGGCTCTATGAAGACGTCCATGGAACCCAATCCGGACTTGGCCTGCGGCACGTGGAACAGGTGATTCGCCTAGCCGGTGAATCCGCGAGCGGAAGCCGAGCGGAGCTTCCAGGAGGCGTGGTTGTCGAGCGAAATTTCGATCAGCTGATCTTTTCCCCGGTGGCAGGCAAAGAGCGAGGCTCGGGGCGCGCGTAAGCAGCCGGCCCCGTCGGCCGGATACGAGTACCCGATCAATCTTCCAATCAAGGGAACAATGAGCATTTTGGTCCCGGTACTGAAGCGACGCTTCAGCTTGAAAATGATTGACTGGTCATTCCCGGAGCGCGACACTAAAAGGGACTGGGTGGCTCTGGATGCCGACCTTCTTCGCTCTCCCCTGATCCTGCGGAACTGGCGGTACGGGGACACGTATCGTCCATTGGGGCGGCGGCACCGGGCCAAACTAAAGGAGATGTTTCGCGTTCGGAAGATTCCGAGCGAAGAACGGGCACTCTGGCCGGTACTGGAGAGTGCCGGGAACGTCGTGTGGGTGCAGGGGATGCCGGTGGCTCATGAGTTTTGCGCTCGGGAACGAAGTCAGCTGGGGCTCCTGATCGAAGAGGCTCAAGCGAAAGTCTAAGAGCTTCGCCGCGGCATCTAATTAGCGTATAGGGATGCGGCGGGCGTAGTTGTCACGGAACAGGACGAGGGTGACGTGAAGGTTTCACGGGAAAACATTCAAAGGCCCGGGACGAGGTAATACGTGAACTCAACGGTACGCACTGTTTTGTTTTGGGTAATGATGATCGCGCTGGCCGCGGTTCTTTGGCAAATGGCCTCTAAGGGCGGCCCCACAGCGCATGAGGACGAGCCCAACTACACCAGCTTCATCAATAAGGTAGACAGTGGCAATGTGAAGGACGTAACGGTCTATCTCTCTCCGAACAGCGCAGAGTTACAGGGCGAGTACCGCGATAACAGCAAGTTCCGCGGCGTTACCGTTGCGAATGCGGCGATTCCCGATGTTACGAAAACGCTCCAGGACAAGGGAGTCCCCTTCAACTACAAGGAAGTGAAAGAGGCCAACTGGCTCAGCATTATCATCACGCTTTCGCCGTTTCTCGTAATCATCGGCATTTGGATATTCATGATCCGGCAGATGCAGGCCGGGGGAAACAAGGCGCTCAGTTTCGGAAAGTCTCGCGCGCGTTTGCTAACGGCGCAGCAAAAGAAAGCGACGTTCAAGGATGTTGCTGGGATCGATGAGGCTAAGGAAGAACTCTACGAGATTATCGACTTTTTGAAGGATCCGCAGAAGTTCCAGAAGCTTGGCGGGCGCATTCCCAAGGGTGTGCTGCTCGTAGGTCCTCCGGGAACGGGCAAGACGTTGCTGGCCCGCGCAATTGCCGGCGAAGCGAATGTGCCGTTTTTCTCCATCTCTGGATCGGATTTCGTGGAGATGTTTGTGGGCGTTGGCGCGAGCCGCGTCCGCGATCTTTTCGAACAGGGGAAGAAGAACGCGCCCTGCATCATTTTCATCGACGAAATCGACGCGGTGGGCCGTCATCGTGGCGCCGGTCTCGGGGGCGGCCACGATGAGCGCGAGCAAACCTTGAATGCGCTGTTGGTCGAAATGGACGGGTTCGAATCAAACGAGGGCGTGATTCTGATTGCGGCCACCAACCGTCCGGACGTTCTGGATCCTGCGCTGTTGCGGCCAGGACGCTTTGACCGGCGCGTAGTGGTGCCTCGGCCTGACGTGAAGGGGCGAGAAGAGATTCTGCGAGTGCATACGCGCAAAGTGCCGCTCTCCGATGACGTTGATCTTTCCGTCATTGCGCGCGGCACGCCGGGATTTTCTGGCGCGGACATGGCGAATCTGGTGAATGAGGCGGCATTGTGGGCGGCGCGGCAGAACCGCAAGTTCGTAGCGATGGTGGACTTCGAGATGTCGAAGGACAAGGTCCTGATGGGCGCTGAGCGCCGATCCATGATTTTGTCGGATGAGGAAAAGAAAAATACGGCTTATCACGAAGCTGGACACGCGCTCGTGGCGGCGATGACCCCGGGGCCGACCCCCTACACAAAGTAACGATTATCCCGCGCGGCATGGCGTTGGGCGTCACAATGCAATTGCCCATCGACGACAAGCATACATACACGAAGGAATTCCTGGAGTCGCAGCTGGCCGTCCTCATGGGGGGGCGCGCCGCCGAGGAAATTTTTCTGAATCACATCACGACCGGCGCCGGAAACGATATCGAGCGCGCCACTGAAATCGCGCGCCAAATGGTGTGCGAGTGGGGCATGAGTTCGCTCGGGCCGCTTACGTTCGGTAAAAAGGAAGAGGCGATTTTCCTGGGCCGAGAAATCGCGCAGCATCGCGACTATTCCGAGGACACGGCGATCAAGATCGACGTAGAAGTCCGCGTCATCGTTAACAGTGGGTACACACGGGCGCGGAACATTTTGGAGACTCACGGCGACACCCTCGAACGCATTGCACGGGCTTTGCTCGACCGCGAGGTGCTTGACGCGGTGGAACTAAAGCTCCTCATGGAAGGCAAACCGCTCCCAGAGAAGGTGCCTCCGCCACCCCCGGCTGCGCCTCCGCTGCCGGCGAAGGAGCCCCAGTTGGCGCGGCGTCCTGACCCACGGCCGATCCCCGGCCTTGCCAAGGGGGAAAAGCCGGCGCCCGCGTAGATCGTGTCCGTTTGCATTCGGTTCTTGAGGCTCGCTTCCATTGTGGCGAGCCTCTTTTGTTTGCGCGGCTTGTCCACGAGCCTGCGATGCTTCCTATTGTCAGATTGGGCGTAGAATATCGGCATGGGAAACCGTTCACACGACGTATTCGAGATTGATTGTCCTTGCTGCGGTGCGAAGATGACCGTGGACCGGCGACTCGGAGTGGTGTTGGCGCATACTGCACCCGTAAGACCGCCTTCGATCGACTTGGATGATACCGCCCAGCTTCTACGGAAGCATTCCGATGCCGTCGAAGCTAAATTCAGGGCATCTGTGGAAGCTGAGAAGACGAAAGAAGACGTGCTTGCGCGAAAGTTCGCCGAGGGCCTGAAGAAGGCCAAGGATGCCCCGATCGAAAAACCGATTCGCGATTTCGATCTCGACTAAAATCTTCGGATGCTAAGGTTGGACTGCCTGCGGCTCGATCAAGCGGGACGAGCGGCCAGCAGCCGTTTTTCTGTGCTGGCGTCAGTCGTAGTCGCGCTCGCCGCGTCTGCGATTGTCGTTTGCTCCACTCCTTCCTGTTTGCAGGCCCAACGCAAAAAGACAACCAAGCTCCCCGTTGAGCTTGACCGAGGACTGCGATGGCATCGCGATCCCGCGACCGGTGAAATTCGCGCGTTCACTGCCGCGGATCGCGCCGCTGCAGCAACCGTGGTTGGGGGCACGGATGCTCACACTATGCTGGTCCGGACCCAGATGGTCCCGGTAACCTGCATCGTATCGACCACCGACGGCGACGCCTTGCCGGGGCTCCGCCGCGAGGAATTCCATATCTTCTCCGACGGCATCGAACAGCCGATATCCTATTTCGATGCCTCCGCCCAACCTGCGAGCGTCGCGCTTGTAGTCGATGCCAGCCCCAGCGTTCTTCGAGACTCGCAGGAGATGAAACAGGCGGCCGATGCGCTGGTGGATGCGCTGGCGCCGCTGGATGAATCATCGGTGGTCGATTTCTCGGAGCACACATATCTTCAGACGCCGTTCTCAGATGTCCGCGAAGTGATACGGCGGGCCGTGGCGCGAATAGATGTCGAGCGCTCTTGGGCGACACGGGAGGGTCGAACGTCTACGAAGCAGTTTATTTGGCTGCGCGGTTATTTCAGGGACGCACCGGCCGCAAGGCCATCGTACTGCTTACGGACGGGCAGGATAGCGGTCTAGGTTTAACCCTCGATCCAACGAGCACCACGCCGGGCCGCAGTGCCGACAAGCTGGCTTTCGATGACGTAGTAAGGCTTCTAGCAGCGCAGGACATCCAAGTTTTCGCCGTGTCCACCGAAAACCGCCCCAAGGTGATGACGCCCGAGTGGTTGGCGGCACACGGATACGAGACACTTGTGACGTCCGGTGTGCGAGCGCAAGGCATTCCCGCATATACGCTTTACCTCGCTGAATTGGTCCGTCGCGTTGGGGGACAGCTCTATTTTTTGCGTGAGACCGACACCATGGCTGATACCTTTCGAAAAATTGCCGAGCGCATTCGCGCAGAGTATACGATTGGGTTTTATCCGAGCGGCGGCTCAGATAAGCAGGGGATCCTGCCCGGTTGGCATTCGCTGCGGGTCGAGATTGCCGACCAGCCGGGAGCACGAATCATGTACCGCACTGCCTACTATGTTCCAGCAGGCCCGTAGCTCGGTTTGCAGCGGGCAACCGAAATCCGTCCGAGGCCCAAAATGGATGCAGCCCTGCGCGGCGCTCATGGCGCCTGATATACTTTGTTGCACTGAATGCCGAAGTCAGGCTACGGCGAGAACCGAAATGAACGATCCCGTCATTGTGGTGCACTATCACGAACTTTGGCTGAAGGGCGGCAATCGTCGATTCTTTTTGGGTAAGCTTTTCCGTGCACTGCGCCAGTCGCTGGAGGGTATTCCCGTCCAGCGAATCGAACAGCCCGGGGAACAGATTCCTTGTGCGTCTAAGTCCAGGCGCGCCACTTGACGAAGCGGAACGGCGTATCGAACGGGTTCTTGGGATTGCCTATTACGCGGTGGCGCGTACCGTTGAGCGCGACATTGATGCGCTTTGCCGCGCCTCCTGGGAGGAAGTTGGACCGCTCTCTTTTAGGACGTTTGCCGTGCGCGCCAAGCGCAGCGACAAATCATTCCCGCAGACGACGATGGAGATCGAGGCCATCGTAGGCCGCTACTTGCTGGAAAAGCTTCGGGCGAGCGGGAGGGACATCCGAGTTCAGCTAAAGGATCCGGAACTTACCTGCCACATCGAAATTACGCCCGGACCTCTGCTGGTGTACGCGCGAAAAATTTCTGGCGTCGGAGGTTTGCCGGCAAATACCGCCGGGCGCCTGACGTGTCTATTATCAGGCGGTTATGATTCCGCCGTTGCCGCATATCACATGATGAAGCGCGGCGCGCATCTGAGTTTCGTACATTTTCACGGAACCGGCGCCGACCCCGGGGAATCATCCGTACACGTGGCAAGAGGACTCGCACGCACCCTGGTGCCCTATCAGTTTGGAGCAAAGCTCTATTGTGTTCCCTTTGAGGCTATCCAGCGCGAGATCGTGCGCTACGCACCGGAAGGTATGCGCATACTCTTGTACCGTCGCATGATGTTGCGGATAAGCGAGGCGCTGGCACGACGGGAGCGCGCGCTGGCTCTGGTTACTGGAGACAGCCTGGGCCAAGTGGCTTCGCAAACACTGAGGAACCTAGTTGCGGTTGAAGCAGCGGCGCGAATGCCGGTGCTTCGGCCGCTGATTGGCACGGATAAGGCGGAAATCCTCGAGACCGCCCGAAAGATCGGAACATACGATATTTCGTCGGAACCTTTCCACGACTGCTGCCCGGTTTTCATGCCGCGGAATCCGGCGCTCTCTGCAAGTCCGGAACAGTTGATGAAGGCAGAGGAGGGTCTGGATATCGCGGCGCTGGTAACGCAGGGGCTTCGCGGCACAACTCTCGAGAAATTCAATTACTCCGGTGGCCACGTGAAAGTCACAGAGCTGGCGCCGATCGTCAAGGACGACCAGCACCAGGTGACGGCTGCGCGATGAAACTGCCAATCTGAAGTGTGGGCTATCTACCGGTCGCGGCCATAGCCGCCACGTCCGCCTCGGCCGCCGCCTCCGCCACCACCGTGGCCACCTCGACCACCACCGCCCCCTCCTCCGTGGCCACCATAGCCTCCTCCCCGTCCGCCGCCCCCGCCGCCGCTTTCTCTTTGCGGGCGAGCTTCGTTGACAACCAGAGCGCGGCCGAGGAAGTCCTTTCCGTTCAGTGCAGCGATGGCTTTTTCGGCTTCCGCATCATCACGGATTTCAGCGAAACCAAAGCCTCGCGGCTGTCCTGTAAAACGATCGCGAAGCAAAGTTAAGGAATCTGGTTGCACTCCTACTTCCGCAAACAATGCTCCCACCTCTTCTTCTGTTGCCTTGAACGACAGATTGCCCACGTACAGTTTCTTCACGGCCGATCTCCCTGTGCCCACCTTCACGCGAGCGAGCACGCACTGCGAGGCTGAAGAGGCAGGATCTCGGCCCGCGGCCAGTGATACAAATCGACGCGCGGCTCAGGGCTGAAGCGAGCACCCCAGCAACTCAGGAGCATCTTGCTGCAACTGCCCCCCCCAGTCAACCATCGACCCCTCGCGAAAGCCTAGGAGCAACGGGTCGCGGGTCTGTTAGGTGCGATAGCTGGAATTAATGTGGACGTACTCGACGGTGAGGTCGCAAGTCAAGATTCGGGCGACGCCGGCTCCGGAGCGCAAATGAATGCGAACTGGCACATGCTTCGCCAGCATCTTCCTGTGCACGGTCCGTTCGTCGAACCCAAGCTCACGGCCGCGGCGGCAGACTGCTACACCCGCGATCCAGATGTCCGTACGCTCGGGATTGAAACGTACGCCGGAGCGGCCAGCGGCGGCAAGAATGCGGCCCCAGTTGGGATCGGCTCCGGCGAAGGCGGTTTTCACAAGCGGTGAATTGGCGATGGTGCGCGCGATCTGATCAGCTGCACGGTCGGAAGGCGCACCCTGGACTTCAATTTCGATGACGCGCTGAGCGCCTTCGCCATCGTCCACGATCGAAAGGGCAAGAGACTCGCAAACGCTTTCGAGGGCGGCGAGGAAATGTCGATAATCCGCGCCACGAGTGGAAATTCGCGGCGCCCCGGACCCGCCGTTGGCGAGAATCGCCACGGTATCGTTTGTTGAGGTATCGCCATCGACGGTGATCGAGTTAAACGTTGATTTCACCGCGTCGCGGAGTGACCGGGAAAGCAGCGCAGCAGATATCGCGGCATCTGTGGTGATGAAGGCAAGCATGGTCGCAAGGTTGGGCTCGATCATCCCCGAGCCTTTCGCACAACCTAGGAGTCGCACTTCCTTGCCGCCAATGCGGCACCGCGCCGCGGCCCACTTCGGCCGCGTGTCCGTGGTCATAATCGAACGCGCAAACTCCTCGAAGGCCCCCGCCTCGGCGCTACGCGTCAGGGTCAGATGCGGGATGGCCGCGAGAATTTTTTCGACGCGCAACGGCGCGCCGATCACTCCAGTGGAACAGACCAGGATCTGCGAAGGATCAATGTCCAGCTCCGTGGCCAGCTTTGAGGCCGTGGCGACAGACGCGGGATAGCCATCTTGTTTTGTGCAGCAGTTTGCATTGCCGGAATTGACAATCAGTCCCCGCATGCAATCGCGCGATTTGCGCATGTGCTCCCGCGACAAAACGACCGGCGCGGCGACTACCTGATTCGTGGTGAAAACGGCAGCGGCTGCGGCAGGCATGTCGCTGACAAGGATGCCCAAGTCGAGCCGCGAGCGTTTAAGGCCGCAATGAGTGGCGGAAAAAGTGAATCCCGAAGGGATGTCAGAGGCCGAGAGCGGCGCGTTCATGTAACGCGCACTCTCACGGATTTTCCTCGAGCTTCGTAAGCCGGGACGTAAAGTCTTCGAGCGCAGCGCGAACGGCTCCCGGTGCTGTGCCGCCCGCGACGGCGCGCCGGGCGAGCGCCGATTCGAGCGTGAGAACCGTGCTTAGCTCCCTACCGAATACTGGCGAGAATTGCCGCAGCCGGTCGAGCGGCATTTCGCGGATCGACTTCCCGTCCTGATCCGCGGCACGGAGTACTTTGCCCACGATTTCGTGAGCTTCGCGAAATGGAGTCCCTTGAGCGACCAGATAGTCCGCCACTTCGGTGGCCACGAGCGCCGGATCTTGCGCTGCCTCGCGGAGCCGAGCCTCGCGGAAGCGCGTTGCCGTCAGCGCACCTGCTGCGATACGCAAGACGGGGACCATTTGATCGTGAGCCGCGAAGAGCGGTTCCTTGTCCTCTTGCAGGTCGCGCTGATAACTCGATGGCAGGCCCTTGCAAACGGTGAGAAGAGCGAAAAGCGAACCGTAGATGCGGCCGGTTTTTCCACGAATCAGCTCCCACGAGTCCGGATTTTTCTTTTGTGGCATCAGGCTGCTGCCGGTCGAGTACTCGTCGGGCAGCTCGACGAATCCGAATTCCGGTGAGGCGAAGAGAATCATGTCCTCTGAGAGACGTGATAGGTGCATAGCCAAAGTTGCGAGCGCGAAAAGAAACTCAAGTGCAAAATCGCGGTCGCTGACGGCGTCGAGACTGTTGGCCGTAATACGCGAGAAGCCCAGATCGCGCGCGAGCGCCTTGCGATCCAAGGGGAACGCACAGCCTGCCAGTGCGCCCGAGCCCAGCGGGCATGAATCAGCGCTCACCGCAGAGGCTCTGAGTCTCTCGGAATCGCGCTGAAGTGCCTCTCCGTGTGCCAGCAGCCAGTGCGAAAGTAGGAGCGGCTGGGCGTGCTGCATGTGCGTGGTACCGGGCATTGGAATGCCGAGATTGCTTTTGGCCTGCGTGGCAACAGCGCGCAGGAGCGACGCGAGTGCCGTCCGGATTTCGCGTGTCGCGGCCATCACGTACATCCGAAACTCGGTGGCCACCATTTCGTTGCGACTGCGGCCGGTGTGGAGTTTTGCGCCCAGCGGTCCCAGTTTCTTGATGAGTTCGGTTTCGGCGAAATGGTGAACGTCTTCGGCTTGGGAGTCATCCAGCCACACCGAATCCGACTGCGCCCGCCCCTCAATTTCATCGAGCGCGGTTACAAGACGATCTCGCTCTTCGTGTGTGAGGATTCCCGCAATTGCAATTGCACGCGCCCAGGCCCGGTCTAGAGCCAGCTCGTGTGGGAGAAGGCGGCGATCGAAGTGCCACGACCGCTCGAATTCGTAAAACGAAGGGTCCGGGCCGCGCTCGAAGCGGCCGCCCCACATTTTCTGCCCTTCGGAAACGGTCATCGCACCGCGGCCTCTAGCGGGACGGTGATAGGAAGAGCGAAGAGATTAATGAAGCCTTCGGCGTCTTTCGGGTTGTAGCCGGTCATGCTGAAGCTGGCCAGCCCGGCGCGGTACAGGGAGTATGGCGACCGGCGAGATGTGGCATTGACGTTGCCCTTGAAGAGCGACAGCGCGACTGAACCTGTGACGCGCTGCTGTGACCGCGTAAAAAACGCGTCGAGGGATTCCCGCAGCGGCGTGAACCACATGCCATAGTAGACCATCTCCGCGTAGCGCAGAGACAAGAGCTGCTGGTAGTGCATCGTCTCACGGTCGAGACAAAGCGATTCGAGTTCGCGGTGCGCGCTAACGAGAAGCGTTCCACCTGGTGTCTCGTACGCGCCGCGGGACTTCATACCTACGAGACGATTTTCAACAATATCCATGCGGCCTACGCCGTTGCCCGCGGCGATTTCGTTTAGTTGATCGAGAAGTGCGAGCGGCGCAAGTTTCTTTCCGTTCACTGTGACCGGCGTACCAGCCTCGAAACCGATCTCAACCGTTGTGGGTTGGTCAGGGGCCTTCGCCGGCGAGACTACCCATTGCCACATGGAGTCCTCGGGCGCATTTGCGGGATCCTCCAGGACACCTCCCTCATGGCTTAAGTGCCAGATATTGCGGTCGCGGCTGTAAATATTCTTGGTGGTTTGTTCGACGGGAATTTTATGCTCGTCAGCATACGCGATTGCTTCCTCGCGCGAGTTGATCTTCCATTCCCGCCAAGGAGCAATGATGGCAAGCTCGGGCGCAAGTGCTTTGGCCGCCAGTTCGAAACGCACCTGGTCGTTGCCCTTACCGGTGCAGCCGTGGGCGAGAGCGTCGGCACCGACTCTTTTTGCGATCTCGACCTGTCTCTTGGCAAGCAGCGGGCGGGCGAATGAAGTACCCAGCAAATATTTGTGTTCGTAGACGGCCCCGGCGCGAAGCGTAGGCCAAATGTACCCGGTGAGGAACTCCTCGCGGAGATCTTCGATGTATGCTTCACTCGCCCCCGTGGCGAGGGCCTTCTTGTGTGCGGCTTGCAGATCCTCGCGCTGACCTAGATCACCAATCATGGCGATTACTTCGCAGCCGCCGTAATTCTCCTTGAGCCAAGGAATAATGATGGATGTATCGAGGCCTCCGGAATAAGCCAAAACTACCTTCTTGGGCAACGCGATTCTCCTTAGGTGAGCAACAGGGTGTGCAGAATCGCCTTCTGCACGTGCAAGCGGTTTTCCGCTTGGTCATAAATGATGGAACGCTGCGAGTCGATGACGCCTTCGGTGACTTCCAGGCCACGGTGGGCGGGCAAGCAGTGCATGAAAACGGCATCTGGAGCAGCCTGTGCGAAAAGAGCTTCGTTCACCTGATATGCCGCAAAGGCAGTTTCCCGCTCAGCGGCTTCGTCTTCCTGTCCCATGCTGGCCCAGACATCCGTGTACACAACCTGCGCGCCCGCTACAGCTTCCTCGGGCGAACGGAGGATTTCGACTTTGCCACGCGTTTCACGGGCCACTCGCTTCGCTTCGGCGACGATAGCCGCGTCCGGCTCGTAACCGGCAGGCGTGGCGACGCGAACGTGCGCTCCGCAACGCGCGCCGGCAACCAGAAGCGAATGGCACATGTTGTTGCCGTCGCCGACATAGGCAAACTTCAATCCCCGTAAACCTCCGAAGCGTTCTTCAAGAGTAAAAAAGTCCGCGAGCGCCTGACAGGGATGGAAGCGATCTGAAAGCGCGTTGATCACGGGAACATTTGCGTTTTTGGCCAGTTCCTCAAGTGATTCCTGGTCAAAGACGCGGGCGATCACGCCTTGCACCCAGCGTTCGAGATTCTTCGCTATGTCACGAATCGGTTCGCGCTCATGGAGGAGCGTGGCCGTATGATCCAGAAAGATTGATGAGCCGCCGAGATTCGCGATACCCACCTCGAACGTGACGCGCGTGCGCAGCGACGGCTTTTCGAAAATCAGGACGAACACGCTTCCCGCGAGAGCCGTGCGGTAACGATCTGGGTGGGCTTTCATATCAGAGGCCAGGCGGAAGAAATCCCGCAACTGAGCGGGAGTCCATTCGGTGCCCGTCAAGAGGTCTCTCTTAAGTGAGAGCGTTGTGATTGCAGTTTCCATTTTTACCTCGTTGCGGCCAAGGCCATCGGCCGTGTGTGTGCTTCTGCTTTCGGAGTCCGCGAGGAGGCTTTCGCCGCGGACTTGGCCACGCGTTCAAGCACGATTGCAAATTTCGTTAGGAATTCCGCGACTTCCCGCTGTCGAACGATGAAGGGCGGCAGCAGCCGCAGAATGTGCTCGTGGGTGCAATTGATCAGCAGTTTTTGCCGAAGAGCTTCTTGAACAAATGGCGCGCCTTCCACTGCCAGATCAATGCCAAGGATCAAACCCTCTCCTCGTACCTCGTTGATGAAGTCAAAGCGCTCGGCGAGCTTGTCGAGACCGGCGCGAAGCTCCGCGCCCCGCGCTTGAACATTCGCAAACAGGTTTTCATCCTCGACGATGGTAAGAAATTTGAGCGCCGCCGCGCAGACGAGCGGGCCGCCACCAAATGTCGATCCGTGCATGCCGGGACTCAGCGTGGCGGCGAATTTCTCGCTGGCGACAAGCGCTCCGAGCGGCAATCCACCAGCTAGCGGTTTGGCAACCGTGACGATATCCGGCCGCGACGGAAATTTCTGGTAACCGAACGCGCGTCCGGTGCGGCCCAGACCGCATTGGATCTCGTCCGCGATCAGCGCGGCATCGTGGCGTGTTGCCAGTGCCCGTGCACGTTCCCAAAATTCCTCGCTGACCAAGAAAACACCACCCTCGCCCTGAATGGGCTCGATGGCGATGGCGCACACCGTGTCGTCAAACTTTGCTTCCAGATCGGCGACGTCGTTGAACCGGACGAATTCCACGCCAGGAATAAGCGGCGCAAATGGCTCTCGATACTTTGCCGTGTGAGTAACAGAGAGCGCCCCCATCGTGCGGCCGTGGAAAGAATTCTCGAGTGCCAGGATGCGTGTTTTCGGCTGGCCGCCGTTGTTGGCAGCACGAGCGTGGGCGTATGCGCGTGCGAGTTTCAGCGCGCCCTCGATTGCCTCGCTTCCGCTATTCGAAAAAAACACCCGGTCCAGGCCCGACCACTCCGACAGCTTGCGCGCGAGCGGCGCCTGGTACGGGTTGTGAAATAGGTTCGAAACGTGCGTCGCGCGGCCCGCCTCGCGCCTTATGACTTTAACCATGCGAGGATGTGCGTGGCCTAGGGCATTGACGGCGATGCCGCCGAGGAAGTCGAGATATCCGCGGCCTTCCGAATCGTACAAGCGGCAGCCGCGCCCGTAAGTGAAAACCACTGGCGGCCGCCGGTAAGTCTTCATCAGGTAGCGAGACTCTTCGGCAACCACTTTCGCCGCCGAGACTCGCTTTGCCGCTATAATCCTTTTCTTGGCCATTTTATTGCGCCGCTCCGTGCGCAGCCCTTGCGCTCGGGCGCAGCACGGGCAGGACGCGCAGTGCCCGGCCCTCGCATGCCGCCGACGGCGGCGGCTAGCGCTCGCGGCTGCGTCCCTCCTACGATTCGTACTTCCGCAACACCACCGGCTAACGCCCGCTTCGCGGCTTCCAGCTTCAGGATCATCCCCCCGGAAACCTTGTTTCGGCGGATCAGATCCTCGATTTCCGCTCCGCGCACCGCACGCAATACTTTTTCTCCATCGAGCACGCCCGCCACATCGGTAAGGAAGATCAACCGGTCGGCGCGTACAAATTCTGCCGCAGCGGCGGCCATATGATCCGCGTTGATGTTGTAAAGCTCGCCATCAGCGCCCAGGCCCATGCAGGACGCTACTGGCACGATTCCTTCACGCCATAGGGAACGCAAAAAGTCGACGTTGACCTCCGTGAGGTAGCCGACGAATCCTAATGCTCCCTCTGAGTCCTCGAGTTGCATAGGTTCTGCGAGGAAACAAGCGGCGTCAGTGGCGCTAATGCCAACGGCCGGCTGCCCTGCGAGGGAGATCGCCCCGGCCAGTTTCTTATTCAAGAGGCCGGCAAATACCATCACGGCCGCGTCGCGTGTCTCGCGATCGGTGACGCGCAGGCCTCCGACGAAGCGACTGGTGATTCCCATACGCGCCAAGGTTGCCGTGAAAATCCTGCCGCCGCCGTGAACGACCAGAAGCTCGTGACCGGCCCGCGCAAGCTCGGTGATCTGCCGAGCCAGCGCCTGTACGTCCTCATCGAGTTCAAGCAACGCGCCCGCAATCTTTACGACCAGTCTCATAGCAGTCCCGCCGTTTCCGGATAGCCGCGCATCCCGTTCAGATTTTGTACAGCTTGCCCAGCCGCTCCCTTGCCCAGATTGTCGAGGCAGGAGACGACCACCAACCGCTCGCCCGAAGGATCGAGCGCAAAACCAATGTCGCAGAAGTTTGTGTGCGTCACGTGCTGCAATTCGGGCACGGTTCCCGCCGGCATTACTCTGACCATCGACCGCCCCGTATAAAACTTGCGATAAAGCGCTTCGATTTCGTCCGGCTTGCGCGCGCGATCGAGCCAAACGTAGAGTGTCGAGAGAATCCCCCGGTCAACCGGCAGCAAATGCGTGGTGAAGACGAAATCCTTCGACGCCAGGCCAAGATGTTCTGAAACTTCGGGCGTATGGCGATGGGTGAAAAGGCTGTAAGCGCGGAAATTCTCATTCACCTCGACAAACTGCGTATCGCGCTTTGGTTCCTTGCCCGCTCCGGTTACCCCGGACTTGCAATCACATACGATTCCCCGCGATAAGTTGATCCAGCTCGATTCGACCAGGGGCCTCAATCCCAAAATCACCGAAGTGGGATAGCATCCCGGGTTTCCCACGATGCGCGCATTTGGCAAAGCGTCCGCGTAAAGCTCGGGGAGACCGTAAACGGCTTGAGCTAACGTTTTCGCATCCGGCGCGGGAAGCTTGTACCACGCCGCGAACGTCTCCGGAGCACGGAAACGAAACGCTCCGCTCAGGTCTACGATGCGCAATGCGGGATTCGCAGCGAGCAGTTTAGGAACCAATTCGAGCGAGGCCTCGTGCGGCGTCGAGAGAAATACGACTTCCGCGCCACTGGTGGCAACCGCCTGTACGGAAAGCTGCCGGCAAGGCGCGTCTCCCCAGCCGCGAAGCTGCGGAAACAGCTCCGTGAGACAACGCACGTTTGCATTGCCCTCGCGCAAGAAGAAAGTTGGCTTTTCGATTTGTGGGTGCCGCAGGAGAAGCCGGGCCAGCTCGAATCCCGCGTAGCCCGTTACACCGACGACGGCGACCCTGCAGGGAGCGCTCATCGGAGCAGTTCCTCCACGCGTTTCTGGATAGAGCCGCACGCGCTGCGTGACGAGCAGATGACCAGAACGGTGTCGTCTCCCGCAAGTGTGCCGGCCACGCCTTTCCAGTGCTCTGAGTCCACTGCGGCGGCAAGCGGTTGCGCGCCGCCCGGCGGAGTCTTCAGGACGAGCATGTTTTGCGCCGCGCGAATATCAAGCAGAAACTCTCTAAGGGCGCGTGACAGCGGGGCTAGCGCGGGCACTTCGTCGGCCGCGGCCGATGGCAGGGGCCGGTAACCCGCAGATGTCTTCACCAGCCTAAGCTCCCGGAGATCGCGTGACAGGGTCGCCTGCGTTACGCGCACGCCGAGATGTCCGAGCTGCCGGCGCAGTTCATCCTGGCTGGCCACAGGCTGGCCTGTGAGGACCTTTAGTATCTGCCCTTGTCGGAATCGTTTCTGTACGCCCATTGTTAACGCGATGCGTGAATATGCATCGCACTGCATAATCATACACCTCCTTATTCAGAGGGCGCAACCACCAATTTGAGTCGGCCATAAGTTCCGCGAAAATTCGGGCGAACGGGAGACCAGCGAAGTGTGCGGCGACAACGAACTCTTTGAGTGAAGCGAGTGGGACACAGCGATCAAATGATGCGCTGGAGTGGTAGGCCCGTGCGGGCTCGAACCGCAGACCTCCACCGTGTCAAGGTGGCGCTCTAGCCAACTGAGCTACGGGCCTATGAACTGCCGGCTATCTTAGCATAGCGGTGGGGACCCCGCGGATGCGCGGCGGGCCAGGGGCATCCCAGTGGGCGTAGTCCGAGGATACAAGGTAAATTTTGAATTAAGGCCATGGAATGACGCAAGTACCTGTTGGTGTAAAGAAAAATCGTCTACGGTAAAGTGTGGTGAGGGCACGATTTTGGGTGGTTTGTACGATCCCGTCATCGTATTGCAATGCCGCCTTCGCGCGCATACTATTGCCAGCGTCCGCGATCCATTAGCAATCACCGAGTCGCGACGCGCTGCATATAATAGGAAGAGGGAGATACCGCCATGTCAGATCCTCAGTCAAAACTATCAGTCGAAGACCGGCTCGACATTCAGGAACTGTTCGCGAAATACGCCTGGGGAATTGACATGGGCGATATCGAGGCCGTCGTAGCTTGTTTCGCGGAAGATGGCTATCTCGACCATCTTTGGCAAGGCAAGCTGCAGGGACATGACAAGCTGCGCCGGGCATTCGAAGAGCTGTGGTATGACCGCCCAAGCTGGTGGATCGGCCGCCAGCACTTGGCGAATCATTTCTTGATCACTCGCGAGGGCGAAGGAGCGCGCGTCAAAGCCTTCTTTTCGATCCTTCAATACAATGTGGATTACCGCACGAACTTCGTTTTCGGCATTGGTAACTGGGACAACTTCTGCGTGAAGAGAAACGGCAACTGGCTCTTCAAGTCCATGTACATCAACGCATGGACCGGCCCAGACAAGGTGCCATGGGTCGGCGACGCCCGGGCCTATTCTCCCCAACCGATGGTGAACACGACCGCCAAATAGAGCAACGAAGCCGCCTAAGCTACGAAACGATAGCCCACCCCGCGCACTGTCAGGAGGTGGCGCGGTTTCGATGGATCCTTTTCTATATAGCGCCTCAGGCGGACGATGAAATTGTCAATGGCGCGCGTATCGGTGTCTTCGCGCAATCCCCAGACATCTTCAAGAATCGACTTACGAGAGACGGTCCGCCCACTGTTGCGGATCAAATGCCGCAGCAGTTTCGCTTCCATGAGCGTCAGTTGGATCGCGGTGCCATCCGATCGCAACTCAAGAGTCCCGAAGTCGATCGTCCGGCCATCGAACGAAAACCTTTCCCCGGACGCCCTTCGATCCGCGTTCGCATCACGTTTCTCGGCGGCAGTTGTCTCAACCGCGCCGGCAAGCCAAGCGCTCCGCCGCAGAAGTCCTTGGAGCCTCGCCAGGAATATGGGCAGCTCAAACGGCTTCGGAAGATAATCGTCGGCTCCGGCGGCGAATCCCGCGAGGACGTCCTCAGGCCGCCCTCGTGCCGTCAGCATGAGAACCGGAACGTAGTTCCTCGCTTTGCGCAAACGGGTCGCAACGGCAAACCCATCCAGGCCTGGAAGCATCACGTCCAGCACTACAGCGTCGAATCTATCCTTCGCCTTTAGCAAGCGCTCTATCGCCAATTCACCGTCGCCCGCTACCTCCACTGAATGTCCTTCCGCTTCGATATTAAACCGCAGCCCCTCCGCCAAATGAGCTTCGTCCTCCACAATCAGGACGCGGCTCATGCTTGGATCCGAGGCAATTCGAATATGATTGTGGTGCCGCGCGTTTCGCCCGCACTTTCGGCGAATACCTTGCCGCCGTGCGCACGTGCGATCGCGCGAACAATGAACAACCCCAAGCCAGTGCCCTTTACCTGCGAAGTCGGACGGTGCGGAACGCGGTAAAACCTCTTGAAAATCCTTTTCAGTTCCCCAACTGGGATTCCCATACCTGCGTCGCGAACGCGCAGCACAACGCGTTTTTCGTCGGGCAGATCCAGCCGAACCGAAACATCCACATCTGCACCCGAGTATTTGACGGCGTTGTCGAGGATATTCGAAATCGCGGTGCGAAGCTCGTCAGGATCACCGTACACTTTGATGGCGCCTTCGTTCGGTTCCTGCCATTTCAATCTTCCATTTTCTAGATGATGCCGCGTCCTCGCCAAGTCGATGCAATCCTGGACGAGGCGGCTGAAGTCAACTTCCGTCGAGTTTCTTGACGTGCGCTTGTATCCAACCGAGCCCGCTTTTAGCACCTGATCTACAGTTCCGCGTAGACGGTCCGTATCGTCCAGCATAGATCGATAAAACTGTTGACGCTGGGCATCATCCACATCCCGCCGCTGCAAGGTTTCCAAGTAGAGCCGGATCGACGTAATCGGCGTCTTCAGTTCATGCGTAACGGCGTTGATGAAACTATCGTGATGTTCGTTCCTCCTGATCTCGCGCACCAGGAAAGTCGTATTGAGGATCAAGCCAAGAATGATCGCCACAAAAACAATTATCCCGAAGAAGAACAAAATGCCTTCGCGCCAGTTGAGCACGATCCAGCTGACGTTGAGAGCAACCGCCAACACCACTAGACAAATGCCCAGAATTAGAAAGAACGCAATCTTCTTTTTTCGCCCGGAGACTCGCATATCTCTTTAAGAGAATTGTACAGCGGCAGGACAGTACACCGTCGCGAGATATTTCGCGGCAATACTCCGAGCCTAACCCTGGTCCAAATCAGCGTTTGTGCTAGGAAGGAACTGCTTACACCGAAACCATGTCGCGCTGAGCCTCGGCCGGGACGATCTCAACAGTGGAAGTCTCGCCCTCATGCTGCTTCAAAGGGAGCTTAATGCGGTACACATCTTGTGCCAGCCCGAGCTTATTGAGGATCCAAATGCCGTACCAGTTGAGGTCGATCTCATACCAAGCCAGGCCGTGGCGCGCGGAAGTCGGGTGCGCGTGGTGATTATTGTGCCAGCCCTCACCCCATGAGAGCAGCGCCACCCACCAACTATTCGTAGATTGATCGCGCGTCTTAAATCGGCGCGTGCCCCACGAGTGCGTCGCCGAATTCACCAACCAGGTCGAATGCAGTCCGACCACCGTGCGCAGGAAGATGCCCCACAGCAAGAACGGGAGCCCGCCGATTGCCACCAATATCACTCCGAGCGCGATAATGGGCACGTAGTGGTATTTCGTGATCCAGACGTGGAACTTGTCTTTCGCCAAGTCGGGGACGTAGCGCGCAAGCGTCGTAGTATCGTGATGCATCGACTTGCCCATCAGGATCCAACCAATATGGGCCCACCACTTGCCATCCAACGGCGAGTGCGGGTCACCTTCCTTGTCGGAATGCTGGTGGTGGATGCGATGCGTTGCTACCCAGAAAATCGGTCCGCCTTCCAGAGCCAGCACGGCGCACGTTGTCAGGAAATACTCAACCCACTTGGGAGTTTTGTAGCCTCGATGCGTCAGCAGCCGGTGGTAGCCCATGCCGATACCCAAACTGCCGGTCGCCCAATGAAGAAACAACGCGACGAGAAAAGCCGGCCAGGTAAAGAAGAATAGTGCTGCTACCGCGCCCACGTGAAACAGTGTCATAAAAGTAGCAGTAACCCAATTGATTTCGTCGTCAGCGGCGGCGCTTTTCCCTAGGTCGGCGATTGTCATTGGCCCCTTGTATTGCTTCTGGATTGATTCTCTTTTAGCCTTCGGGATCAGGCTATCAGGATCGCAAAAAACCATCTGTAATACTTCTGTAATACCAATGAATGCCTTGAATTGATAACTCGACTGTCCTTTCGGCCAGGCAGTGAACACGACGTCTGACCCTCGCTCGATTCGCGGTCAGGCCAGAAGTTCTCTAATGTGGCGGGAAAGCCCACGGTTTCGAGACGCAACATCGTGCCCGGCATCCCGTCCGACGGCTTGTTATTCCCTAGCCTTTCTCGGATAATCGAGTCTCCTCGAAGCCTTTCCGCACTCCGGCGCTATGGTGCAACGGTTAGCACGCGGCCCTTTCAAGGCTGAAATACGGGTTCGATTCCCGTTAGCGCTACCAACCCTTTTTCCTTGCGATCGGGGGTAGCCTTGGGCTCGAACACCATCCGAGATTCCTTGACACGAGGATAAAGTTTGTAGTATTTGCTGCACAGGGAATTAGGGTCGGTGGTGGTGGGCTACTGTGGGAGGGGGAAACCATGGCAAATTCTGCGAAATACTTCAGGTATTTCTCCATCTGTGTATTGAGCGTCTTTCTGTTTAGCGTAGCCGATGTGACTCGTCTCGCGGCTCAGGTCGAGACCGCAACCATCTCGGGTACGGCAACTGACAGTTCAGGCGCGGCGTTGGTGTCCGCAACCGTCCAGGCGAGAAACGTAGGGACGAATATCACCCAGTCCACCGTGACTGATGCGGCTGGCCGCTACAGAATTTCCGACCTGCCCATCGGCACCTACGAACGTGCAGACCTCTCTATCAGGCTTCCAAACCGTCGTCCACAAAGGGATCACACTCACGGTTGGCGCCAACCTCGTCGTTGATTTCTCGCTGCCTGTCGGGCAAGTGTCGCAAACTGTCAGCGTGGAAGGCGAAGTTTCGAGAGTCGAGACGCAGACTGCTGCCGTCTCATCGCTAGTGACGTCTCAGCAGATGAGCCAATTGCCTTTGAACGGCCGCAATTTCGAACAGCTTCTTTCGCTCGCGCCCGGTGTTCTGACCGTAAAACAAGCCTTCGTAACGGGAGGCGCGGGCGGAATATCCTCTGGATTCTACGGACCATCGGACACGTACTCGGTCGCCGGCTCGAGACCCGTTGGACAAGTCTTCCTGCTCGACAACCAGGATCTGCAAGGTTATTGGCAGAAGGGAGCGGGTGCTTCGATCACGGGCAATTCGCTGGGTGTTGAGGCCATCCAGGAATTTCAGTTGCTGACCAACACGTACAGCGCGCAATTCGGTGGCACCGGCGCCGCGATGAACGCCGCCAGCAAATCGGGAACCAATGAGTTTCATGGTTCGGCGTACGAATTTTTGCGGAATAGCGCCCTCGACGCGCGCAATTTCTTCGATGGCACAAAGATTCCGCCTTTCCGCAGGAACCAGTTTGGAGGTAGCCTCGGTGGCCCGGTTAAGAAGGACAAGGCCTTCTTTTTCGTGAATTATGAGGGCCTCCGGTCGGCCCTGGGCATTACGGGAAATCAATTTGTTCCGGATGCTTTGTCTCGCACGGGAAGCGTTCCCTGCAATACAGTGGCAGGGCAATTGCCACCTTCTAAGGGCGGCACGTGCAATCCGGGCGACAGATTAGCCGTGCCTATCAATCCGAAGATCACGCCCTATCTCAACGTCTACCCGGCACCGCTCGCGGGGGCAACTGAACAGATCGTGGCTGCTGGTCTGTTCACGGGCTATCCCAGCGGGAACGCACTGTTCCCCACTATTGCCAGCCAGCCCACGAGCGAGAATTACATTCTAGGACGTATGGACTATACCCTCGGCTCGAAGGACTCTTTATTCGGGCGGTACATTTCCGACACCGCCTATCTGCTTCTTCCCGACCCCTTCTCGAATTTGTCCAACTGGCCGGCGGCGTTTCACGGTGGCGATCAGTTTTTTACTATCGAGGAAAAACACCTTATTTCCGCGACGTCAATCAATGAGGTTCGCTTCAGTTTTTCGCGAACCAATGAACGCTCAGATCAGAAATTCTTGTCCGATCCAGCAACCGATCCATTGCAGTTCTACCTTGGAGCTCTTTTCAACGGAACGCCCGCCTACAATCCCGGAGACCGCGAGGATGGCAACCTCATCGTTGCCGGCGGCACTTCCAACGTCGGCCCGGGCCCAACGGCACGCTGGCACCTGATACAGAACAAATTCACCGGGGGGGACGATTTTTTCTGGAGCCACGGAGCCCACAGTCTCAAAATCGGCGCCTCGGTGACCAGGGTTCAAGACAATATCGCCGTGGGCCGGGAGGGTGGGATATTCGTCTTTGGCAGCCTTCCAGGCTTTCTGGCAGCGTACCCCCGTCCAATTCCAGGGCGAGGTCAATCCGCATCCGGGCTTCACCAGGACGCGTTACTCCCGCGAGATCCAAGTCTTCCCTTATGTACAGGACGATTGGAAGCTCCGGTCGAACCTGACACTCAACATCGGCCTGCGCTATGACTTTGAAACCAACCCCATCTGCGTAACCGAACCATGCAATGCGATTCTAGATCCATTGTCTTCGCCCGCGTTTACACAAGTTCACCACGTTCTTAAGTCGAATCCGGACGCACTCAATTTCGATCCCCGGATCGGTCTGGCCTGGGACCCTTTCTCGGATCATAAGACTTCGGTACGCGCTGGCTTTGGGATGTTCCACGAACCAATTGCCGGACGCACGTACCTTAACGCGTACTCTCAGAATCCCCCGTCCCAGACTGTGGTCCTCGCCGGTCCGCCCGCGGTTACACTCTTTCCGCATCCAGCATCGTGTGGGCCTCCGGGTGCGGCGTGCCTAAATCCGCCGTTCGGTACGGTCTATGGGCTCGACTATAGGTCGGATTCTGCCCCCTATGAAATGCAGTACAACCTGACAGTACAGCGGGATGTTGGACACGGTATGGTTGCTTCTTGGCTATGTCGGTGCTCAAGGGGTCCACCTGTATGCCCCGCGAAATCTGAACACTCCGACGGTGGTCGATGCATTGGGGAATCCTGTTTCCAACTCCTGCACGAGCCCCTCGTGCTTCTTTAAGGGTCCCGTGCCAAACCATGCTTTCGCTGGCTTGGACGATGCCGCTCCCACCAGCCATTCCACCTACAACGGCTTGGTCGCCAGCCTTACGCGCCAGATCAGCCGGAACCTGCAAGGCCAGGTGTCATACACTTACTCGAGGTGCATCGACAATGGTTCCGCCAGTTCGGGTCTGGAGCAAGCCTCTGCCGAAATTCTGGACGTTACAATCAGGGCTTTGATCGTGGCCCTGCCTCTTCAATGTCACGCACGCATTGCGGGTCAACAGCCGTCTATCACCTGCCTTTCACGGGCAACCGGTTGGTTTCCGGCTGGCAGGTCAGCGAAATTTTGAGTGCCACCACAGGATATCCTGTCAACATCACGAACGGTCTGCTTCCGCAAGTGGCGAATACAGGCGGGATAACATCGGATCGTCCGAATTACTCCGGCGCGCCGGGATGCCATCCAGCTCAGATAACCGATACTGTCAATGCCCTGCAGAGGACAGTGCAATGGTTCAACCCAGCCTGCTACGCGGTTCAACCGTTCGCTACACTCGGCAATGTTCGGAGGAATTCCTTAATCGGTCCGGGCCTCTTGAACCTCGACTTCTCCATAATCAAGCAGACGAGGATCACGGAAAAGTTGAACACAGAGTTCCGGGCGGAATTCTTTAACATCATCAATCATACGAATTTCGGACAACCGAACGGCGCCGTCTTCTCAGGAGCGGGCGGAGCGGGAGCTGCCGCCGGTTCCTTCATCGCGGGGAACGCAGGCTTAATTACGTCTACGAGCACTACCTCGCGCCAAATTCAATTCGCGCTAAAGCTGATCTTCTGAGGTCCATCTCATTGCCTTGCAAGGGGCGCAGCGGCAACACGCTGCGCCCAGCAAGCCTGGCCAATGATCGTCGTCCTGAGCGGAGTCCGGCGCCGCTTTTTTTCTTCGCGCGGTGTGTGCGCGGCGCCGGACGCAGTCGAAGGACCTCTCTCCGATTTCGCCGAGCCAACTATGACGCAACTTCAGAAAGCACGGAGCAGCCATGGACGCAGACCTGCGATATCCAATCGACAAATTTCAGTCCGTTGAAAATGTCACGGATATTCAGCGCCGTGCGTTTATCGACGCGATTGCGGAAACACCGAAAAACCTGAGGGCCGCCATCGCAGGGTTGGACGAACATCAACTCGATACTCCCTACCGTCCCGGCGGCTGGACTGTTCGCCAAGTCGTCCATCATGTCCCCGACAGCCACATGAACTCGTACGTGCGCTTCAAGCTAGCGCTCACCGAGGATGATCCCACCATCAAGCCATACGACGAAGCGCGCTGGGCCGAGTTGGCCGATGGCAAAGCGCCAGTAGAGTTATCGCTTCTGCTGCTCGAAAACTTGCACAAGCGCTGGATGCTCCTCCTAAAGTCCCTCACGCCATCCGATTGGCAGCGCACGTTCCGCCATCCCGAGCGCGGCACGATGACTCTCGACGAAAACCTGCAGCTCTACGCATGGCACGGCCGCCACCACGTCGCACACATCACCGCCCTTCGCCAACGCAACAACTGGCGTTGATCAAACCCGCAAGTTTTGGGAAAGGGCGTGTGCTTTCGCCTTGCATTGGTAGGGGCACAGCATGCTGTGCCCGGCAAAACATGCTTGGCTACCAGTGTACCATCCGCCTCCGCCGACTGGCGCATTGCTTTCGTCGTCATCCTGAGCGGAGTCCGGCGCCGTTTTTTCCTTCGCGCGGTGTGTGCGCGGCGCCGGACGCAGTCGAAGGACCTCTCTTCGATTTCGCGATGGCCACCACTGCTAGCTTGGGTCACGTCGTCTCAACAAACTTCTATGGGTCCGCTCACGCATCCACGGTTCATATGCACGCACTTGAATCACGCCACCCTTGGCGTGCAGTTGCCGAAGAAAATCCCGCCGCTGCACCCCGTTCCCTGCGTCATCTGCGCCAGCTCCTCGCCGCTCCAATATAATCCCCACTTCCGCGGATTGGACGCGCGGCCTATCGCTCATGAAGTCGCCAAACGCGACCGCTTCGGCGATTTTGTAAGGCGCTTTTGAATCGCGGTTGATTTCCGCAATGCGGCGGCGAAGATCGTCCAGGGCTTGCGCAACACGTTCGCGAGTAAACCGCGGCGGCTTCGATCCGGACACGTCTTCTCCGGACAACGTGGTCATCCATTCGTTCGTGCCAGCCGGCTTGACGTACCCTTGCAATTCCAGAATCGGAATCACGCGCTTAGCATCCGCCACCGCAATCCTCAGTGAATCCGCCATATCGCGGGCGGTCCAAGTGGTTACCCCGCGTGTTTCGCGCAAGAAGCTCAGCGCCTCATCCGCGGGAATCGCCGGCGCCTCGGTTTTCTTCACAGGAAAGAGCGACGGCTGGTCTCGACTAGTGCGCTTCTTTGCCATCACGCCATAGACTAACGCAACTGATAGGTTTTCGAAGCTCTCAACCAACTTCGGTGCGGCCCCAACTCGGCAGTTTCCGTCGCCCCAGCAACGCCTCGGCGGCCCAAGTTCCTAGATAGACCGATAACGCCACTCCGTGCCCCGCAAACACGCCGAGAACAATCCCATTCGGACTTTCAGGATGATGGGCAAAGACCGGACGGAAATTTCCCCGGAAGGCTATGGGGCCTCCCCATTTGTGCGTGAACCGTGCGTTGGCTAGCGTGGGATGCAGCGCGTGAACGCGTTTTTCAAATGACGCAAACATTTCCGCCGCTCGCCCCTTCGAAACATCCACATCCTCAAGTTCGCCTGAATTCGGCGCGTCCACCAGCCCCGCTCCCCACACGATCGATCGATCGCCGCACACCCGGCCCCACAAATACGGAAAATCGATCGTATAGAAAGGCTTTCGCGCTCCCAGACCGATGTTTTTCAGGTCTTTCTCGCTCATCGGAGCGGTCCGCGCCGCAAGAGTAAGTTTCGGTTGTACAGCAGACTTGCCCAGCCCGGAAATCTCGAGGGAAAGCGCGTTCATTGCCAGCAGGATTTTCTTGGCGCGCAAGCGGCCGCCGGCAAGGCGCAGTGTCGGCGGATTGGTCCATTCGATCTTTTGAACGCCGCAGTTTTCGGCGATGAACACTCCCCCACGCACAGCCGCGCGTGCGAGTCCGCTGACCTGTTTTCCCGGATCGAGCGTGCCACCGGGAACGGTTCCGGTTACGCGAATCTCCCGAGAATCGAAGTCGCGCCACTGAATTGAAGAACGGCCTTTCAGAGGCCGCGCGTTGTCTGATCGTTTGGCGTGATCGCTGTGTGCGATTTCCCACGCGCCTGGAAGTAGAAGATCGGACTCGACGCCGAGCTTGCGGAGAATCTTTTTTAGTCCGGCGAGAACGTCGCCAAGTCCAGGCAAATCGCCTGCGGCGGATTCGCTGAGGACCAGACCTCCCGTGCGTCCGCTGGCGCCATTCCCGATACGCCCTGCTTCGAGGACGATGACCGATTTCTCCGGAGCGAGAATGCGCAGCCAGGCAGCAGCGGCAAGCCCGGCAAATCCTGCACCCACGATTGCGAAATCCACCGAGGAAGGGAGCGAATGCTTCGGCGGCGTGAAATCAATTCTCCAGGGCGGAACACCCCAAAGATCGCGCGCTTGAGAGCGGGACATAGCAGAGGTTGGATGCAGCAAGGGAGATTCGAAGTCAGACGTTGAGGTCGAAAGGTTGGAGGACCACAACCCTTCGCTCTCGCTCGTCTAAAAAATGCTCTCCATCCAATCCTGCAGCGTGTGCTTCACGTGGCCCATGAACTGGTGAGCGATGGCGCCGTCAACCGCGCGATGATCGTAAGAAAGCGTCAGATAAACCATCGATCGGATAGCGATTGCATCGTCGATTACCACCGGGCGCTTTTCAATCGTGCCCAATCCCAGAATTGCGACATTGGGTTGGTTGATTACTGGAAGGCCGAACAATCCGCCGAAGACGCCGGGATTCGTAATTGAAAAGGTGCTCTCGGTTACTTCCTCGGGCTTCAGTTTTTTTGAGCGGGCGCGCTCGGCCAAGTCGGTGACAGCTCGCGCGAGACCGAAAAAGTTTTTCTCCTCGGCGTTCTTGATCACGGGCACGATTAGTCCCCAATCCAGCGCCACTGCGATGCCAATGTTGCACTCTTTGTGCAGGACGACGTTTGTGCCATCCACCGACGAGTTCACGGTCGGAAAAGCGCGCAGGGCTTCCACCGCCGCACGGATGAAAAACGGCATGAAAGTCAGCTTCGTTCCCGATTCCTTTTCGAATTTCTCTTTCGAGGCCGCGCGCAGCTTGGCGATGCCTGTGACATCCGCTTCTTCGACCGAGTACACGTGCGGTGAAACGCGCTTCGAAAGCACCATGTGCTCGGCGATTTTCTGCCGCATGTTGGACATGGGCTGCACTTCGTAGTGGCCGAAGTAAATCCGCTCGCGCGGTACGCCAACCTCAAGCGCAGGGCGGGATGGCGCGCCCGAAGGCGCAGGAGCCGGTGCGGCAGTTGTGGTCGCGCCGCCCTCAGAGGCCGCCAAGATGTCGCGCTTGCTCACGCGGCCGCCTGCGCCCGTTCCCGATACTTGGGCGAGGTCAATGTGATTTTCGCGCGCGATTCGCCGGACGAGCGGGGAGCTTCGAATCTTGTCACCACCGTTATGTCGCGAAAGTTGCGCAGGGCTTGGAGCCGCAGCCGGGGCAGACGATTTCGCGGCAGCGGCGGGAACGGCAGCAGGAGGAACAGCCGCTGGTTTCGAAGCTGCTGGCTTCGCGGCCGGGGCCGATTCAGGCCTTGCGGAAGTGCTAGCCGCGGAACTCGGCTTGGCAGATGAAGGAGCTGCCGCTGCCGGTTGGCTTGGCGCGCCTGCCGCGTCAATCAGGGCCACAACCGTTTGAATCGGGACAGTTTGGCCTTCGCTGACCTTGATCTCCTTCAGCACGCCAGCGGATGGGGACGGGATTTCCGCATCGACCTTATCGGTTGAGATTTCGAAGAGCGGCTCGTCACGCTCGATTTTGTCACCGGGCTTTTTAAGCCATTTGGTGATGGTACCTTCGAAGATGCTCTCGCCCATTTGGGGCATGATGACGTCAACAGCCATGACTACCCTCCGATAACCTGAGACCTGCCGGTGAAAGACGGACCGAAAGTCTTGAAACGGGGCCCTCTGAAACTGTGACGAGTAGCCGGTTCCCCGATCTTTTGTTTTCAGTAACTTACGGTGGTTTCTACTCGACAGCAGTTGCGAATAGAATCATCGCTGCACTTACGTCCAGAGCTACCTGCACTCACTGCTCTAACTCGGACTTATCTCGTCAACTCCATCTTAATGCACGAAGGCAGAAGTGCAAGTAGGAAGGTGTGTGGACTTTTACTCAGGCGGGACTCAAACATTCCTCATGCCAGACACCCGGTATTCCTTCTAGGGTGTAAATCTCGTCACCGCCGTGGAAGAACTCGATGTTCTTGACCTTGGCAACTTGTCCCGCGTATTCGACCTGCTCGGGCTCCAGTTCGTTGTGATACTGGCCAGCTTCAAGAAAGCCCTCCAAGAAAGCGCGGTCCGCAATGCGAACCTCGGACCCAACTTCAAATTCGGCTTTGTTCAGACCCTTTGTTCTTCCCAAGGCGCAATACCTGCTTTCTTCCCGATTAGATTCTGTCTGCGAGAATTGAGATACATTAAATTCCCGAAGACAGCTAGTATTTTGCCAATTCCCGGGCCGCGGCGGCAACTTTTTCGGCATTGGGCAGAAAACGCTCCTCGAGTGGGGGAGCGTAGGGGACCGGCGTATCAAGCGCGGTGACACGCGTAATTGGTCCGTCCAAATCTCCAAAAGCACCCTCACATACGATGGCGGCGATTTCCCCGGCGATGCCTCCGGTGCGCGTGTCTTCGTGAACAATCAACAGCTTATTCGTCTTCTTCACTGAAGCGAGAATCGCGTCGCGATCCAGAGGCAGAAGCGTCCGCAGATCGATCACTTCGGCTTCGATCCCCTCTTTTGAGAGCTGCTGTGCCGCATCAAGAGCAGGCAGCATCATGGCCGCGTAACTCAGAATGGTGAGATCCCTTCCTTCGCGGCGGACCACGGCTTTGCCGAGAGGCACGGTGTAGTCCTCGGACGGCAACTCTTCCTTGAGCCTGCGGTAAAGAAATTTATGCTCGAAGAACAAGACTGGGTTGTTATCCCGAATTGCAGACTTGAGCAAACCCTTGGCATCGTAAGGCGTGGAAGGATACACGACCTTCAATCCTGGTGTATGGACGAAATACATTTCCGGATTCGCTGAATGAAACGGCCCACCGTGAACACCACCTCCAGAAGGTCCGCGCACGACCATGGGAACAGGCGCGCCCCACCGGTAATGGGATTTGGCGACAAAGTTCGTGACCTGATTGAAGCAGCAGGCGATGAAGTCGATGAACTGCATTTCGACCACGGGACGCAATCCCAGATAACTCATGCCGCAGGCCGCTCCCACAATCGCCGTCTCGCTAATGGGCGTATCCATCACCCGCTCGGGTCCAAATCTTGCGAGGAGACCTTCGGTGGCCTTAAAAGCTCCGCCATAGACTCCAATATCCTCTCCCAGAGTCACAACCGCTGGATCGCGCTCCATTTCTTCGAAGAGCGCGGCACGGATCGCTTCGACCATAGTGATTTCGGGCATCAGCGCCTCCGCCGTTTATGAGGTTTGTGGTGTCGTGGCGGGCGCTCAGCGACTTTATCGCGGCGCTCCAGCTCGACCGACCGATCCTTGGGGCCGCGGCCGAAGGGAACCCGAAGCGGAGCTTGCTTCTCGATTTGGGGTTCGGCGGATGGCGGCTCATCAGACGAATTCGCGCCGTTACCGTGACGATCTCCATGCTGGGTGACCGGTTCAGGCCTGGCCGGACTGTTGAATGCACCGAAGTCCGCGACTTTCCAGACCGCTTCGACGCTCGAGGCGGGCGGCGTTACTTCTTTCTTGGGGCGCTGCCAGTTCGCTTCGATGGTGTGGCAGCCTTCGCAATAAGCGCCCTGCTCCGCGAGTTCGGGAGGCGGCATGGGCGATTCCTCGGCGAACTTTTGATCGTCGTCTAATTCGCGTTCAATTCGGGCGTCGACCTCAGATTTTTTCGCCGAATCCCAAAGATGATGCTCTGTAAGATACTTCTCGTAGCGCGCGATGGGATCTTGCGTCTTCCAGTAATCGAACATTTCCTTGGGGACGTACTCGGCCGCGTCATGCTGGGCGTGCCCTTTCATGCGCATGGTCTTCACTTCGATTACGCACGGGCCGCGGCCGGCGCGGCACTGATCGACGGCGGTTTTCGCGGCGTCGTACACGGCGATCACGTCGTTGCCATCCACGCTTGTGGCGGCGATGCCATAGGCCGCGGCGCGGTCGGCAAGATTCTTGAGCGGCACCTGTCGCGCAACGGGCGTCGAATAGGCCCACTGGTTGTTTTCGATGATCAGGACGAACGGCGCGCGCTGCTGGGCAGCGAGATTCAAGCCTTCGTGAAATGCACCGGTGGAGCTGCCACCGTCGCCAATCCAGGTCATGGCGACGATATTCTGGCCGAGATAGCGTCCGGCCATGGCAACGCCGGTCATCACTGGAATCAGATCGCCCAGCATGGAGATCGGAGAAACGACGTGACGCGTCTTCAAATCGCCAAAGTGGCTGGTTCCGTCCTTGCCCTTTGTGGGCGAAGTGTATTTCGCCATGTGCTGGGTGAAAATGTCGCGGGGCTTGAATCCCTTCACCAGCAGAGAGCCAATGTTGCGAATCATGGGCGCCAGCCAATCGCGGGGCTCGAGCGCGTAGGCCGTGCCAATCGAGACTGCCTCCTGGCCCAGGCTCAAATAGACGCCGCCCACGATTTTATTTTGGCGGAAAAGTTTGACGAGGCGGTCTTCGAGCCGCCGATTAAGCAGCATGAAATAGTAGAGATCGAGGTACTGGTCACGAGCCACCTTAGTGGCTGATTGCATTGTCGCAGTCTGAGTCAATTCTCTCTCCCAACGCTGCTTTCGGGGACGCGAATCCCCGGGGCTAAAGCCCGGCTTTTAAGATGATGCTTTTTGTGGGGCTGAAGCCCCGCGCTTCCACCGAAAACCAAACCCCTTTTGTGAGGCTAGAGCCTCGATACTACCGAAAAGTAAAGGGGCCGGGCTGAAGTACCCGGCGCTACGTTTAAACCTTACACCGACGCCATGGCCGGCGCGCTACGTAGAGCCACCGTTAGTTCCTCGCTGCTGATCCGCTTTATCGCGACGCCGAACGTGGCGGCGAAGTGGGCGATGATTCGATCGCGAACATCGGCAGTCGCGATGCGGCGTCCGAGGGCGCGTTCTAGCGACGTGACATGCTTATCACGGATGCCGCAGGGAACGATCAAGTCGAAATAGCGCAGATCGGTCGAGATATTGTAGGCGAAGCCGTGCGAAGTGACCCAGCGACTCAGATGCACGCCGAGTGCGCCTAGTTTCTCCTCGCCTGCCGATGCATCGATCCAGACGCCGTGCTGGCTTTCGACGCGGCGCGCAGCCAGGCCGAAATCGGCCGTCGTGCGAATCATCACTTCCTCAAGTTGTTCGACGTACCAGCGAACGTCGCGGCGATGTTCGGTTAGATCGAGGATAGGATAGCCGACGATTTGGCCGGGACCGTGATAGGTGATATCGCCACCGCGGTCGGTAGAGCGGAGTTCGACGCTCATTTCAGTGAGTCGGCGATCACTTGCCAGCAGGTGCTCGCGGCCTCCATTGCGACCGAGGGTGATGACGTGGGAATGTTCGCAGAGGAGCAGCACATCGGGAATGGCGTGGGCCTTGCGGGCCTCGACCAGCCGCTGCTGCAATTCGCAGGCAGGATCGTAGGGGATGAGGCCGACATTGACGAGCCAACAAGTTTTGACAGTTGAAGTCACACGCATCCGATTCAAATCAGGTTGTGGGATCAATTTCGCTCAACGCTCTGGCGATATCGGTCAAGTATGTCTGGTCGATTTCGAACGTAAAGTTAAGCCTCGTAGTTTCGAAAAGATTGTGGGCGGTACACTGCGCGACGATGTGCCCCTTACCGTCACCACTAAGTATAAGCGTTAAATTGGGCTCGATAGGATGGAGTTCGGTACTTCCTGATAGCGTGCGATGCAACCTACGAATTTCCTGGGCGAAACGACCCAATTCGCCCTTCACGAAGCTTCCTCTCGTCCGTCCGGACCAGCCATCACATCGGACTTCAATTTCGGAATGTTGCCAACCCTCGCGATCATAACCGAAGCCTCGAAACCGTAGCGAGACGTGATCGCCACCCGGATTGCCGATCAGGATTTCGGCGGGTTGCACCATTCTTTTTGTCAGAGGTCGATGAGTCGTAGCTCAATAGTTGATTGAGAGGCCGCGGACGGCGTTGAAGGCGTCGCCCATGCCCTCCCAAACAGTTGGATGCGCGTGGATGATGGTTGCCATGTCGTCGAGCGTAGCTTCCATCCCCAGCGCGGTAACGGCCTCCGCGATGATCTCGGTGGTCAGCGGCCCGATCGCGTGAACGCCGAGAACTTCGCCGTATTTGGCTTCCGCGACAACTTTGATGAAACCTTCATGCTGGCCGAGGATGGTAGCTTTGCTATTCGCGAGGAACGGAAACTTGCCGGTTTTAACTTCGTAGCCAGCATCGCGAGCCTGCTTTTCGGTCAAGCCGACCGAGCCAATCTGCGGCTCGCAATAGGTAGCGGCGGGGCAGCGCCTCTTGTCGAAGGGCTGGACTTCTTTTCCGGCCATGCGACCAACCGCAATGATGCCTTCCATCGAGGCCGCGTGGGCGAGCTGAGGGAGTCCCGCAACGATATCGCCGATGGCATAAAGGCGCGGCTCGGCGGTTTCCAGGAACTCGTTGGCGTGAACGTAGCCGCGTTCGACTTTTGCTTTGGTGCCCTCAATGCCAATGTTTTCGGTGAGCGGGCGGCGTCCTACGGCGATGAGGACCGTTTCCGCCGCAACAGATTGGGGCTTTCCGGTCTTGTCTTTGAAGGTGACGGTTGCGCCCTTGGCGTCTTTCTTCACCGACTCGACGTTGGCATTGGTCTCGACGCGGATGCCCTTTTTCTTGAAGGCCTTCTCGAGTTCGGGGGAAATGTCCTCGTCCTCGAGGGGAACGAGGCGCGGGAGGGCTTCGAGCAGTGTGACCTCCGTGCCGAAGGTGCGAAATACGGAGGCAAACTCGACGCCGACGGCGCCGCATCCGACAACCACCATCGACTTCGGAATCGCCTGCAATTGCAGAATTTCGCGATTTGTGAGGATCGTCTTGCCATCAATTTCCACGCCGGGAAGCGAGCGCGCCTCGGAACCGGTGGCGATCATCGTGTAGGTCGTTTCAAGCTCTGTGGTTTGGCCGTCTTTTTCGACGGAAATTCGTCCGGGAGCTGCGATGCGTCCCCAGCCCGTGATGGAATCGACCTTGTGTTTCTTGAAGAGCATGCCGATTCCGCCCGCATGCTTTTTGACGATTTTGTCCTTGCGGGCCAGCATGGCGGGCCAATTGATTTTGACGTCTTTTGCTTCAAACCCAAATTCCTCGGCGCGCTGAAAGTAATCGTAAATATCGGCGTGGTGCAAAAACACCTTGGTGGGAATGCAGCCAACGTGCAGGCAGGTACCGCCGAGAAATGGATCCTTTTCGACTACCGCTGTCTTGAGCCCCCACTGGCTCGCGCGAATCGCGGCGACGTATCCGCCGGGACCGCTCCCGATGATCACGAGATCATATTTGGCCAAGCAAGTTCTCCCTTGTTTTACAGTTGATTGACGGCAATCGGGCACTCATCCTGCTTGGAAGGACGTTTGACGACGGCAGCTCGTCCAGGCGCAGCAGAATCAGGATTTTAGCAGCGGGGGATAGCCGCCGCAACCGGGCGGTCCCTCCGCGCAGGGCGCGACATGAGCAATACGCCGCCGAGAAACACTTGGTGCGCAAGGTGATGCGGCGTATTTTGGTGACGCTCGACAGCCAGCGTCACAGCCGATGGAGATCTGCCATGACTTCCGTTCCTCCGGAAACGGGTTCAAGTCCTTTGCGTCAAGACGAGAGCGCGCCACCGCAGCGGAACATGCACCGGATATTCATGGGATCGAACGAAATCCGCGCGGGTTGGCGACTGGCATTGGCTATCGCGATATTCCTGGCACTCTTGACGGCGATCAGTGGCGCCATAGCGCTTGTGCCGCGCGCACGCGGCTGGGCGTTCGGTGGGGGCCCAGTCGGCTTATTTTTCAGCGAGGGTATGCTGGCCGTGGCGCTGGTGCTCACTGTAAGCGTGATGACGAGGATTGAACATCGGTCGTGGGCAGACTACGGGCTGCCGCGAAACGCGGCGTTTGGCAAGAGATTCTGGCAGGGTGTGCCGTACGGATTCGCGATGCTGAGCGTCCTGATAGGGCTGATGGCAGCGAGCGGTGCATTTTCATTCGGAGGGAGAGCGCTGACCGGAGGCGACGCGGTGCGCTACGGTCTGCTCTACTTGGCCGGCTTCACCCTGGTTGCCTTCTTCGAGGAATTCTCCTTTCGCGGGTACATGCAGGCGACGCTTGCATCGGGAGTCGGCTTTTGGCCCGCGGCGGTCTTGCTGGCCCTAGTGTTCGGCGCTTTGCATTTGCGGAACAAGGGCGAGGCAGAATTCGGAGCGGCGATGGCCGGAGCGTTTGGCCTGCTGGCAGCATTCACGCTTCGGCGGACTGGAAATTTATGGTTTGCGATCGGCATGCATGGCGCCTGGGATTGGGGCGAGTCATTTTTTTACGGCGTGCCGGATAGCGGCGTGGTCTTGAAGGGCCATCTGATGAATGCATCGTTTCACGGACCGGCGTGGTTGACCGGGGGAACGGTGGGGCCGGAGGGAAGCGTTTTGGTGGCCGCGGTCCTGGTGGTGGCTGCGATAGGCGTCCACTATGTTTTTCCAAAACGACCGGCGCCGGAGGGTCAACCCGCTTAGGAGAACACCGGGTGGAATCCTTTTGGTCGGGAGAAGCATCTATTTGTAGCCGCATCAAGGGCCGGGCAGACAGGTAGGATTTAAGGGTTTGAGACGATGCTTGTTTGACAAGGGCAGTGCAGAAGTTTAGAATCGCCCGATTTGGGTGAGCTATCTGGCCCGCAGTGGGATGTAGACCATGGAAAAAAAGCGACTCGATTATTACAAGAAGAAACTAGCGTCGCGCCGCGAGGAATTGCTGCGGACGATCGCGCGCACGCAACAAGAAGGACGCGAGGCCGACGAGGATCCAACCGTCGATCTCGCCGACAAGGCCGCCAACTCCTATACGAAAGAGTTTCTGTTCGGCCAAACGCACAACGAGCGGTCACTGCTGCAGCTGGTGGACGACGCGCTGGCGCGGATCAGAGAGGATTCGTTCGGCGACTGCGTTTCCTGCCATCAGGAACTACAGCAGAAACGTTTGGAAGCCGTGCCTTGGACCCGCTACTGCATTATCTGCCAGGAAAAGAAGGAAAACGGGCAGCTTTAGGTTTCACGGCTCTTGCCCGGCTGGTGGGCTCTACGATTTTGGGCAGCTTCCATAGAGACGATCGTCTCTTTTCCTCTGCTTAGGGTCTGAAGTAAAGTCCCGCCAGATTTCGCGTTTATGAAGCAATCCCGTGATCCTGAAAGACGCCTTCGGCGCGCTTGCATCGGTGGTGTTCGCCAGTCCATGCCGCATCTGCGGTGAGTTGCTGACAAACGCCAGCCGCATCCCGATCTGTGAGAACTGTCTGGAGGGATTTGAGAAAATCGACGAGCCGATGTGCGCTGGTTGCGGGCGCCCGTTCACGGCAGCGGGCGAGGGGAGGGTGGAGCAGCCGCTTTGCCGGCTGTGCCGCGTTGGTTTCTACGCTTTCGATCGAGCGCGCAGCTTCGCGTTTTACGACAAGGGGCTTAGCGAAGCGATTCTCCTGCTCAAATATGAAGAACTCACGCGATTGGGCGATTGGTTCGCGGAGCGCTTGGCCGAGATAGTCGCCCGCGTGGCGGGAGACTGGCGCGTCGATGTTGTCATGCCTGTCCCGTTGCACGTGGACCGGCGCCGGGAGCGCGGCTACAACCAAGCGGAGTTGATTGCGCGTCCACTAGCCGAGCGTCTCGGCATCCAGTTTAATTCGCGAGCCTTGGTCCGCACGAAACCGCGGCCGCCGCAATTGGTGCTCTCGCGGACGGAACACTGGAAATCGGTGCGTGGCGCGTACGCTATCAGGCCAGCGGTGAAAGTTGACAACCTGCGCGTCCTACTGGTAGATGATGTATTGACCACTGGAGCCACTCTGGATGCTGGCGCCCAAGTGCTGAAGAAAGCCGGGGCGGCAGCGGTTTTTGGATTGACAGTGGGGCGTGTGCGCTCGGGGCTCGTTCCGCCCGCGTCCGTTTTGGGCCAGAGGCGATCAATTGGCAAACCAGGTGGGCAGCTTGAGCATCTATAGCTATCAAGGAGCGTTGTGAAGCCCTTTGGTGACGGTAATGCGATGGACAGCCGCCACAAGTTCGGTCTACGACCCCGGCCGATTATAGGGCTGGGCGCCACGCCGGTTGATACCGCACCGGCGAAGCCGCAATCCCCACGGCCTGTACGACCCTCCGTGATGCAAGCTCCGGTGCTGGTCTTGAACGCGACGTTTGAGCCGATCAACGTGACGGCGGTGCGCCGCGCGCTAATCCTTATGCTGAAGGGAGTGGCGCAAGCGGAGGAAACGAGCCATACCGAAGTTCATTCGACTTCCAAAGCGATACAGGTGCCATCGGTGATCCGTTTGCTCAGTTACCGGCATATCCCGCAACAGAGCCGGGCTCTCTCGCGGAAAAATATCTTGCTGCGGGATCGGAACACTTGCCAGTTTTGCGGCACGCCTTTTCCAGCATCCGAGCTGACTCTCGACCATGTGATGCCCCGATCGCGCGGCGGACGATCCTCCTGGGAGAACCTGGTTGCATCCTGCTATTCCTGCAACAACCGCAAGGGAGACCGTACTCCTGAAGAGGCGGGATTGAAATTGCAGCGGCGACCGCGTCCTTTCACGTTGCACACTTCGCGACAGCTCATGCGTCTGATTGGGCATCGGGACGAAAAATGGCGCAAATATCTCTTCTATTAATCTGATTGCGGAGCAACCTTAACGGCGCAATCGCGTCTAACGAAGTAACTCCTAGAACACACCCCGGGAGGCGGAGCCGGCGTTGAGCCGGTCCGCTTCCCTTTTTTGTGTTCACTGGCGAAAAATCACCTTCAGGCCCCGCCGCCAATTTTCATTCAATCCAATCCGCGTGATTCGAATTTCCTGAGAGACATATTTCAACAGGATGTCCGTTGCGGAATGGAATCGCAATCCAGGAGCGACGATCCAAATAAGGGGCGGCTTGGGATCGAGTTCAATCCCAGCGAAATAGCCGTAGCGATGGAAATCGCCTTCTCGCTGATGCCGGCAAACACGCAGCCAGTAGTCCACCGCCTGGATCGGCAATTGGATGTCCTCAGACGCTTTCAATTCGATGACAACGAGACGCCCGCGCCGGGTCACTCCGAGCAGATCGATCACACCTCGGTCTCCCGCCGTCACAGCGGGGACTTGAGAATACAGATGACGCGGATCGAGTTGGGCGTCCAGCCTCGTGGGGTCATCCAGCACTAAAGCCTCCAGCCAACGTTCGGGCGCGGCGCGATACAAATTGTGCCGAGTATCGTTTGCGAGGGGGCTGCGATGCAAATCGAGGGTCCGCATCAGTTCGTCGAGCACGGGTTCCCTCGCGGACGTGAGTTTCTCGGGTGAATCTGCCAGGCCGAAGGAAATTCCGTCCCTCGATGACCAAGTCCCGAATTTGAGGCCTCGAAAACCGAGTGACACTTCGCTCGTTCCAGGCACAAGACGAAGGCCGATCTCGTTGCCTGCCGGAGGCATGTGCAGTGCAAGAGCATGAATCCGCCGAATAGCATCGCGCGCCGCGGCACGCGCTGATTCAGCCTCGCCGCGCTGCACCAGGAAACTCTTCAGATTTCCGGTATCGGCGCAGTCCATCTTTAGCATCCGGCCACCCGAGGCTCGGAATTCAAAAATCTCAACGCCCGCACTCGACGAAAGCGCGGCGCATCGTTCTCGCACGCAGCTGCCTGCACCCTCGGGAACGAAAAACCGTAAGCCCTCGATCGCACGCAGCTCCCCGTGGCCTCGCAGCCAGTCGAGCCACAAGACTCCGAACGCTAGAATGCCTTCCATCGCGGCAGCGCTTTCGCCCGGGGCAACGGCCATCACCGCCCAAGCATGCGATCCTTCGTGCATGCATCCGCGCGCGTAAATTCCGGAAAAAGAATTCTCGAGATCGGGTGATGCCGTAAGCGATTCAATCGTCGCGTCAGGGAAACACTCCGCCAGCGTCCGCGTGAACCCAGCGCAAAATTGTTCCCGGGTCACTCGTTTGGCAGGACGAGGCGACTGCGCACGCACAACCTCGAGCCGGCTGGGCGTTGCGCGGCCGAATCGTTGCACTTCCAGCACGACGCGATCCTCCGATCGTTCGCGGACCCGCAGCACGCGCCGCGTCAAATTTCGCTTATCCGACCACAGATGTACGAGGGGATTCTTGCCTTCGAGGTGTAATTCGCAATGCGGCGCAGCTAGTTCAGCGAGCCATTCGCCATCTTCCCGAATCTCGGCAGTCCCAGAAGAGGTAATGCCGTCCAGGGCGTGGCTCAATTCAGTCCAATCGTTCATATACAACCGCCCACTCGTTTAGAAAACAGTTGCGCCACTACTGGAGAATCATGCCCGTGATGCGGATCAGAGGATACGCCCGATTCCACTCGGAGGGAAGGTGGGCGCCCAACGTGACCTGAAAACTGCGGCTTTGCCCCGGCCCGAGCGGTTGGCCCGCCGGATCGATCAAAATCTGGGCGTCCCGGAGAACCACCTGATTGAACGGATCGTGAAATTCAAAGCTAACGTTCAACCCTCGAAGCGTGCGGTTCCCGACATTGGTAACCGTTCCCGCGACGTAGGTAAACTCCTGGTTTAACAGGTTCGAAGACTGCGACATTTCGCCAGGCTGAAAACTTATCCGCGTTGCGTAGGCTTGTTCGCTGGGGCCGAACGGAGGCTTTTGGCCGGCGCCGGGAAGATGGGATCGCGTTGCGCGGCTGAGCAGCACCAGTCCTCCAGCCAAAACAAGCATGATTACGATTCCTATGGCGAACGCGGCGGGGAACCCGCTCCTCTCCTTGCCGCTATCGTTCTCTCCAGGCTCTGCCATTTTCCTATTTTCTTAGCGGCCAAATGATAGCCGGTGTATCAATGGTTCGGGCAGCTTGGCCGTCCTCATTCGTTGCTGTACGGCTTCAATATCATACGCGACCCGCCAGAACTCCACTGACTGGCTCTCGATATCGGCAATCGCAAAACCCCCTCGCGGATCGCCATCTCGCGGCTGGCCGATCGAGCCTGGATTGAGAAGGTATTTCGTACCTGGCTCCGGTTGAAAAATAGAAAACGGATTGTTCCCGGCAGGTGTGAGATGCAGGACCTGTATGTCGTCACCTCGAAGTGCGAATCCGCCCTGAATATGCGTGTGGCCGAAAAATGAAATATCAGTGGGAGTGCTAAGCAGGCCGTCGGCCGCCAGGGCCGGAGAGAAGACGTATTCGTCCTCGTCGTGAAAAGCCCCATGAATCATGGAAAATCCATCCCTTGATACTGGGCCTGTGGGAAGCTTCTCTAGGTATTCCAGGTTCTCGGGAGAAAGCCTCTCGCGCGTCCAGAGCGCCGCGGCGCGCGCGACGGGGTTGAATTCCTCCGCGTCTGCCAGCCCGGCGACGGCTTTATCGTGATTGCCGCGTATGGCAAAGACCCCCAGCGCTCGAAGCCGGTCAATTACCTCATTAGGATCGGGACCATATCCAACCACGTCCCCCAAACACACAACCTCTTCCCAGCGACCCTTGGCCGCATCGAGGGCGGTTTCAAGGGCCGTCAAGTTGGAGTGGATGTCGCTTAGGATCAGATAGCGCATTGCCCGCCTTCCAGCAAACCGAACCATCATAGACGAACGCATGCCGCCTACACGAGAGCTATCGCATTACTCCCAATCGAGAACCGAAAGCTCCAATGGCTTTATCGAATCAACATGGAATCGCCGTAACTGTAGAACCGATATCCGGACTCGACCGCGTGTCGATAGGCTCGAAGGATATTTTCGCGCCCTGCGAAGGCCGCCACCAGAGCCAATAAACTTGATCGCGGCAAGTGAAAATTTGTGAGTAATTGATTCACCACGCGAAATGGCTTCCCCGGATAAAGAAGGATCGTCGCCTCGGCTCTTCCCGCCATCACTGGTTCTTCGCCTCCCGAACTCTTGGCGGCAGCGTCTTCGAGCGCACGCACCACCGTAGTTCCGACTGCAAGCACTGGGCGCTTTCCCCGCATTGCCCGGCCGAGCGCGGATGCTGTTTCCACCGGAATTTCGTAGGCTTCGGCGTGTATCGCATGGTCCTCGATCTTCTCGGCGCGCACGGGCTCGAAAGTGCCCAGTCCCACCTCGAGTGTAATCTCCGCGATCTCGATGCCGCGCCCGCCCAGTTCTCCGATGATCTCCGGCGTAAAATGCAGGCCTGCAGTTGGGGCCGCGATCGCGCAGCCCCGTTTGGCGTACACGGTCTGGTAGCGTTCCCGATCGAGCGGCTCGTCCGCCCGCTTGATGTATGGCGGCAGCGGGATGTGGCCCAGCCGGCTGAGCGCTTCGTGAAAACCGTTCCTTGAGGTGAAGCGCATTACGCGCAATCCGTATTCGCCGCGCCCTTGCACCTGCGCTTCAAGCTCGCCCTCGCCGAATGCAATCCGTTCTCCTGCTGCAACTTTCCTTCCAGGCCGCACCAGCGTCTCCCAGGTGTCCTCGCCGATTTGCCGGACCAGCAGCACCTCGATGGGCGCTTGCAGGAATTCACTGCGGGCAGGATTATTGCGGCCGGGTGTCTCCGACCGAATGCCGGCTCGCCGCCCGAAAAGACGCGCGGGAAGCACTCGCACGTTGTTGATGACAACGAGTTCGTCGCCCCGAAGCAGCTTCGGCAATTCGCGAAATTGCTGATCTTCCCATCCGCCTGAAGCTCGGTCGAGAAGCAGCATCCGCGAAGCGTCGCGGGTTTCTAGCGGGTGTTGTGCGATCCGCTCAGCGGGCAAATCGAAATCGAGTTCGCTAACGTTCATCGGGCGGCTGCCGGTTAGGCGTCCTGCGCCGTGCGCTCGCCGATTTCAGTGGCAATATCTCGCATCTCCTCATGGATGCGACCATTAGACGCAAGCATATCGAAACCGCCCGGGCGATAGGAGTGGCCGGCGAGATCGGTAACCGTTCCGCCCGCCTCTCGAACCAGCAACATTCCCGCCGCGGTGTCCCATGAATTGAGCCGAAATTCCCAGAATGCGTCGAAGCGCCCGCAGGCCACCGAGCAGAGGTCGAGCGCCGCGGAGCCATCGCGCCGGACGCCGTGGGAGCGCAGCGTAAATTCCCAGTAGTACTCCATGTTTGCGCTTCGCTTGCGCTGATGCGTCGGAAAACCTGTGGCAACGAGGCTATGAGCCAGCTTTTCAACGGACGAGACGCGAATGGGCTTCCCATTCAAATACGCGCCTTCGCCTCGCGCCGCGGTAAAAAGCTCGTCCGCGATGGGGTTGAAAACCGCGCCCGCGATGGGCTCGCCATCCTCCGTCAGGCCAATCGAAACCGCAAAGCACGGGTATCCGTGCGCGAAGTTCGTGGTGCCATCCAGAGGATCGACGTGCCAGCAATACCTCGATCCGGCCGCCGCGCTATTGCTGCCTTCCTCAGCGACAATCGCGTGCTCGGGAAAGTGCTGGCGCAGGCGTCCGACAATCACCGCTTCCGAGCGGCGATCCGATTCCGTCACAATATCGACTTCTCCCTTGTAGGAAATCTTCTTCGGACGGCTGAATTCCGCCCGCAGCATCGCCCCTGCTTCGCGAGCCGCTTCGATCGCAACCTCCAGAAATTGATTCATGTGCGCCTCGCGCGCGGATACATCATTGCGCCACCGACGGGGTGAAGTACTCCTTGCGATAGCGGACCACGTAGTCGCTTTTCACTTCCACGCGTACATGGCGGTCGCTCGCGGGGGGTGGCGTCGGGCTCGGATAGTAGCCAAGAAAGTATTGCGTGCGCAGTTCGCGATTGATCCGATCGAACAAGCTGTCGATTTGATTTGCGTCGCTGAGGATAAATAGCGCGCCTCCGGTGCTGTCCGTAATTGTAATCAGGGCGTGTTCGCCGGCCGTGTTGCGGCCATTTTCGTTATTCACGGCGCGGATGATAATCGAGTAGAGCAGCGCCCCGATGCGATCGCAGCGCGGCGCGTATCATCAAATTTTGCGACGCTGGTGGTCTCGCCTCCGTCCGTGACCAGCACAATCGCGCGACGGCGCCCCTGGGGCAGCCGCGCCAGCGAATCCGAAGCCAACTCGACAGCGTCGTAAATTGACGTGCCCGCCCCCGGCACGATTTTCCGCACGGCCGCTTGCAGCCGCGGCACATTGTCGGAGAAATTGGAAAGCTTGGTCACGGACTCGTCGAATTCGAAGACCCCGAGCGAATCGTTGGGCCGCACCACCTGCTGGATAAAGCGAGCCGCCGCTTCCGTCTCAAATCTCAGGTCCTTAAACGCACTCATGCTTGAATCGATCATCAACGCGAGATCAAGCGGGCGATCAGTCTGAGCCTCGAATTTCGCAATCTTCTGCGGCACGCCTTCCTCGGAAAGCTGAAACGAGTCCTGCGTGAGGTCGGGAATCGGCTGCCCATTTTGATCAGTAACGCTGGCCAGTATGCCCACCAGGTCCGTCTGCACGCGAAGTTCTGTGGAGCGCCTTTGCTGACGCGCAGCCAACGACTCCGCCAATACCGCGCTTGTTGCAAACGTTCCCGCCAGCAGAATTGCGGCAGTTGCCATGTGTCGGATCATCTAAGAACTAGATTCATCCGGGCCGGAAATGGCTTTCCCAGAGGGGAGCTCGCCTTCGGCCCACACGGCGCCTCCGGCAAAGTATTCCTTCTTCCAGATAGGAACGGCGCGCTTCAGCGTGTCAATGGCGTAACGGCAAGCGTCGAACGCGGCGGCTCGATGCGGCGAACTCACAGCGATCCAGACGCTGGTCTCGCCGATCTCAAGGCGCCCCAGGCGATGAATAATGGCAAGCCGATGAACGGGAAACTTCGCGCGCATCTCGGCTCCGATTTCCCGCATTTTGGCCAGAGCCATCGGCTCGTAGGCTTCGTAGTCGAGGTAAAGCGTCTGGCGGCCCTTGAAATTGTTGCGCACGAAGCCGTCGAAGACCACCAGCGCGCCATCTTCCGGAGCCTTGAGTCCATGGATGATTTCCTCGGGGCGAATCCGGTCGCGCACGAGCTGAAAAATGTCCTGCTCGATGGCGAGTTGTTGGCCTCCGCTCACTGGCGGAAGAAACGCAACTTCATCGCCGGCCGCGAGCGGCGCGCGCCAGCCCACATATTCCTGGTTCACTGACGCGGCGATAGAAGCGCGAAAAGCGGAAAGCTTCGGAAAGCGCCGGCCGTAGCGCTCGAAAAGGTCCTCGACGCGAGCGCCCTCGGAAAGCTCGGCCTCATCGTGATCGACGCCGGTAATGTCCTTGAGCTGCCCGAAGAAAAGAACGCGGACGCGCATACCCGCTATTTTAGCGTGTACAAGCCCGAACAAGAAGCCGCTCGCCCCTGCGAGGTTTCGTTTGCCCAAACGAGCCGTCTAAAGTAGAATGCTCGCCATTGGTTTGGGTGTCCGCTTGTTCTGAAAGTGGCAAGCATTCAGAACGGATTGGCGGTTTCAGAATTATGAAAATCCTCCTTGTAAGCCTCGCGTAGACGGCACGGCCGGTTCGCTCGCAGTTTCCTTTCAAACCTCTTTTGGTTCTTCAGCAGCGCTGGTTGCATTCAAAGTCTGAACGCAACGCGGCGCAGAAAGTCTCAGATAGCGATGAACGACGTCATCGTCACCGAAGTGCCGCAACCAAGCCTCTGGGATTCCATCCGTGAGGCGGTGCGGGGATCGCATCAGGACTTCACCACCGGGAGCCTGAACCGCGCCATTCTGCTCCTGGCCATTCCCATGGTGCTTGAGATGGTTCTCGAATCGCTCTTCGCCGTGGTCGACGTTTTCTGGGTCGGACGACTCGGTGCCAATGCCGTGGCCACGGTCGGCCTTACGGAATCCATGCTGCTGCTGGTGTTTGCTATCAGCATGGGCCTGGGGCTAACGACCACCGCCATGGTCGCCCGGCGCACAGGGGAGAAAGATTCAGAGGGCGCCGCTGTCGCTGGTGTTCAATCGATTTTCCTCGGTCTTGTATTCGCGGTCATCATCGGAGTCCCGTGCCTTTTTCTGGCGCCTGATCTCCTCCGACTGATGGGAGCGACGCCCGAGATCGTTTCCGTGGGGAGCAGCTACGCAAGAATCGCCCTCGGCGGCAGCGGCGTAGTGCTGCTTCTCTTTCTCAACAATGCGATCTTCCGCGGCGCCGGAGATGCTGCGATTGCGATGCGGCTATTATGGGTGTCCAACATCATCAACCTGATTCTGGATCCCTGTTTGATTTTCGGCTGGGGACCCTTTCACCGCTTTGGGGTTACAGGTGCGGCGCTCGCGACGTTTACCGGGCGCGGGATCGGCATGATCTATCAGTTCTACCGGCTGTGGCGCGGCACAGAACGTATCCGGTTGCTCCGTCGCCACATTCGCGCGAACTGGGAAGTTCTTTTCCGGCTTCTGCGGTTGTCAGTCACAGGAATTTTGCAATTCGCCATAGCTCAAACGAGTTGGATTGGGCTCGTGCGCATTGTGAGCTTCTTCGGCGCGGCTGCCGTCGCCGGGTACACCATCGCAATACGCATCGTAATATTTATCATTCTGCCGTCGTGGGGGTTGAGCAACGCGGCCGCGACGCTCGTCGGTCAGAATCTCGGCGCAAAGCAGCCCGATCGCGCCGAGAGTTCTGTGTGGCGCACCGGCTTCTACAACATGCTTTTCCTGGGAGCAGTCGGAATCGCTTTCATAATATTCGCGGAACCTGTGGTCCGTCTTTTCACGAACGATCCCGCCGTTGTCGCGCTGGCTGCGTCGTGCCTTCGCATAGTGAGCTGCGGCAATATCGGTTATGCGTATGGCATGGTAATGCTCCAGGCGTTCAATGGGGCAGGGGATACGGTGACGCCGACGATCGTGAACTTCTTTGGTTTTTGGCTGTTTGAAATTCCCCTCGCTTATTGGCTCGCGATCCACCGCGGCCTCCATTCCAACGGCGTTTACTGGTCGATCGTAATTGCCGAAGGAGCCATCGCGGTCGCGAGCATCCTCTTATTCAGGCGCGGCCTGTGGAAACAGCAAAAGATTTAATCCCCAGCTCCGGCGTGTTACTGGCCCTTGTCCCGCGCAAAAGCGGCAGCTTGAGCGAGGCGGGCCACGGTGTCCAGTCGCGCCGAAGCGCGAAGCAACGCTGCCGCCAGATCGTCAGACTCGCGCTGCAGCCTGGCCGAATCGCCGCTTACAAGAGCCTCCGTGATGCCCGGAAGCACTTCGGGCGCGTAACCCGTATAGCTGCCAGGAGCATAGATCGTGTGCTTGAACCACGGGCGGCCGGCGAGTCCCTCTGGATCGAGCAGGCCCTGCTCGACGTCAGCGAGAGCACGGTTAATCTCGTCTGACTGCGCGCGATCAATTGGTGTGCTCGAAATTGCGGCCAGTGCGTGCGAGGCGTTCGTTGCCGAAGTGGTCAGTTTCGCGGCCGCGTCCAAAATCGGCTCCATAATGTCTTGGTCAGTTTCGCTCGTGGCGTGAGTGATTCGATCCGTGGCCCGATGTTCGATCTCCGACGCGTAATTCAGATAGTCATACGGCAGGATGTCGGCTTCATCCAGGCGCAGCGCGAGCGTTCCGATCACGCGTGCGAGCGTGGCGTGATACGCGAACGTGGGATCGCCAAAGTGTTTCATCCAATAAAAGTCGTCGTACAGCGAGTGATACACGCCGTAATCGCCCCCGAAGGACACATCCATCGAGGGAATCCCGGCGTGATCGAAGAAACCCGAGAAATCAGATCCTGAACCGAGTCGCGAGAGAGGGGCAGCGCCGGAAGCATCCGCCATGGGAATCGCACGCGCAGTCGGGTCTCCGCGCTGGTTAGAGGTCCGGCTATACCAAGCCTCGTACACGGAATGGCCCGTGGCCGGATCCCGTACGTCTCTAGTGACGTCGCGGATCACTTGGTCAAGCGAAGGCGTGTCCCCGGCTGTGAAATTGGGGCCGCTGACACCCACATCGGTGTTGATGTATGCCACGGCCTTCGCTTGCAACTCAGCGCGATTGGCTTCCACCCATTCTGTGGAACCAATCAGACCCGGTTCCTCACCATCCCATTCGCACATCACGATCGTGCGTCGCGGTTTCCATCCGGATTTCACGAGTTCGCCGAGCGAGCGCGCCGTTTCCAGCATTGCGGCCGTACCGCTGCCCGGATCGGCGGCGCCGAAGACCCAGGCGTCGTGGTGATTACCCATGATCACCCACTGGTCGTCGGATGTCCCGTGCAGCTTGGCGATCACGTCGTAGATCGGCCGCTGCTCGTAGTCCATCTCCAATTTCATATGAACTTCCGCATCGCCCGCACCCAGATGGTAAGTAAAGGGCAGGCTGCCTTGCCAGCTGCGGGGGGCTTCCTGGCCGCCGAGCTTCGAGAGAATCACGGCGGCATCTTGAGCGTTGATGGGCATGGTGGGTATGTGCGGCAGATTCGTCGCGCCTGAAGGCGCCACGCGAGGCGCATCTTCCGTCGAGGCGGTGCCGGGTGTTAGCGGATCGCCGGGATAAATCTGCGTGTAGATGATGGAGCCTCGTTGGATACCGCTCATCGGCCGCCACGGGCCGCGCGGGTATGGATCGCCAACCGCGAATCCATCTTCGTGCGGATCGGAGTAGAGGATCAACGCGGCGGCCTTGTGTTCCTCCGCTAGCTTGGCTTTTATGCCCCGGTATCCAACGCCATAGCGCGCGATCACCACTTTCCCCGTCACGTCTACACCTAGACTGGCAAGCTGCCGGTAATCATCCGGCGTGCCGTAGTTCACATAGACGACCGGCGCCGTAACTTCTCCCGATGGCGAATAGTCGCTAAACCCGGGCACAGCCCTTTTATCGTAGGTGACCTTGTCGCCCTCGTATGGCTGCTCGGGCGAGCCCAGACGCTTTGCTTCGGGTTTGGTCAACTCAAGTGTTATTTCGCGGGGCTGCGGCAGCCATGCGCTGTAGCTGACGATTTCTGCGTCGAAGCCGAAGCTGCGGAATTGGTCGCGAAGCCACTTCGCCACGCGATAGCTCGTCGGAGTTCCCGCCGCATGAGGCTCGCTCGTCAGATGACGCAGGTTGCTCTCGGCGTGCTCAGCATCGGGGATGCTCTGAAACTTGGACTCAAGCTGACGTTCCTCCGCCACGCGCGACGGCAGGAACCCTGTCAGGGAATTCGAATCCTTCACCTGCGCCAAGCTTGCGGACACCGCAGGAATCGAAATCGCCAGCATCATTGCTGCATTGAAACACCAGAATCGCACTGTCCTCGAACGATAGGGCGTCGATCTTGAGCGAGCAGAATCCGTGTCGCTTTTGTTCCATGTTCTCATCCCATCTATCTTTAGCGAATGCGAGGGCAAGTGCAAGCGCCGCGCCCTGTGGAGTTTCTGCAAGGATGGAGTTGTTTCGCTCTCCGCACCGCTCCAACGGTCATGCAACTAGATCTTTTGACACCCGCAAAGGTGGAGAGTATTGTCTCGTGATTCCCCGCCAATTAAGGAGATAGAGGCATGAGAACGGGTAAAGAATATCTTGGCTCGTTGCGCGACGGTAGAAAGGTCTACGTCGGTGGCGAGCTGATTGAAGACATCACCGTTCATCCCGCGACCAAAGGATATGCTCACGCGATCGCAGACTACTACGATCTCCATCTCGATCCGTCCAACCAGGACGTGATGACCTTTGTCGATAAGGACGGTAAGCGTCAATCGATGCACTGGTTCCTGCCGCAATCCAAGCAGGATCTGGCGCGTCGTCGCAAGTATACGGACTTTCTCTGTCGGCATTTCAAAGGCGGCATCTTCACCAGGCCACCGGCAGGAATGAACGTCGTGATGTTCACGCAGGTCGACGACCAGAAGCCTTGGGCTGAGGGGTCCCGGTTCAAGAACGGGCATCGCGATCTTTCGGGTAACATCCAGCGTCAATGGGAAGAGGTCACTGCCAAAGACTTTGCAATTTCTCCGATGTTCCTCGACGTGCAGTTCGATCGCAGCCGCGAAAGCGCGATGGCCGAAACGCCGATGCTCAAAATCATCGAAGAGACAGACGACGGCATTCTTGTTCGCGGCTGGAAGGCGATCGGCACGTCGGTCCCCTTCGTGAATCATCTTCTGATCGGTAACCTGTGGCGGCCCGGTCAGACGCCCGAACAGACCGTCTACGCCCTGGTTCCAATTGCTACGAAGGGTATTTCGGTCGTCGCGCGCAAGTCAAATGCCGAGCCCGACGCCGATCCATACGATCGTCCTCTGGCGACGATTGGCGATGAACTCGACGCAATGGTCTACTTCGACGACGTCCTGATCCCGTGGCCGCAGGTGCAGCATATCGGAAATCCTGACCACGCCAAGTGGTATCCGCAGCGTCAGTTCGACTGGGTGCATCTTGAAACGCAAATCCGGCACTGCGTGCATGCTGAACTTATGGTTGGCTTGGCCTTGCTGCTCACTCAATCGCTCGGTACAGGTTCCAGCCCGGTCGTGCAATCGCAGCTTGCCGAACTCATCCGCTTCCGCGAGACGTGTCGCGCATTCATGATCGCGGCAGAGGAAACCGGTTTTGCCACGCCCGGCGGCTTATTCAAGGCGAACAATGTTTATGTGGACTTCGGCCGCGCCTACTATCTCGAAAACCAGCACAAGATGGTGAACGTCCTGATCGACTTCTGCGGGCGCGGGGTGGTGGTCCAGCCGACAAAGAAAGAATTGGAGGACCCGTACATCGGCCCTAAACTCGCGGATGCGCTGCGGGGACCGGGCATTTCTGCCTGGGACCGCATCAAGATCTTCCGCCAAATCAGCGAGCGATTCCTCACGGAATGGGGCAGCCGGCACGAAATGTTCGAGAAGTTCAACGGTACGCCTCTCTACCTGATCAACCTGCTGACGATGCAGCGCACGGAGTATCAGGTCGACGGGCCGCTCACCGAACTCGCTCGCGATGTGCTCGGTTTCGGGGATACGGCGGAGCTCGGGAAGCGAGCAGCCGAAGCTGAGAAGGCGTCTCAGTACGCTAACGTGCGCTACCAGCCGAAATACGCGCAGGCTCAGGACGCGCACCAGGGCTACATCGCGACCGATTCCGAAAAGGAAAAACAAGCGAAGCCCGCGGCAACATAGGAATGGATTCCTAGGTTCTAAGTCTCGAAGCGCAAGACATGCCCTCAGTGGGCGCGCGGGTGCGATACTTTCGCAGCGCGCGTACCCTACACCCCATGTACATTTTGAGGGGCGGCAAGCGCTGTATTAGACTGCACACGCGTACAAGCGCCGCATTCCGAAGCCGTTCCAAATGACTGATCGATTCGAAAGAGAGCCCCGGTGGCCCGCACTCGTGGCGATGCTGGCCGCGGGCTGTGTGTACTTAGCGCTGCCGGAACCGCTTTCGGTGGGCCCCAGTTGGCTCTTGCTCGCGATCGTCCTCGTTTTGCTCATTCCGCTGACGGTGACCTATCGTAGCGGCAATCACAAGGTGGCTCGGGTTCTTACCTTTGTCGCCAATGGCGCGATTACCCTTGCCCTGATTGCATCCTTGGTGTTCCTGATTTACGGCATGGCGCATCATCTCAACACAGCCACTACGCTCTTGCGCGCCGCGAGCACTCTTTGGTTCACCAACATTCTTGTCTTTGCTCTTTGGTATTGGAAGCTTGATGGGGGCGGCCCTTTGAAACGCGAACGTGCCACCGATCGCTCAGACAGCGACTTTCTTTTTCCTCAGATGTTGACGGCCGAAGGCCGCGATTCGTCGTGGTCGCCTCATTTCATCGACTATTTATTCCTCGCGTTCAATACCAGCACGGCATTCTCGCCCACGGACACGGCCGTCCTTTCGCGCTGGGCGAAACTGGTCACGATGCTGCAGGCCTTGATTTCTCTTATGATTGTCGTCCTGCTCGCATCGCGAGCCGTGAATATTCTCTGAACTACGCTCCTTTTCTACCGAGCCGATGAATACAAAGCGGGGACGATGAAAATTCTCATTTCCGGCGCGTCGGGCCTGGTGGGGAAAGCGCTGGCTCGCAAGCTACAGGAAGACGGATATACCATTGCGCGATTGGTGCGTCCCGGTGGCAAATCCTCCCCCGGAGATATTTTCTGGGATCCAATGGCCGCTACTGTGGATGCTCCCGCGATGGAAGGCTTCGACGCCGTGATTCATCTGAGCGGAGCCAGCATCGCCGAAGCGCGATGGACCCCAGAGCGTAAAGCGGTTCTGCGCAGCAGCCGAATCGCTTCCACGCGTGTGCTGGTGGATACGCTTT
>CAVRSO010000034.1:0-19470 GCA_963723845.1 uncultured Acidobacteriota bacterium
AGCGCGCCACCATTCTCCACTTGCGAAATCAGAATGAGATCAATGACGAAGTGGCGCGCGCGCTCGAACGCGAACTCGATTTGGCCGAGGCTCGATCGTCACTTGCGGACCCAGCATCATGAAAAGAACTGCTCGAACGGCGCCGCAACGATTTCTGGCGACAATCTACAGGATTTGGATGATGCGGGACGTGGACGTGCCGGATGAGGTGGCACGCGCGCTGGCGAAACACGTTCTGCTCGAGCGGGCGCTCTTGCGACCATCCAAACCATGACCCGCGGGGGGCCGGCCTTGCCATCGCGGTACTTTTACGGAATGTCACTCTGGACATTGAGTTGGCGTTCAGGTAACATCGCGCCGTTTTGATATTCCTTCGCTCTCAAAAAAGGGGAAAATAAGAAAATTGCAATGTCCAAGAATCGCGTAAAAACAGCTACTGTGCTCGAATCGCTCGATGCTCTGATCGAGCAGTATCACCTTCTCAAGCATCCTTTCTACCAAGCTTGGACGAAAGGCACGCTTTCCCGCGAATCTCTTCAACTTTATGCGCAGCAATACTATCAACACGTCCGTGCCTTTCCGGAGAATTTGAAGCAGCTTGCGGATCGTGCGGAAGAATCTCTCGCTGAACTGGTGGAGGATAATCTCGCGGAAGAACTCGATCCGGCGTCGCCGCATCCGGTTCTCTGGCGCCAGTTTGCCGAGTCGCTCGGCGTGAGCGAAGCCTCGCTCGACGAAGCGCATCCGCTTCCGGGTATCGCGGCCCTGCTCGATTCATACGACGAAGTGGCATCACAGGGAACGATGGCGCAGGCTGTGGCGGCGTTTTACGTTTACGAGGCACAGGTCCCTGAAATCGCAACGCAGAAGATTTTCGGACTGAAGCACTTCTATGACATCACGGAGCCACGTGCGCTGGCCTATTTTGGCGTCCATGAGCAAGCCGACGTGCGTCACCGAGCGGCCTGGCGCGAATGGCTTGCTAGCCAAAACGGCGAAGATAGGCTGGGTGTGCTGTGTGTTGCGGAGCGCAGCCTGAAGGCGCTCTGGGGCGCTCTGGATGCCGTCTATCCCGAGGGTTGCTCCAAGAACTAACGGCTGGCGCTTAGCTGGTTCGAATTCGGCGACGGGACCAGGGAGTAAAGCAGACTGATGAGGCTCTGGTCCTCGCCAAATCCCTCCGTCATTTATCCGACCTTTTGAAGATTTCCGTCCCGTTGCGTCCGCCCACAATCACTTCCCGCGCGAAACCGAGGAACATGCCGTGCTCGATTGCGCCGACTACGTGATCGAGATGGTGCGCCGTTTCCTTTGGACTGGTCATCGGCCCGAAGGCGCAATCGGCGATGTAGTTGCCACCGTCGGTGATCAACGGCGTTCGGTCGGCACTGAGTCTTAGCGTCGCATTTCCACCCAACGCGCCGAGCTTTTTCAGAGTTACTTGCCAGCCGAATTGAACGATTTCGACGGGCACTGAAGCAAGTGTGCCGAGCTTTTCTGAGACTTTCGTTTCGTCCGCTACAACCACCATTCGGTCGCTCGCCGCAGCGACGATTTTCTCGCGCAGCAGCGCGCCCCCATGACCTTTAATCAAAGAGAGTGTGCCAAGTTCAACTTCGTCCGCGCCATCCACAGTGAGGTCGATTCGAGAGTGCTCGACAAAAGTGGTCAGCGGGATTTTCAGCTCGCGGGCAAGCGCGGCAGTGTGCTCCGAAGTGGGGATTCCGGCAATACGCAGGCGCTCGTTCGAGAGCCGGCGCGCCAAAGCCTCAATGAAAAACACCGCCGTGGAGCCGGTGCCGAGTCCGACGACCATTCCATCCTGGATGAGCTGAGCGGCGGATTCCGCGGCCGCCTTCTTCCATTCGTTTTGCAGCGATGCATCAATCGGCATTCTTATTTCGTGTCAGTATCAGAATCGGGAAATTTTCCTGCGGATTCGAGGATCTCGCGAGCCAGGTAATTGGTCACATGAGCTTCGTCGCGCGCTTCCACCAAATACGCGGAGCGGAGAAGCTGTTCCTTGCGGGTGCGCAGGGCGTCGCGGATGGCCTGCTGGACTTGGACGTCGGACAGTTCGCGCTGACCAGCCGATTCCTTTGCCAAGAGCTTCAGAATGATGTAGCCACCGTCCTTCACTCGAATGGGTTGCGTGAACTGGCCCGGCTTGAGCGAGAGCACGGCTTTTTTGAGAACGGGATCGGATTTATTGAATGAGGATTCCGGCTGAAATCCGAGGTCGCCTCCGGTGGACGCGCTGGGATCCTCGGAATAATCCATGGCCGTCTCGGAGAAATCAGCGCCGCCGTCGAGCCGTTGGATCAGCATCGCGGCCTTGCGCCCGGCCTCAGCTTCGCTAGTGGCTTTGTCGTTTTTTCGATTATGAACAGTTGGATCGGGCCGCGGGGTGATCACAATTTGGGCGATGTGGTACTGCGGCTCAGCGACATTGAATTGCGAGCGGTTCTTGTTATAGAAGTCGGTGATGTCCTGATCGGTGATGGTAATTTTCGCGACGACTTCGCGGTTGAGGAGCTTCTGGATGGAAAGCTGCCGGCGAATATCGCTTCTCAGATCATCAACCGTCAGGCTGGTTTGCTGCAGCTTTCGCTGAAATTCCTCTTCAGTGTAAGGGCTCTTCGATTCGGTAAATTTGTCCTCGACTTCGGCGTCGCTGGCGACAAGATTCATTTTGTTGGCGCGCTCGAGGAGAATTTCGCTGTTGATCAGCTCGTCGAGGATGCTGAGCTGGAGCGAAAGTGCCTCTTCCTGCGAGGGGGCGGGCGCCTCTGAGGTAACCCGCGAGCGAAAGATTTTCTGAACGTTCTGGCGGAGAATCTGTTTGCCGTTCACGGTGGCCCAGACATCCGGACCAGGCGCGATTTCCTTCCGGCATCCGGTGGCGAGCGCGCAAACGGCGAGCGCCGCGAGAATCAGAGTCCTCGGCTTCAACCGGAAGTTCCGCATGAATGTTTTAGGCAGCTTTCGTGATGCGCCGGGAGCGGATGCAGGAGGTGCAGACGCGCACCTGCTTGCGCGCGCCGTTAACGACGGCGCGAACGCGGCGCAGGTTGGGATTCCAGCGGCGGCGCGTGACATTGTGCGCGTGGCTGATGGTATTGCCGTAACGCGGCTTCTTGCCGCAGATTTCACAAGCGAGTGCCATGTTTCCGTTGCTCCAGACTGGAAGGATTTTCGAAGAATGCGAACTTTGATGCTACCAGAGAATCGCACGCGATAGAAGCGATTTGCAGCCGCCGCGGTGGGGTTTCGAGTGCGACATTCGCGATTTCGGGGAGTGGAATGTGTGACGGGTAGAGCGCGCACCCATCCTTTGTTTTCAGTGAGTTGCGCCTGATCCTACTCGCCACCCGTGACGAGCAGATTTTGCCGGTGCGGGGGCGCCGCACGGAGGGAATCGTCTGGCTTCGGCGCAGTCGCTTGGCTTGCGGCCGCCGGTTGCTTCCGTTTCTAGCTCTCAATTTCATATTCCTTAAATTTTGCGCTTCCAGCTTAGGCTGTCACGATGTACCGCAGGCTGCAAGGGGTCGTTGGTGTGGACTTTTTCAGTAGCGTGACTTTTCGAGCGAGCGGGCAAGCGAGACAAACAAAAGCCCCGGCCTTCCCCTTAGTCGGGAAAGGCTGGGGCAAGGTTCTGAGTTGCGTTCTGCGCCTAGAAGAGGAACTTCACGGCGAGTTGGACGACGCGCGGTGGAACCGAACTGCTAAACGAGCGTCCAAAAAAGCCGTTACTGCGATCGTTAACCGGCGGGTTGAATTGCGAGTGGTTCCAGACGTTGTAGAACTCCGCGCGGAATTGGAAGGTCAGGGCTTCCGTGATCTTCGTGTTCTTAAACGCGGTGATGTCCCAGTTGTTCTGACCCGGACCCATGATCGATCCGACCGCCGAGTTTCCGAAGCCGGTAGCACCGCCAGATGCGGCGCATGCACCCACAACGGTGCCTCCGATGCATGGAGTGTCCACGAACGCGGCCTTGTTGGCATAGTACTGTTGACCGGGCAGAAGATTGCCCAGCGCGTCCGTGAGGCCTAGCCGGGACTCGACACCACCCGAAGTTGCAATCGGCACGGAGGATTGGCAGACGCCCAAACCGCTGCACTTCGTTGGAGAGGCCAGTTCGGCTCTAACGCCACCACCGCCGAACGGAACACCCGCTGAGCCGTAGTAAATGCGGCCGCCGTTGCCGTCAGTGATAGTGAACGGTTCGCCATTCTGAACAGTGGTCACTCCAGCTACCGTCCACCCGCCAAACACATGCCCGGCAAAGCCTTCCACGCGCCTATACGGTAGGTCATAGCTATAAGCGATGACGAAGCGGTGCGGACGGTTGAAGGCGGCAAGGCCATACTGCTGGCGGAAGTCCAGGGGATCGTTGCTGGACGCGCCGCCCGAAAGAACGTTTCCGGGAGCCGAGATGCCGCCGCCAGCCTCGGCGGAATTGATGTTGGTGATGAGCTTGCTCCAGGTGTACGAGGCCTGGATCAACAGGCCATGCGAGAACTGATGCCGGAGTTGAGCCTGTAAGCTATTGTAGAGGGAATCTCCGATGGTGTTCGTGGTCGAGAGCCCGCCAGTGCCGAAGCCGAGATAGCTGACGCGACCGACGGCGTTCGTTCCCGTATTGTCGATGATCTGTGTGGCCGGGTTGGTGTTGCCAGGATCGTTAAATGGGAAGGATGAAGGGGTGCCCTGTGCACCCGATCCTAGAATCATCCGCGCGTTTTGCTTGTCGCCAGCGAGAGGTTCGTTCGGAGCGCCTGGAGCAAGGAATGAGATGTTGATCGGACGCGCCCAATCATAAAGATGAGTGCCGTGCGAGCCAACATAGCCGATATCCGCGATCCAGTTGCGGGCAAATTCGTACTGAAGGTCAAGGTTATACTGATAAATTCGCGGCACGCTTAGAAACTCAGAGTCGGAAGTGGTTCCGAGACCCTGGGTGCCACCATTATCGCTGATGACGGTAGCGCCCGTTGACGCATCTCCCGCACCGACCTGCAGCGTGCGTGGACGCCATCCGAGGATGAGTCCCGGAGGCGAGGGCTGGTCCAGGGAATTCAGGGGTGTTGAGGGAACGGCGCCGGAGTAGGGAGGGTTGCCCGCGTTATTGTTGGCTAGCAAATTTGCATACACTGCATCGTAGAAAATTCCGAACCCTCCGCGAACAACAAGTCGCTCGTTAAGGGGCTGCCAGGCGATGCCAATGCGCGGTCCGAAGGAATCGAAAGGCGCTCCGTGCACCAGCGTCTTGTTGGTATTGAAGAAGACGCCTGTTGCACCGCCTGGATAAGGCGTACCGTCGGTTTGCGTGAAGACGCCAGCCGGGGCCGTCAATCCGCACGCAACCGGCGCTGAGGGAGGACCGCATCGGGCGATACCTGGGTTGTAATTCGATTGCACGACATGGCCAGCCAGAGTGCCTATCCGGTTGTTGTTAGTCACGGGGGTGAAGCATGGCGGCCCAGGAAGCGAAGAGCAGGGCGGGCCCGAGCCAACCTCGTCGCCGAGGAAGAAAGACCCCGTGTTCAAAAGGGCGGCCTGGGTGGGCCATCCATCCGTGAACAGACCCGACTTGTCAGAGGGGTACCCATCATATTCCCAGCGGACTCCTAAGTTCAAAGTGAGCTTTCGGGTCACCTTGATATCGTCTTCTAGGAAGGCGGCGAACTCGTTGGTCCGCTGGTAGTGCGGGTTTCCATTTGGTTGACTAAGGCCGTAAAAATTGATGAAAAGGCCGTTCGGAGCCGGGGCAGGAGTTCCGGTGGCTGGCGCGCCGCTCGAGCTCGTCAAGAAATCGGCAATGGTTGGGAAGATCAGACCACCTCTTCCAGGCAGTGTCCAGTTGTACTGAATACGGTCAACCTCGCCACCCGCGCGAATTGCATGCTTGCCGTGGTTATAAGAAATCTGATCTTTCCACTGGAAGGTGTTGAAGAAATTTGTGGCCGAGGCAAAGAAGTTTCCGCCGTTATTCCAAGCTCCCTGGTCTATCGCGGTACCTCCTGCTGTGTTGATCATTGGAAAGCCGAAAGTTCCGAAGGTGGGGATCTGCGCTGGAATCGGGTTTAGATTTTTAATGCTGGAAAGGCTGGAACAGTCGCCATTGGCAATCGGCGGGATGATCCCCACCGAGCAGGCTGTGAGGTAGACGGCGGGGTGAGCCTGCGTGGTGGAGCGCTGAAATGAAAAGAAGGCCTCGTTGACGAAGCTGCTGGTTGCAACCGTGGTGAGCTTAATCACTGCACTGTCGGCAGTGTAGGTTACGTCTTCTGGCGCGCCGGGCTGGCAATTGTTTACGCCGGGAGCACCAATAAAACCAAGGCACACAAACGATTGGGTTTGCGGATCCTTGGACGTAAAGAACCGCGTAGACACTGTATTCTTGCTTGAGAGGACATAATCAAGGTTGGCAAGGTACTGATCTTCGTTGGCAAGGATCGGTTGCGATATGGTTAGAGGCGCGCCTGTCACCGGTAGTCCGTTGCTGAAAGGCACACTGGGAAAGTAATATCCCTGGTTAAACCCGCCCTTGAGGCCGCCCTTCGCTTGAAGGATATTTATCGCGGTCTGGTTGATGTTCGATCCATCCACGGCTACCGGGACATGCGTGCCGATCGGTACAAAAGGAGGAAGAGCGATCACGTCTCCACCATAAACGCATCCAAGATACTTGCGATACGTCGAAGCATCGCACGGCGCGCCGCCAGGTTGCAGGTTGAATGGAACGCTATACCCGGCACCTTGGTCCGAGCGAGCAGTCGCAATTGGAGCTCCCGGCTGGTTGAGTGGCAGCAACTGGACGCCAGCAGCGAGTCCCGTAGCAAAGCCGTTCGTGCCGATGCCGTTTTTCTGGCGGAATCCCTGATAGGACCCAAAGAAGAAGAGCTTGTCCTTCTTGATAGGGCCGCCTAATGTGCCCCCGAACAAATTCTCATTCAACGCTTCGGGCTTGTTCGCCTCTTGTAGCGAGGCTTGGCTCCGCTTGTTGAAGAAATCGTTGCCATCCAAGAAGCTGTTACGGAAGAATTCCCAGGCCGCGCCGTGGAACTGGTTTGTGCCGCTCTTCGTGACCACGTTCACACTGGCGCCTGGGTTCCGGCCATACTCGGCATCGTACTGTGACGTTTGAATCTTGAATTCCTGAATCGAGTCCGGGTTCGGAATGCCGATACCAGGAAAGTTGCCGGATTGGGCTCCGCCACCACTTCCATAATTGGTGAGTGTCGCGCCATCCATCATGTAGTTATTCTGGTCAGAGCCGGAGCCGTTGACGTTGATATCCTGCGTGCCGTTACCTACCGCTGCTGCGCTAGCCACGTTGGCCACCACCCCAGGCGAAAGGTCAATGATCTGGGTGTAATTGCGCGAACTGAGCGGCAGATCGGTTACGGTTTGCGAACCTACCAGGTTTCCGACAGTTGCGTTCTGGGTCTGGATGGTCTCAGCGCTGGCTTCCACGGTGACCTCAGAAGTCTGCGCACCAATTTCCAGTTTCTGGCTGAGTACTAGTGTCTCCGTCACGTTCACCGTCACGGAGGAAATCGTCGATGTCTTGAACCCTGGCGCCTCGAATTTTAACGAGTACGCGCCCGGAGGAATCAGCGAAAATTTGTAGTTCCCGCTAGCATCGGTTGTGGCGGTGCGCGTTGCGCCTGTGCCGTTATTCGTCAGCGCAACGGTAGCGCCAGAGATGACGCCGCCGGACGGATCGGTAACGACGCCCGTGAGCGCACCTGTAGTAGCAGATTGCGCTGATATGTGAGACGCGCACGCAAACGAGACAGCTAGGCAGAGAGACAGATAGAGGACGAACTTCGGACGAGCAAAGTACTTACTCATGAACCCACCCCCATGATTTTGGCAACGCCACCCGGACCCTGGGCCTGCCTACCGGAACGACAACCCCACTTCCAAAAACTCTCCTAAGGCCACTTGTAACGCGGAAGTATCACAGCGGGAAGAGAGGTGTCAAGAAATAATTCGATCCGAGCGAAATTTCGGGACCCTGCGGCGCTGGGTTTCCGCGCGAGCTAACTGGTTTCCTGGATCCTTAGAGGGCGAGCGGCCGTGAGAGCAAATCAGCGCTTTTGTCCGACCAAGCCGGCAATTGTGTCCATCAGATCGAATTTGGTGAGGACTTCCAAGTTGCCGGCTTCCATTTCGACGAAGACCGCGGGGCTTTCGTGGCTTAATAGGTGGGTGACGCGCTCGACTGGCGCGTTGGCGGCAACTTGCGGGAGTGCCGTGCCCATGACTTCGCGGACGATCAATTTGCGCAGTTCCTTACCCTGCAATGCGAGATTCAGGACTTGATCCTCGAAGATGGTGCCGATGGAGCGGTCGTCCTCGAACACGGGCAGCTGCGAAATATCCTGCTGTTGCATGGTTTGAAGAGCTTGAAACACAGTGCGATTCGGGCCGACGACGATAAGGTCGCGCGTCTTGCCGTTCTGGCGCTTCACGCGGATACAATCGGCTGCAGTGAGCGTGACTTCCGCATCCGCGTACCCAAGCTCGCGCATCCAGCCGTCGTTATAAATTTTGCTGAGGTAACGTGTGCCGGAGTCGGGTAGCAGAGCGACAACGAGATCGCCCTTGTGGCAATCTTTGGCCACGCGCAGCGCCGCGGAAACGCATCCGCCTCCCGAGCCGCCGGTGAAAATACCTTCGCGCTTCGCCAGCCGGCGCGCCCACAGGAAGCACTCCTCGTCGTTTACCTGGATGATATCGTCCAGCACCGAAAAATCCATGGTTGACGGGAGGATATCCTCACCGATTCCTTCGACCACGTAGGTGCGGGCCTTGCCGATGTTGCCGGTTTTCCAATATTCGTAATAGAGCGAACCATACGGGTCCACACCGATCACTTTCACTTTGGGATTCTGTTCCTTGAGATAACGGCCGGCGCCGCTAGCCGTTCCGCCCGTGCCGAGACCGCAAATAAAATGCGTAATCTTGCCTTCGGTGTCCTTCCAGATTTCGGGACCGGTGGCGCTGTAGTGCGCGCTGGGATTGGCCTGATTCTCATATTGGTTTGGGTAGTAGGCATTGGGGATTTCGCGCGCGAGTTTTTTCGCGACTGAATAGTAGCTGCGAGGATCTTCAGGTTCCACCGCCGTAGGACACACGATTACTTCCGCTCCGAAAGCCTTTAGCAGATCGATTTTTTCGCGGGACTGCTTGTCGTTGATCGTGAAGACCACCTTGTAGCCGCGCACCGCAGCCACCAACGCAAGGCCCATGCCCGTGTTGCCCGAGGTGCCTTCGACGATCGTCCCACCGGGACGCAACAGGCCCTTGCGCTCGGCTTCGTCGATCATATGAACGGCGATGCGGTCCTTCATCGAACCGCCCGGGTTGAGATATTCGGCCTTCACATATAGTTCGGCGGGGACATCCTTAGCCACGCGATTCAGGCGGATCAGCGGCGTATCGGCGACGGCTTCGAGAATGCTGTGGCACTTCACGACTGCGTGCGCTCCTGGCGGATTGGCGGCTCGCGTGTAGCTTAGAGATTTCGCGAAAGAGTGTCCAGCGGCAGTTTGATGTAGCCGCGCGACGAGACGGGAACCGCATTGTCCGCGTGCTATGCTTTTAGCAGAGTGTCGCGCATGGCGCCCGATGCCGAAATCGTTTTCTATGACGGCCACTGTGCATTGTGTGACCGCGCCGTGAGGTTCGTGCTGAAGCATGACCGCTCTGGCCGCGCCTTTCGATTTGCGCCGCTGCAGGGAACAACCTATCCGTCGCGAGTTTCGGCTGAACAGCGCGCCAGGTTGCCGAACAGTATCGTCGTGCTCACAGAGGATGGCGATACCCTGACGCGCTCGGATGCATTCGTTCACATATTTCGGCGGCTGGGCGGGGGTTGGGAAACTTTGGCGGGAGCCCTCGCGCTGATTCCGCGGCCGGTGCGCGATTTTGTATACGACTTCATCGCGCGGATTCGTTACCGCATATTCGGCAGGCGCGACAATATATGTCCGGTCATGCCACCTGAGTTGAGCGTACGCTTCGATCCATGATCACAGGACAGGCTCACGCGGAAGGCTAGGAAATTACACGGGAGAAACAATGAAACGAGAAAACATTTCGTCCGGCACGACGTGGGAACCGATCATCGGCTATTCGCGGGCTGTCCGCATGGGCATGTACGTACATGTTTCGGGCACAACCGCGACCGACGCGCAAGGCCAAATCGTAGGTCCCGGCGACCCCTACGCGCAGACGATCCAGGCGCTGCGGAACATCGAGTCTGCATTGGCGAAAGCGGGCGCGCGGATGGCCGACGTGGTGCGGACGCGAATGTTTGTCACCAACATTGCGGATTGGGAGAAGATCGGTCGCGCGCATGGCGAATTTTTCGGCGAGATTCGCCCGGCGACGGCAATGGTAGAAGTGAGCCGGCTGATTACTCCGGAAATGCTCGTGGAGATCGAGGCCGAGGCAATTGTAGGAGAAATCTAGACAGTGCGTGGCCCGCGCTTTCCGCCACTACGCGCGCGGATCTTGCACACCCACCTTTTCCTCCTCAACGATGCAGCCATCCATTAGGTGGACGGTGCGATCGGCAATGCTAGCGTAGCGCGGGTCGTGGGTAACCATGCAAATCGTGGCGCCGTCGGCGTGCAATTGGCGCAGCAGATCCATCACCGCTTCGCTATTTTTCGAATCGAGATTTCCGGTTGGCTCATCCGCCAGCAGAATCGAGGGCTGACCGGCCAACGCACGCGCTACGGCAACCCGCTGCTGCTGGCCGCCTGAGAGCTGTGATGGATAGTGTTTCGCCCGGTGTGCCATTTCCACGCGATCGAGCACTTCCTGGACGCGTTTCCTGCGCTCCGCCGCGCCCATGCTGCGGTAGGTGAGAGGCAATTCGACATTTTCGAAAACGGTGAGATCGCCGATCAGATTGAATGCCTGGAAGATGAAACCGATCTCACGATTGCGAATGCGCGTGCGGTCCGAAAGTGAAAGCTTTTCAACGGGCTCGGTGTGAATCCAGTAATTGCCGTGCGTGGGCGAATCGAGCAGGCCCAGAATCGAAAGCAGCGTCGACTTGCCGCAGCCCGAGGGTCCGGCAATCGAAACGAATTCCCCGCCCTTGATGTCCAGTTGCACGCCGCTCAGCGCGTGGGTTTCCACCTCCTCGGTGTGAAACACCTTGCTCACGCTTTCCAGGCGAATCAACGACTGGGCTGTGCCATTCATTTTCGCACCTCTCGTTGCGCTCGAGTCAGAAATCAGGTCGTCTATCTCAATTCCACGCGGTCGACATTGTCCGACGCGGACATATCCGACAGAATCACTTCGTCGCCGACTTGCAACCCCTTGCGGATTTCCACCGAATTCACAGACACCTTTCCCAGTTCCACTGGAACGCGCAGGGCCTCTTTGCCGCCGTCAACAACTTTGAACAAGCCCACAGTGCTATCGGCATCGCCGTGCACAGGGCGACCCACATAAAGAACGTCCGCGAGACGCTCGATTTCAACCGTGCCTTCGACGCTCAGGTCCGGCACGGCGCCGGGCGGCAGCGGACCATCGAGCTTTACGTCCACGGTGCGAGTGCCGTTCACCACCGAAGGATCGATGCGCATTACGTGGCCGGGAATCAGGCCGTTGTGCGTGTCAATTGAAGCCTTTTCGCCAATCTCGATGTCCTTCGCCTGCGTCTCGGCAATCTTGAGCTGGGCCTTCAGGAGTTTCGGTTGGGCCACGCGTGCCAGCGCTGTTCCTTCCGTCACGCGTTGCCCAACATCCACATCCAGCTCTTGCAGCATTCCGTCAATTCCAGACCGCACGTGCATTCCTTCGAGTTGCGATTTCTTTAGCGCATAAAGCGCCCGTTTCTGATCGACATTCGCTTCCTGAACCGCAAGTTGCGCTTCGATCGAATTCGCAAATGTTTCCACTTCCTTCTGTGCGAGATCGTTCTGTTTGGCGAGTTCCTCGGCTTGCACCACGGCGGTTTTCACGTCGATTTCGGCTTTCAAACCCAGCTTGCCGAGCTGCTCAAATGCCTGCTTTTGCATCTCCGCGGTCCGGTATTGCGATGAAACGCTCGCCGCTGCCGTGCGCTTATCCATAAGCTGATTCTCAAGCTGAGCCTTGGTCTGTAAGTAGGAGGCTTGCGCGCCCTTCAACTGGTATTCGGCATCGAGGGCTTCTTGCTGCAACTGCGGATTGGCCAAATCCAAAATCACGCTGTCCGCTTTCACCGGCGTCCCGGGAAGCAGATAACGCTTCTCAACCCGTCCATCCGCGGCGGCGGGAATCACCCAGATCGTTTCCGGCTCGAGCGAACCCAAGCCGCGAACATCACGCAGCATCGGTCCGCGCTTTACGGTGTCCGTCCAAATGGTGGAGCGGTCGACCGTGGGCGCCGCGGGTTTCAAGCGCGAAAGCGCCGCAGTAATCACGACGACGAGCAACAACCCAGCTCCGGCGTACACATAGCGCCGCAGCCGTCTTCGCCGTTTTTCTTCTTCCGGCCGCGCTATGTCCATGAAATCGCCTCACTCATATCGCAGCGCCACCATCGGATCCACGTGTGAAGCCCTGTGAGCGGGAATAAGGCAAGCGAACAGCGCCACAACGCTCAGCAGAATCGCTGTGACGATAAATACGATCGGGTCCCACGGTTTCACGCCGTACAGCAGGCTGCCCATTAGCCGCGTGAGCGCCAGCCCTCCGGCAACGCCGAGCAACACCCCAATGAAGGCCAAAATCATCCCCTGCAGCACAATCATACGGCGCACATCTTGCGGGCTCGCCCCGAGCGTCATGCGAATCCCTACTTCTTGGGTCCGTTGCTGCACCGAATACGACATGAGCCCGTAAGATGCCGACCGCCGCGATCAGCAGCGCCACAACTGCGAAAACCGTGAGCAACGTCATGTTGAATTGTTCCTGGGCGATGGAGTGAGCAACCACTTGATCCATCGACTGGACGCTGCCGACCGGCAGCCCACCGCTGGCGATGCGGAGTTCCCGCTCGGCTTGGGAGGAGAGGGAGTGAGGTTCGACGCGTGTGTGAATGATCCATTGCATCGGGATGAGCGTGGCGTCGAGCGCGGTCAAGCTATCATTCACCTGCGCGATGGGCACATACATCGTCGGCATGGGCTTGTTGTTGAGGCCGTTGTCCCGCACATCGCCAACGACTCCGACAATCGCCCTGGGAGGATCGTTGAATTCCGGACCCAAACCCGCTCCAATGGTGATGCGCGCTCCGATTTCATCGCCCTTGGGCCAGAATTGCCTGGCCATCGCTTCGTTAATCACCACTACCGGTTCAGCGTCGTTGACGTCGCGTTCGCCGAACGTCCGCCCTCGCAGCAGTGGAATCTGAAATACCTCGAAATACTCCGGCGAGACGCTACGCCAACCTCCGCCACCAGAGTAGGGGCCGTCGGTGGGCGGGCGCCCCTCGATGTTAAAGGGCAGGCCGTAGCCGCCCACCAGCGGAAGGCAACAAGCCGTCGCTGCAGCGTCGACTCCCGGAAGGCTTTCCAGGCGCTGCCGGCCTTCGCGCACGACCTCCGCAATGGCCGCCGTTTTTTGAAAGCGCACTCCGCGCAGAGACATGTCCATAGTGAGAATGTTGTGCGTTTGGAATCCCGGGTTCACGCTCACCGAATCGTGAAACGTGCGGATCAGCAACGCCGCGCCTACAAGTAAGACCATCGCCAGCGCCATTTCTATAACTACAAGCGCCGATCGTGTCTTGTTGTGGTGAATCCCGGAGCCCGAACGCGCGCTACCCTCACTAAGCGTCGCCATCAGATCGATGCGGGAGGCCTTGATTGCAGGTATAAGTCCGGCAATCACTCCCGTGAACACAGAAATCGCCAGCGCAAACAACAGTACACGCCAGTCCAGAGTGATCGCCGCAGGGTCAGTGATTCGCGGAAGCACGCCACCACCATTAACGTCTCCCGCATTGATAGCCAGCAGCGAACGCACGCCGAAGTAGCCGAGATACATGCCCAGCGCCCCGCCCACCAATGCCAAGATCACGCTCTCGGTAAGCAACTGACGAACGATCCTGCCGCGCACCGCGCCCAGAGCAGCGCGCAGGGAGATTTCGCGTTTCCGCAGAGTGGCTCGCGCCAGCATCAGGTTTGCCACGTTCGCGCATGCGATCAGCAGCACGAAACCAACGGCCCCTAATAGAATGAGCAGGGACTTCCGCGCCGCCGCAAGCCGCACTTCGTAGATGGTCTCGACCGTAAATCCCTGTTTCGGACCCATCATCGTCGGATATTTCCTGCGAAACTGCTCGGCGATCACTTGCGTGGCTGCCTTTGCCATCGCCAGAGTGACCCCGGGCTTCAGCCGCGCCGCGCCAAGCAAATCGTTTCCTTGGTTGGTAGTGTTCGGATCGGCTTGCATCGGGAAGCACATGTCTCCCAAAAGCAGGTCTGGATTATAGAAAGGAGCCATGACGCCAATCACGGTGTAGTCGGTGTTATCGAGATTGATCCCTTTCCCCACGATATGCGGATCCGCGCCGAATCGGTTGCGCCACAGGCCGTTGCTGATCACCACCACCGGCGGGCCGTCGGGGGCGTCCTCCTGCGCGCTGAAATTGCGCCCGGCCGCCAGTCGAACGCCATAAAGTGAAAAGAATCCCGCCGAAACCCGCGTGGCACGGAGCTGCTCAGGCTGGTCACCTCCAATCAGATTGACGCGCATCGTGCCCGGGAAACCATAAAGCGCGGACTCCTGGAAGATCCGCGGCTGCTCGTGCCACATCATGTACTTGGGAATGGAAATGACCGCACTCGTCCCGCCGGTGTATGACTGCATCATGACCACAATTCGGTCCGGGTCGGGATAGGCCAGCGGTTGCAGCAACACCTTGTCCACAACAGTGAAGATCGCGGTGGTCGCGCCGATGCCTAACGCGAACGTGAGCAGGGCCACCACAGTGAATCCGAGATTCTTGCGCAGCATGCGTATGCCATAGCGCAAGTCCTGTAACAGGCTGTCGAGCCACGGCAGCCCTCGACGATCGCGAGAACTTTCTAATGCGTGGTCACCGGCCTTGCTACTTCCGTCGCTCATAACAGCTCCGTACCGGCGTGTTAGCGAATAAGCTATCTATATCACACAGCAACATCTGGCAACACGCCTCGGGCCAAATTGCAACGTTACATCCTGTAACACTAAGAGCCGTTGTGTCAAGAAACAATCTTGCGGCCCAAACAGGCTCTGCTTCATGCGGCGCCCGCACTTGCCTGTCCACCTACAATCCAGCCGTCGGCAAGTTGAATGATGCGGCTGCCGTACGCCGCCCACGCGTCGTTATGCGTCACCTGAATGATCGTCGTGCCCTCTTCGTTCAGCTTCCGCAGCAAATCCATGATCATTTTTCCCTGGCTCGAATGGAGGCTCCCCGTAGGCTCGTCCGCCAGAATCAATTTCGGCTTGCCAATCACCGCGCGCGCCACGGCCACGAGTTGTTGTTGGCCGCCCGAAAGCTGATTGGGATAAAGAGACTTTTTGCCGACGATCTGGAATCGATCGAGAACGTCCGCCACCAGCGCCTGGCGCTCCGATTTTCGTATATCGCGGTACGAAAGCGGCAGATCGAGATTTTCCGCGACGGTAAGATCATCAAGCAGGTGATACTGCTGAAAGACGAAGCCAATATATTGCTTGTGCAGCTCGACGCGCCGCCGATTGTCCATCTTGTGCACCGCGTGCTCGGCCAGGAGATATTCTCCCTTCCAGTCGCCATCCAGCATCCCGACGATCCCCATCAGCGTGGACTTTCCCGCGCCAGACGGTCCCATGATCGTGACGAAATCGCCCTCGCTAATTTCCAGGTCGATGCGGCGCAGCACCCAGGTCCGTCCAGCGCCGGATTGATACGATTTTTCAACGTTAGCCAGCTTGATCATTCTTCCCGCCCCTTCTCTTCAGCCACTTGCGACTAAAATTGTTTTCCGCAGTTCGCTTTCCTCCAGCTTCCAGCCTCCAGCGCCTAGCTTCCAGAACTACTCATATCGCAGCGCCACCATCGGATCCACCCGCATCGCCCTTCGCGCGGGAATGTAGCAGGCGAGCAGCGCCACTAGTACAAGAAGAACTGCCGCGCCGGCAAACGAAAGCGGATCAGCCGCGCTCACTCCGTAGAGCAAGCTTTCCATCAACCGCGTCAACACCAGGCCAACGACGACACCCGCAACTATGCCTGCGAGCGCCAGCTTCGCTCCCTGACGCAGCACCATCCGCAGAACCTCTCCCCGCTGCGCGCCAAGAGCAATGCGAATGCCGATTTCGTTGGTGCGCTGCGTCACGCTATAGCTCATCAGACCGTACAGGCCCACCGCCGCAAGCAAAATCGCCAGACCTGCGAAGGCCGCGAGCAACGTCGTGGCGAAACGTTGCGGCCCCAGCGAATCGGCAATCAGCGAATCCATGGTCTTCACGTCGTGAACGGGCTGGTTCGCATCAACCTCCCGAACGGCTTCTCGAATGTACCCTTCGAGCGCCGCCGGATCGCCGGCTGTTTTTGCAATGAGATATCCGTAGGGCGCCGGTTGCTGATACAACGAGAAATAATAGGCGCCCTTGGCCGAGCTTTCCGTACCGCCGGATGACGATTCTTCGCCGGCAAGCCGATTGAAACGAATATGCCCAACAACGCCCACTATCGTGGCCGATTGAGTCGTCTGATCCAGCACTCCCTTGCGGATAATTTTCTGCCCGATGGGATCCTGGCTGGGCCAGTATTGACGCGCGAGGTTTTCATCGATTACGGCGACTGGTTCCGACCCGACTCGGTCGCCGTCAGTGAAAATGCGGCCCCTCAAAAGAGGGATTCCAAGGGTAGTGAAATAGCCGCGCGTCACATAGCGGAGGTCACCGTGAGGGCCAGGACTCCCGGGAGCAGTGGGTCGGCCCTCAATCTGAAAACCCCCTGATTCATTGCCACCAGTGAATGGCAACGGCAAGCCGGCGCCTGCGGAGCTGATTCCTGAAGTGTGCGACAGATGGTCGAGAACGCTGCTGAAGAAGGCACTTCGCTTCTCTGCTGTGTTGTATTGCGATTGCGGCAGAGCGAGAGCGGCGGCCATCACTCCGTGAGGCTGAAATCCGGGATTCACTTCTCCAATTCGTGCAAGGCTTTTCAAAAGCAGACCCGTTCCAACCAACAAGACCAGTCCAAGAGCCATTTCTCCTGCCACAAGAAACGAGCGGAATTGCTGGCGGCCGCGGCTGCCTGTCGCTGAGCGCCCGGATTCCTGGAGCGCACTATACGGATCGATCCGCGACATGTGCCACGCAGCAATCGTACCGAAGAGCAGCACAGCTACGATTCCGACGATGGCTGTGAAGAACAACACGTGACCATCAAGATGCACGGCCGCGCTAGGTAGCAGAGACTTGGGAGCGGCAATCAGCAGCGCCTTAATTCCGTAGTCCGCGATGAAAAGCCCCAGCAAGATTCCGGCCACGCCCAATATGGCATTCTCAGCCAGCGCCTGCACGATCAGGCGGGCTCGCGAAGCGCCAAGAGCTGCGCGCACAGCCACCTCCTTTGAACGCCCGGCCCCTTTCGCCAGCGCAGCCCCGCGATATTCGCGCAGGCAATCAGAAGCACGAGGACCACAGCCCCGGAAAGAATCGATACCGGGGCGCGAAGATCTCCAAAAACAAAATCCATGAGCGGCGTAAGGAACATCCCCCAGCCGGCGTTCTTAGCCAAGCTCGCAGCGGGATTCTCGATCACGCGGTTCACGAGAATTCGAGTGTAGGCGTTCGCTTGAGAAAGCGAGACGCCCGGCTGTAATCGCGCCACTGCCACGTAGTTCTCATTGAACGTGTTGTTGATGTTGAAATCGGTGGGCGGCAGGCCCAGCGGCGCCCAAAGATCAGTCTGAGGATCGGGCCAATGAAAAATGGGGCCTGACGCCGATAATCTTGTAAGGCTCTTCGTTCAATTGAATCTGGCGGCCGATAACGCTGCGGTCGGCTCCAAACCACCGCAGCCACGCCCCATAAGCGAGAACAACTTCATGATTCGCGTTCGGCTGGTCCTCTTCCGGCGCAAATCTCGGCCGACGATCGGCTTCGCCTCGAAAACATCAAACCACCCCGAGGAAACTTCCGCTCCTTTTGAGGCGTTCCGGAAATGCGTCCGCCGTGTAATTGAAGTCGTCGGTGTCTTCGATCGCCGCGGCGGCGAAGATCCTCTTGCTGTCGCGAACCTGGGCGAAGTCCGGTGGGGAAACGACAATGCTCCTCAGTCCAAGCTTGTCGTATTTGACGCGCAGTGCGACCAAGCGATCTGGATCGCGCATTCCCGGTGGATGCAGGAACAGCGCATTCATTACCGAAAATACCGCTGTGTTAGCGCCAATTCCCGAGCCAGCGTCACGATGATCACAAACGTAACGCCGGCTATTTCGCAGCATGCGCAAACCGAAGCGCACGTCCTGTAGCAACGTTTCGAGCCACGGAACACCCGCCGCTCGCGATAATTCTCTTTCGTCTGCTCGACTCCGCCGAGCTTGATCAGCGCTTGCCGCCGCGCCTCTTCCGGCGACATCCCTTCGCGCAGATTGTCCTCGATGTGCATCTGGAGATGGCTCTCCATCTCCTCGGCAGGTCGCGGTCCCGCCGCTTGCCAAATAGCCGCCAGTCGCGAAAACCACACTCGTAGTGTGCTCACGAACATTCCCAAGCCTCTGCTAGCCACTCGTCACTAGCCACTGCTTTCCAAAAACCGCGCCAGAATCGCAGTCGTTTGCGCCCAATCTCTCGCTTCGCGTTCAAGCTGCTTCCGCCCCGCGCGCGTAAGCCTGTAATACTTCGCTCGGCGATTGTTATCTGATACTCCCCATTCCGACGAAATGTAACCTTCCTGCTCCAATTTCAGCAGCGCGGGATACAGCGTGCCGTAATTCACCGCCAGCAAGTCGCCACTGGTCTGCTCGATCCGGCGCGCGATGCCGTACCCGTGCAGCGGACCCAGCGTCTCCAGCGTCTTCAGCACCATCAGCGCCAGCGTCCCCTGCCACACATCTTTTTGGTCGGCGGTCCTTGCAGAACTCCTATGGGAAACCCATAGCATCCTGCCAAAAGCCCTATGGGATTGCAATAGGTATCTAAGTGGCACAGGCACTCTTGCCTGTGCACGTAAATTCGAGGCAATCGGTAAGCGCACAACCACGAGTGGCTGAAGAGGAAAAAATGTAGTAGGAGGATGCGTCTACGCTGGCGCGGATTTCCTGCCAGCGCTTCGGCCGCTTCTTTGCGTCGAGGACTTTCTTGCGGAGGCGAATCGACTTCGGGGTCACTTCCACATACTCATCGTCAGCGATAAATTCAATCGCCTTCCTCAAGCGTCATATCGCGCGGCGGAAGCGCTGGCAGGAAATCCGCGCCAGCGTAGACGCGTCCTCCTAGCTACATTTTTTCCTCTTCAGCCA
>CAVRSO010000035.1:0-41820 GCA_963723845.1 uncultured Acidobacteriota bacterium
ACGTCCGTACTCACGCTCCACCCGGGCGCGGACGATGAGATTCGAAACGGCTGTGCGTTTGCGCTACAGAAAGCGCCGGAAATGGGACCGGCTTTCTGCGCGGGAATGAGCAAGAAAGATGGTGACGGCGTAGCGCTCCTGGGCTGTCAATGTGGCTCCGGTTGTCTTCATCGTGCCGTTCTCGAGCGCGTTTAGCACTCTAGGTACGCCCATGGCTCGAAGGGCGCTACGGGCGGAACACGCGCGGTGGCATGGTCACATGATGCGCAATGTTGCTTGTAGACAACGGCTCCGTCCTGAGCCTGAGTGGAGAGCCGCATGACCAACAGTGCTAACAAACACACGTATCGCATGGCAATCCTTTCGCACTAACGAATCGGCCTTAGAATCGGCCTTCAATCAGCTTTGTTGGAGCTGTGCTTGCGCTACACAAATCCCGTTTCTTGGATTGAAGATAGAAAGTCAGACCCAAAGCGATCGCAATCAATGCGCACTCGACGGCCAGGATCGTCAGGATTCAACTCCAAATAGCCACAGGGCTTCCCATTTCCTTCAAGGCCCCGGGCACTCTGACGATGAGATACCACACGACGCCATACGAGGCATTGCAAATGATTGTGGCGCCAGCCGTCCAGCCCTCGGATTCGCTGACGATCGCGACCGAAGCAATCAGGAAAAAACCTACGAGAACAAGGCCATTCAAGACCAGCGCCGTGGGAATCGCTCCGTGCGGTAAGCCGCGCGCTTCGATAAGCAAAAGCGCACAGCCGAGCAACGCGATCCACGGCACGAGAAACATCCCAAATGTCGAGGCAATTTTCGACATTGCGTACTGCCTGGCGGAGACGGGCAAGCTCATCACAAAAGCAAGATTTTGTTTCTTCCTCTCGTTCACCACATTCGTGACCGGGAGCATGCATGCAAACACAATTAGCGCGACAAAGAACCAGACTGCACCTAGAACGAAGGGAACCTCGCGTTTCACTTGAAAAAGAGCCAGTGCAGCAGCGCCAGCCGCAAAGAGACTAAGACATGAAAACGGTGCAGGCGCCAATCCTTGGAAATCAAATGCCGAACCACTGAGCCACTCATACGCTCACCTCTTCCCGGCTGTACTCGACGTTGGCGACAAAAATTTCTTCGAGAGTCATATCTCTCAACCGAATGCACCCGGGCTCCGGACGTCTCATAGGCATTGGCAAGGTCCGGAACGAAGGCGTTGGCGATCGCCACCGCCAGGCGTCCGGTTGCCTGATCCCGATGACGCCAGGCAACGCAGGTAGCGCAACTCCGACGGGCACTTCAAGCCAAGTCGCCGCCGACGATCCAGGTAGGCTTCTTTATCCATCGAGTCGATGATCCGGCCCCGGTCAATAAACGTGATCGATCGGAAATTTGCTCGACGTCCTGTGTATTGTGCGACGAGAACAGGACGCTCCGATCCTCGTCGGCCATTACGTCCGTTAGTTCGCGAAGGATTTCGTGCCGCGCCACCGGATCGAGGCCAGTTGTCGGCTCGTCCAACACAAGCAACTGCGGGCGGCGGGCCAAAGTCAACAGCAGAGTCGCCTTGACGCGCTGTCCGTGCGAAAGTCCTTTGATTTTCTGCTCCGCCCTTAGGCCGAAGCGTTTGAGCAACAGATCCGCGTACGCCGCGTCCCAATTGGGATAGATTGACTGGATGAAATTCATGTGCCAGCCCAACGTCAAGGAGTCGTACAGCCGCATATCCTCCGACGCGAAGCCAATCTCCCATTTCGCCGCCACCTGTTCATCAGGCATTCGATGGCCAAGCACCCACACATCGCCACTATCTTGGTGAACTAGGCCCATCAAAATGCGAATGGTGGTGGACTTACCTGCGCCATTGGGGCCGATCAATCCCATGATCATTCCGCGGGGAAGCTGCAGCCGTACGTTATCCAGGGCAAAAAAGGGGTACGACTTGCAGACTCCGTCCAGCGCGATCGCCAGGTCTTTCATACAGATTCCTTTTCGGCTTCGGCAAGCCGATCAAAGCTCGCCCGAAGGCGTTTATCGAGATCCTTGGGCGAGAGGCCCAAGAGCGCACTGGCACGCACTGCCTGTTCCAGGTGCTGATCCAGTTCCTCTTCGCGTATCCGCTTCCCCAAATCGGGATCCGGTGACACATGCGAGCCTCGTCCCTGATGCGTCACGATAATTCCCTCCCGCTCAAGTTCGAGATATGCCCGCTTTACAGTAATGACGCTGACGCCGGAATCCACAGCCAACTGGCGGATCGACGGGATTGCTTGGCCTGCGGCCCAGTCACCGACAGCGATGCGTTGCTTGATCTGTTCCATGATCTGGAGATACATCGGCCTTTTGTCGGATTGAGAGATGATGAGGCCGGTTCGCATCTGAGTATACTCAGTATACTATCATGATTGGCCTTGTCAAGGGGTTTTTTTGCTGATCCACAGTAAGGCCGACTTGTAAGTGGCGCCTGATCAAAGGTCAAACAGCACAAAAGCTGTGCAACGGGCGCAGGGCGGTGGATACTACGTGCCGTGAACTCACCGACGGCCGCTGTCCTTGGCGAAGTTGGATTGCCCGCTCCCATTCGTGAACTAGCCTCGCGCCGTTGGGATGTGGTTGTGGCCGGAGCCGGCCACAACGGGTTGGCCTGCGCGGCGTACTTGGCGCGCGCGGGCAAGCGGGTGCTCGTGCTGGAGAGCCGCACGCGCGTGGGTGGCGCGTGCACCATCGAGGAGCCCTTCCCCGGCGTGCGCATGTCGCCATGCGCGTATCTGGCGGGATTGCTGCATCCGCTGGTTGTTTCCGAGTTGAATCTGCCGGAGCGGGGCTTTCAGTGGACGCCTGCGGTCAACGGGCTGTTTGTTCCATTCCTTGATGGCTCGAGCGTTCAGCTTTGGGATAGCGATGAGCAGTGCGAGGCGGAAATTCGCAGTTTCGCCCCGGGCGACGTGGAAGGCTGGCGCGCGATGAGCGACGTGCTGCGCAGATTGCGCGATGCGTTGCGTCCGGTCTGGCGATGGCGATCTGTGGATTGGCGAAGCTCCGACGCGGGAACAGATTGAAGAACGGCTCGGGAAAGATGACGAAGCGAAGCGGGTGCTTTTCGATTGGTCGATGGCCGAGTTCGTTGAACACTATCTTGCGCGACGAACGACTGCAGACGGCGTACCTCGGACAAGGAGTAATTGGGACCAACGCCAGCCCGTTCGATGCAGGGACGGCCAGCATCCGCTTCCATCATGCGTCGGGCCGGCTGGGCGGAATGCCCGGCATGTGGGGCTACGTCAAGGGCGGCATGGGCATGGTCTCGTTCTACTTTTGCGATGCCGCGCGCGAGGCGGGAGCGGTGGTGGCTGCGGGCGTCCCGGTCGCAGGGATCCTGCCTGGCGAGGGCGTGCAGCTTGAGGGCGGCGAATTCATCGCAGCACCCGTAGTGGTATCGAATGCCGACCCGAAGCAGACGCTGCGGCTGCTGGGTACCGCGGCCGATCCTGCGTGGCGGAAGCGCGTCGAGGAGATTCCGATGGAGGGCTGTACGGTGAAGCTCAACGTCCTGATGGATGAGCTGCCCAACTTCACAGCGCGGCCGGGTACCGATCAGCCGCACCACTACGGGCAAATCAACATACCGCTGACCAAGAGGGAGTGGAAGGCAGGGTTTGCCGCCGCGCGCCGCGGCGATTTGCCTGAGCATCTGTGGTGCGAGCTGTACTTCCAGAGTGCTCATGATCCTTCGATTGCGAATCCAGGACAGCATACGATGAGTGTGTTTGCGCAGTATGTTCCCTACAAGTTTGCGCGCGGCACATGGGATGAACGGCGGGAGGAAGTACGCCGGCTCGCGCTCAATTCACTGGCGCGCTTTTGTTCGAATATCGACGACGCGGTAATCGATGCACAGGTGCTTGGGCCGCCCGATATCGAGCGAAAAGTTGGGCTCACCGGCGGCCATATATTTCAGGGCGAGTGCTTGCCTCCGTACATGTGGTCGAAACGGCTTTCGGCGCGCACGCCCATGCGGGGCGTTTACTTGTGCGGAGCCTGCACGCATCCGGGAGGCAGCGTGATCGGCATCAATGGACGGAATGCGGCGATGGCCGTTCTGCGCGATATTCACTAGCACCGTGCCCGGCTTCGCGTTTCCGAAAATTGACAGTGCGGCGCGTGTCCGCTAATCTGCTAGGCTGACATTACAAGCTAAGGAGCGATGAATGGCGCAGGGTAACCCTGTAAAGCACAAGAAGAAGACCAAGTCTGTATTGAAGAATATTCGGCAGACGGAGCGGCGGGCGGCGATTAATCGCATGAACCGGACGCGCGTGCGCACGGCGATGCGTCGCATGCGCACCGCGCTTTTGGCCGCGGACGGTGGCGAGGCGGAAAAGCTAGCGTCGGCCACGTTTTCGGAATTGGACAAGGCGATTCGGAAGCGGACGCTTTCCGAAAATACAGCGAACCGTTACAAGTCGCGGTTCACACTGGCGCTGAACGCGCTTAAGGCGAAGAAATAGAAGTCGAAATAATTCGATTGCTGTCGAAAAGCGCTCCGGAAAACCGGGGCGCTTTTTCTTTGCGCTTAGCGACGCGCGGCAAGCAGCCGCGGCGAACGGCTATGCTAGTATCGATCGCTTATGCAAACTGGAATTATCGGACTACCGCAGGTCGGGAAGACGAGTCTGTTTCGCATTCTCACCAAAGCGCGCGTGGATGCGCGAAGCGCGCCGAATCAGGCGCATGTGGGAATCGCGCGTGTGCCGGACGCTCGCGTGACGAAGCTTGCCGAGGTGTTCAAGCCGAAGAAAGTTACGTACGCGACGATCGAGTACGTGGATATTGGCGGCTTGCAGAAGGACCGCGAGAAGAATTCGGCTTCGCTTGTGCCATTGCGCGAGGCGGACGCGCTGGCGCACGTGGTGCGGCTGTTCGAGAATCCGGCGGTCCCGCACGAGGCAGGGTCGCTTGATGCGGTTCGCGACATTGTGAATGTAGATATCGAGTTGATTTTGAACGATCTGGAGCAGGCGGCTAAGCGCATTGAACGCGTCGAAAAGGATTTGAAAAAGAAGAAGGATTCGCTGCTCGAATCCGAATTGCAACTGCTGATGCGCTGCCGTCAGGCGCTCGAGGCCGAGACGCCGCTCCGCGAGCTCGAACTCAAGCAGGAAGAAGAGAAGATGCTTACCGGCTTCATGTTTCTCACGCGCAAGCCGATGCTCTACGTTTTGAACCTTGGGGACGATGAAGCCACGGAAATCGATCGAGTGGTTGAGAAGCACCATCTGGAAAAGCTGGCGTCGAAACGACAAACCGCCGTGGTGCCGTTTTGCGGGAAGATCGAGGCGGAGTTGGCGGAACTGGACGACGCAGAATCCGCCGAGATGATGCGCGCTTATGGCTTGACGGAATCAGGGCGGGACCGACTGATCCAGGCAAGCTACCGCTTGCTCGGTTTGATTTCGTTTCTCACTTGCGGCGAACCGGAATGCCGCGCTTGGACAATCAAACGCGGCATGACGGCACCAGAAGCCGCAGGAGCGATTCACAGCGACATTCAGAAGAATTTCATCAAGGCGGACGTGGTGAATTGGGAAGATTTGCTGAAAGCGGGGAGTTTTGGCGCCGCGCGCGAGAAGGCCCAGGTGCGGCTCGAAGGCAAGGAATACATCGTGCAGGATGGCGACGTTATTTTGTTCCGGCACTCGGGATGAGTGCTGGTGATGTACAAATACTGATCCCCGACGGCTGGTTCGCCGAAAAGAAAGGGGACCAGCTGGGGGTGGGCCAACCGGTCCCCGGGGTGGGTACAGCTACAACACCGAATAAGAGCCGACGCTCCTCGTCGCTCCTAGAACAGGAACTTCAAGCCGAACTGCATCACACGCGGCGTCACCGAAGTCGAGGTGATGATGCCGAACGTAGCCGCCGCGTTAACGTCGTTTCCGGGTGGATTGAATTGTGCATGATTGAAGACGTTAAACGCATCTATGTGGAACTCCAGCGAGCCGCCCTCCCACAGTTTCGTGGTCTTGATCAAGGACATGTCGAAGTTGAATTGACCTGGCCCCGTAATGGAACCGATTGCCGTATTGCCAAACCCGCTACCAGCGTTAAGAAACGGAGCGCCTGGATCAGCCGGGGCACCGGGATCGAAAGGACCGAATGTCCCAGGGGCACGGGCTGGCACTGGATTCTGGCCGCAGGGGTCGTTCGGGTTCGGCGCTCCAAACGGTCCAGGGTTCGGCGTACCTCCGATACAATAGGGGGATGACGCGGGAAGCGCTCCAAACGGCAGTGCCGGATTTTTTGTAGCGTAAGTGCTTGGAGACAAGGAGACGAACGCGTTCGGGTTCACCCAGTTGCTGGTGGCTCGAGAAGTATTGCTCCCAGAAGTGGCGATCGGAATCCCCGACTTGCAGCTTCCCGTTTTCGGGTTGCAATCGATCGGATCTGCCAGGGCCGCTCTCGAGCCCCCTAACCCTGCGCCATAGATCGATCCTCCTCCGCCATCGACAATCCAAAATGGCAGACCATTCTGAATCGTCGTCACGCCGGAGAAGGTCCATCCGCCCAGAAGCTTGCCGCTGAGGCCCTCAGTCTTTTTGTACGGGAGATTATAGACGTAGGTAATCACACCTCTCTGAGAACGGTTGAAGCCAGCAAGTCCATACTGCTGCCGCAAGTCGAGAGGATCGTTGCTATTGGCGGCTCCGAAAATCACCTCTCCTGGCGGTTGAATGCCGCTTCCTGCCGCCGAAGTATTAATGTTCGTAAGTTCCTTGCTCCAAGTGTACGCGAACTGAAGAAGCAGGCCCTTGGAGAACTGATGACGGAGTTGAGCCTGCAAACTGTTGTAGAGGTGATCGCCAAGCGTGTCAGTTTCGGCGACGCCGGCGGGCGCGAAACCGAGGTAGCTTACGCGCTCGTTCAGGTTTGACGTCGTTGTGCCGATCGTGTTCGACGTGATTGGAGTGGGGTTCGCCGGATCGTTGTAGGGCAGCGACGAAGCGATCATCTCCAGGTTCTGAAATCCGGAAGCTGCGGTCGGATTGTTTGGGGCACCTGCCACCAGGCGGGCGATATTGACATTTCTAGACCAGTCATAGAGATGAGTCCCGTGGCTTCCCACATAACCAACGTCTGCAACCCAGCCGTGCGCAAATTCGTACTGCAGATCGAGGTTGTATTCCTGTATGAGGGGCAACCGATCCGCGAGTTGCGGCGAATCGGATGTGTAGCCAAGGCCCGAGGAGCAGATGCCGGCTGGGCAAAGAGCCCCGGTGTTTGGATCAAACGTACCCGGGAACATGTAACGCGGCGTCCATACCAATGGACCGACACCGGCCTGCCACGGAGCGTGGAGAGTGTTTTCTTGGCTCAGCGGCGAGGGTCCAGAACCTGCTCCGGAATAGGGAGGCAAGTTCAATTGGTTGTCGATCAAGAGGTTGCCGTAGATCGAGTCGTAAAACCAACCGTAGCCCGCGCGGACCACAAGTTTCTGTCCGATCGGCTGCCATGCCACTCCTATACGTGGGGCGAAGTCCTTCCAGGGAGTGCCGGGGACCAAGGTCTTGTTGCTGTTCACAAGGACCCCAGCAGCACCGGAAGGTGCAGTGAGGCCAAAGGTCTTCACGGCAAAGTTTGAAGGAACGGCAAATCCGACCAGAGTGCCTGTGTTATCCAATGATGCAAAAGCGGAGCCCGTATTGACCTTGGCCAGCTGTGAAGCCCAGACGTTGCCGAACTGGCCGGTCTTGTCATCCGGGTAACCTGCGAATTCCCAGCGCACACCGGCATTTACGGTGAGCCTCGGAGTAACCTTGATGTCGTCCTGGATGTACCAATCGAACTGATTAACGCGGTTATAGTGTGCCAGAGAGCCTTTTAAGCCGAACCCAGCGGCGATACCGCCCGTTGGGGTAACGGGCGTGCCATCGATCGCCGGCCCGGAACTGCTAGTCAGAAAATCGGCAGTGGAATACATGAGCAGTTCGCCGCGTTCGGAAGATGGAATGGTATTGTTGTACAAGACGCGGTTACCCTCGAACCCAAACCGCAGCGAATGAATCCCGTGGTTCCAGGAGAGTTGATCGGACCACTGGAATGTGTTTATGAAGTTGGTCGAAACCATCGCGAAGTTGCCGCCCTGGCTCCAAGGAGCCCCGCCGATTCCTAGAATATCAAGCTGGGGGACGACAAGCATTTCTGGGAATTGTTTGGCAAGAGCAGGCGGCGTGGAACTGCAATCAGCGCCGTTGTAGACCAGCGGAATAATGGTTGCTCCGTTGGGCAGCGAGCAGGATTGGACGCCCAGATTGGGGTCCGTGTTATTCTCGATGTCACGGTGGTAATCGACGCGAGCCTGGTTGACGAGACTAGGCGTCAGAACTGATGTCAACTGAAGCTGCGCGATGTGGTTGCCGTAATAGGCATTCAGAGGGGCACCCGGATTGCAGTTACCCGCAAGGATGAAGCAGTTGAACGGCTGAACCTGGGGATCTCGCTGGTACAAGTAGCGCGCATAGAGCGTGTTCTTCTGGGAAATCGAATAGTCGCCATTGATTATGTATTGATCTTCGTTGGCGCGTGTCGGATCCGAAATGGCGACTGGCCCGCAGGCGCCCGTGATCGGGCTCAAAACGCACGACTGGGGAGCGGCAGGAAAATAGAAGCCTTGGTTAAAGCCACCCTTCACAGTCCCCTTCGCTTGCAGCAGCGCTACGGCGGTATTGGTGATATTCGCGCTTGTGGCTGGGAGACCCGTGCCGCCGAGGAAAGTGAGAAACCCAGTCTGGGTCCCGAATACGCTGCCAAGATAGGACTTGTAGGCGGCCACATTGTTGGTACAACGCAAATCGCTGCACACGCCGCTGGCGACATCCGCATAATCGTTCCAGGGCAGAAGCTGGACGTTTGGCGCATAACCAGAGGCAAAACCGCTGGTCCCGATACCGTTGAGCTGCCGAAAGCCCTGATACGAACCAAAGAAGTGGGCTTTGTTCTTTATGATCGGGCCACCAAGGGTGAATCCGAAAGTGTTTTGTTTCAATGTCTGTGGCTTGTTCGGCTGGCCTAATGCGGCTTCGCTGCGTTTGTAAAAGAAATCATTGCTATTGAAGAAGTTATTGCGATTGAACTCCCAGGCTCTTCCATGGAAACTATTCGTGCCGGTTTTGGTGACGACCTCCACGTTTGCGCCCGGGTTGCGCCCCGAGCTGGCATCGTATTGAGATGTCTGTACCTTGAACTCCTCGATTGCATCCGGGTTGGGGATGGCGATACCTGGAAAACTGCCCTCTTGGGCCGCCATGCCACTTACGTAGTTGACGAGTGACGCGCCATTCATGGAGTAGTTGTTCTGGTTGGCGGTGGAACCATTCGCGCTAACATCCTGAGTCCCGTTGCCGATCGACGACGCAGTGGCGGCGTTGGCAACAACGCCCGGCGAGAGGTTGATGATTTGAGTGTAGTTACGCGAGACTAGCGGCAGGGAAGTAATTTCGTCTCCAGTAACGACACCTCCATTCGTGACGTTTTCAGTTTGAATCGCCTCAGTAGTGGCTTCCACCGTGACCTGTATGCTCTGCCCGCCTACTTGCAGTGCATGGTTCAACACTGCAGTTTCCGTCACATTGACGGTCACCGAGGGAACTTCTGCCGTCTGAAAACCTGATGAAGAGAATTTCACCGAGTAACTGCCCGGAGGAAGGAGCGAGAATTTGTAGGAACCGCTGGATTCGGTGGTGGCGGTGCGGGTCTGACCGGATCCAGTATTCGTGATCGTGACGGTGGCGCCGGCCATGACAGCGCCGGACGGGTCGGTCACGGTGCCTGCAAGCGCGCCCGTCTCGGCCGTCTGCGCCATCGCAAATTGCGCGCTCGTTATCAGGAACGCCGCGGCAAGCGCCGCAAAAAGCAACATTCGAATCGATTTCATGGTCCCCCCTGGATTCAAGCCCGCATGACGGGCCTTATGATGACTCGTTCAAAATCTCGGGGAATCGCGGTCGAGGCGATGGTGCGAACAGGCTTAACCCAACCACACGAAGAGGAACACATCCAACAGCCGAAACTGAGAGCCCGCCCCAGCCACGCCGCGAATACCCACCCTTGCGGGAAGCACTAGAACCGATCCAGAGTCATAAGTCCATTGCTTATTTTGAGCGATTGTGTTACGAAGTACGCAAAAGAATGGGGTTTGTGTTATGGAGAACGCAAGAGTAAGTGCTTTGGCTGCTTTGGACGGTCAAGACGTAGGCTTTGGATACAGTCGGAAGTAGATTGGATACAAAGAGGTGGTTTTTTCCCCGGAGTCAAGGGCCATGGATCTTCGCCAGCTACGGTACTTTATTGCGATCGCAGAACGCCTTAGCTATTCAAAGGCTGCGGAAGAGCTGCACGTATCGGTATCGCCTCTGAGCCGCCAAATTCGCCTCCTGGAAGACGAGTTTGGTCTCCGGCTTTTCGAGCGCGACCGCAGAAGAGTGGCATTAACCGATGCAGGGAAGTTGTTCTTGCGGGACGCGAAGGATTTGGTTAGCCAGACGGCGAAGATCGCCGATCACATGCGCCAAGCAAGCAAAGGAGTGGCCGGCGTGGTTAGAGCCGGCATTGCGTTGCATCTGGCCGATAAGGTCGGCAGCGTGGTTGTCGAACACTCGAAGCGATGTCCGGCGGTGGACATTCAGTGCGCCAGCATTTTCTCGACGCTGCAAAACGCGGCACTGGTGGAAGGCAAGATCGATATTGGTTTCCTGCGGCCTCCCGTAGACACAGTGCGTCTGAATTCCGAGTTACTCTACGAGGAACGGCTCATCGCGATGATGAGCCGGGCGAATCCCCTGGCGAAACGGAGGACACTGCGAATTGAGGATCTCGCAGAGGAGACTCTGTTCCTTCCGGACGCAAGCGTAGGAGGAGGCCTACGCACACGGACGCTCGAGCTCTTCGCCAAAGCTGGCATATCCCCGCGCATTAGCCCTATGGCAGCTGATCCTCTCTCCCATGGCGAGGTCCACAAGGTTCTCCTCGCAGCGAACAAGGGAATTTTCATTGTTGCGGATGAAGCCTCCACCCGCGTCGAGAACGGAAATGTGGCGGTAGCTATTCCACTTGATGAGCCTGACGCGACGATCGAAGTCTACATGGCTTGGCGAAAGAGTGAAAAGTCTCCGACGGTTCTAGCCGCCCTCGACACCGCACGGAGCGTGCTCGGCCAATTGTCAGTGCAGACGGCGGTATCTGTTTCGGCTAGCAGAGCGCACGCGTAGCGGCACACACCAAAGGACGATTGTTTCCCAGGCTACACCGCTGAGTCCCAACCGCGCGATTACCTTTTCTGAAGCAGGAGGATGTGGTCTAGGACTCGGTTGGCTACATCGAACTTCGATAACTTGGGCATAGGGATTTCGCTGCCGTCGCGAACGAAAAGTGTCACGACATTTGTGTCACAGTCAAAGCCGGCGCCTTCCTGCGTGACATCGTTTGCGACGACCATGTCCGCACCCTTGCGCGCAAGCTTCGCCCGTGCGTTTTCGGCGAGGCCGGAGGTCTCCGCGGCGAAGCCGATGAGGATGCGCTTGCTTCCCTGTCGGTGAGGCTGGGCACCTAATTCCGCAAGAATATCAGGAGTGGGTTCAAGTTCGAGCGTGAGCCGATCACCTCGCTTGAGCTTTTGTGATTGCGCAGCAGCCGGACGATAATCCGAGACGGCGGCAGCCATAATTACCACGTCTGCTTCGATGGATCGTTCACGCACGGCATTTCGCATTTCGTCCGTCGAGCGGACCGGGACCCAATCGGCACCCTCGGGCACAGCCAGACTGGTGGGCCCGCTGATCAGGATTACGTGCGCGCCACGGCGCGTGGCGGCCTCAGCCAGCGCGTAGCCCATTTTCCCGGAGGAGCGATTGGTAAGAAAGCGGACGGGATCCACATCTTCGCAAGTGGGACCCGCAGTTACGAGAATGGTTTGGCGCTCAAAATCGCGACGTAATCCCAGCACGACGCAAACTCTGCGAGCGATGGCTTCCGTAGAGGCGAGGCGGCCGGCGCCCGTCATACCGCAAGCGAGATAACCCTCGTCAGGGTCGACGACGTGAACACCACGCGCGCGAAGCGTCTTCAAATTTTCCTGCGTGGCGGGATGCTCCCACATGTTGACGTTCATCGCGGGGGCGACGATAACCGGCGCTTTGCTGGCGAGATAGAGCGTCGAAAGGAAATCGCCCGCGATGCCGTGCGCGAACTGGCCGAGAATATCGGCAGTAGCGGGCGCGACGAGAAGCAAGTCGATGCGCTGGGCCACGGCGATGTGCTCGATGGCGCTTTCCAAGTTGGCCGGAGAGGAGTCATCTGCACCGAACATTTCGGTGATTACTTTTTTCCCGGTTAGCGCGGCGAAGGTGAGAGGCGTGATGAACTCACGTGCGGAGCGTGTCATCACGACTTGAATGTCGAGTTTTTCTTGCTGGAGGCGGCGGACGAGTTCCGCAGCCTTGTAGGCTGCTACTCCGCCGGTCACACCTAGCGCGATTTTCATGGTGCTATCTGCGGCGCTTTGCGTCGCCTTCTTCGGATCCCGCTGGCAGCTCAGGCAACTCGTATTCGAGGAGGCCCAGTAGCAGTTCCTCTTCAGCGATGCGCGAAGTCTTGCGCGACCTGGGATTATCCACCATCGGACGCCCGCCGATCATCAACTGCCGGGCGCGGCGGGAGACGACCACGACATAAGCAAACTGACTATCCGGCACCTGTCTAAGAGCAGCCATGGGCAAATCAGCCTCCGAAGGACTTCAGAATTTCACGAATCCGTTGTTCTTTCCGAGCAATCCGGCAGCGCGAGCCAACCGCGATGGCCTGAACTTCGCGTCCAGCCCGGTCGAGATCGTCATTGATGATGGCGAAATCATAGCTGCGATAGTTGAGCATTTCCTGGCGCGCGCGCTCAAGGCGGCGCCGAATTTCGTCCTCTGAATCCTGCCCTCGTTCCCGTATGCGCCGTTCAAGATCCGCGGCAGACGGCGGCAATACGAAAACCGCGACAGCACCGGGCAACTCTCTCTTGGCTTGAAGCGCACCCTGCACATCGATTTCGAGAACCAAATCCTTCTTTAGAGCGAGGGCTTCGTCCAATGATTTCCGCGGCGTCCCGTACCAATTTTTCCCGAACACCTGAGCGTATTCCAGAAATTCGCCGCTTTCAACCATTCGCTGGAATTCACCCTCGGATACGAAATTGTACCATTTGCCTTCGCTTTCCGTCTTGCGTGGAGGGCGCGTTGTACACGAAACAGATAGCATCGTCCCTGGCAGCTCTAAAATCTTGCCAACAAGCGTGGATTTCCCCGATCCGGAAGGGCCGGAGACGATTAGGACCAGCGGCTCGGACTCGCTCATTCTACGTTCTGCGCCTGTTCGCGAAGTTTTTCGATCTCAGATTTCATTTCGAGCGCATGGGAGGTGATTTCGAGGCCTTCCGCGTCGTTACCAGGAGTCTTTGACAGCAGGGTGTTGGCCTCGCGCTGCATTTCCTGCAACAGAAAATCGAGTTTTTTACCCACATCCACGGCGCCGGAGAGCAACGTCCCAAACTGACCCACGTGGCTGGCCAAACGGGCGATTTCCTCGGAGATATCGCTGCGTTGGGCAGCAAGGGCAGCCTCTTGTGCTAAACGCGCAGGATCGAGAGACACTTCGCCGAGAAGCTCTTTGAGACGCATCTCAAGACGCTTGGCAAACACCGGGCGAATACGCTCAGCCAGCACTTCAACCTTTGCCGTCAGGCTGGTGATGTGGGAGAGCCGACCGGACATCTCGGTGAGAAGCGCGGCGCCTTCCTCCTCCCGCATGAGATCGAGCTTATCGATCGCCGCGGCGAGGCACCTTGCAGTCAGTTCTTCTAGACGAGGTAAGTCTTCGTCCAACAGGACGGCTGCCGGGCCGATCACTCCCGGCAAACGCAGGATGGCAGCGAGGTCCGGCCGCGTCGATATGTCGAACCGCTTTCGTAACGCGTCGACGGCATCGAGATACGCCGCTGCAACATCCTCATTGACGCAGACAGCGGACGGCCCCGCTAGTTCATGTCGAACGATGACGTCCAGATGACCTCGGCGCAGACGCTCGCGGACCACTTTCCGTATGCGAGGTTCGATTGGCTCGAAGCCCTCCGGCATGCGGAGATGCAGGTCCAGAAAGCGATGGTTGACGCTGCGGATGGCAACGCGTAGGTTAAACCCGCTTTCGCTAAGGCGAGCTTCCCCGTAGCCGGTCATGGATTTCAGGCCCGAAGGAAGCGTCCGGAAGCCTGGCCGATCAACATGTGCCGGTTGTGATTTTGTAGGCACTTTGTTTCCTGCGTCTCACCTAAGCCTTGCGTTCCCTGAAAATAAATCGGCAGCTAGAAACAAACTCACCCAGTACCAGAGTCGTGCCTTATGCCGGGCCCGCCGTACGTGTGACCGTTTCGGCATCGCGAAATTGTATTTCGTAGAGCCGCGCATAGCTCCCACCGCGCTGCAGGAGTTCTTCATGCGTGCCCCGCTCGCGAATCGAGCCATCGTCGAGAACCGCGATCATGTCCGCGCGGCGAATCGTGGAAAGACGGTGCGCGATCACGAAAACGGTCCGCCCGCTCATTAAATTGTTGAGCGCCTTCTGAACGAGCATCTCGGACTCCGAATCGAGTTCAGACGTGGCTTCGTCCAAGATCAGGATGGGGGCATCCTTCAGCAAAGCCCTGGCGATGGCCAGCCGCTGGCGTTGGCCGCCGGAGAGGCGCTGCCCACGATCACCGATCACTGTTTGGTAGCCCTGGGGCATGCGGACGATGAAATCGTGAGCCAGCGCTGCCTGGGCCGCCGCAATGATTTTGTCGTCAGGCATGTCTGGGCGACCATAGCAGAGATTGTTCCGAACGGTATCGTTGAAGAGAATCGTTTCCTGGGTCACGATGGCCATCTGTTCGCGCAACGAACGAAGGGTCACTTCCGAAAGATCGTAGCCGTCGATTCGGATCGAGCCTGAAGTCGCCGAGTAAAAACGAGGAAGAAGATTGACCAGCGTCGTTTTTCCAGCGCCGCTCGATCCCACGATGGCGACAACAGCCCCCGCGGAAACTTTCAAGTCGATGTTTTTCAAGATCAATGGCCCCGTGTCGTAGACAAAGCTCGCGCGCTCGAATTCTATCGATCTAGAGAATGGCGGCAGTACTTTTGCTCCAGGAGCATCCATGATCTCTTTCGGCAGATCGAGAAAGGCAAATACCTGCATCGCGGTGCCCGCCGCCTGCAAAAACAGTTGATAGACGTTCCCAAGGCGTTTGATCGGCTCGTAAGACTTGAACAGGGCGTATGCGAAAGAAACGAATAATCCAATTGTCATGCGGTGAGCTTTGATTTCGCCGCGCGCGACAAGCAGTACCAGCGCGATCACGATGGCTCCGAGAATGTCCATTACCGGTGAAGTGGCGGCGAAGGCCCTGATCCAGCGCATATTTTCGCGGAGCAGACTGCGCGCGGCCTCGCGGAATTTACGAATCTCGAAGCCTTCCATTCCGAACGCCTTCACTACTCGATTTCCAGCGATCGTTTCCTGAAGGATTTCGCTTAGATCCGCCAGACGCGATCGGCTTTTTTCCGAGGAGCGGCGAATGCGGCGTCCGAATTTGCTCACGGGCCAGACCACGGCCGGAATCAGAATCGCCGACCCCAAAGCCATTCTCCAGTTAATGACGAGCAAAACGGCCACGAAAGCGATGAGAGCAAACAGCTGGCGAAAAAATTCCGCGAACCAGTCGGAGAAAGCGCTGCGCATCTGCTCGATATCGCTGATGACGGCGGACATCACGCGTCCGGTAGGATTATGCTGAAAGAAACCCACCGGCTGCTGGACCACTTGGCTGTAAACCTCATTGCGCAAGTCGGTGACACCGGAGAGCCCCACGTGTTGGATCAAAATGCTTCCCACATATTCCGCCGCGCCCTTAATGAACGTGAGGAGAAGGAGAGCAACCGCAAAAACGGTCCACACATTGTGAAAATGGCGAGGGACGAATGAATGCAGATCAACTACGCGGTGCGTAATTGGTATTTGAAATAAGGTCAGTGCTTGTGCTGTTGAATGCGGGTTCAAGATCACGTCGAAGGCGGGACGGAAGGCAAAGGCAATGAGGAAATCAACCGCCCCCATCGCAGCGATGAGGACAATGCCCAAGGTGAGTCGCGGCACATAAGGCCGCAGATAGCCCAGCAGCCGAAGTATTTCCTCCCGCGCAGTGGCGGGCGGGATAAGTGGCTTCACTTGGGGCGCGCGACTGACCATATCGTTTTCCGGATCGTAGAATCGCGATACTTTGTCGAGTCTGTTAGCCTATGCATCGTCCATGCATCTTGCAAGCCGTAATCCGCATGGCCCTTTCGCGCTGACGGCTATGCAATCCCGTCGGTTTCCCCTAAGTTTCATGCCGCGGATTTATCGAGATCGCGGTGCACCACTTTCGTAGCATATCCTTTCTTCTGGAGCGCGCGGCGCGTCATTTCCGCCAGAGCAACGGAGCGGTGCCGGCCTCCCGTGCATCCAAACGCAACTGTCAGATAACTTTTGCCCTCCCTTATGTAGTGCGGGATCAAATAGGTCAATAAGCTCTCGATGCGGCGCCGGAATTCCTCCGTCTGCGGAAAAGATTTGATGTAACGCGCCACTGCGGAATTCCTGCCGTCAAAGGGACGAAGGCGCGGCACAAAATGCGGATTCGGCAAAAAACGCACATCAAAAACCAGATCGGCGTCCGCGGGGATGCCATATCGAAACCCGAAGCTAACGAGCGATACCAACATCGGCCGGCGCCCAGGATTCTGGAAGCGATCGATAACAAACTGGCGCAGCTCGTGTACGTTGAACTTCGTCGTGTCGATAATGACGTCCGCGAGGCGGCGAATCGGAGCCATACGGCGGCGCTCTTCGCGAATTCCCTGGATGATGGAGCCGCTCCGGCCGAGTGGGTGGGGACGGCGCGTCTCATTAAAACGGCGCTGGAGCGCAGTATCACTCGCTTCAACGAAAACCAGGCTTGTCGCATGTTCGAGCGCCAGCTTGCGATACATGCCAGGTAGCTTTTCAATCTGCTCACCCTCTCGCGCATCAACCAGAAGCGCGGCACGATCCACTTCGCCTCTACCTTCCTCGTAAAGCTCGCTAAAAGTTGGAATCAGGGCGACGGGGAGATTATCCACACAGTAGAACCCGAGGTCTTCAAAGGTATTGAGAACGGACCCTTTGCCAGAACCGGAAAGGCCGGTAAGAATTACGAGTTGGCGTGCGTGGCGTTTCCGATCGGAGCGCTTCACGGCGATTGCAACTCAAGCCTTTACCCGGCGACGGTGTGTGCTCGGGATGCGCAAATCTTCGCGGTATTTGGCGACTGTTCGGCGAGTGACTTGAATGCCTTCCTCGCTGAGTTTCTTGGTGATCTGTTCATCCGTAAGAGGCCGAGCGGTGTCTTCCGCTTCGATCATCTGCTTCACGCGGCGCTTGAGAGATAAGAGAGACATGTCGCCGCCTTGAGGACCGTTGACAGATTCGGAGAAGAAACTTCGCAACTCCAGGACGCCCTGAGGCGTATGCACGTACTTATTGGCCACCGCGCGGCTCACTGTAGAAGGATGCACGCCGACCTCTTCGGCAACTTCCTTAATCATCATGGGTCTCAGGTGGTCGGGGCCATAATCGAGGAAATCTCCTTGGCGGTGAAGAATTGAATGGCAGACGCGCAGGATGGTGTGCTTACGCTGCTCGATGTTTTTCATCAACTGTATCGCCGCGGTAAAACGCTCCTTGACGTAGTTGCGGACATCCCGGTCCGCCGCATCACGCGCCAGCAGCCGGCGATACGTGGGACTTAAACGGAGTTGCGGCACGTCATCATCATTCATGAAAACCTGCCACTCACCATCGACTTTGCGGAACTGAACATCCGGTTCGACAAGCCTGGGCTCGATTTTGTTGTAGCGCAGACCAGGTTTGGGATCGAGACGCTTGATAAGGTCCACCGCCCGCTTCACCATTTCCACGGGACGGTTCAGCGCGCGTGCCACTTCCTTGAGCTGGTTATTTTGCAGCAGTTTCAGATGCTCGGTAATAATTTGTTGAGCCAGAGTATTCTGCGGATCAAGCAGCTTCACTTGCAGGATCAAGCATTCTTCTAAATTGCGTGCACCGACTCCTGGCGGATCCAGTTCCTGCACCAATGCCAAAGCTTCCTCAACATCATCCATCGAATAATTTCCAGACTGCACGATTTCATCAAGCGTCGCAGTCAGATAGCCGTTTTCGTCCAGATTGCCGATGATCGATTCGGCGATCTTACGAACGGTTTCGGTGCAAATGCTGGCGCTCATTTGCCACGTCAGGTGATCGGTAAGACTTGCGGGCGACGAAAGAAACTTGTCAAACGAGGGTCTTTCGATCTCTTCGTGCTCGCCGCCGGCGGCTCGCTCCGCCCCAGTATCCAGATATTGGGTGAAAAACGATCCGAAATCGAACTCGTCGAAGGGATTAGGGCCCTCGGTCTCTGGAACCTTTTCCGTTTCTTTCTTAAGGAAGGCCTCATCAGTGTAGCTATCGGCTGTTACACCGTCCTCACCGAGTTCTTCGAGAACAGGGTTGGCCATGATCTCTTGATTGATCATTTCCCGAAGCTCGAGGCGATTCAGAGCCAGCACGCTGACCATTTGCACTAGCCCCGGCGTCAAAATCTGTTTCTGAGCTAGGCGGAGGTGCAGTTTGGGTGCGAGCCAGTTCATAAGATTCAGTTGAGGCGGAAACTTTCCCCTAAGTAGATACGGCGGACATCGGCATTGCCAGAAAGTTCCAAGGGCGTGCCTGCGGCGAGAATTTTACCCTCACTAATGATGTAAGCGCGATTCGTAACGGCTAGCGTATCGCGTACATTGTGATCGGTGATCAAAACGCCAATTCCAGCTTCGCTTAAGTCCGCAATGATCTTTTGAATATCCACCACCGTCAACGGGTCAATGCCCGCAAAGGGCTCATCCAAGAGAACGAAGGACGGAGAGAGCACCAGAGACCGCGCGATTTCTAGACGCCGCCGTTCGCCGCCTGAGAGCACGTGCGCGTGACTGGAGCGCACCCCTTCTAATCCCATTTGTGCCAAGAGCTCCTCCACCCGGTCGCGCCTCTGTTGGGGAGTCACGGACAGGGTTTCCAGCACCGCAAGCAAGTTTTCTTCCACAGTCAATTTCCGAAAGACTGAAGGTTCCTGAGGAAGGTAGCTGATGCCGCTGCGGGCCCGCAGATACATGGGGAGGTCGGTGATATCCTCGCCATCCAACATGACACGCCCGTAATCGGGGCGAGCAAGTCCAACTAGGATGTAAAACGTCGTGGTCTTTCCCGCGCCGTTCGGCCCGAGTAACCCAACCACTTCTCCCTGTTGAATTTCCAAGCTAACGTCGTTAACGACGGTCCGGCGGCGATATGACTTCCGGAGCTCGGCGGCCTGGAGTTTCAACATGCCAGTTCATTTCTCAATCCGGTGCTTCGTCAGCGTGCGCGAACCTTCTTGCGAGTCAATTAAAATCGTATCACTCGCTACAAAGAAGGTCAACGAATGGCCCGTAGTTGTGTCGCTAAAAGCATTAGCTAGAGTCGGCTGGCCACCGGAAAGAACAAATTTCCCTTCGGCAGCGGTGTATTCCGCCCGATCGGCCATCCCTCGCCGATCACCCTGACGGACCACAACGCTGCCTTCGGCTACTACCCGGCTCAATTGGCGTCCAACTGCTGTGACCTGCGATTCCGGGCGACGTTCCGGCGAAGTAGAAGACGAGGCGGCAGTTAGGGGCTGAGCCAGGTTCGAAACAGCCTCTCCCGGTCCCAAGAATACGTCCAAACTTCGGGATTCCAGGGAACCCTCGCTGGAGTCAGCCTGCACTCCGCCTTCGAGGTGGGCTTTGCCCTCCTCGCCCAAATACGTGAGCATCGGAGCGCGAACCTTCCACAAGACTTGTTGGGAAGGCGAAGATTGTCGGGACGCGAGCTTACTCCCTGGCAGTGCAGTGAATGGCCCCCCAATCTGGGGAAAAACAGCGACGACATGCCCAGTGGCCCGCATTTTCTTGGCATCGCGCCAAACTTCGATCTGATCACAATCCAACACGGCAGCCCCTTGCCACAATCGCGCATGGCCGGCATAAACAACATGGCCCGAACTCGCCGAGCCAGAAAGCTTATCCGCCGAGATGTGGGCAGCGCCAGAACCAAGGCTCACAGCGTCTCCCTCCGTCGTCGGTGTATAGGTGGAGACCACCCCGCTGGTGGCACTCAGTTCGCCCGTTCTTTGGTTGAACACAACCTTGCCTGCTGTGGAGCGGCTCATCGAATCTGAAATGACCGGCGCGCCCTCCAGAGTAATCGCATCCGTGGCACGGACGACGTGAGCGTTAGCGGCGGTTGCTTCACGACCCGCCTGGCTGAAGCGCACATTCCCGGTCTCGTCGAGAGTGTTCCATTCCCCATGCGGGTCGAATGTGGCAGCAAGCTCCGCAGCCGAGATAGTCTCCTCACTTTCATGGTTGGTTTGTCGGCGAACATCTACACCGGAGTGTCCGAATAGTTTGCTGAGACGTCCATCGCGGTCGGCCTGCGCTACAAATCGGTTTGCGCGCAGCGTGGTTGTATCTGCGACCGTTTTTGATTCGATCGTTGCTGGAGCAAGAGTTTCTGCCGTTTCGATCTTCTGACTGGGCAACGCGCGATCGCGTTTCGCGGACGAGGTTTCTGAACCGCGCGCGCCCGCAGCGGAGAAAATTAGACGCAAGGCCCCGGTTTTCAGAAGTTGCGAGTCACTTCCCTTGCGCGATTCCGCCTCTACGCCCCCTGTGGCAATCAACTGCTTGATGAAGTTGCCCTCCGGGAGCATATCGAATTCCACTTGAGTGGCCGAGAAGTGATCGGAATCGCCGGCAGTCGTCGTCCGGCTGGCGGATGCTTCCCCAGCTGCCAAAATCCGCTCGACGCGGCCAGTGGCGTTCAGTGAGGCCTCGAAACGATCGGCGGAAACAACTTCGCTCGCTCGGCCCTCTGTGGCACGAATTCGCGGATTCCCCTCAGCAATGGCGCGCTCAGCGTGATATTTATTGTCAAGTTGCACCGAAATCGTGCCAGCTGAAAGCTCCCGATCGCCTTGCCGCACGAGAGCAGGCCCCTCCAGCACCACGGTTCGCTGGTCGCGGCGCACTTCGAGGCTCGTTCCCGTAGCTGTTATGGGCAGGCCATCTGTCGCAGCGGACGGAGCCAAGTCAAATTCGATGGAGTGCTCCACGCGCACAGTTGAATTGCTAGTGCTATAGCTAATGCCGACGCCTCGCCCGCTTCCACCTGCAAAGCGGAACTCGACCGGCGCCTGCGTTGAGGCTTCACCCGTGTTCCGATTGAACAGCAGGTTACTGGTTGTTACTTCGAGGCTCGCGTTCAAGGCTGCGGCGTCACCAGGAACTGGCTTCGTACTTCCGATGTCGATCTGCACTTGGCCTTCGCAGCGTACGTATCCCGTTTCCGGCTCGTAGCTGCATTCGCGGGTGTGGATATTGTCGCTGCTCTCGCCCTCCTTCCCATAAATCGTGATCCACACGTCCTCGAGTAGCGAACGATTTTGATCCTTATACTGGGTGGCGTGGGACGCACGAATCGTAAAGACAGTCCGATCCTGCTCGACCTTTGAGAATGAGATTTGGGCTGACTGCTGTTGGACAGAGGCTGGTACGGGAGCAGGTCCGTGCCTGCGAGCGCGCGCCTCGCGAAGCGTGCGCCCGCCATACACGGCGGCCACGATAAATACGATCAGCGCCGCGGCCCATGCGGCCCAACGTGCGTAGCGCGCGGCTTCCCGATTGTACAAGCCGGAGTTCCTCTTTTCAGAAGTATAGGCGCGTGCTCGGTCAGGAACAACGTGGCAGAGGCTACATCAGGGCGCGGGCAGGACTCCCACGCCGGCGGCGGCTACACAATCGCGGGTCGTATTTTTGACCAGGTACATCGCTTCATCGGCAAGGTGGAGCAGCTCGGCCTTGGTTCGCGAATCGGTAGGGTAGGAGGCCACGCCCACGCTGGCGGTTACTGTGACATTTAGCCCCGTATCTTTTAGCCAGCGCGTTTCGCGGATAAGAGTGTGTAGGCGTCGCGCCACACCGAGGGCATTCTCCTTCGAGGTTTGGGGAAGGAGCACGACGAACTCGTCTCCGCCATATCGAAACGCAAGGTCGATCATGCGGCACTTCTCTTTAATTGCTTCACCAATCTCTGCAAGAAGCTTCGAGCCCATCAGATGGCCATGTGTATCGTTCACATTCTTGAAGTGATCGAGGTCAATAAAAATCACCGAAAACTCGAATGAGTAGCGATGTGACCGGTAGATTTCCGTATCGAGCATGAAATTCAAATGGCGCGCATTGTAAAGACTGGTGCAATCGTCGGTGATCGTCAGTTCGTGGATGCGCTGGACGTGGCGCGCGTTTTCAATCGCAATTGCGGCATAATCCGCAAGAGCTTGGAGGAGGGCGAGGTCGCGCGGGCTGAACCCCTCCGGGCCGATGCAGTTGATCAACTCAATTACTCCGAGGCACTGTTCGCGGAAGCGCACGGGAACGGCCACGATCGAACGGGTGGCTACCTTGGTCTTCTCATCCGCCTGGCCGAAGAAACGCGAATCCACGCTGGTGTCCGCAACTACGACCGGTTCGCCAGACTGAGCCACCCAGCCCGCCACTCCTTGACCCACCTTGATGCGCATGTCCTTAAGAGCCTCGGCACCCTGGCCGGTGGCGATTTGGAAGTACAGCTCGTTTTTCGCGAGATCCATCAATAGCAACGACCAGGTGTCTGGGTGCAACACCTCGTTGATTTTTTCCATGATGGTGCGCAACACCTGATCAAGTTGGAGCGAAGAGGTTAAGGCCTTGCCAAGTTCTCTGAAGACTGTAACTTCGCTAATGTCCGGCACTTCTGCAGGTGTCGTGGGATGTTGGCGCCGTTCGACGCCGTCGAAGGGCTTACCATCGGAAGCCCGGCGCGTCCGTCCAGGTGGTGTCTGCTGCTTTGCGTCTTGGGCTTCGGAAGGCAACATTGGCATTATAGTGAACCATTTTCGTCTGTCGCAACGGGCAATACGGTGCCATTGCCGAAAGGCCAATGGGTCGCTTTCCCAGTTGCGCTCGAGTGTCATTGACACTGATTCGGTCGGCGTCTATATTTTTCGCAGGTTCCCAGGAAATGTCCTCAACACCTTTCGGCGAACACCTTAAGCGGGAGCGCGAAATGCGGGGAGTTTCCCTCAACGAAATTTCCGCCGCTACGCGCATCAGCACCAGGTTCTTGGAAGCAATTGAAAATGACCGGTGGAACGAACTGCCCGGCGGGGCATTCAATCGGGGTTTCATCCGGTCAATTGCACGTTTCCTGGGTCTCGACGAAGACAGCCTAGTGGCCGAGTATGCGCTGGATACTTCAGGTAACACCAATGTCCGCGAGGCGCCGCAGTTCGTCAAGGCCGGCCGGAACTGGCGACCTGTAGTCGTGGCAGCGGCGATATTTCTCGCGCTGCTGGTTGCCGGACTGCTGGCGTACCATTTCTTAGGTTCGCGAATGATGGCGATGTTTCATCGGCCTCACGCTCCCGCGGCATCAGCCGCAACCACTGGGCTGGCATCACAGAACGTCCCTCCGAGCATCGCGAGTCAGACGAAGGCGCAGCCGGGACCGGCAAGCGCGAGCTCTCAAGCGTCGGATCCGGCGCCGGCTGGAACTCTTACGCTCAAAATCGGAATCGAAAAGCCGGGCTACCTGAAAGTTGTCGCGGACGGACAAGCGGTGCTCCGTGAAAGGGTTCGAGCCGGTTACTCGCATAGCTTCGAGGCTCGGAACACGCTCGAGATTTTCTCCAGCCGAGCAAGTGGTGTGCGGCTAAGTCTTAACGGGCAAAGCGTCCCGTTTCCTCCTACACCGGGTAAAATGGCGCGTATCGAGTTGACCAAAAACGATCTGCACCCCAGTGGAGGGGTCCATTAGCAGCGAATTGCGCGAGCAGATCCGTTCCGGGCACGCCCGGCCCGAACAGAAGATCGCGCTCTGCGCGGGCTCCGTGCCACTTGGCCCGGAAGACCGCGTCGAGTTGCTTGCCGTCCTAGCTTCGGATTCAGATCCTAGTATCGCGGAGCGTGCGCAAAATGCGCTCCTGACCCAGCCGTTGGAACTCTTCTTAGCAGCGTGCGCACGCTCTGACGTGGATACTCGCTTCTTCGCTTATTGCGCCGATTATCTTCCCGACAAAAAGGGAATCGCTGACGCCTTGGCACGAAACGCCGGCTGTCCCACGGCGAATGTCGCACGAGTAGCGTCGCACCTGACCTCGGCGGGCATACAGGCCCTGCTCGACAATCTCGAACGCCTCATCTCCGACCCGCAATTGGTGCTCGCTGTGATCGCTTCCCCAGCGGCAAATACCGAACAGCGTGACCTCCTAGGAGAAATGGAAAAGGGCGCTGTAGCAATGAATGAACTTGAAGAGGCAGCCGCGGAGATTGAACCTGATCCCGTAAAGCGGGAGACCCTCTTCCAAAAGGTCGCACACATGAATGTGGTCCAGCGCTTGACCCTAGCCCTGAAGGGTGGCCGGTCGGAGCGGATGCTCCTCATCCGCGATCCGAACAAGCTGGTGCAGCGCTGCGTACTCCAATCCCCCCGCCTCACCGATACCGAGGTCGAGTTATTTTCGGCTATGACAAACTTAAGCGGTGAGATCCTGCGAACAATTTCGCTGACTCGCATATTCATGAAGAACTACGCTATTGTGAAAAATCTCGTGAACAATCCGAAGACGCCGCTGGACGTCTCTCTGCACTTGTTCCCTCGCCTCACCGCGACCGACCTGATGAAACTCACCGCTAACAAGAACATTCCTGATACGCTGCGGTCGACTGCCTTGAAGCTTCATCGAAAACGCAAAATGGGAGGCTGACGGAATTGGATTTTCTCTTGCATCGCTCGGCGATAACATGAGCTCTAAAGATACTCACCGCAACACATGACTTCCCAAGCTCTAGCAGCCCCGACCCTTAAGCAAGGATCAGCGGTCATCAGTTCGCGTGGGGTCGAACGCCTGCGCTCCGGACATCTGTGGGTTTATCGCAGCGACGTTTCCTCGGTTCAAGCGGATCCCGGAGCCATCGTCCGTTTGTCCGATGATCGCGGGCGCTTTCAAGGGCGCGCCTTCTACAGCGACAAGTCGCAGATCTCGATTCGCCTGCTCACACGCAACGACGTTGCGATTGACCGCGCCTTTTTTGCGCAGCGAATCCAGCGGGCTGCCGCCTATCGTAATCTCGTGGTGGAAGATTCGGACGCCTACCGGTTGGTGTACAGCGAGGGCGATCTGCTGCCTTCGCTCATTGTGGACCGATACGGCGACTACTTGGTCATCCAAACGCTTAGCCAATCCGCCGAGCAGCTTAAGAACCTATTCGTCGAAATCCTGGTGGAAATGTTTGCGCCCAAAGGCGTGCTCGAACGCAACGATCCCAAGGTTCGTTTGCTCGAAGGTCTTGATCAGCGGGTTGGCGTCCTTTATGGCACGGTTCCCACTGATGTCTTGGCCAAGGAAAACGGGATTACTTTCGTTCACGATCTGGCGAAGGGCCAGAAAACGGGCTCTTTCCTGGATCAGCGCGAAAACCACAGCGCCGCGCGCCGCTATGCTTCGGGAGAAGTGCTCGATTGTTTCAGCTACGAGGGCGGATTCGCGCTCACGGTTGCGGACAAATGCTCTCACGTGGAAGGCATTGAGATGGCGCCCGCTGCCCTTGGGGCTGCGCGCCGAAATCAACAATTGAACGCGATTTCCAACGTCCGCTTCCGCGAAGGGAACACCTTCGATCTCTTGAAGGAATATGATGAGGTGGGTCGGCGTTTCGAAATGATCATCCTCGATCCGCCGGCCTTCGCGAAAAACCGCGATAGCATTCCGGCAGCGCGCCGCGGTTACAAAGAAATTAACCTGCGTGCTTTAAAACTCCTCAATCCGGGAGGCTTCCTGGTCACGTGTTCGTGCTCCTACCACATTAGCGAGGCGCTCTTCCTTCAAATTTTGGCTGAGGCCGCGAACGACGCAGGCAGAACCGTTTCCATAGTCGAGCGCCGAACCCAATCGCAGGATCACCCCATCATCCTCACCATGCCGGAAACGCACTACCTCAAGTGCCTCATCGTTCGTGCGCCTTAGGAGCGCTCTCTCGTTCGACGAAGATAGAACCACACAAGTCCGTACCCGGTTCCCCGATTCTGTAACGTTTTCTCACCTTCCGTCAGCGGATGCCCCGGCTTGTGGTCAACGAGACCAAGATATAAGGGCCGTAGTTTCTGTGCATTTGGCCCGGCGGCTGAATCTTGTGGCGAGGCAAGATGTTCGCGCGCGGATCTTTCCTAGGTTTATGCTCCCCTCAAGCAAAGCATTTCTCCCGGTTAATCGCTGAGCCATTGTTCCCGCAAGTCACAGCGACAAACCCGCCTGCCTGTTCTCTCTGAAATCGATTTTTCTTTTTCTTATAGATCAAGAACACTACCAACAGCGACCGCCTAGACGCTGGCACCAGAAGCAGCGTCCATCTGTCTCCAATCAGAGACTGCCTCTTGGCCCCTGTCGAGTGTGCAACTCGCCAGTTATCTCTCTTGCCCTTAGTTTTCACGTAGATGGCGATCCTAAGATGAGCTGCGACTGCGCCGAAGTTCCCATACCAACTGGACTCTCGGTTGCTTGAGGAAGCCGCGGGGGTAACTGCTCCAGTGCCGTCAGCCAAAGGGCAAACAGCAAATAGCAACACCCGGTCCGATCAGCGCGGTCGGTCCGGCACGAGCAAGAGCTGTGTGGCAAAAGACCAAGCACAACTCCCACATAAGGACTTGCACATCATTCTTCCCCAGTTCGGTGACGGGGACGAAGATATGGGCGAGGCTCGGGCTCTGGTTCGGCTGATTCTTTGGACCATGGTTCTACTGGGAGGCGTCGCAAGTGTTGTGTATAGCTTAGGTCACTTCATTTTCAGAAGGTAGTCACCACGCCGACGCGTGAGGCGTGGCGGCCCGTTAGGGAAAAACCCGGGCGCCGCCAAACCAACCTGGGCGCAAGAGCCTTGTACAGCTCTGACCTCCGGATTCGACGACAAGCCAACGGTGTCAGCGTTCTCGATTCAACTCAGCGAAGATCCAATCAAAATGCTCGAATAGGGTTCTCCTCCTAAGTCAATGCCTGCTCACAATTTTGATTGAAGCGAGCCTCCGAAAAGCATCAATTTTGCCTAGGTACCCGGTCTCCCAAACCGTAACGATATGTGACCTCGTCACGAGTGCGCTTCGCGGAAACAAGCATATACCTCAGACTAACCCCCGCCATACCAGTAAGATAGCCGCCCCACCCAAAAGGACCCCGAAATGCCCTGATCACCGACGGTATCCCTCCCTCGGAGAATGTGCTTACCCCTGGGGAGCGGAACCGGTGGAAGTAAGTGAGATGAACTTCGATGCTTAACTGGACGCAAATGAACAACCCTTGCTGCCAAGCCTTCTCTTCTCTTCGCCGCCTTCGGCGTCAGGCCCGAGGGGAAACAGTCGCCCGAACCTGCGGACGCAGCTGTGGCTTTTCAATGGTTGAACTGCTCGTTGTCCTAGCAATCTTCTGCATCGTAGCAGCTTTCGCTCTCCCAGAACTATGGAGTGCGATTTACCTCGGCCGAACACGCGGCGCAGCCGCGGATCTGGCTGGATTGATACAGCAGGCGCGTGTCACGGCAGAGAAGCAGAATACCACTCTGGGCGTCTACGCGGGTTCGGTGGGATCGAATGCGGTTGGAGCTTTTGTCAATTGTCAGATCAACGCCACTACGCCATGCACCTCCGGCGGCAACGGAACAACATGGCTATCCGGTGATCCGAACGTCGCTTTCGCCAATGGCGTCACGAATGGTGCGGCTGCGAGTGCCCCTGCCGCTCTGAATCCAGGTTTCACAACGGAAGCGACGGGAACGATCCTCTTCTTTAGTTCTCGCGGACTTCCGGTGAAGTCGTCCGGAGCCACTTACGTCCTTTCCAAGGGCGTCATCTTCTACATAACTGATACCCACGGCAATTGGGCTGCGGTCTCGGTTTCCGGAGCGGGAAGAAGCAAAGTCTGGATGTGGAACGGAAACGGTTGGAACTGAGTCGCTAGGAACAAATCGAAAGCCCTTTAGGCAAAGGATACAAGATGCATTGCGTTCGCAGAATCACCCGAAGCGAACACGGAAGTTCGCTGATCGAAATGATGATCGCCATGGTGGTGCTAGCCATTGGTCTGCTCGGATCGATGGCCCTTGTTTCCGTTTCCGTCGGCAGCAATAGTAGGAGCAGATCAGACAGCACCAGCACAGCCTTGGCGGAGATGATCATCGGCCAACTCTCTGCCGTTCCAGCCGGCGGAGCCACCGCCACTCTCACGGTTACCGATTGCGCCGGAAATGCAAATACTACGAATACAACGGGTACAACAACCGGGACGGGTGCGACCCTCAACACCAACGGCAATATTGACTTTACCCAGGCCTTCGCTGCCGTCCCCGCCGGCTACGCAATGAAATACACCGTCTGCGGCGTCTCCAATGGAACAACGTCAATGTATGACGTCCGCTGGAACATAACAAAGACTGCCTCCACTAGAGAAGAATATGTAGTGGTCGGAGCACAACTCATCGGATCCAATGGTCAAAATCCGCGTTTCTATGCCGCGCCGGTCAATGTCCGAACCGTTGTCGGAAATCAAGGGAATTGATCAGATGAACATCCAACGTGAAAGAAAACGTAAAGCTGCTTTCCGGGGATTTTCCCTCGTCGAGACGATGATCGTTCTGGCAATGTTGACCCTCATCGTTGGAGCGATCCTCACGCAGGTTGAACAGGTGCAGCAGAGGTCCGTGGCCGAGCAAGGCAGAGTGGATGATTTTCAGCAAGCACGCGATTTCGTCGATCAGATTTTCCGCGATACGCGCCAGATGGGATACCCGAATGTCCATAACTTCGACACCAGCACGGCTACCCCTGCCGCCCCTAGCTGCACTGCGGGGACCGCTGCCTGGCCCGCGGCCGCGTCTCTGATAAATGATTGCCGGCTAGCGACCGGACTCGTCAAATTAACATCGACGGAACTGGATTTTGAAGGCGACGTCGACGGCAGTGGCACCGTCTCGATCGTCAGCTATAAGGTCAACGGCAGCGGCACATGCGCGACCTGTATTCAGCGCGCCCAGGTGCCCAAAGCAAATGGCACCAATCCCCTAACTCAGGTGACCAACGTTGCAGCGACATCGTACAACGTTGAAGTTCAAAACGTTCAGAACACCGCCGCGGGAATCTTTACCGCTTACGACGTCACAGGAACTGCAATCGCCCTTCCGATCGATATTACTAGCAACGCTGCCAATGTTGCCCAGGTCCGCGTCATTCAGGCCCAACTCAAAATTGCAAGTGCGACTGCTATTGATCCCAAGACCCGGCAGCAGCTCGAAGCCGACATCGAGGGCAGAGTACAGGTCGTGAACTGCTCGATGGCCACCACTGGCTTGGCCCAGGCCAATGGGGTTCAGATAACTTGTCAGTGACATGTTGAAGATAAGGAGCAATTCGATGAGAAATCATGGAACCCGGCAGGAGCGAGGCGTCGCATTGCTCGTTGTGACTATCGCTCTTCTCCTTGTGACCGCCGTTGCTGCGGGGATGATCATCTTGTCCAATTCCGAGATTACCGTCGACGCAAACTACCGCGACGAACAAGTCGCGCTTTATGCCTCAAAAGCCGGATTAGAGGAAGTTCGCGATCGAATGCTCCCTTCTAACCCCAACCCAATCACGCTGCCTGTCGCATCGCCGACGGCTGTACTGCCAGGGAGCGCTAACGGAGTTGTCTACGTCACTGCTACGGGCATTTCTCCATGGTTAAGCACCAGCACCAAATACGGCGCCTCTGTGTACGATACCGAGGTTATGACGGAGTTGACCGCAGCGGGAGTTACTTCTCCACCCGCCGGCACCTGGTACACGAATGTCGCCAGTAATACTGGTTATTCCGGTCCTGCTGCGAATCCTGTGCCGTACCAGTGGGTCCGGCTCAATCTCAAGGTCGATGCCTCGTCAAGCCCTTATCTCGTCGACGGCAACTCCGCTAACAAAGCGAAGGAAGTTTGCTACGACATGGTCAACCTCCATGAGGCGGTAATCTCAGCCGCCAATTGCACCACTGCGAATTCAAACTACCAGCCGGTTTACGAGATCACATCGTTTGCAATGACGCCTAACCGAACTTTTCGCATGCTCCAACAGGACGTTGTAAAGGATGTGCTAAATCTTACCTTGCCCGGAGCGCTCACGCTGGACGGGCCTTCCCTGGCCGCCTCCACGATTTGTGCCAGCGGCTCCACATGTAACGGCAGCGGGGCCTACATCACCGGGAATGAGCCCACGGACGGAAGCTGCAGCAGCGGGGGTACGGTACCGGCCATTGCCACTGCTGACTCGACGTCTCAAAGCAACCTCGCGACAGGAGTCAACTCAAACAAGACTAATATCACTGGCGCGGGCGGCTCGCCTTCCGTCGGCAACGCGTCGTCTGCCCTCTCTAACCTCAGTACTGTAAGCCAAGTAGAAGCCTTGGTGTCGCAGATGGAGACCCTAGCCGGCAGCAACGTCGGTTCCGACTGCTCCACGCTTAATCTCGGAACGGCTGCAAATCCCACGATCACAGTTGTCACGAATGCTGGCGGATCTTCTTGCAATCTCAACAGCGGCACGACTGGCTACGGAATTCTCGTCGTCACCGGCTCACTTCAGTACGTCAATGTCAATTCCTACGAGGGAGTGGTCCTCATGCTGGGCACGGGCCAATTTGTCTCCAGCTCTTCGAAGGATACCACCCTGACAGGTGCTTTATTCATTGCCCAAGACCGTAACGCTAGCACCGGCGCCCTGCTGGCTGGACCCGCTCTTGGCAACGGAATAACGTTCAATTATCACCATGGGAATGCTTCATCCTCCGACCCTTCCATTCAATTCAATCAATGCGTCATCAATCAAGTCGAAGCTGCCGGCGTGAGTAACTACCGCGTCCTTGCTCAACGCGAGGTAACATTTCAATGATCCCTCGCGGAGCAGTCAAACTCACCCGTATTCAAGGATTGGCAACCGTACTATTCTTGTTTGGAATTGCCACTGGGGGTACCGCGGCGGGTCAGGCTCAATGCCAATCGGGACCTGGTTGCCAATCTCCAAGCACTCCCCCAAAAGTCGTGGCATCTTCTGCCACGGCGAAAGCCACGCCAAAGAAAGTCTGGACAACAGATGACTTGGCAAGTGACAGCAAATCTGCGGACGCTCAAAAACAAGCGGACGATACCAAACAACAAAATAGCGGGCTTACCGCCACGTCGGATGCAGGCAGTGACGCCAGCGACACCAGCTCAGATACCTCGAAACCAGTCCCGACATTATCAGGCGGCTCGCCAATCCCAGCCACCCCTGAGGAACTCGAAAAAAAAATAGAGACGACACAGCAGGAAATCCTTCAGATCACATCCGACCTCTACAATGCCAAAAAGGCATACTTCGACGAAAAGGACGATGACTTACGATCAAAGCTCAAGTTCACCGTGAGCATTCTGGAGGACGAGCTCCAAGAAAACAGCAACGACCTCAATCTGCTCCAGGCTCGACTCGACGAATTGAAAAAGCCGCAAGCAGCACCCGCATCTGACAAACCTTAACCCGTCACAACTGAGGATAACGTTCGAGTCGCCCGAAAGAGTCCGCTGGAAGGTGCTATTCCTAACCGGGCGCTTTTCGAGCATCCGGCCTCTAGCCTCCAGCTTCCCAGAAAAGTCCACACCAACAACCCCTTGTAACGTTCGCTGCAAACCTGCCAGTCTGATCACGCGGTAGAGGTAATCCGCCTTCTTGACGAGGACTGGAACAATTGCTCTTTGACAATTGAATCACGGCGAGACGAAAAACGACGCGCCTCGGTGGCAGGTCCCGCGTTTATGCGGCTTAAGTTGCGCTTCAACACAACCGCGGTGCCTAGCATGCGAGCCCGATTTAACCGCGTGTAACAGGTGTCGACGCCAATACAACTCGCGGGTCTAATCGCAACTAGAGACGAGTAGAATGTGTTCCAAGTCATAGAAAACAAACGATTGGAGCACACTCTACTCGTCACACTAGCTGGAGGGCGAATTGGGTTACTGACGATCGGCTATCGCGACCAGCGCTCGCCCAGCGATACACCTCGCTCCCGTATTCGAGCAATTTCGTGATGGCCGCGCCAATTCGAGACGCCGTCTGTGTTTACTTCGCCGCCGACTTTGCCTACCATAGACCTACCTCGTACAACTTTTTGGAGTGAGTGGCGGAGCTAGCTGCACCCGCCAACTAACGATGTCTACCGGCCAAAGACTCGTCGTCGTCGAACCCAACGGCATGCGCCGCGATGTGGTGGTAACCGCCTCTCCGTTCCGGATCGGCAGGCAGGCCGGAAACGAGCTGACCCTGCGCGACAGCCGAGTCAGCCGCCATCAGGCGCAAATATTGATGGTCGATGGCAAACTCGTGCTGGAGGATAGCGGCAGCAGCCACGGCACTTTTGTGAACGGAGAGAAAATTCTCCGCCACGAGCTGAAGCCCAGCGATCGAATCGACTTCGGCGTCGCCGATTCTTACCAGGTGATCTATGTCGGTGACGGCGCGACGATCGAGGAAATAGTCGAGCGCATCGAAGCGCCGGCTCCTGAGCAATCCGGACCGCGCGAACTTCATCACCTGGGCGTGCTGCTTGAGGTGGCCCGCACTCTCAGCTCAGGGCTTTCCCTGGAGGACATACTCACGGCCGTCTTGGACGCCGCGATTGAACTGACCCGCACTGAGCGCGGCGTGCTCTTGCTTCACAATTCTTCAGGTCAGGTGCAAACCGCCGTCGCGCGCAACGCGCAGCGCGGAACCCTGCGCCCTGAAGAGGTGCAAATCTCGCAGGGAGTCTTGAAGCGCGTTGCCAGCACGCGGCGTGAACTAATTGTCAGCGAGACGGAAGAGGGCAGCGGGCTCACCAGCCAGCACGAAAGCATGGCCCGCCTCGCTCTCCGTACCATTGTTGCGATCCCCATCGATAAACTGCCCGTCATCGAAGCGCTTGACGCCACGATCTCCGCCCGCCAGGGCGAACTTCTGGGAATTTTGTACCTCGATAGTCGAGCTCCTTCCAGCGCCTTTTCGGCGCTGGACCGCGAAGTCTTGCGGACCCTGGCGCGCGAGGCCGCCACCGTTGTTGAGAACGCTCGCCTTTTCGCGGAATCGCGCGCCAAAGCGCGCCTCGACCATGAAATCGAAATCGCCAGCCAAATTCAGCAGAAGCTTCTGCCTAAGACCCTGCCGAACCTGCCGAATGTCACTGTGGCTGGTTCGACGATTGCGTGTTACTCCGTCGGCGGTGACTGCTTCGACGTTATTGAATTGGAAGGCGGCCGCCACGGATTCTTTGTTGGCGACGTTTCCGGAAAAGGAATATCCGCGGCATTGCTTGCCACCCTGCTCCAGGGCGTCTTTTTTACAACAGCGACGATGGATATACCGCTTCCCGGAATCTTTTCCCGCGTGAATCGATATCTTTGCGAGCGCAGCGGAGACGACCGCTATGCAACCGTGTTCTACGGTGTGCTGGACACGGCCGGGCGCTTCGAATACGTCAACGCAGGCCACGTCCCGCCGATTATCCGTCGCCGCTCCGGCGCCGCGGAAGCGCTGGGTCCGCGAATTTTCCGGTGGGCATGTTTCCAGAAGCCGACTATCAGAGCGCGGAAGTAAATCTTGAGCCTGACGAGTTCCTGGTTATCTACACTGACGGAGTGTCCGAGGCCGCGAACATCAGTGCCGAGCTATTTGAAGAAGCGCGCTTGCGGAAAATCGTGGAAGAGTTCAAAGGGCAAACTGTGGAAGAGCTTGCCGGAACGATCCGCGATGGCGTGAAGGCTTTTACCGCCGGCGCGCCCCAGTCCGATGACGTCACGATCCTGGTCATAGGATACAAGGGCAGCGGCGCCTAACTTCTGAGCACATCGCCACCGAAATCGGGAAAGCCGTGCAACATTCTAGTTGCGTAGCTTTCGACCTTGGCCGATAATCCACTAACTCGTTTCAGGCATTCTGTACAGGCGTATTCAGAATGACTTGCCCTCAGTGCAGCACTGCGAACCCTGACTTCGCCGAATCTTGCTCACACTGCGGTACTCCCATGCCCATTGGCGATGATGTAACCATTCGCGTGGTGGATATGTCGGCTCTTGAACCTGGGAGCGATTTCGGTCCGCGCTACCACATCGAATCGCTGCTCGGACAAGGCGGAATGGGCCGCGTCTACAAAGCCCGCGACAAAACGCTCGATCGTACTGTTGCCATAAAGGTTATTCGCCAAGGCACGGTGGGTGAAGCCGGAGCGCTTCAGCGTTTCAAGCAAGAGCTGCTTCTCGCCAGCAAGGTTTCGCACAAAAACGTGCTCCGGATTCACGACATGGGTGAAGTCGGCCCCGTGAAGTTCATCTCGATGGCCTACGTTGAGGGTCCCGATCTCTACCATGTCCTCCGGGACAATCCGAAGCTACCCCTCGAGCGCGCCCTTAGTTTTTCGCGGCAGCTTGCGGAGGCGCTGGCGCCGCGCATGGCGAAGGCGTGATACATCGCGACCTCAAGCCTCAGAACATCCTGGTGGACAAGGACGACTACATCTACGTTTCCGATTTCGGTCTGGCGAAATCTTTTGAGGCAACGACCTGAGAAGGCATGACGTGCTCGGTTTCCTTTATTTGCATGGAATCGCCGGTATATGTCTCCGGAGCAGGTGGAGGGAAATCCGGCCGATCAGCGCAGCGACCTGTACGCGTACTGGCCTTATTTTTTACGAGATGGTCGCAGGCAACGTGCCGTTCACCGGGGATACCACCCGAAAGTCATGTACCAGAGGCTTCAAGAAAACACCCAAGAGCCCCGCGGCTTCTCAATCCAGCGACTCCCTGTCTGGTTTGACGCGGTCATCACGCCGTCTGGAGAAAGACCCGGCCGCGCGGTATCAGACACGCCCAACGATATTCTGGCGGATTTGCAGGCAGCCAGATCTTCAGCCGGCGTCAGCCGCACCGGAGTCAGCGCGGCTGACTCCGGTGCGGCTGACGCAGGCTGAAGATCTGGCTGCCTGCAAATCCGCCAGAATATCGTTGGCGGTCTGATACCGCGCGGCCGGGTCTTTCTCCAGACAGCGCATGATCACCGCGTCAAACCAAGCCGGGATCGATGGATTTAGAAGCCGCGGGCTCTTGGGTGTTTCTTGAAGCCTCTGGTACATGACTTTCAGGGTGGTATCCCCGGTGAACGGCACGTTGCCTGCGACCATCTCGTACAGAATCAGGCCATACGCGTAGAGGTCGCTGCGCTGATCGGCCGGATTTCCCTCCACCTGCTGGGAGACATATACCGCGGTGTGCCAATAAAGGCGCCCGACCGCGTCATGCCTACTGAGTCGTCCTAAAAGATTTCGCCAGACCGAAATCGGAAACGTAGATGTAGTCGTCCTTGTCCACCAGGATGTTCTGAGGCTTGAGGTCGCGATGTATCACGCCTTCGCCATGCGCGGCGGCCAGCGCCTCCGCAAGCTGCCGCGAAAAACTAAGGGCGCGCTCGAGGGGTAGCTTCGGATTGTCCCGGAGGACATGGTAGAGATCGGGACCCTCGACGTAGGCCATCGAGATGAACTTCACGGGGCCGACTTCACCCATGTCGTGAATCCGGAGCACGTTCTTGTGCGAAACCTTGCTGGCGAGAAGCAGCTCTTGCTTGAAACGCTGAAGCGCTCCGGCTTCACCCACCGTGCCTTGGCGAATAACCTTTATGGCAACAGTACGATCGAGCGTTTTGTCGCGGGCTTTGTAGACGCGGCCCATTCCGCCTTGTCCGAGCAGCGATTCGATGTGGTAGCGCGGACCGAAATCGCTCCCAGGTTCAAGAGCCGACATATCCACCACGCGAATGGTTACATCATCGCCAATGGGCATGGGAGTACCGCAGTGTGAGCAAGATTCGGCGAAGTCAGGGTTCGCAGTGCTGCACTGAGGGCAAGTCATTCTGAATACGCCTGTACAGAATGCCTGAAACGAGTTAGTGGATTATCGGCCAAGGTCGAAAGCTACGCAACTAGAATGTTGCACGGCTTTCCCGATTTCGGTGGCGATGTGCTCAGAAGTTAGGCGCCGCTGCCCTTGTATCCTATAACCAGGATCGTGACGTCATCGGACTGGGGCGCGCCGGCGGTAAAAGCCTTCACGCCATCGCGGATCGTTCCGGCAAGCTCTTCCACGGTTTGCCCTTTGAACTCTTCCACGATTTTCCGCAAGCGCGCTTCTTCGAATAGCTCTGCGCTGATGTTCGCGGCCTCGGACACTCCGTCAGTGTAGATAACCAGGAACTCGTCCGGCTCAAGATTTACTTCCGCGCTCTGATAGTCGGCTTCGGGAAACATGCCCACCGGAAAATTCGCGGACCCGAGCGCTTCCGCGACGCCGGAGCGGCGCCGGATAATCGGCGGGACGTGGCCTGCGTTGACGTATTCGAAGCGCCCGGCCGTGTCCAGCACACCGTAGAACACGGTTGCATAGCGGTCGTCTCCGCTTCGCTCGCAAAGATATCGATTCACGCGGGAAAAGATTCCGGGAAGCGGTATATCCATCGTCGCTGTTGTAAAAAAGACGCCCTGGAGCAGGGTGGCAAGCAATGCCGCGGATATTCCTTTTCCGGAAACATCGCCAACAAAGAATCCGTGGCGGCCGCCTTCCAATTCAATAACGTCGAAGCAGTCGCCGCCGACGGAGTAACACGCAATCGTCGAACCAGCCACAGTGACATTCGGCAGGTTCGGCAGGGTCTTGGGCAGAAGCTTCTGCTGAATTTGGCTGGCGATTTCGATTTCATGGTCGAGGCGCGCTTTGGCGCGCGATTCCGCGAAAAGGCGAGCGTTCTCAACAACGGTAGCGGCCTCGCGCGCCAGGGTCCGCAAGACTTCGCGGTCCAGCGCCGAAAAGGCGCTGGAAGGAGCGCGGCTATCGAGGTACAAAATTCCCAGGAGTTCCCCCTGGCGGGCGGAGATCGTGGCGTCAAGCGCTTCGATGACGGGCAGTTTATCGATGGGGATCGCAACAATGGTACGGAGAGCGAGGCGGGCCATGCTTTCGTGCTGGCTGGTGAGCCCGCTGCCTTCTTCCGTCTCGCTGACAATTAGTTCACGCCGCGTGCTGGCAACGCGCTTCAAGACTCCCTGCGAGATTTGCACCTCTTCAGGGCGCAAGGTTCCGCGCTGCGCGTTGCGCGCGACGGCGGTTTGCACCTGACCTGAAGAATTGTGAAGCAAGAGCACGCCGCGCTCAGTGCGGGTCAGTTCAATCGCGGCGTCCAAGACGGCCGTGAGTATGTCCTCCAGGGAAAGCCCTGAGCTGAGAGTGCGGGCCACCTCAAGCAGCACGCCCAGGTGATGAAGTTCGCGCGGTCCGGATTGCTCAGGAGCCGGCGCTTCGATGCGCTCGACTATTTCCTCGATCGTCGCGCCGTCACCGACATAGATCACCTGGTAAGAATCGGCGACGCCGAAGTCGATTCGATCGCTGGGCTTCAGCTCGTGGCGGAGAATTTTCTCTCCGTTCACAAAAGTGCCGTGGCTGCTGCCGCTATCCTCCAGCACGAGTTTGCCATCGACCATCAATATTTGCGCCTGATGGCGGCTGACTCGGCTGTCGCGCAGGGTCAGCTCGTTTCCGGCCTGCCTGCCGATCCGGAACGGAGAGGCGGTTACCACCACATCGCGGCGCATGCCGTTGGGTTCGACGACGACGAGTCTTTGGCCGGTAGACATCGTTAGTTGACGCGTGCAGCTACGCTCCGCCACTCACTCCAAAAAGTTGTACGAGGTAGGTCTATGGTAGGCAAAGTCGGCGGCGAAGTAAACACAGACGGCGTCTCGAATTGGCGCGGCCATCACGAAATTGCTCGAATACGGGAGCGAGGTGTATCGCTGGGCGAGCGCTGGTCGCGATAGCCGATCGTCAGTAACCCAATTCGCCCTCCAGCTAGTGTGACGAGTAGAGTGTGCTCCAATCGTTTGTTTTCTATGACTTGGAACACATTCTACTCGTCTGTAGTTGCGATTAGACCCGCGAGTTGTATGGGCGTCGACACCTGTTACACGCGGTTAAATCGGGCTCGCATGCTAGGCACCGCGGTTGTGTTGAAGCGCAGCTTACGCCGCATAAACGCGGGACCTGCCACCGAGGCGCGTCGTTTTTCGTCTCGCCGTGATTCAATTGTCAAAGAGCAATTGTTCCAGTCCTCGTCAAGAGGGCGGATTACCTCTACCGCGTGATCAGACTGGCAGGTTTGCTGGGAACGTTACAAGGGGTTGTTGGTGTGGACTTTTCTGGAAGCTGGAGGCTAGAGGCTGGATGCTCGAAAAGCGCCCGTGTTAGGAATAGCACCTCCCAGCGGACTCTTTCGGGCGACTCGAACGTTATCCTCAGTTGTGACGGGTTAAGGTTTGTCAGATGCGGGTGCTGCTTGCGGCTTTTTCAATTCGTCGAGTCGAGCCTGGAGCAGATTGAGGTCGTTGCTGTTTTCTTGGAGCTCGTCCTCCAGAATGCTCACGGTGAACTTGAGCTTCGATCGTAAGTCATCGTCCTTTTCGTCGAAGTATGCCTTTTTGGCATTGTAGAGGTCGGATGTGATCTGAAGGATTTCCTGCTGTGTCGTCTCTATTTTTTTTTCGAGTTCCTCAGGGGTGGCTGGGATTGGCGAGCCGCCTGATAATGTCGGGACTGGTTTCGAGGTATCTGAGCTGGTGTCGCTGGCGTCACTGCCTGCATCCGACGTGGCGGTAAGCCCGCTATTTTGTTGTTTGGTATCGTCCGCTTGTTTTTGAGCGTCCGCAGATTTGCTGTCACTTGCCAAGTCATCTGTTGTCCAGACTTTCTTTGGCGTGGCTTTCGCCGTGGCAGAAGATGCCACGACTTTTGGGGGAGAGCTTGGAGATTGGCAACCAGGTCCCGATTGGCATTGAGCCTGACCCGCCGCGGTACCCCCAGTGGCAATTCCAAACAAGAATAGTACGGTTGCCAATCCTTGAATACGGGTGCGTTTGACTGCTCCGCGAGGGATCATTGAAATGTTACCTCGCGTTGAGCAAGGACGCGGTAGTTACTCACGCCGGCAGCTTCGACTTGATTGATGACGCATTGATTGAATTGAATGGAAGGGTCGGAGGATGAAGCATTCCCATGGTGATAATTGAACGTTATTCCGTTGCCAAGAGCGGGTCCAGCCAGCAGGGCGCCGGTGCTAGCGTTACGGTCTTGGGCAATGAATAAAGCACCTGTCAGGGTGGTATCCTTCGAAGAGCTGGAGACAAATTGGCCCGTGCCCAGCATGAGGACCACTCCCTCGTAGGAATTGACATTGACGTACTGAAGTGAGCCGGTGACGACGAGAATTCCGAAGCCAGTCGTGCCGCTGTTGAGATTGCAAGAAGATCCGCCAGCATTCGTGACAACTGTGATCGTGGGATTTGCAGCCGTTCCGAGATTAAGCGTGGAGCAGTCGGAACCGACGTTGCTGCCGGCTAGGGTCTCCATCTGCGACACCAAGGCTTCTACTTGGCTTACAGTACTGAGGTTAGAGAGGGCAGACGACGCGTTGCCGACGGAAGGCGAGCCGCCCGCGCCAGTGATATTAGTCTTGTTTGAGTTGACTCCTGTAGCCAGGTTGCTTTGAGACGTCGAGTCAGCAGTGGCAATGGCCGGTACCGTACCCCCGCTGCTGCAGCTTCCGTCCGTAGGCTCATTCCCGGTGATGTAGGCCCCGCTGCCGTTACATGTGGAGCCGCTGGCACAAATCGTGGAGGCGGCCAGGGAAGGCCCGTCCAGCGTGAGCGCTCCGGGCAAGGTAAGATTTAGCACATCCTTTACAACGTCCTGTTGGAGCATGCGAAAAGTTCGGTTAGGCGTCATTGCAAACGATGTGATCTCGTAAACCGGCTGGTAGTTTGAATTCGCAGTGGTGCAGTTGGCGGCTGAGATCACCGCCTCATGGAGGTTGACCATGTCGTAGCAAACTTCCTTCGCTTTGTTAGCGGAGTTGCCGTCGACGAGATAAGGGCTTGACGAGGCATCGACCTTGAGATTGAGCCGGACCCACTGGTACGGCACAGGATTCGCAGCAGGACCGGAATAACCAGTATTACTGGCGACATTCGTGTACCAGGTGCCGGTGGGTGGAGAAGTAACTCCCGCTGCGGTCAACTCCGTCAGAACCTCGGTGTCGTACACAGATGTGCCGTATTTGGTGCTGGTGCTTAACCATGGAGAAATGCCCGTAGCAGTGACGTAGACAACTCCGTTAGCGCTCCCTGGCAGTACAGCCGTCGGCGATGCGACAGGCAGCGTGATTGGGTTGGGGTTAGAAGGGAGCATTCGATCGCGAACTTCCTCTAATCCGGCTTTTGAGGCATAAAGCGCGACTTGTTCGTCGCGGTAGTTTGCGTCGACGGTAATCTCGGAATTGGACAAGATGATCATCCCCGCAGCAACGGCGGTCACAAGGAGAAGAGCGATAGTCACAACGAGCAATGCGACGCCTCGCTCCTGCCGGGTTCTGGCTGCCTCATCGAATTGCTCCTTATCTTTCAACATGTCACTGACAAGTTATCTGAACCCCATTGGCCTGGGCCAAGCCAGTGGTGGCCATCGAGCAGTTCACGACCTGTACTCTGCCCTCGATGTCGGCTTCGAGCTGCTGCCGGGTCTTGGGATCAATAGCAGTCGCACTTGCAATTTTGAGTTGGGCCTGAATGACGCGGTCCTGGGCAACATTGGCAGCGTTGCTAGTAATGTCGATCGGAAGGGCGATTGCAGTTCCTGTGACGTCGTAAGCGGTAAAGATTCCCGCGGCGGTGTTCTGAACGTTTTGAACTTCAACGTTGTACGATGTCGCTGCAACGTTGGTCACCTGAGTTAGGGGATTGGTGCCATTCGCTTTGGGCACCTGGGCGCGCTGAATACAGGTCGCGCATGTGCCGCTGCCATTAACCTTATAGCTGACGATCGAGACGGTGCCACTGCCGTCGACGTCGCCTTCAAAATCCAGTTCCGTTGATGTTAATTTGACGAGTCCCGTTGCTAGCCGGCAGTCATTTATCAGAGACGCGGCCGCGGGCCAGGCAGCGGTCCCCGCAGTGCAGGCAGGGGCGGCAGGCGTAGCCGTGCTGGTGTCGAAGTTATGGACATTCGGGTATCCCATCTGGCGCGTATCGCGGAAAATCTGATCGACGAAATCGCGTGCTTGCTGAAAATCATCCACTCTGCCTTGCTCGGCCACGGATTTCTGCTGCACCTGTTCAACCTGCGTGAGGATCGCTCCAACGATGAGTGTCAACATTGCCAGAACGATCATCGTCTCGACGAGGGAAAATCCCCGGAAAGCAGCTTTACGTTTTCTTTCACGTTGGATGTTCATCTGATCAATTCCCTTGATTTCCGACAACGGTTCGGACATTGACCGGCGCGGCATAGAAACGCGGATTTTGACCATTGGATCCGATGAGTTGTGCTCCGACCACGACATATTCTTCTCTTGTGGAGGCAGTCTTTGTTATGTTCCAGCGGACGT